>JANYKW010000099.1 GCA_025358025.1 Bacteroidia bacterium | reverse complement strand
AAGTAAATTTCCGACATTCTCACTGGGATATAAAAGTGCTCTCACATGGTTTTCAGATAATGATGAGCGGTTTGATATGATCAGGCTGGGTATCAGGCAAAAAATTGATTATGGATTCGATAACCATTTTTCGTACCAGGTAGGTGCAGGTAAGTTTTTAAACAGCAGTAAGCTCTATTTCGAAGATTACCAACATTTTAATACCCAATCCACTGAACTTGTCTTCTCCTCATTGGAAAACAGTTTCAGATTATTGCCGTTTTACCAGTTTTCGACAGGGAATCAATATGCTGAAGCACATGTGAATTTTCAAACCTACAAATTGATTCTTAAGCAGTTACCATTGATAAAGAACACTGCTATGTCTGAAATACTCTATATCAATTACCTGACTACGCCGGAAATAAAGAATTATGTGGAAGCGGGATATGGTTTCACCAATCTGTTTTTATTTCTGAATGCCGAGGTAATGGCAGGTTTTGAAAATGGAACATTCAAATCCTGGGGATTCAAAGTAAGTGTAAATATGAAATAGTGTCGGCAAACCTATTTCATATCCAGTGCCTTCCTGATGGCCTCCTCTGCCAATACTTCCATTACCTTGTATCCTTCCTTGTTGGGATGAACGCCATCTTTGGAGTATTCGATCTTCATTCCCTGCCTTTCATCAACAACAGATGTAAAATAATCGAGGTAATCGCAACCATGGCTGGCTGCATACTCCTTGATCCACTTGTTGACAGTAATGATCTTACCGGCAGGTTCCAATCCTGGTTTCCAGGGATAATCATAAACCGGCAATATAGAACAAAGAATAACTTTTATGCCGTTTGATTTCGCCAATTCAGCCATAGAAGCAAGATTATCCTCAATCATCTCCAATGTTGATGGTCCGGTATTGCCAGCAATATCATTGGTTCCGCCAAGTATCAGCACGACCTTTGGTTTTAGGTTAATAACATCCGCCCTGAAACGCACCAGCATTTGTGGGGTAGTCTGCCCGCTTATTCCCCTGTCTATGTAAGGTTTATTCTCAAAGAAACCAGGAGAAATTCTAATCCATCCATCCGTGATAGAGTTACCCATAAAGACAACCCTACCCTCCCCGGCCACAGGTTTGCACAGTTTTTCATTGGCTTCCCGGTAACGGCTAAAATTTGCCCAATCATTTTTTGTACGCAGCAGCTGTTCATTTTCTTTTGTTAGCTGTTCAATTGTTTTTGCAGGCACAATGCCTGGAGCCTGAACGTTTTGCCCTTGTAAACCTATGGCAAAACAGAAGAAACCCACAAGTAGGAAGACAGTTAATTTGAAACGATTCATTCTATTTTTTTGTTAAGTAACTAATTGGACTGCAATTATAGTGGATATTTAGTTCATTTTTTCACGCACATTCGAAAACGGAGAGTTACTGTAGCACCTCACCAATGGAATCTGATATTATGCATCCAGTAAATTAATCAGTCAAATATAGGAATAGCAACTTTACAGGTCCCAGCATACCCGACTCCCGAAGGTATTTCTCCCTGTCGGCTCCGTTAAACTTGTTGATATTTGTTTTGGTGAGACGTTGCTCAGGGGGTAATCCTGCATCACCTATCAACCGGTTAGGCCACATATTGACCACTTCAACTTCAATTGTATTGGGTCCGGATTGGATGAACTTTGATATATCAAACCTGTATGGAGCACTCCAGATTACCTGCAGTTGTTTTCCGTTGATTTTAACAGATGCCATCTCAAGCACATTTCCAAGGTCAAGAATCACCTGTTTGTTTTTAATCTCTTTTTTAGCTAGATCAAATGATTTGGTATAATTGGCTGTGCCTGAGTAATATTTAATACCCGGCTCTTCAAAATTGGTCCAGGATTTCAGTTCAGTCATTTCAAAATGGTCAGGTCCACCCCATTTGGTATCAAAATGAACATCCCATTTACCTGAAAGTTCAGTTATTGATTTTGGTTTTTTCGCTCTAATCACCTGTTTCTTCCCATCCGACCAGGTTAAAGTGTAGATGCCGGGCACAAAAACTGAAAATGATTTACGGCCGTCTTTTGACTGTACATTAATATCTGGCCAATCATTTGATTCGCACTGATTATCAGGAAACAGACCTGTATTATCTTTCCGGATAGTTACAATGTGTTTTTTCGCCTCTGCCTTGTTGAATACCACAAAAATTGAACCGTCAGGCTCCAGGTTTAATGGCACCAAGGTACGCCCTTCTTCCTCGCGGTAGGCTAAAATTTCGGATATTTCACCTGTTTTTGGATTCCAAAGTTGTGGAATTTTTCCGGTTACCCGGAAGCTGCATACTATCTTCTCATACCTGTCGGGCATTGTAGTCAGGTATCTGAATTCAAAATCGTTGATTCCGTGGCGCGAAAAACGGTTGGCGACAAAGTAAATATCCCCGTTGTCAGTTGTCCTGTGAATATAGTCAAGTGCTGTTTTCTCCTGGTTGCTTTTGAAGGCAAAATCCGGTTGAACATTCATGGCAGCAAGTACCTTGTTGATATCCTGCCCCCAGATGACCCGTCCTTTCCCGACTCTATTTTCGGTAACCAGCTGACCGTCTATCTTGCCCCAAAGACGGTCTGCTATGGCTTTCAGCTCCGTATCACTGCCGGGAAAGCCTGTCAGTCCGGTTGTCATTTCAGGACGAGGAGCAACAACGGTCATTCCTGCATTGACCAAATACTCAACTTTTCTCAGCACGTTCAGATCGATGGATTTTTCGGGTGCAAGCATCAGCACTTTGTAACTCATTCCATCCGGCAAGACAATTTTTCCGTTTTCGAAAGAGGTGCGGTTCAGGATAACATCCTTCGAACATTTATCCCAGTCGTAACCAAAATTCAGTTCCGGAACATCCTCTTTCAGAAACACAAAATTTGGTACATCATCTCCGTAATAATAGAGTACATCTGCAACAAACAGTCCCTGCTGAAGTAAAAAGCAGCTGCGGTCGAGGTAACTGATAAAATCTTTCGATTGCTTCCACCACGTAACATTTGGGTTCAGGTGTGTTCCTGCAAAATATTCGTTTCCTGGCAATCCAAACTCTTTGGGTGAAGAGGTAAAGGTATGCCAAACGATCCGGTTCACTCCCGAACAAAAAACGCGGTCAATATTTCCTTTCAGGTCTTTTGGTGCTCTTTCCCACTGAGGGCCTATACTTGTCGGACCTTCGGCAGCCACAAAGCGTTTACCGTTGGTGTGTGCGACACAGGCACTTTGCTTTACTGATAACCTTTCGTCATCCTTGATCCTGTGGGTGTTGGCAACGGCCCAGAACTCACCCTGGGGAAAATCGCTGATGCCCATCACGCTCAGTGCATCAACCGGGGCAGAGTGCGGACCACCTGACTCCGGATGAATACCCATGCCATATTGATGGGCCAGGTTGTAAAACAACCTGTAATGGTATTCTGCAACGCAATCACCAACAGTTTTGCGGAAGTCATGCAAAAACCTGTTCGTTTCATCACGATTTTCAACAATACGACCTGCGAGAACAGGCATATATTGCTGCATATCATATCCCCTGAACTTCTTAAACTCCTCAGGAAAATTATTTGTCCAGCTCACCTGACCCATCTCCCAACTGTCTGTTTGAAGAAATTTAACACTGTTACCCACTGACTGTGCAACTTTTATCAAGGGTTCGATAACCGTGCTACTAAAAAGTTCGAATGCCTTCGGATTGAGGTGATCGACCGACAAACCCTCCCAACCATCGCTGTTGGTGGATGTTTTTGCTCCTGTGCAGGTATATCCGTAACGAACAATCGTCCAGTTACCCACCGGGGCATCCCAATCCAGCTTACCATCATGAAAATAACCTGTCAGATCAATTATTTCATTTTTCCTGATTGCCATCTCACTACATGAACCGGGAAAGTCCTCCCTGAGTTCGTGAAGCGGATAAACCCCTTTCCATCCAATATTTTCTTTGAAAGACTTCTTTTTCCAGTTCTGAATGGCGTTATTCCTCAGGTAAGCCGTATCTTTCCGGGGGATAGCCTGAACCAGGATATCTTTCACCATCAGTTTTTTCTCCAGTTGCGGAAGTTCCATACTGATTTTCGTACCACCTATAATATCCACCTCGGAAGTAACAATCTTCTTCATTGCATATTCCGGGGTAATGGAAGGAGCACCCGGATTCCAGCCGCTTTGCGCATTTACGCTTAGCTCAATGCCGATGCGATCAGCTTCTTTCACGGCATGTTTGAACAATTCCATCCATTCCGGACTCATAAAAACTGGTCCTGCAGCCGTTTTTAGTGCAACCTGGTAGTTCGAACTCCCGGCATCGATAAGAGATGCACCCCCATATCCCTTGGCTTTCATCTCTTCCAGATCGCGTGTAATCGACTCTTTTGTTGCCATGCTGTTTAGCCACCACCAATAGCAACGGAGGCCGGCTTCTGCGGGAGGACTAATAAACCCATTTTTCAGATCTGATAACGGTACAATTTGGTTTGTATAAATGGAATATCCGGATTGTCCCGTGCACGTCAACATGATGAACAAAAAAAGGATAGTAATGAATGGTTTAAGCATTTTTGTTGTCCTTAAATTATCAGAAGGCGAGAAAGATAAGAAAAAACAGGGACATCATCTGTCAAAGCTGCCCCTGTTTTCATGTTTATATTGCTTGGAAGTCAAAATGATTTTTTTTAGCTTTTAGTCAAAATGATTTTTTTAAACTAAATTTGAACCGGTTCATCTTGCTGCGTTTCCTTTGTGAGAACTTTCCGCTCTCTCGGTTCTTTGGCAGGGAAGATGGCCGGAATCACCGTTTCTGACACTACTAAACAAATTCAAACTAAAATAAATTACATGCAGATGAAGAAAGTATTGTTTTTTTTGATGGTTTCCACGGTATCATTTGCATCCCTGACGGCTTTTTCGCAGGAAACAACCCGTCCAGGGCCTCAACCAGCCCCCGAAACAGGTGAAAAATTCAGGATTGGCATGGCGGGTTTTACCTTTGCCAAGTTCGACCTTGACAAAACACTTGCCACCATGCAACGGGTTGATGTACATTATCTTTGCATCAAGGATTTCCACCTTCCGCTGACAAGTACGGAAGAACAGATTGCAGCCTTTCATGCCAAACTGAAAGAAAAAGGGGTAACAGGATATGCTGTTGGTCCTATCTACATGAAATCGGAGGCTGAAATTGACCGCGCTTTTGAATATGCAAAGAAAGTTGGAGTGAAGCTGATCATTGGCGTTCCCAATTATGACCTGCTTCCTTACGTCGACAAAAAAGTGAAGGAGTATGGATTCAACTATGCCATTCACCTGCATGGTCCTGACATTGCAACCTATCCCGATGCCGAAGATGTATGGAATCATGTGAAAGATCTCGACCCGCGGATTGGCATGTGCCTGGACATTGGCCATGATACCAGAGCAGGCAAAGATCCGGTCGCCGATCTGAAAAAGTACAATTCCAGGGTTTTCGACATTCACATTAAAGATGTTACCGGAACAACCAAACTGGGATATTCACTCGAAATTGGCAGAGGCATTATTGATTTTCCCGCATTCGTAAAGATGCTTCGCAAAGTTGGTTATACTGGTGTTTGCAGTCTGGAACACGAAAAAGACATGACCGATCCATTTATGGGTATTGCTGAAGATATAGGCTATTTCAGGGGAATTATCAGGGCAACAAAAAAATAGAACCAATTGAAGATTTTACTGTTCCGGAATTTAACCGAAACAATCATTCAGGCAAAAGGAGTCCCAATATGGAAATTGGGCTTCTTTTTTTTGTTTTGATTTATAGAGTCAGCAACATTCTGATGCGATTATCAAAGCCACCTGCAGTGCGGCTGTGCAATCTTGCCGGCACATATCAAAAGTGATTCAGGCTTAGCTGTACAGCCGCCGGTGTGTGGCGCCACCTAAAATCTCATCTAAAATATGTTCTTCAGCAGGAATCCCCAAAATATAAGATAATTCATATTAACAGTATAAAATACTTTTATAAATTTGCTATTACAACCAAACAAGATGGAAGAAGAAAAAGCTGTTCTGAATCTCTCAAAAATATATAAACAACATCCAAAGCATTATGTGGCTGTAGACTGCTCCATCTTTGGCTATGAAGAGGGCGAACTCAAACTGTTGCTGTATCCACGTGGTTTTGAACCTGCACGTGGCAAATGGTCACTCATGGGAGGATTTGTTCAGAACAACGAATCACTGGAAGAGGCAGCAAGAAGAATTCTGCTTCAAACGACAGGTTTACACGATATTTTTCTCGAACAGGCAGCTGCATTTTCAAATCCGGAACGCGATCCCGGAGCCAGGGTAATCAGCATGACTTTTGTAGCACTTATCCGCATCGACATGCACGACAAAGAGCTGGTCAGGGAGAATGGTGCTCACTGGTGGACTGTTACCAATTTGCCACTGCTGATTTTCGACCACGAGGCGATGATTCAGAATGCGTTGGCCCTGTTGCAGCAAAAAGCCGGTATAAACCTAATAGGCAAAGAGTTACTTCCTGACCTTTTTACAATGATGCAGCTCAAGAATCTCTATGAAGCAATTTTTCAACGATCTTTTGACCCGGGTAATTTTCGCAAAAAAGTACTTTCCCTGGATATTCTGGAGCGTTCAAGTGAGAAAAATACCACAGAATCAAAAAAAGGTGCTTTCTATTATCGGTTCAATGAGGCAGACCCGGGAAATCGCTCCGAAAGGATCGTAAAGTTTCCATAAAGCCATAGCGCTAAATCCGAAAAAGGATAAAGGATAAAGGATAAAGGATAAAGGATATAGGATAAAGGATATAGGATAAAGGATAAACTCCCTCATTATGTGACATATAGCCCCATCTAAAATAACAATGGAAAAAGATGTTATATAAGAGGATAAAGGATAATAGCTAATAGCTCATAAATATTCAACCATCAAAAATAATTTAACCCATGAGCACCACATCACTGAAGCAGTTTGAAGTCTGGTTTGTAACCGGAAGCCAGCATTTATACGGCCCCAAGACCCTTGAGCAGGTCAGATTGAACTCGGCAACCATTGCCGATGCCTTTAATGCATCCGGGAACATCCCTGTCAGTATTGTTTTCAAACCAGTTGTGAAGACGCCGGCTGAGATAACGGAGATATGCAGGGAGGCAAACAATGCAATCCAATGTATCGGACTGATTTGCTGGATGCATACTTTCTCCCCTGCAAAAATGTGGATTGCAGGCTTGCTTTCACTGCAAAAACCATTTGTTCACCTGCACACCCAATTTAACCGCGATCTGCCTTGGGGAGATATCGACATGGACTTTATGAACCTGAACCAGGCTGCCCACGGTGACCGCGAATTCGGCTTTATCGGCAGCAGGCTGCGCATTCAAAGAAAAGTTGTCGTGGGTCACTGGCAGGAAGAAAATGTGCAGAAAAAAATTGGTCTGTGGACCAGAGCCGCGGCAGGTTGGAATGAATTACGCCACCTGAAGGTTGCACGCTGGGGCGATAACATGCGGGAAGTTGCCGTTACTGAAGGTGACAAGGTCGAAGCCCAGATTAAACTTGGTGTGTCTGTCAATGGATACGGAGTGGGTGACCTCGTAAAATTTGTCAACGGTATTTCGGATCATGCAATAGACGATCTGGTTGCAGCAATCGAAGCAAAATATTATGTAGCAGACAGCCTTAAAAAAGGTGGTTCAGATTACGAATCCCTGCGAGAGTCGGCAAGGATAGAACTCGGGATGAGAGCCTTCCTGGTAAGTGGTGGTTTCATGGCCTTTACCACTACATTCGAAGATCTTCAGGGATTGGCTCAACTGCCCGGATTTGCCGTTCAGCGTCTGATGGCCGATGGTTACGGATTCGGAGGCGAAGGCGACTGGAAAACCGCAGCCATGGTCCGTACCATGAAGGTGATGGCTTCCGGGTTAACCGGTGGCACCTCATTCATGGAAGACTACACCTATCACCTGCATCCGGGCGGTGCCAAGGTTTTGGGTGCTCATATGCTGGAGGTCTGCGAGTCAATTGCGCAGGATAATCCACGGGTCGAAATTCACGAACTGGGTATTGGCGGAAAAGCGGATCCGGTTCGCTCCATATTTACTGTAAAACCCGGACAAGCACTGAACGCCTCACTCGTCGACATGGGTAACCGCTTCAGACTGATTGTGAATGAAGTCGAGGTTGTTCCCCTGGAAGCTCCAATGCCTAAACTACCGGTAGCCAGTGCATTGTGGATTCCCAAGCCCAACCTCGAGATAGGTGCAGGTGCCTGGATATTGGCAGGCGGAGCGCATCATACCTCCTTTTCTCAGGCAATCCCTGCAGAGGTTATGGAAGATTTCGCCGAAATGGCTGGCATTGAATACCTGCTCATCAATGATTCTACTAAAATATCCGACTTCAAAAAAGAGTTGAGATGGAATGATTTGTACTACCATCTTTCGAAGGGAATCTAGGAGAAAGCGGTTAGCTATTAGCTGTTAGCTGTTGGCTTTTAGCTTTTTGAATTTAGCATTTTTATCAGAACTTTATATAAATCAGGTTTTTCAATAAATACTGGGATAAACATAAAAATTGATAAAAATTAGAAATTTTAGATATTTAATAAATTTGCAAAAGTCAATATGAAAGCGTCATAAAGCTAATAGCCAACAGCTAACAGCTAATAGCTTAATCAACAAATAAACTAATAAGCTTATATACATGAACTGGACTTCTCATGAATTTATTTGGCTAGACTGGGTAATTATCGTGGTCGGCATTTTGGCTGTTAGCTGGGCAGTATGGCGTTCCATACAAAAGCACAACCGTTTGCAACAAGGCGCAGACAGTGAAGATTACCTATTTGGTAAAGGGGAACCTTGGTACATTATTGGTGCGGCTATCTTTGCTGCAAATATCGGCTCCGAACATCTTGTGGGGCTCGCAGGCACAGGTGCAAAGTCAGGTGTTGCTATGGCGCACTGGGAAATGCACGGCTGGATGATTCTGATTTTGGGATGGCTCTTTGTACCTTTTTATCAATTGATGAATAGTAAGTTGGGGAAAATCATCACAATGCCCGACTTCCTCAAAAATCGCTACACACCCCGAACTGGTTCCTGGCTTTCGATCATTACACTGATAGCCTACGTGCTGACCAAAGTGAGTGTAACCGCTTTTACCGGAGGAATATTCATGGAGAGTCTTCTGGGCTTGCCTTTCTGGTACGGGGCTATTGGCTTGATATTATTGACAGGTATATTTACAGTATTGGGTGGCATGAAGGGTGTAATGACCTTGTCAGCAATTCAAACGCCTATACTTATATTAGGTTCATTTCTTGTGCTTTTTCTGGGATTATTGGCACTTGGAAGTGGCAGTATTCCTGATGGGTGGAGTGCTATGATCGACTACACCAAATCACTAAATGTAGGAGCCGACGGTGTTGCATACGGAACAAACCACTTGTTCCACTTCGAAACGGGCAACCCCTTGTATGATGAATATCCTGGTGTTTGGGTGTTTCTCGGAGCGTCAATCATTGGTCTTTGGTATTGGGCTACCGACCAGCACATTGTTCAACGTGTGCTCGGACAACAAAAAGGTGAGTCCAGCGACGTAGTAATGATGCGTGCACGCAGAGGGACTATTGCTGCGGGTTATTTTAAATTGCTGCCTGTATTTATGTTTCTGATACCGGGTATGGTTGCTGCAGCATTGGCTGCGCGTCCCGGCAGTGGTTTTACATTAGAGAATCCTGATATGGCCTTTGGTACAATGGTTAAGTTTGTATTGCCGGCCGGTGTGAAAGGTATCGTAACCATCGGCTTTATTTCTGCATTGGTTGCTTCTTTGGCAGCATTCTTCAACTCTTGTGCGACACTCTATACTGAAGACTTTTATAAGCCAATGTTCAAAGGCAAAAGCGAGGCTAAATACGTTTTGGTAGGCCGTATTGCAACAATTGTTGTAGTGGCTCTTGGAATTGTATGGATACCAATCATGATGAGTCTTGGCAGCCTTTACGACTATATACAAGGCATTCAATCGTTGCTCGCACCTTCGATGGTGGCAGTATTCGTACTCGGTATATTTTCTAAACGGATTACACCCAAAGCTGGTGAGATAGGTATGATCGTGGGCTTTATTATAGGTATGGTTCGCTTGCTCACTAACATCCTGACTAATACGGGTAAAGAGATAATGACAGGTTGGTACTGGGATACTACCACATGGTTTTGGCAAACCAATTGGCTTATCTTTGAAGTTTGGTTGCTTGTATATATCATGTTGATGATGGTTGTGGTATCGTTTTTCACGCCAAAACCAACCGCTCAACAGATTGAATTTATCACCTTCACAGGCGACTACAAAACACTCCTCCAGAATAGCTGGAACAAATGGGATGTAATTGCTTCATTGGGTGTAGTAGCTGCATGCGTGGCATTCTATATTTATTTCTGGTAGAAGCAGCTATTAGCTGTTAGCTGTTAGCTAATAGCTATTTACCCATTAGCTTTTAGCTTTTAGCTATTAGCCTTTAGTTTCTGGCTACTAGATAAATTATTGCTGATTTTGGTGGAATAAACGTTTATCATCTTTTGAAAGTCTGAAAGATTATTAAGTATTCTTTCTCCAATTGAATGATCTCCGATATTTATCAATCTACAGATCATCAATTGTGTTTCAAGTTCAAAAGAAGAACCTAAAGAAATTTCAAGATAATGTGCGTATTCTTTATCACTTTTCCTGCTGCAACCTTCTGCTATATTGGACGGTATGGAAACGGCAGCTCTAGTAATTTGGGAACGAATACCAAATTTTTCCTCAATTGGCAAACTCACTGAAAAAAAATAAACATCAGTTGTAATTTCTATCGACTTTTTCCAAATCAAAAGATTTCTGAAATTTCTCATTTAGGTACTAACTTTACCGTTAATTAAAATCTATAAATATCATTCGGTTTACAATAAAGTTATCTTAAAAACATCAAATTTCCAAATGCTAGAAGCTAAAAGCTAATTCCTAATAGCTCAAAACTAGAAACAATGTATACAGAACTAAAGAAACGCGTCTTTGAAGCCAACCTCGACCTTGTGAAATACGGCCTGGTCATCTTTACCTGGGGCAATGTTTCTGAGATAGACCGGGAGAAAGGGATAATCGCCATCAAACCCAGCGGTTTGTCCTATGATGCCATGACCTGGGAGGACATGGTACTGGTGGATATGGAAGGCAAAACAGTTGATTCAAAGCGAAAACCATCGTCCGACACCCCCACACATCTGGTTCTTTACCAAGAATTTAGCGGAATCGGAGGTGTGGTTCATACCCATTCTGAGTGGGCTACCAGCTGGTCACAGATGGGTTTGCCAATCCCGGCTTTGGGGACCACCCATGCCGACTATTTCTATGGCGGGATTCCATGCACCAGGAAGCTTACCGAATCAGAGGTGAAAAATCAATATGAGCTTGAGACAGGCAATGTCATTGTCGAAATTTTCCGCGAGCAAAATATTGATCCTCTGGCTGTTCCGGCAGTTCTGATTGATGGACACGGACCTTTCAGTTGGGGTACAAACGCCCGTGACGCCGTACACAACGCGGTAGTACTGGAACAGGTTGCGAAGATGGCATATCATACGCTCACCATGAGCAAGGTTACTTCAATTGATCAATATCTTTTAGACAAACATTATTTGCGCAAACACGGGAAAGATGCCTATTACGGGCAGAAATAAATTTTCGTACCAATATCTTATTCTTCAATTAGTTAAACAAATATAAGTGAACAAATTTCTATGTTGGGTAACGCTTGCACGCACAAAAAGAGCGACCGGATTACTCCTTCTCATCCTTTTTACCATTCATTTATTTGGTCAGGTTTCCTCCCGGGAACCAGTAAAAATCAATGATAACTGGAAGTTTCAAAAAGGAGATTTCAAAAATGCGGCAGCGCCTGAATTCGATGACACAAAATGGAGAACTTTGGACCTTCCGCACGACTGGAGTGTGGAAGGAGCGCTCAGCCAAAGTCTGGCAAGTGCAACTGGTTACCTGCCTGGTGGCATCGCGTGGTATCGAAAAACACTCGATATTCCTTTGAATCAAAAGAATAGGAAGATTTACATCTATTTTGAAGGGATATACCGAAATGGAGAGTTGTTTGTGAACGGTATCTCACTTGGAATGCGCCCCAATGGCTATATCTCCTGCCAGTACGACCTTTCCCCGTACCTCAAATTCGGAGGTAAAAACACCCTTGCTGTTCGTGTCGATCACAGCGAATCGGCCGATTCGCGCTGGTACACAGGGTCAGGCATCTACCGCAATGTTTACCTGCTTGAAAAAGATCCCGTTCACCTCGATTTGTGGGGAGTCTATTATACAACCAAACGCTTGAATGACAATAAATCGTCGGTTCACGTTCAAACTACTGTGAAGAACACAACGGATCATCAGGTTTCACTGACCATTGTCCAGGAACTATTTGACAAGGAGATGAAAAGCAATGCCAAATTTTCCGGGAAACTGATTGTTACGGCCGGAAATACTGCGGTAGCAAATCAGGATATGATGGTGAGCCAACCCCATTTGTGGTCGGTTGATGCGCCTTATCTCTACCGTCTGATCACCTCAGTTTACCAGAATGGAAAATTGATTGATCAATCTTCCGGGAGTGTTGGTGTCAGAACCTTAGGATTCGATGCCAACAAAGGTTTTTCTCTCAACGGAATATCAATGAAGGTGAAAGGGGTCTGTATGCACCACGATGCCGGTTGCCTGGGATCTGCCGTACCCGTGGAGGTTCTGGAAAGAAGGTTGATTACCCTAAAATCCATCGGCTGCAATGCAATCCGGGGCAGTCATAATCCACAATCACCTGATCTGTACGATCTCTGTGATAAATTGGGGTTGTTGGTTTTGGATGAGGCTTTTGACGAATGGGAGTTTCCGAAAAAGAAATGGCTGGAAGGATGGAATGTTGGCACACCCGGTTTTGAAGGCCCTGCCGAATTTTTTGAGAAATGGGGAGAAACGGATCTCCGCGACCTGGTACTTCGCGACAGAAACCATCCATCGGTTTTTATGTGGAGCATTGGCAACGAAGTTGATTATCCCAACGACCCTTACTCCCACCCAATCCTAAACAAGGAGGGGATCGGGCAACAGCATACCAGAGGCTATTTAACCGATCATCCCAATGCTGAGCGACTTGGCACAATTGCCAAACGGCTGGCAGAAGTAGTCAGGAAGCAGGATGCTTCCAGACCGGTAACCGCCGGATTGGCCGGACCGGTTATGTCGAATGAAACAGATTATCCGGGGGCACTTGATGTGGTGGGTTACAACTATACCGAGAACAGGTATGCAAAAGACCATGAGACTTATCCCACACGAATCTTCTATGGAAGTGAAAACGGTTATTCGATGGATGCCTGGAAGGCTGTTCGTGACAACGAATATATTTTTGGACAATTCCTCTGGACGGGCATTGATTATCTGGGCGAAGCCCACCAATGGCCTTCGCGTGGCTTTACCTCGGGATTGCTTGATTTAGCCGGGTTCAAAAAGCCACGTGCCTGGTTCAGGGAGAGTCTATGGTCGGACAAACCCATGATTTACCTGGGAAGTTACCTGAAAAGGGGGAAATCCCGGATTCTTTCAACGGACGCACTCCCACTGTGGAACTACCGCGAAGGCGATACGATCAGGGTGGTTAGCTATACCAATTGTCAAAAAGCACAACTTTTACTCGACGGACAAAAAATTGAAGAAGCGAAAAATCGCAACGATGACACAGGTATTATCTATTGGGATGTGCCTTTCCGTACCGGAAAACTGGAGGTCATTGGCTACAATTCCAATCAGGAAGCCTCCAGGTTTGCAATTGAAACAAGCAAACAGCCATTTGGCATCAAAGCCGTTGCGACGAACAGAACTATTTCTTTAACCAAAGGGGTAGCTCAAATTGAAATTCAAATCGTGGACGTTGATGGTAAACCGGTATTACCCGCCGATAACGAAATAACCTGTTCAACGGAAGGGCCAGTCAAATTACTGGGACTCGAAGCAAGTAATCCGGCCGACATGGGCGATTATACCGACAACAAGCAAAGGGTGTTTCAGGGTAAAATGATAGCTTACCTTCAGTCAAACGGGAAGACGGGTATTGCCAAAGTGACCTTTTCCTCGCCCTGGCTGCAAGAATTGGTTGTTGAGCTCGAAGTTGAATAACCAATGGATCATTCCATCGGTAGTTTCAAGGGTCATTCAGAATAAATGCATTTATATAAACCACTTACAGTAAAACTGTATTTTCATTTTGTAGCGTAACAATTCAAACTTTTCATACAATGACAAAATATACTTTGGGAGTAGATTACGGTACCGACTCGGTTCGTACCCTATTGGTTGATGCAACAAACGGAAATGAAATTTCCAGCAGTGTCTATAATTATCCCAGATGGAAAGCTGGAAAATACTGCGATCCATCAAAAAACAGGTTTCGTCAGCATCCCCTTGATTATCTGGAAGGAATAGAAAAAACCATCCGGGAGGTGATTGCCAAATCTCCAGCCGGGATTGCTGAAAATATCGTTGCCATTTCTGTCGATACAACTGGATCCACGCCCGTTGCCGTAGACAAAAATGGAACTCCACTGGCTTTACTCCCCGAATTTGCTGAGAATCCCAATGCCATGTTTGTCTTATGGAAGGATCATACCGCAACAGCTGAAGCAGAAGAAATCAACACATTGGCAAGAAGTTGGGGAGGCATCGATTACACCAGGTTTGAAGGCGGAATCTATTCTTCCGAATGGTTCTGGGCTAAAATTCTGCATGTATTGCGGGAAGATGACTCCGTAAGGAATGCTGCTTACTCCTGGGTAGAACATTGTGACTGGATTCCGGCGTTGCTGACAGGTATCCATGATCCCTTGCAATTGAAACGAAGCCGCTGCGCGGCAGGACATAAAGCCATGTGGCATGCGCAATTCGACGGACTTCCTTCCGAAGAATTCCTCGTCAGGTTGGATCCCCTACTGGCAGGTCTGCGGTCCCGCTTGTATTCAGATACTTATACCTGTGAGGTAAAGGCAGGCAATCTGAACGCAGAATGGGCAAAACGCCTTGGATTAAGTGAGCAGGTCATTGTAGGTGTAGGATCTTTTGATGCACACATCGGTGCGTTGGGAGGCGAGATCAAACCCTATTATCTGAGCAAAATCATGGGCACTTCCACCTGTGATATTCTGATTGCTCCGTCGGAAGAGGTGGGGAATAAATTTGTAAAAGGCATCTGCGGTCAGGTGGATGGATCTGTCGTTCCGGGGATGCTGGGTCTGGAGGCAGGGCAGTCGGCATTTGGCGATGTATATGCCTGGTTTAAAGCACTTTTACTTGGACCTACAGAAGCGCTGATCAACAAATCTACATCCCTTGACGAAGCTGCAAAATTAAAATTACTGGATGAAATATCTGACAGCATGATTCCATGGCTTACCGCTGAAGCTGAAAAAATCGAAATTGGAGAAACCGGCATCGTTGCCCTGGACTGGTTAAACGGAAGACGTACCCCCGATGCCAATCAATTGCTCAAAGGAGCCATATTGGGACTAAATCTGGGATCGGAGGCTCCAGGAATTTTTCGGGCACTGGTAGAGGCAACTGCCTTTGGGTCAAAAAAAATAATCGAACGGTTTACCGAAGAAGGCATTCCAATAGAAGGGATTATTGCTCTTGGAGGAGTTGCAAAAAAATCGCCGTTTGTCATGCAGGTAGTAGCTGATGTTATCAATAAACCTATCCTGGTTGCACGCAGTGAACAGGCCTGTGCCCTGGGTTCTGCCATGGCAGCTGCTGTTGCGGGCGGACTGTTTGCCACCATTGCTGAAGCCCAGCATGCCATGGGCAGCGGTTTTGAAAAAGAATATATCCCAATTCCTGCCAATGCCGGGAAGTATAAATATTTATATGACCAATATGCAAGATTTGGAGAATTGGTCGAAAAAGAGACCATGACTAAGTAGTCCGGTTGGGATCACAAATTCATTGATTTTATTGGGTTTCGTGATAAATGATAGTAGAAACTATTTATTCCGCCAGAATATTCTTGAAAAAGAGGGTAAAGTTTTTTGTAAAAGAGTACCAATCATTAAAAAAAAATTATCTTTACACTCTATTTTAACTTAGTTTAAGTATGAATAGCATACAGAAAAACAAAGAAACAGTAAAGAATATCTTCACGGAGTACCTGGAAAGAAACGGGCATCGCAAGACGCCTGAGCGGTATGCCATCCTTGATGAGATTTATTCCCGTGACGGTCATTTTGACATCGAGACCCTTTATATCTCGATGAAAAATAAAAATTACCGTGTCAGCAGGGCTACCCTGTACAATACCATTGAGATCTTGCTTGACTGCAAACTGGTGGTCAAACATCAATTCGGGAAGAATATAGCCCAATTTGAGAAAACCCTGGCAACCACCCAGCATGATCATCTCATTGATATCCGTTCTGGAAAAGTGACAGAATTTCATGATGAACGAATCCTTCAAATTATTGAGGATGCCTGCGCTGCGCATAATTTCAAATTGTCGCATCACTCGCTTTATCTCTACGGCGAATCGGATGAGACGAAATAGCCAGGAGATATATGCAACCGAAAAAATAAATGAAAACCTCCCTTTATAGGAGGTTTTTTTATGCTTATATCCTAAAAAAATGGGTAATTTTGTCAGGTTTTGTCAAATATGAAAAAAAATTATCAGATGAAGGTTGATGTATTGTTGGGTCTTCAATGGGGAGACGAAGGTAAAGGAAAAGTAGTGGATGTACTGACACCGAGATACGATGTCATCACACGGTTTCAGGGTGGGCCCAACGCAGGTCATACTTTGGAGTTTAACAACATTAAACATGTGCTGCACACGATACCCTCTGGCATTTTTCGTGGAGATAAAATCAATATCATTGGGAATGGTGTTGTCATCGATCCATCAATTTTCAAAAAAGAGATTCAGTCTCTGAAGAATATCGGTTTTGATCTGACCAAAACACTCTATATTTCAAAGAAGGCGCATCTGATCCTTCCAACGCACCGGTTACTTGATGCTGCTTCAGAATCTGCCAAAGGTGATTCTAAAATTGGTTCTACACTCAAGGGTATCGGACCCACCTACCGCGATAAAATAGGCAGGGAAGGTCTGCGTGTCGGAGATATCCTTCATAATTTCGAAGAGAAATACCGGGCAAGGGTCGATCAGCACATTGAGTTGCTGACTAAATTCTACAATTTCGATTATAAGCAAGCCCTGCAGGATTATGAAAAACAGTGGTTCGAAGGTATTGAGGTGATCAAACAATTTCAACTGGTAGATAGTGAGCACTTCATTAACGACCTCTTGCTGGCAGGGAAAAGTGTAATTGCAGAAGGTGCACAGGGAACGATGCTTGACATCGATTTTGGCTCCTATCCATTTGTTACCTCATCTAACACTATTGCCGCCGGAGCTTGTACGGGGCTTGGAATTGCTCCCGGCAAAATAGGAAAAGTCTATGGTATTTTTAAGGCCTATTGCACCCGTGTTGGTAGTGGCCCCTTTCCGACAGAACTACTGAACGAAACAGGCGACACACTGCGCCGGATCGGAAACGAATTTGGCTCCACAACCGGCAGACCCCGCCGTTGCGGGTGGCTGGATCTCGTAGCCCTGCGCTATGCCATCATGATCAATGGTGTAACAGACCTCATCATGATGAAAGCCGATGTCATGGATCAGTTTGAAACGATTAAAATATGTACTTCCTATTTTATTGAAGGAGAATTAACCCGAAATTTTCCCAACGAAATTGATGATGGCGTTATTCCGGTATATGAAGAACTAGCGGGCTGGAAAACTGACTTAACGGCTGTGGATGCTATATCAAAATTTCCGGAAGCCCTCAACAGGTACATCCTGTTTATCGAAGAATTTCTTCAGGTACCAATTACCATTGTATCAGTTGGTCCCAACCGGTCTCAAACAATAGAAAGATAAATGGGCGCTCATCCTGTTCGTATAAATGGCTTATATACAGATTTTTATGAGCTATCCATGGCGCAGGGCTATTTTTATGCCGGCAAACAGCAGGAGAAAGCAGTATTCGACTATTTTTTTCGTACCAACCCTTTCAGCGGTGGCTTCCTGGTTTTTGCCGGCCTTGCAGACTTCCTGGAACAACTTCAATCCTTCACCTATGATGAAGAAGCGATCAGGTATTTGCGTTTGCTGGGTTTAAAACCGGATTTTCTTGATTTTCTTAAAACCTTTTATTTTAACGGGAAAATCCTGTCAGTCCGGGAGGGCGAGTTGGTATTTCCCAACGAGCCAATTGTTCGAATTGAAGCCAATCTCATTGAGGCACAACTAATTGAGACCTTATTGCTGAATATCCTCAACTTTCAGTCTCTCGTGGCTACCAAGGCCTTTCGCGTAAAACTGGCAGCCAACGGGAAGATATTTTCGGATTTTGGACTTCGAAGAGCACATGGATTTGGCGGACTCCAGGCCAGCAGGGCTGCCATTATCGGAGGGGCAGATTCTACATCCAATGTTCAGGCCGGATATCTTTACCATCTCCCGGTTTCCGGGACAATGGCACATAGCTGGGTACAAAGTTTCGATAGTGAGCTGACAGCTTTCCGTACCTATGCACAAATCAATCCAAAAAAATCCATCCTGGTGGTTGACACCTATGATACCCTTCGCAGCGGAGTTCCCAATGCCATCAGGGTGGCAAATGAACTGGAGCAAAAAGGTGAACATCTGGCTGGTATCCGCCTCGACAGTGGCGACCTTGCCTATCTCAGCAAAAAAGCACGAAAAATGTTGGATAAAGAGGGATTGAATTATATTAAAATATTTGTATCCAATCAGCTGAATGAGCATGTAATAAAAAGTCTGGAGGACCAGCATGCGCCGATAGATGGATTTGGAATCGGAACCGAACTGGTAACGGGTAAACCGGATGCCTCGCTCGATGGCGTTTACAAATTGTGCCATATTGGAGGAAAGCCGAGCATGAAAATCTCTGAAAACATTTCAAAGAATACCCTTCCCGGAAAGAAAATGTTGTGGCGTTATTTTGATGAAGAAGGAAATATCTACCGGGATGGTATCCTGCTTGAGCACGAAAATCCCACGGATTGCGAGTGGCTATTTCACCCCACACAGCCTGATAAAAAGACCCGGGTTGGTCATCTCAGAAAAGAACAGCTGCTCCAGCCTGTTTACGAAAAAGGATCGGTGTTGCACCCCATGCCATCACCTTCCGAATGCCATCAATATCTTTGTCAGCAGGCCACCCGGCTGCCTGAAGAGCACAAACGGTTCATCATGCCACATCTTTTCAAAGTTGGAATTTCCGAATCACTGCTTTCTTTGAGAAACCAGCTGGTGGCGCACTACCAAAGTACGATGCAGTAATTTCAAAGCTACAACAGGCATCCCGGATTCCTTACCACACATGGGCACACACCGCACACTGATTAAGCTTCCTGTGATGACCAAATTTACTGAGGTTCCTTACCACACATAGGTGCACACCGCACCCTTATTCAATGCTGTCTTTACAATTTTACCCCTGAATTTCAGGTTGAAATTTTTCTGACTCCCACTGTCGTTCAATACTATCAGCACTTTCTTTCCTCCTGGTGTCTTAAATGCCACATTGGGAAGGCCTGAAGGCTGGTTTGACTGAATACGCAGTGAACCTGGCCTGACAAATTTTGAAGCATGAGCAAGTATATACCATGCCGGATTTCGGGTAAAACTGTTACCACTGATGGTAACGGTTCCAAGACACTGGTCACAACCTCCAACAGTATGCGGATCGTTGCCCGGATCAGCAGCCATATTCCATTCCAGCACGTTCCGTGACCAGTTACGGGTAGCCCCGATTATCAGCGTCCGGATGTGCCAGGCAAGATCTCCCGGAAGATTTCCGGGAGCGCCAATCCATTGCTCAGTAAAATAGAGATTTTTTGAAGGGTAGGCATTGTGGACCGTCGACAGCGCGTCAATGCTGCCACCATACAGGTGAAAAGCGGATCCATCAACATATTTGGCCGCTTCCGGATCGCTGAGAATGGTCATCGGATAATCAGGCCGGTCAGCATTGTGGTCATACACAATAATTTTAGTATCTATAGAAGCTTTTGCGAATGCTGGTCCCAGGTTCTTTTTGATAAAATCCCTTTGTTCTTCTGCCAGCATAAGCATACTTGGCTGGTTCCCGGGATGCAAAGGTTCATTTTGAATGGTGATGGCATCAATACGGATGCCTTCCGATTTAAAAGCCTGGATATATTTTACAAAATAAGCTGCATAGGCATCATAAAATTCGGTTTTAAGGCTTCCCCCTTTGCTGTTTTGGTTTGTTTTCATCCATGCAGGCGGAGACCATGGTGAGCCCATGATTTTAACGGTAGGATTAATGCTCAGAATCTCTTTCAGCACCGGAATCAAATCCTTTTTTTCCATATCGACAGAGAAATGCGAGAGATCGGGATCCGTTTGACTCGCCGGCATATCATCATACGAAAAAACACGGTCGCTAAGGTCGGATGCGCCAATACTGATACGCAGATAGCTGATCCCTATATTGGTGCCATCAACAGCGAAAAGCTCTGTTAAAAGGGCCTTCCGGGTTGTGGCATCCATGGCATTAAGCAGCATGGCGCTGCCTCCCGTGAGGCAGTTACCGAATCCGTCGATCTCCTGGAAAGTTTGCGTAGTATCTGCCTCGATAGTGGCCTCCGTATTGGACGAGCTTTCAAAAATAAGGCTGCCGCTTTGCTTTTTAAAAAGCACGCCCTCCTGCGGGGAGGTCAGCCATGCTTCTACATCCGTTCCGGAACTACTATTTGGTTTATCGGGGAAATCATTCGTACCGCTCTTTTTTGAACACCTGTTGCAGGAGAAAAAAAGAAGTGAAAAAACCGTTATCAACAGAATATTTCTCAAAACCGGATTTTATTATCGGATTAACTTTTTAAAACAGAAAATAAGGCCCTCCCGGAGATTACTTCTTCTGATAGACCCTGACATAATCCACCACCATCTTCCTGGGGAAGATCGTATCATCAATTCCCTGGGATCCACCCCAGTTTCCACCTACAGCCACATTCAGCAACAGGTGAAACCGCTTGTCGAATGGCCAAACCTTATAACCCTTGCCTTCATTTTTGAATGTAAAGATGAGTTGATCATCAACATAAATCCGGTATTCGGAAGCCTCCCATTCTATTCTGTAGAGATGAAAAGCCGTATAGCAGTCGTCGATTTTCACCTTGTTACTCTTTTGTGTACCAAGAACATGGTTATATGAGAATGTGTGAGCAGAAGCTACAATCCAGAATGGGTCGTATCCCACATTCTCCATAATATCTATCTCACCGCTGGAAGGCCAGCCGCCGTATTCCCAGTCGGTCGGCAACATCCAGATGGCAGGCCACATTCCCCGGCCATCCGGGAGAATGGCTTTTACCTCCACTTTACCATACAGCCAGTCGCCTTTGGATTTGGTAATCAAGCGTGCCGAGGTATATTTTTTCCCACCCATATCTTCTTTAATGGCGGTTATATAAAGATTACCGCCTTTTACTTCAGCATTGGATAAACGATTGCTGGTATAATACTGCGCTTCGTTATTTCCCCAGCCGTTGGCATTTCCATCGGTATCATAACTCCACCGGGAAGCATCAGGCAAACCATCCTTGTCGAACTCATCACTCCAAACCAACTGATACACTCTGTTTGGCGGATCTACCGGTGGTGCGGGATCATTTTCCTTCGCACAATTCTGAAGAAGGAATGTACTTAAAAGCAGATGTATAAAAAGCATATTTTTCATTTAGCAATATTAACTATTGTATGGTAAATTCTCCGTGCAATCCGTTGTCTGAATCAGGTCCGATCCAGACATCAAACTCACCGGGTTCGATAACATAATCTTTTCCGTTGAAAAATTCAAGATCTTTGCCGTACAAGGTAAATTCTACTTTCGCCTTTTCACCCTGCCTGATGTGAACTTTGGAAAATCCCTTCAACTCTTTAATCGGACGTGTAATTGAACCCACCCTGTCGCGGATATACAACTGGACAATCTCATCCGCATCCCTTTCACCGGAATTGGTAACGGTCGCACTAATTTTTACTGAACCGGATGCAGACATTGACAACGAAGATAATGACAAATTGTTATAGTCAAATGTCGTGTAACTCAAGCCATAACCAAAAGGCAACAATGGTTTGTATCCATAATCGAGATGAAATGATTTATAACCCAGGGAACTTTGCGGGTTAATCTGCGGAATGCTGTCAATCGGCGTATAAAAAGCCTCGGAAGCTGGTCTTCCGGTATTGTTCCTGTAGTAATAAAACGGAATCTGACCGGAACCTTTTACAAAAGTTACAGGGAGTTTCCCGGAAGGTGATTCAATTCCGAAAAGGATATCGCTTATTGCCGGACCGCTCATGGTTCCGCCATGCCATGCATAGAGCAGTGCATCCGAATTTTTAAGGGTATTCCCGATAGCGAGGGGTCTGCCGGCCATCACCACAACAATAAGCGGTTTTCCTGTTTTTGCAAGTTCCGCGATTAATTCATCCTGTGCACCTGGAATATTAATTTCGCCTCTCGACTGACCTTCTCCAGATAAGATCCACTCTTCTCCGGCAAAAAACAGGATGGCATCTGATGATTTCGCGGCAGCTATACATTTTTGAAATGCCGCGGTACTTTTATCCCGGCTGTAAGATAAGCCCTGAACGTAGTTAACTCTTTCCCCTCCAAGAAATTCCTTCAGCGAATGTAGCGGTGTCACCGAATTCTCTGCTTTTCCGTCAAAGACCCAGGTACCGAGCTGATCGCGGGGAGAATCAGCCAATGGGCCCATTACTGCTACTGAACCAATTTTATTGGAAAGCGGCAATGTGTTATTTTCATTTTTCAGGAGGACGATACTTTCCCGTGCCACTTTTCGTGCATGATCGAGAAAATCGGGCTTCAAAATTGATTTTTCCAGGTCAGGATTTACATATGGATTCTCAAACAGTCCCAGGTCAAATTTTACTTTCAGGATATACCGGACTGCATCATCAATCATTGCCTGGTTAATCTTATTCTCCTGCAGCAGCTGTTTGGCATTTGAGGAGTAAGAACTGCCTGACATTTCCATATCGACACCGGCCGAAATAGCTTTTTGGGCGGCCTCTTTTTCATTGGCGCAAAAACCGTGGTTTATCATCTCAGTAACAGATCCCCAGTCACTTACGACCATTCCTTTGTATTTCCACTCCTCGCGCAATATTTTCTTTAAGGTAAACTCATTTCCGGAGGCTGGCACTCCGTTCAAATCATTGAATGCCGACATGAAGGTAAGTGCACCGGCATCCGCGGCAGCTTTAAAAGGTTTAAGCACAACATTCCGCAGCAAAGGTTCAGGTATATAGGTAGTATTGTAATCACGCCCGGCTTCTGCAAAACCGTAACCGGCGAAATGCTTGGCACAGGCAGCCACAGCGGTTGGATCCTTTAGATTCTCTCCCTGAATTCCCTCAACCATGGCTTTCGCCAAAGAAGATGCAAGGTAAGGATCTTCGCCACATCCTTCGGCAATCCTCCCCCACCTGGGATCCCATGTAATATCAATCATCGGGGCAAAAGTCCAGCGTATTCCCTGGGATGCCGCTTCAATCGATGAGATACGGAAAGCTTTCCGGATGATCTCCGGGTTCCATGAGGCAGCCATCCCCAGTGGGATAGGGAAAATGGTCCGGTAGCCATGTATGACATCTCTTCCAATCAGCAATGGTATTCCAAGGCGACTCTCTTCTACCGCTATTTTCTGAATTTCGTTGACTCTTTCAACACCAAACATATTGAGAAATGAACCATATCTTCCATCTCTGACAGCCTTTTTTAACTGCTCTTCCCCTCCGGCGAAGCCAGGATCAATCTGTGACATCTGACCCAATTTTTCATCCAGTGTCATTTTTGCCAGAAGATCTTCAACCTGCAAATCCGGTTTTCCGGATGTTTTGCTCTGAGGCCGGCAAGCCACAACAAAAAGAAGCACTGTCACAACCGAAACGGCAATAACCGATTTAAGAAAAGAGATCATCTCTTTTTATTTTTTAAGCGTTTTGAAAAGAACCCCGCTTGTCAGTATTGAATGACAAGCAAGGTTCTATATGAATCAACTACTACAACTTACCGGATTTAAGTCCCTCAACGTGAGGTCCTGAAAGGTCATCCAGGTAAAACTGATGTGTCCCTGTGGCTACGCCGGGATTGCACATGATCCTGACCACATTGTAGAAATCGTGGTTAAAACGCGGATCCGCGACAATATTGCCGGTGAAAATATCCCCTGTCCAGTCCCATCCTGCACTTACACCGTTAAAATCGTAACTGGCAACTTCCCATGTATTGTCTTTTTGGATCGTGTAAATCAGGTCGGCCGTACCGGTTTGCCATGCATTGCCACCCCTGTCTGTATTCTCCAGCTTCATCAGAATTTTCTGACCGGCCTTGCCAAACACCATTACTTTAAAGATATGCTGGAGACGCAAATCAAAACGATAGCCCGACTTAAGCTGCATATATGCATTGGCCCACTCGTTGTTGGTTTTTGAATAGAAGGCCACCTTTGATGATTTATTCGGATAGACTTTGGATGGATTATCTACAATGCTTACATTACAATCCTGACCCAGGACAGGAGCCATAGCGACTTCACTGAAATCATTGTATACCACCATCATATCCAGTAAGAATGGAACATAAGAAGGATGGTTTGCATCAATGGTGACACTTTTTGAAACCTGCAGTGTTTCATTGGTTGTTGCAACCGTAACCGTGATGTTGTAAGTTCCTTTACGCATGTACGTATTGGTCTGGATTGCAGTGTAATCAGCTGATTCCTTGATGGTTCCGTCTCCAAAATCGACATTTACCTTCGTGATGGCCAATCCTGTGGGTATCACCACATTCGTGAGTTTAACCGCATATTCATTGACGTTGGCAGTTTTAGCCACATCGACGGCGAAAGTCACCTTTGGCTTCACGTAACCTTGCGGGATTAGCTGATAGTGCCATGCATTGCCATCACCTCCATCGCAAACCAGCTCAAGCAGGTTGGCTTCTATTTTCAAAATCTGGTACTTACCATTTTTTGCACCGGTATCAAATATTGGGAACATCGGTTTTGTTCCTGTCAGTGACAGATAATCTTTGCCACCGATTGTTTCGATAAACCACTTTCCGGGAGCGGGAGTAAAGTCTACCTGATAATCCGCATCATTCAAGACAGGGTTGCTGTATGCAGGATCATTTTTGCGGAAATCCTTTACATAACTTTTACCATGATTGGTATAAGTTGCCGCGAATCCGTTGATTTTGAAATTAAGGAAGTCATCATACAGTACTTTAACAGCCTGTTTAGCCAATGGATTGGCAGACCACCACGACAATCCGGTTGAACCGGCCGGACCAACGCCCATATGACCCTGCGCCAGACTGTCCAGCACCCAGGTTTTCCCATTTACAGCACTGGTTCCTCCACTAAGAAATACAAATTTAGGATCGTTAAAAATGGAATAATCTGTCTTTGTCTGTGTGATTTTTTTCTTGGTAGTAGCTGAACCACCTTTAGTCACAAGTGTAAGCGAGACAGTATATTCACCTGGCAGCGGATAATATCCGACCACTTTTGTATCGGATGATTTACTTCCGTTACCAAGATCAAAAGAGGGAATTCCTACAACAGATGAGGTATTTTCAATCACAAAATTAAAATCAGAACCACTTTGTGGAGTAATGGAGAAATTTAGCTGACTCTCAGTCGGTGCAGCCCCGATATCCGGTTTTGAATCCATCTGTGGTTCACAGCCGGTAAACATGCTAAGAAGTGCAAGAATACCGATCGTTGAAAAGATAGCGTTAATTTTTTTCATATCAATTATCATATTGATTATAAGAGATTTTGATTATTGGTAAGCAGGTACAAATTGTTTCAACACGCCGGCGTTGGTATTTCGAATCTCAACTGCCGGAATCGGGAACATACCCCATGAGTTGGATTTGAAAAGACGGTTACCGAAATCAGAAGGATTTTTTATACCCACGGGCAATACAAAACTCGCGTTAATTTTAGCTTCAGCATATGCCTGTCCTCTTCTTAACAAATCCCATTTACGCAAACCTTCACCACCAAATTCAACACGACGTTCGTGATAAATCGCGTCTAGGGTCACGGAAGTCAAAGCGGCCGCGCTACCCATCGCACGTGTTCTGACCTGGTTGAGATACCCGAGTGCCTTCGTTGGATTGGTGGTCATCTGCAATTCGGAAGCCATCAGTAATACATCCGCGTACCGGATATCGATGTGGTTCCTGGGGAAGTTATGTGCAGGATCACCGCCGGTGCCCATATAAGCCTGCAATGCCATGTATTTCCTGTTGAAATAACCGGTATTCATATATGCTTTGGTGTAGGAAGTCAGCCTTACATCCGCATTGTAAATTGTTACATCCTTTCGTGGGTCGCCTGTTTCAAATTCATTGGCAAGACTCCAGGTAGGCACAGATAACGACCATCCGGGGAAAAGTGCGCCATTGTCACCCACCGGATTACGAACGCCAATCCAGACACTGGAGAAGTTACCATTGATATTCCAGCCACCCCAGTCGCCTGATTTGGCTTTTTCTGAATATTGCATTTCCAGCAGGGACTCTTTACCATTTTGTTTCGACCAGTCCCACAGTTCAGCATAACTACTGATCAATGAATACTTACCACTACTGATAATTGATTCCAGCGCGGTCGTTACATATTGTTTGTTTATCACAGTCTTACCATCACTCCAACTTTCGGCAGTAAGCCCAAGTCCTGAGATAGCGCTGATGCCGGTATGATACAGGTAGATACGGGCAATCAAAGCCTGGCATGCACCTTTGGTAATCCGGCCTTTTTCAGTCGAAGAAACTTCAAGTGGAAGCACATCTACGGCTTTCAATAAATCCGCTGCAATTTGCTTAAACACCTCACTTGGAGTGTTTTGCGGAATAGTTTTATAATCCTCGACACTTGGCAATACTTGCGTAATGATGGGTACCCAACCATAATGACGAACAAGATCCCAATAGAAATATCCTCTCAGAAAGAGGGCTTCCGCTTCCATGCGGGCTTTCAGACCTTCTGTGACCCATGGCACCTCATTTTGTTTTTCAAGATAGAGGTTAGCACGGTATACACCGGCATAAAGACGGTTCCAGAAATCCCTGGCTGCACCGTTTTCATTCGTCATTGCAAACTGTTCTATCTCATGAAACTGGCTCATATCCCCTGCATCAGCGCCACCGCTAAAGGTGTCGTCCGAGTAGATATCTGACATGGTGGGTGCAAAAGCCCAGTTTTGTACTGCATATGCATCGTAAACACTGGTCAGGGCTAATAGGGCCTGTGACTCGTTTTTATAGTAGTTGGCTTCAACCTGACCTGTTTTAGGTTCAAGTTCCAGAAAGCTTTGAGAGCAGGAAGTAATTCCAAGCGTGAAAGCCAACAATGAAGTGAAGTAAAATTGTCTGTTTTTCATTTGTATAAATTTTATCATTTGGCTTTAATTAGAAAGTAACATTTACACCAAACAGTATAGTACGTGCCTGAGGATAAATACCGTGATCGATACCATTTGAGAATACGCTTCCACCAATCTCCGGGTCAAAACCCGCATAATTGGTAATAGTTACCAGGTTTTCAGCGGATGCGAACAATCTCAGCTTGCTCATCTTCACATGATCAGTAACCTGTTTCGGTAATGTATAACCCAAAGTTAAGTTGCGAAGTCTGAGGTAACTACCATCGTGGACAAAGAAATCACTCACTTGTCTCATATTTCTGTTGTCATCGACAAATGTCACACGCGGGAAAGAATTGGATGTACCGGGACCGGTCCAGCGGTTCAGCCAGTCGGCACGGTAGTTGGTACCATTCATGTCGTAACGTCTTGTTGCATCGTAAACATCCTGTCCCAGGGAAGCGTACCAGAACATATTAAAATCAAAACGATTGTATTCCAAATTAATGGTAAGACCTCCGGTAAATGCCGGGTAAGGATTACCAATTTCTGTACGGTCACCATCTGTGATCTGACCATCACCATTGAGGTCAACGAATTTGATATCACCCGGCTTTGCCAGTGGCTGGATCTTTTTGGTCGCGCCTTTTGAATCTGTGAACAGATAATTGTCAATCTCCTCTTTTGTCTGGAAAATACCGTTGGTTTTTACACCGTAGAACACGCCCATAGGAGTTCCGACTGAAGCATATAAAACACCACTTTGTCCGAAACCGCCGTCTCCGCCCTGAAGGCGTTTCTCAGCATTCTGAATATCAAGAACCTCATTCTTATTGACCGCGCCATTCACCATGGCATCAAAATAGAGTTTTCCAAGCTGTTTTTTATAACTGACTTCGAACTCAAATCCTGAGTTTCTGACAGATCCTCCGTTGATTGTCGGGGCGGAGTTTCCAACCAGAAGCGGCACGGGTGCGGTAACCAACCAGTCTTTTGTAGTTTTGATGTAATAATCCAGAGAGACTCTCACGCTGCTGTTCATGGTTGTAAGGTCAAATCCGAAGTTGGTCTGCTCTGAAGTCTCCCATTTCAGGGAAGGATTGGCAATTTTTGTTGGAGATGCTCCATTGTACTGTGTTTTCAGATCACCAAAATAATAGATGGCTCCTGTACCAATGATCGAGGTATATCCGAAATCACCAATATTCTCGTTACCGTTTTGTCCCCAGCTGGCTCTCAGTTTCAACTGATCAATCCAATTTTTGGAGTTACTCATAAATCCTTCCTTAGAAATAATCCAACCTCCTGACAAGGAAGGGAATATACCATATTTATTTTCTGATCCGAAACGTGAGGAACCGTCACGGCGGACAATCCCTGAAAACATATATTTGTCCATCAGGTCATAGTTCAGACGACCAAAAATTGAAGCGACTGTATGCTCGGAATAACCACCACTGGCATTTGCGCTGGTCGGATCTTTGGCGTTGTCAATATAGGAATGCTCAAAATCATCGAAGATATTGTCCGCTTTCTCACCCCACAGACTCTCCCAGGTATTTTTCAGGGCGGTTGTACCCAGCAATGCTGTGAAATGATGAACGTCGACAGTCCTGTCGTATGTCAGCACATTTTCAAAGTTCCAGGTTGTATAGACATTGTAACTCTTGGCTGATTTATCTACTGTTGTAAAGTGCATCGCATCAAGATGGTACAAAGGTGTATAGTTGTCATTCTGGACAATGGCATATTCTCCTCCGAAAGAGGATTTGAATTTCAATCCTTTCAAGGAGGGGTACAATTTCTCAAAATCAAGTTCAGCAAACAGATTACCAACCAGCTTGTTGGTTTTGGTTCGTGAATTGAGGTAGCTTAGCTGTGCAACAGGATTGGTAATTTCTTGCAGACCAAGACCATAACTTTCAGGTGTTGCCCATGTTCCGTCAGAGAATTTTACCGGAACGATCGGAGGCATATTGGTCGCCTGGGCCAAAGGTCCGCTAAAATGGTTGTTGGTATCTACACCCTTGCTGGTAATGCTGGCAAGGTTAACATTGCCACCTACCTTCAAAAAGCCGAAATTCGCGGCTGTATTCAGGCGATAACCGAATTTTTCAAAACTTGATTTACCGGGAGCAACAATACCGTCCTGACTGAAATAGTTCAATGAAGATGAATATTCCAGTTTGTCGCTTCCACCGTTGAAAGATATCGCATGACTTTGTTTGGGAGCATTGTAGTTGAAAACCTCATCCTGCCAGTCTGTATTTGCCTCAAAACCGGCGATATCAGTAGCAGAGAATTTTGGAGGAAGTCCACCGTTCATGGCAGCTTCGTTGGTGAGCATGATATATTCTTCACTATTCAGCAAAGGCAATTTTTTCCATGGATTCTGAACGCCGTAGTAGCCGTCATATGTTAAAACCAGCTTACTGTTTTTCTTGCCTGATTTGGTTGTAATCAGAACAACGCCATTGGCACCGCGTGCACCATAAATCGCGCAGGAAGCTGCATCTTTCAAAACTTCAATGGATGCGACATCATTCGAGTTCAAAAAGTCGGTTCCTGCACCACTCATTGGTAAACCATCGATGATATAAAGAGGCTCGGCATCACCATTCGTACCTGTACCACGTACACGAACAGAGACCTGGTCGCCCGGCTGTCCGGAATTATTTTTAATGATAACACCAGCGGATTTACCCTGCATGGCGGAAGTGACACGCATATCGGAGGTTTTCTTTAACTCCTCACCGCTCACTTTTGAAATGGCCCCTGTTACAAGACTTTTCTTTTGCGTTCCATAACCTACCACAACAACCTCATCGATTTCCTCTGTTGATGAAGCCAGTGCAACATTTATGGTCGTCTTGCCGTTGACTGCAATCTCCTGGCTTTTCATGCCAACAAAGGAAAATACAAGGGTAGCATTCCCCGGGACTTTCAATGTGTAGGCACCATCCATATCAGTTATAATTCCGGTGGCTTTACTTTTAACGACCACAGTCGCTCCCGGAATTGGTTGTCCATCGTCGGCCGATGTAACAACTCCCTTTACTAAAAGCTCCTGTGCACAGAGTGCAAAAGAACTTAACAAAAACAAAAGAGCAAAAATCGTTTGTTTCATAAATTTTAATAAATGTTAGTATTTATTTAACCAAATTAGTCCGGAAACATAATTTCCGACATTCTTTTCTGGCTGCAATTTTAACATTTATTAATATCAACAAACAATATTTCACTACATCAAAAATACAACATCAATTTAATACTATTACATCATTAATACATCATAATAAATATTATAATCCTTATTATATGACGTTTAATAAATATTTTGTGAAAATATTCAATACATCAAATCATCCAATGTTAAGAAATTGTATTTCATCAGTGGATGATTTTGCTCCTGGAAATCCGGATAGTCTGCAATGATCAATCATGGAAATTGAAGATCTGTTGTGCCATTTAAACTGTCGGATGGACGGTTCGCTGAAAGGTTATATCATTTTAGTTCAGGTAAAAAAAAACATGCACAGCGCAGGAAGCTAAAAATTAATGATAAAGGAGGTCATATTTGTTTCCCTGTCAATATCCAATTTTTTCCGGACTCTGTACCGGCAAATCTCAACTCCCCTGACAGATATATTCATCAGCGGCGCGATCTCCTTGGAGGATATATTGAGGCGCAGATAGGCACACAGGCGAAGCTCTTTTGGGGTAAGATTTGGATACGTGTTTTTAATTCTGTTTAAAAAATCTTCATGTACTTCATCGAAGGCTGACTCGAATACCTCCCATTGCCTGTTGTGATCCAGATCCTTATCGATTTTGGCAATCAGCGATATGATCTTATCGTTCAATACAAAATCATTATTGGGTCTCTTTAGTTTTAACAACTCCTCTTTAATGTTCTGCAAGAATTGATTTTTCCGGATAAGATCCATCGTTTGATTGGCCAATTCCTTATCCCTGTGTATCATTTCAGCCCTTAGTTTCTCATTTTTCAGATTGATAATCTTCTTTTCATCAATCAGGGCATTTCTCAAATATTCCTGTTCTTTCTGCCGGTAAGCCTGCAGGTGTTTCAGCCTGTCTTTCCTTTTTGAAACTTCAATTCTCAGATAGATGAGCCAAACTATCAGAATAATGAAAAAGAGTGACAAGATCAGGTAAACAAGATAGGCTAATGAAGTTTTATACCATGGTGGAAGCACGCTGAACGCTATCTGATCTGTCAGGCGACTCTCAACACCCAGCTGGTTTCTTGCCTTGACCATGAAAACAAAATCTCCGTGAGGCAGATTTGTATATTCGTTTGTAAAGGAATTACTCCATTCAGACCAGTTCTCCGCAAAACCGGACAGTTTATAGCTATATTCAATGTTACCGGGATTGTCATAGGTAGGTGAAGTGTATATAAATCTGAATGCATTGCCTTTGTATGGAAAGGAGTAGTTTCTTTTCTGGTCGCCCGACCGGTATGCATAATGGTTGCCGAAATAGAATGTACTGTCCAAATGAAGCGCTGTAGCTTTGGTGATGTACGCGGAGAATTCAGGGTTGAGATTGGTCTCAATTTTTGGATTGTAATGGGCAAAACCATTTTCTGTGCCAATAAAATAGTCTGTATCAGTGTATTCATATACGGATTCAAATCCGCTGATAAACTTTCCGGCCAGAATCGCGAAAGGAGCTGAAATATGCTGGTATCTGAGATCTTCCTTTATTTTAAACAGTCCGGCTCCATTCACGGAATTAAACCAGGCTATGTACCAGATATTACCCTTCTTATCCTCTTTTAAATAGGAGATATCGGTAACAGGTTGCAGCAACTGAGTGAAGAATCCGGATTTTACAAAACGATCATCCCGGGCGTTATATTCGTAAACACCGGCTCTCGAGGTGAAAATGATTTTGTTCTTAATTTTATAAACATTGAGATTGTAATCGGTTGGCAATCCGTTCTTTGATGTGTAGAATTTGTATGAAAATACTGAATCGAGTTCATTGTTCAGACTAATTTTAAAAATTCCCTTGAAACCATGGCTCATCCATAAATCTCCATTTTCATCTTCTTCAAAAATCCTGAATGATTCATCAAATCCCTTGACGTGCTTGACAAAACGCCAATGATTGCCCACTTTTTTAAACAGAATCAATCCATTGTATGTGCCGCCTATCAGAAATCCGGGATCTCTTTTTAGCTGGATGTATTTCCAGCCACCCGGAGTTTTATCAATAATAATCGCCTTTTCATTTTCGATTTCAAAAGTTCCGTTGTTATGACCACAAATCAAAACACCTTCGTGCATCTCCAAAGACCAAACCTGGCCAAGTGTTCCGGGAATCAGGGTGAAATTACCAAACTGCCCTTGCCCCTGCCAGTCTGTTACAAAGAGTCCCTGGTTGGTTCCCAGGTACAATTTCTTCCCGTTTACCAGGGCCACATATCCGGCTCCCAGACCTTCCGGATTTTGTAGGAAGGTGATGGGCGAATTGATATTCACGTAATCTATCCCATTATCAAGCCCAAGCCACAAGTTATCAGACCTGTCTTTAAAAACACTTAATATGGTGCTGTTCTGCAATCCATTTTTCCTGGAAAAATGCTGAATAATATTCCCATTCCTGTCTGCTATGACGACTCCATTCTGTATGGTGCCGATTACATAATACTGGTCCATGATGGAGGTAGCGCAAAACACCTGATTCTTCTTTAGAAACTCATTAACCGGTCCACCCCATTCTTCCAGTTTTTGCCCGTCATAATGAAACATTCCGTCATTTAAAGTGCCGATCATCAAATCATCTGTACCAAAATAGGAGATCACTGACCAGATCTGGAGGCCTTTTAACCGTTCGCATCCGGGCATCAGAGACAATTTCCTTCCATCATATTCAAGAAGGCCTGCTGCTATATCATTGAAAAAAACACGGTTATTCGCTTTAAAAGCATGGTGAAACCGCACAGGCGCCTTCAAAATTGAAATATTGGAGTCATTTGAACAGATAAATGCACAGTTATATGACTGAAATATTATTTTATTTTCATACGAAAACACACTCCATATATCATCAAAATTCTGATATTCTGCAGGTATATATTTCTTCAACGACTGATAAACCAGTTTACCGTTGGGCTGAGTAACCATCTTTCCCAGCTCATTGTATGCACCAACATAAATTACCCCGCTTTTGTCCACGAACAACGCCCTTACAATCGATGAATTGGGCATTTTGTATAGTTGCCACTGATTTCCGTCATATACCAGTAATCCTTCGTTATTGGCCATATAGATAAAACCGAGTTTATCCTGTGTGATATCCCAGTTCTGTGTACCGGCCTTGTATTCCCTTTTAGGAAAATTTCTGATAAACGGTGTGCCGATTTTCTTAATCTCGGCAAAAACCGATTGAGGCGCGAGCATTGCAAGTAATAGAAGGATTTGTAATATCCTGACCATTTTCCGTTCCTTTAAAAGATTCCTTATCCGTCGATATACCAGTCGCAGGAGTGATCAACGAACAATAAGTACCTCAAATTTAGTCTTTAAATCCGAAAAAAATCCCGGTTCCGCATCGCGCGAAACCTGGATCCTTAAAAACAGCCAGGCTATCTTATTTTGATGGAGCGTTTTTCAATGTTTCAACCAGAAAGTCCCAAAATTTCTGTACAGTAGGGATATTTATTTTCTCGTCTGGTGAATGGGGAAAACGCATCGTCGGTCCAAAGGAAATCATATCCCAATGCGGATAATTGCCACCCAAAATTCCACACTCCAGACCGGCATGTATCGCCTTTACTTCCGGGACTCTGCCAAATTTTTGCTCATAGATCTGTTTCATTTGTTTGAGGATGGCAGAATCCATGTTGGGTTTCCAGCCCGGATAACCACCGTCAAACCTTACCATGCCTCCTGCCAGTGAGAAAACACTTTCGACCTGCTCACACAGATCATCCTTTGCAGAATCTACCGAACTTCTCAACAGACATTTCACGGAGATAACCCCATTTTCAGATTTCACGGTAGCAAGATTGGTTGATGTCTCTACCAGCCCGGGCATACTGTCACTCAGTCGGATGGTGCCATTTGGACAAGCATAAACAGAATCAATTAAGTCGTCCTGAACACGCTCATCAATCAATGATTTTGGTTTTTGCGTCCCTTCGGCCAGGAAGCTCAGGTTTGGCTCTGTGCCTTTCAGTTCAGCCATATAGACAGCTTCATATTTTGCAACTGCAGCGAGAAATTCATCTACAAAATCGTTGGGCACAACTACGACAGCATATGCTTCACGCGGTATCGCATTTCGCATACCTCCACCGTTAATTTCAGCCAGACGGACATCCATCTCACGTGTAGCAAATTTCAGAAAACGCACAAGTAGCTTATTGGCATTTCCGCGGCCCATATTGATGTCAAGTCCTGAATGGCCTCCTTTCAATCCTTTAACAGTTATTTTAAAAGGAGAATATCCTTTCGGAACAATCATTTCGTCGTATTCAAATTCGATGTTGCCATTTACGCCGCCCGCACAACCCACGTAAAGTTCGCCTTCATCTTCGGAGTCCATGTTCAACAAAATATCACCTTTCAGCCAACCGCCTTGCAGACCATTCGCACCGGTCATTCCTGTCTCTTCATCGCAGGTAAAAAGTGCCTCTACCGGTCCGTGGACAAGGGTTGTGGAAGCCAGAACGGACATCGCAGCAGCAACTCCCATGCCATTATCGGCACCCAGGGTCGTACCGCGGGCCTTTACCCAATCACCATCAATCCATGCATCGATCGGATCCTTTTCAAAATCGTGTTTTGTATCGTTATTTTTTTGAGGCACCATGTCCAGATGCCCCTGCATGATGATCCCTTTCCGGTTCTCCATTCCCGGCGTGGCAGGTTTGCGTATAATCACATTTCCAACAGCATCTTTTTCTGTTTCCAACCCGAGTGACTTTCCAAATTTCATCATGAAATCCTGGATCTTCTCTTCATGTTTGGATGGACGGGGAATCTGTGTCAGTTTATAAAAATTCTCCCAAACTGCTTTGGGTTCGAGGTTGATAATTTCTTGAGACATGTTTAAAAATTTAATTAATTATTTTTTTGCTCCGGAGGGAAACTCCAAACCATAGGCTTGTTTAGCATCTGCCTTTTTAAGCAATGCAGCCAGAAAAATTGAAATAATACCGCAAACAACCAGCATCATGATTGGAATGGTGTAGTCGTAAGTCATTTTACCTTCCCTTATTGCCGGGAGATTATCGTGATTAACAAGATCCAGCACAGCACCTATACCCCAGAAAAAGGTACCAAGACCCCAATTCTGAACTGTAAACATCGTTGCATAAGCAGTCCCCAGACGATTTTCAGGAACTATTTTTGCTACCGAAGGCCACATTGCTGCAGGTACCAGCGCAAAAGCAATACCAAGACTTACCAGTGCCAGATAACCCAATGTTACGCTGTTTGACAGGGAAAGGGAGAGGTGGGCAAAGATCAGCAACACTGAACCCAACATCATCAGAGAGGCAGCTTTTCCTTTTCTGTCAACGAAATTTCCGAAAATTGGGGTAAAAATAATGGTGCCCAACGGAATCAGCGAAGCAGTTTTTGAACCATTGTGAAGCCATATCTGCAGAATACCCCAGAAATTAAATACAATTACAGCAAAGATGCTCACCAGCGAAAAGGTAAACAACCTTCGATATGTCAAATTATTGATTCGTGACGGAACGATGGAAAATGCGAGTGCAAAAACAAACAGGATCAGGTACACTGCAACAATTCCCAGTGCCTCACTTCCAAAAATCATCACGGAACCTTCCGGAGGTAATTTGGAGGTAAATCCAAACTTATTTATCAGCATATCAGGTGCATACTGGATGAAAGGAAAGACTGCAGCATAAAAAGTCACGCAAAGCAAGGTGATGTATATAAATGACTTATCAGTTATCAGCTTCACAAAATCTGAGAAATGAAACTCTTCTTCCGGAACCACTACTCCAGGTATGAGTGCATCTTTATTTTGCTTGTCAATCCTGGTGTCAAAGAATGTATAGATAACGAACATCAGGAAAGATAAGGCTATGAGTGTTGCTGCAAAGGTAACAGCAGGAGAAAAACGGCCGCCTCCAATGTCCAGGGAGGAAGCCATCCCTAAGGCAGTACCTAATCGGCCGAATCCGATGTTGATTGCCATGGCGAGTGCCATTTCAAACCCTTTAAACCATTTTACGATGGTTCGGGTAGCCAGTACACACAAGATCTCCAGTCCGGAGCCAAACATGATTCTTCCTACAATCATCATGGTAAGAATGGTACCTTTGTCATGTCCGAAGAATCCGGCAGCAGCCAAAGCAGTTGTAGCTGCACCTATGGTTGCTAAAATACCAAAAACATAACCGGTGAGCCGAATTCCCCATTTATCGAGAATTACACCCCCGACAAGAATCATTCCGAACATGTTGGCGATGGTTGTCAGGCCGATTATCCGGCCAAACTCCTCACTTGAGAAACCCATTTCCGATTCCATGATACCTTTCAGTCCGGACATAAAGTCCTGAAACCAGTAGGTAGAAAATGTCAATCCCGAGATCAAAATAAGTACAAACCAACGCATTGCAGTTGAATCACGCAAAGTCTTCACTTTCGCTCCAGTCATAAAATATAAATTAATTAATTTTTACTATTGATTTTTTCGTGTTGCAATATAAACAAAAGAGACATGAATTATGAACCAGAAGTTATGAGTTTTCACATGCATTTAAAACATGACCTCCCTGATAAACTGAAAAGTTATCAATTGGTTCCTATTCTGCGGATTGCTCCGGTGGAAGGAAAAAATTCGATCGAGTATTCACCATTCAGCAACCCGTCGGATAGGGCAGTAATCACACCGAACTGCGCAATGGTCATTTTTGCCTGGGTAAGGATTTCGCTCCCGTTCAGTAAGCGTGCCTGGGTTACAACAGGGATCCGGTAATAAATTCCCTTGGTGGTAATTTCAGGTGTAACCGTTGCTTCGATTTTCTGTTTCAAGTCACTGTTTGGCTCCAGTTCAAGCATAATAGGCTTACCTGAAACATTGCTTGCAGGTAAAACTCCGGTCGTGGGAGAAAATCTGAAAGCAACCAGCGCTTTTGAGCTCTTGCCATCAGGAACGACCTCAAAGGCCAGGTGATGAGACTTGTGGATCTTTCTTCCCACAAAAAGCGCTTCATAATTGTTAATAATTTTATCAAGTTCAGTACTGGTAACTTTGTACGCTTCACCATCAGGGAGAAATTTATCGTCCTTGCCAGCAAGAAGATTGGCCTTTTTCTTTCTGTATTTCAGAATATCGGAGGCGGCTTCGGCCGCCTTTTCCTCAAACGACTTGAAGCTGCTGCCTGCTTTTTTCGTACTGTCTTTGTCGGTCAGAAAAGAGTGCATCGACAATTCAGTCCATGTATCTCCTTTATCAGCCGGTTTAAAGGGAAGGATATTGGCAATAACCTTGCTGGGTTCAGGTTTGACTTCGCAATTGATCCCAACCATTATGCCATCTTCCGACAAACTCAGCAGGGTGGCAATATTACCCATAGCCTTGTATACGGCCGCCGGATCCGGTTCTCCGTATGTATCCATTCTCACATTTGTGATGGTCCAGCTTTCTTCGTCCGCCTTCGGGGCATCGTTGATCCCCAGATATTTTTGTGCATAGGCAAAATAGGGACCATGAATAAATATCTCCTGTTCTGCCTCAACTTCCATATGGATAACTGTCCGGGGCAATGCATAAACTACTCCACTGGCAATCGCTGTCAACTCATTGGCAGGCTTCTTTTTTTCATCTTTTGCAGACAAATTCAGATAGGAAACGGCAAGTCCTGCCAGAATTAAAAAAGGCAATATTTTCATATGATTTATTTTAATGAATTACAGATTAAATACAACGATTCAAATTTGCTTGTTTTTTTTTGCATCTCAAAGTTTACTTCTATTTTAATGAGGCAAATGCATCGCCCAAATAATCGGCTATCTCACTGGCAATTAAGGATTCCTCAGAGCTGAACCCCACCCTCAGGTCGGCAGATCTGCCGTGTAAGAATACCCCCAGCAAAGCGGCCTCCCCGGCGGTATAGCCCTGACAGAGTAAACCGAGGAGGATTCCGGTAAGCACATCGCCACTACCGGCAGTTGCCATGCCCGGATTACCGGTACTATTAAAATATGCCCTGCCATCTGGGAAAAATACACGCGTAAAAGCTCCTTTCAAAATTAGAATGACCTCATAACTTCTGGAAAATTGCTCTGCCACCTGAAAACGTTCCTCGTCTGTCTTCATGGATATTCCCGACAAGCGATCAAACTCAACAGGATGAGGTGTCAGGATGGTGTTAACTGGCAGCTGCCTTATCCAGGAAGGATTTTCTGCCAGGATATTGAGGGCATCGGCATCCAGAACCATCGGTACTGTTGCCTGCCCTATCAATTGCCGGATTACCTCCTGTGTCATTTTGTGCGTTCCAATACCCGGCCCTGCAGCCAATGCCGAATATTTGCCTATATCCGGAAGTTCCGTGATAAAGTCATGCCCGGCATCGAAGATGGTCATTGCTTCCGGAATGGCTACCTGTAAAACGTAGCCGGCAGATTCTGGCAGGTGAACTGTTATCAAACCAGCTCCGGCACGCAAGGCCCCCCTGGCAGCCAGCTGAGCTGCTCCAACTTTCCCTTTACTGCCCGAGAACAGTAATCCATGCCCGTAGCTGCCCTTGTGGGAAAATATTTTTCTTCTTTTTACTATGGAAAAGACAGTCCCCTGATCCAGAAAAAAATAATCCGTTTTAGTCTCATCAATAATCCTTTTATTCAGACCGAATGGCACCACCTCCCATCTCCCAAAAAATGGTTCATTTTCACAGAAAAAGAGAGCCAATTTCGGAAATTCGAGGGTTAAAGTAAAGGTTGCCCTGACTATTGAACCGTCATTATAAATATTATCATCACAAAATAGTCCGGATGGAAGATCTATTGAGACTACCTCAACACCCGATTCGTTGATCCAGTCTACAACAGAACAGGCAAATCCTGTGAGTGGACGGCTTAATCCTGATCCGTATAGTCCGTCAAGAAGAAGATCATAGCCTGACAGGGGAGGAAATTCATTCCCTTCAATCACTTCAATTACGGGGACAACCCGCATCAGTTTCACCCTTTCGAGGTTGATTCGTGATGCTTCAGACCGTTGATGACCCAAATCCGGCAAATAAACATCTATGGGAAAGTTTAGTCCGGCAAGGATACGGGCAACTGCCAGCGCATCCCCACCATTGTTGCCGGGTCCGGCAAATACAGCGATTTTTGATACTGTCGGATAATTGGCACTCAACCATTCCGCCAATGCTATCGAAGCCCTCTCCATCAGATCTATTTCTGAAACAGGCTCCTCTATCCTTGTTTTCCGGTCAATCTCTGGAATCTGATCTCTGGAAAAAATCTTCATGACCCCTGATGATTAAAAGTTTATAGTCATCCAAAGGTATCTTAAAAAAGTGAACAAAAGTGACTAAAGTGGGCTAAAGTACTTCGGGACTATGAACTTTCGAACTTCTTCTGTAGTGAACAAATTACACAGGAAACGAATCGTGCGCTAAACATTCATCGGTGCGCTTGTACTTTAATCACTTTAATTCACTTTAGTCACTTTAGTCACTTTTTTCTATATTTGCTTCATTAAACAATCTCAAACTTCAAACTTATGCTAAAAGGACATCCCAAAGGGCTTATTGTAGCCTTTTTTGCCAACATGGGTGAGCGTTTCGGCTTTTACACCATGATGGCTATTCTGGTACTATTTTTACAAGTCAAATATGGATTGACAGAGCAGGATGCAGGTAGTTATTACAGCTGGTTCTACTTCGGAATTTATGCACTTGCCCTGATCGGAGGATTGGTGGCAGACTCGACCAACAAGTACAAACTAGTTATTTTCGGTGGTATTCTGATTATGCTCACTGGTTATATTTTGATGGCTATCCCCGGACTTTCCCTGAATCTGACCCTGATATCACTTTTTGTCATCGCATTTGGGAATGGAATGTTTAAAGGAAATCTTCAGGCTGTCGTCGGACAGCTCTACGATGATCCAAAATACTCCAAATTGCGGGATTCCGCATTTATGATATTCTATATGGGTATCAACGTGGGTGCTTTTTTTGCGCCACATGCAGCCAACGGGGTTCGCAACTGGTGGTTGAAAACAAACGGATTTCTTCATGACGGAAGCTTACCATCACTATGCCACCAGTACATCGATGGAAAATTAGTGGACACTTCACAATTTCAGGCACTTGCACAAAAAGTAACCCTATCCGGACAGGTCGGTGATCTGGGACAGTTTGCCCATAATTACCTGGACGTATTCTCCCGTGGTTACAACTATGCATTTGGGGTTGCAGCAGGTGCAATGGTTCTCTCGCTTTTGGTTTATGTGTTTTTCCAAAAACATCTACCCAACAAGGAAAAAATTCCTGCAGCTCAATCTGTCAAAATTGATAATGGAACAAAATCTCTGATAATCGCCTTGCTAACCGCCGGTGTAGCATTCCTGATTATTTATTTCGGACTGAACAACCTTGATATTGCGCTTGCTGTCAGCCTCTTTGTCGCATTTGCCACCTGGATTACGCTGATATCCAACAAGGAGGAGAAGCCAAGAATTATGGCTCTTCTTATGGTGTTTATTGTTGTTATCTTCTTTTGGATGTCTTTTCACCAAAACGGATTGACCCTTACTTTTTTTGCCCGTGATTACATATCAAAACAAGTTGGACCAATCACCAACCTGTTCTTTGGTCCATGGTCAATCATCTCAGTTTTTGGAGCACTTGCAGGACTTTTTGTTGCAATAGGCAAGGATAAAACCATGAAAGAAAGACTGATCGGCATGGGGTTGTTCGTGGTCGGTGGCCTGGTAGCCTATTATTATGTACAGAGTTTCCAACCGGAAAACGCCATCGCTCCTGAGATTTTCCAATCTTTCAATCCCTTGTTTATCGTATTTCTTACCCCTTTGGTGATGAGCTTTTTTGGTTGGTTAAACAAGAAAAACATCGAGCCATCTACCCCAAGGAAAATTGGATTCGGGATGATCATCGCAGCCATTGCCTTCGTCCTGATCCTGGTCTCATCGCTCAACATGATCTCTCCCCATACTTTATCCGGACAGGCAGTACCAGACTCATCCAGGGTAACCCCATATTGGTTGATCAATGGATATCTTATTTTTACAATAGCCGAACTATTTCTCAGTCCGATGGGACTCTCCTTTGTCTCCAAGGTTGCTCCTCCACGCTTTCAGGGATTGATGCAGGGGGGCTGGTTGCTGGCTACTGCTGTTGGAAACAAGCTACTGGTCGTTGGAAGTTTCTTCTGGAGCAGGCTGGACCTTTGGATGTTGTGGTCCATCTTCATCATATGCTGTCTGTTATCCGCAGCCTTTATGTTCTCCATGCTAAAGAAACTGGAAAGAGTTACAAACTAATTCGTTCGACGAGGTGCTGATGAGATAATTGGAAAATGTGAAAATTGACGGAATGTTGGTAGCCAGGGGTGAAGCGCAGCTGAACCCCTGGAAGCTAATACAAATATGGAATGATCCGGTATTTTACTTTTTTCGTATAATTCTCCCATAAATTGCCATACTTTAAGGAACAACGCTTGTCATCGTCAATTTGACGTGCCACCAACAAAGCAATATAATACAGTGGGTATAGCCACACCCATAAAACTTCAGGATGCCCAACACTCAGAGCTATAGCCAGGCCCATTAAAATTTCACCCAGATAGTTAATGTGTCTGCTTACACCCCAGAAGCCATTTACCAACAATTTTTGATTTCCGTTGGTGATGGTTTTAGGCGCCATTCCCAAAAATGATTTTTCAGGCTCTGTCTTGTAATAATATTTCTGCATATTGGCACCGCGAGACAATATCCATCCCAACAAGAATAGCATAATATAACTAAAAATCAACCATAGGGGTATATTTGGATATTGCAGATCAATGGTCGACCACAGGGCAATTAAATAAAAATATGGATAAAATGTTAAGCAGCCCCATCCCAATTTTATGCCAACACGTTCAGCAAAAAAATCGTAAGTAAACAAGTGCACTTTTTCGAATGTTAAATAGTCCCAGACAAAAAAAGTCAGCATAGCGGTGCATAAAGCAGCACCGGAAGATATTGTTCCTCCCAACAGCATATGGTGCGCCATAAAACTCAGAAGGTTTAATTCAAGCATCACGGCTCCTATCAGGTACAACCATACTTTTGCATCAATTCGTCTGTTCCGGGATTGCGGATTTTCAAGTCTGCCAAAAAAAATATCTGCTACCCATGCTCTGCCGGTCGAAGGGTAAGGCAATACCATTAACAGGGAAAAAAACAATCCAAATACAAAAGCACCAGCCAAACTGTACCACCTGATCGCGTAAAGCCAATCATAAGAAACCCAACCCAGATAACCAAGTAGAAACCATAAAGCAACAGCGGTAATTAAAACAAGCCTTCCGTTTAACCGGTATTTTAATAACTCCCCTGTTTTGGAATGCCTGACGTACCCGTTCATGCTGCGTGCCGGCAGGTAGTAATGTAAAATTGTTATTAAAGCATAGATGATCCATGGCGAGAGGAAACCAAGCAGTTGATCCATCACGATAAATTTTTTGTATTGTTGTCCATGATTGAAATTGCTAATTTTCTGGAGAATATTCTTCCCATAAAAAAGCGGGCAATATTATTTATCACACCCGGTATTATTGTAGGACCCTTTCCAAGTGCCCGGAGTGTTTTCTCTGCAACTTTGCTGGCGTCCAATGTGCCGGGAGCATCTTTGGTAGTTTGTGCATTCTTATACCCGGGCGTCGAAATAGCCCCTGCACAAGCGGCCAGTACATCTATTCCATGTTTCCTTAATTCTTTCCAGAGTCCTTCTGCCAAAATTGTATTAAAAGCTTTGGAGGCCGCATAGGTTGCAATTTTCGGACTGCCCTGTGAACCGGCCAGCGAAGACATCAACACGAGGCCCCCTCTCCTCTTTTCTATCATCTGCGTCAAGACAAGTTTTGAGAGAAGCAAGGGCGCTTTGATGTTAACCTCAACGATTTTTGCCAGATTTTCGTCAGAAATATTTTCAAAATAGCCGATAGGAGAGTATGCCGCGTTATAAACCAATAAGCCAATATCTAACCCGAGTTGAGAAACATAAAGTTTGATTGGTTCGACATCGGCTAAATCCAATGCCCGATACTTTATTTCAATTGGATACTTATTTTTCAGGGCATTGGTCAATTCTTCCAATTTGTCTGATCTTCTGGCAATCAGGATCAAATTTAGTCCTTGTTTTGCCAATGCTTCGGCAAAGGCTGCTCCCAATCCTTCAGAAGCCCCAGCAACCAAGGCCCAGGGTCCATATTTTGATTTAAAACATTGCATGGATACTAAAAAAGTTGGACAATGTTAGAATATTATATTTTCCAGGGTTGTATCACCTTTTCAAGAACATGATTGCCTTGCAGGTAGGAAAGGAAAATGCCGTAGTTGGTAATTGGGATATGAAATTTTTCCAGATCGCGCAACCTAGCAGCCATTCTCTGCGGAGTAATCATGCAGCCACCGCAATGAATCATAAGTTTAATCTCTTTTGCTTCTTCAGGCTCCAGCCACTCTCTGCCGAAGAGGTGCTTTACCTGCACACCCGGGTAGCGATGGTGAATCAGGTTTGGAATCTGAACAGTGCCGATATCCTCCTTAATTCTGGAATGGTTGCAGGCTTCAGCAATTAATAGGGTGTCGCCGGGTTTCAGGGAGTCGAGGGTGCGAACAGCGTTGGCAAAATCGGAGAGCCTGCCCCTGCTCATATAGTTGATCATCATGATGGAGAAAGTGGTAAGGCCTATATCGGCCGGTGTCCACTCTTTCATGATATCCATGGCCTGGGAATCGGTGATGATCACCTTCGGCCGACGGCCAAAACTCCCGAGAAAATGATCCCAGCGTAATTTTTCATCCGGATCTTTGCTCCTGGCTTTTGCCAGATTCATCCGGAAGGAAACCGGATAGCCCCAATGACGGGTAATGTACTCCTCTGCCATCGCTTGCGGTCTCAAATACCTGCCCGGAGGAGTCTCCTCATCCATCGGAATGTTTAAAATGTAAAAATCGTTGGGGTTGATAAAAGGCAGTAATTCCGTCGGATTATTTTTGGGAATATAATGTTTCAGTAAAAATAACAGAATTTCATTTCTGGTTTCCGGTCGGATGGCTGAAAGAGAAATTTTTGGAAATCGCTTTAAATCAGGCATTTTCTCTTCCAAAAAATCGATTCTCCCTTCGTCTGTTGCTTTAAAAAGGTTGTAGATTACCATCACCTGTTTATCTTCAGACAGAGATTCCATCAGGAGAAGCGTTGCGGCTTGCATATCCGGTGCGGAAGGGTCGATTACCAGCAAAACAAGGTCGCACTCTTTCAGGGCCGCAGAGACCCTCTTTCGCTTTTTCTCACCCAGGCTATCAGATTCATCGTATCCGGCAGTATCCATCAATTTAACAGGACCAATACCATGCATTTCCATCAGCGTGATGCGGGTATCAGCAGTAGTACCGGGTGTAGCATCCACGATGGAGCTCTCCTGCTGGGTAATGAGGTTCATCAGCGAACTTTTCCCAGCATTCATTGCACCGAAAATACCAATGATGTCTCTTTCAGTCATGGTTATGATAAAATTGGATCTCTTAAAACGAACGTTTGCCTCAAAAATAGCGATATATCAGGAATGATTGCAGCGAATTTAAGATTTTCAGTCTTTTCTTTATAGATTTGTAATAGTAAAAATCCCATATGAAGAGAATCGCTGTCTTTCCCGGTTCATTTGATCCTTTCACGATCGGACATGAGTCGATCATTCGCAGGGCTTTGCCCATGTTTGATGAAATCATCATCATGATTGGATACAATTCCAATAAAAGGGCTTACTACCCGTTGCCGAAACGCAAGGATTGGATAAAACTGGTTTTTCAGGATGAACCCAAAATAAAAGTTGGTAAATATGAAGGACTTACAGTCGACTACTGCAGGAAAGTTCATGCACAGTATATCCTGAGAGGTCTCCGGACAGCTTCCGACTTCGAATATGAACGTGCAATCGGACAGATTAACAAGAAGATGTACGAAGATATTGAAACTGTATTTTTGCTAACACTGCCTGAACATACAGCCATATCTTCAACCATCGTCAGAGACATTCTCCGGCACCGCGGTGATGCCTCTCAATTTCTTCCTGCTTGTTTTAACATAGAAGATTTTTACGAAGACCCGGAAGATTTTTGATTATGTCCCGAACACTTCTGCTCCTTTTTTTCACGCTTTGCTTTGGTCCGCTTTTTGGACAAATGGGTTCCATCAGCGGTCAGGCTCCGGGATATGCTGGCAAAGAGCTTGTTTTCTATACATATCCCGAGCCCATCACACACCAGCCAGTAAGATTGGCAAAAACCACCATCGGAGAAGACGGAACTTTCAAACTCTATTTCAAAGTTGATCAGCCCACGGAGATTTATGCTGATCTTGAAAAATACAGGGGAACATTGGTGGCAGAACCTGCTGCTCAGTATCAAATTTCATTGCCGGCCTTTGCTCCCCGAACAGCCCAGGAGGCTGCGAGTCCCTATTTTGAGCCTGAACTCTATTGGTTGGGACTCAAAGATGCCAAACCTTCTGACCTCAATTCGCAGGTAAGGGCATTTCTGACCGATTACAACAGGGAACTCGTCCTCCACACGCATGATCTTTATCAGAAAAAATCAAAGGATACCCTGAAAGCCATCATTGCCAGACTGGAAAAAAATTACCCTACCGGAAACCGTATTTACTTTAACACCTTAAAAACATACTCTTACGGAGAAATTGAATATGCCGTCATGCTTCAGGACAAAGAAGGCATCGCCAAAAATTATTTCACATCAAAAGATGTATTCATGACCCATCCGGCCTGGCAGCATCTTTTCAGATCCATGTTTTCAGATTATCTGACCCGCAAATCGCAGGATATCCGTCAAAAAGATTTCATCAGGCCAGCTTTGCAAGGTAATTTTAATGAATTTACCAACAACCTGATTAGCATAGGATTCAAAAGAGATATAGCGGAATTATTGGCAGTTAAGAGCTTTTATGACGGCTTTTACTCAAACAAGTTCGACAGGCAACATATGCTGAATGGGCTTAAGGAGGCCAAAGCCCAATGTTCTTTTGAACCTTTGAAAGTTTCCCTTCCGGGGATACTCGCCATGATCATTTCCCTTCAGGAGGGAAGCAAGACACCTGAAATAGCCTTAAAAAATCAGAAAGGGGAAGTATCATCGGTCCGTTCAAACGGGAAATTCATCTACCTGGCATTCTTCAAAAGTGACAGCAAAGAGAGCAAAGCGGAGTTGGACTCACTCGTCAGTATGGATAAAAGGCTAAATTCGGTCCTGACTATCGTACCCGTTTCAATGGATAAAAATTTTCAGGATGCAGTAAAACTCTGGGTTGAGAAAAAATACCCATGGGAGCTTAGTGAGGCTATCCATCCTGATCAGGCCACCTTGGATTACAGGATCAAAGCCGTTCCTACTTTTTATCTGATTTCACCTGATATGAATCTAATGCTTTCGCCGGCATTGTCACCTTCACATAATTTCGAGTCGCTGTTTGTGAAAATTTATCGGGAAAGCCGGTTCAGAAAATAAGGTCCCCAACGCTTGAATATTCGATTTTGTGCCATAAATGTCACAAAACTTTAACCTCCCGCCAATTAAAAAATAGTAAATAAGCTTAACTTTGCATAAAAAACGAAGATGGAGCAAAGACAAATTGAAGTTGCCAGACAGTTACTTGCAATCAATACAATAAAAATTCAGCCAGATGCACCTTTTACCTGGGCTTCCGGATGGAAAGCACCCATTTATTGCGACAACAGAAAGATCCTGTCGTATCCTGCAACACGCACATTTATTTGTGGGGAATTTGTACGTCTGGTAAAGGAGAAATATCCCGAAGCCGAAGCCATTGCAGGCGTAGCAACAGGAGCCATTGCACACGGAGCACTGGTCGCTGAAAAGCTTGGACTGCCATTTATCTATATTCGGGCTGCTCCCAAAGGCCATGGACTTGAAAACCTGATAGAAGGAGATATTCCCCAGGGCACAAAAACAGTGATCATTGAGGATCTGGTATCAACAGGCACCAGCTCGCTGAATGCTGCTGATGCCGTTCGCAAGTATGGTGCAGAAGTACTGGGAATGCTGGCCATTTTCACCTACAATTTTCCACATGCAGCCAAAAATTTTGAGACCGCCGGCATTGAACTAACAACTCTCAGCAACTACAACATATTGCTGAAACTGGCCTATGAGTCAGGTGAAATCAATGATGAACAGCTCGAGAGTCTGAACAATTGGCGCAAAAACCCTGAAATCTGGGGGAAGTAAAATAAGGATAGAGGATAAAGTAAAAAGGATAAAGTAGGGGTGGCCCTTTATGGCCACCCTATCCTCCACCAACAGAAATTTAAGTACCTAACCGACAGCATCATGGGATTAGAAAAATACATAAGTGAACCTCGTGAAATCAATTATTCACAGGAATTGGTATTTGCCAAGCTTTCAAGTCTAAAAAACCTGGAACAGTTTGTTTCGGCCGAGAAAATTGAAGAACTTAACAGAAAAGGGGTCGACACAAAAGGTTTTAAATTTGAAGATTTTACTGCAACAGAAGATCGTTGCAGCTTTAAAATCAGTCCGGTCGGAAATGTCGGGATAGAAATTATTGAGCGGGAACCCTATAAGACAATAAAAATACAGGGAGATAAATCGATGCCCTTTTCGATAATTCTATGGGTTCAACTTGCTGATATTAAAGAAAATGCTTGCAAAATTAGACTTACATTGCATGCCGAATTAAACATGATGATCAAAATGATGGTTGGGGATTATTTGGAGAAGGGTATTGATAAACTGGCGGATTTGCTCACGACTATAGACTACGGGGAGGAAAGTACTTCAAGTACTTAGAGTACTTCGAGTTAATCTATTTGTGCTTGACTATATGTTATTTGGGAGTACCGACTTTAGTTACTTAAAAACTACCTCTTTGAACATAAAACCTTGTACCTCCCCTGCACGGGTTTCTATCAGCAGTGGTCCATCCTTGCCTACACCGGTAATCCTTCCTTCAAAATCGATCTCATCAGCCCTGAAATTTGCCCAAATCCCTCTTTTATATAGAACTTGTTGGTAATCGTTATTCAGGGTGTCAAAGTCACCATGAATCAGGGAAAGGTATCTTTTGTCAAGTTTGTCGCACAAAGCGTCCAATACTTCCTCCAGATCATAGTTCCTCTCTGTCAGATTTTTTAGGGATACCGGGTTGGGTGCATCGGAGACGAAAATCTCCTGGTTAATATTCAGGCCTATACCAATAATCGCTCTTGAAAATTTTCCGGCACTGATAACCGTCTCAATTAAAATACCAGCTATCTTTCTGTCATCCACATAGATATCATTTGGCCACTTGATAGACACCTTTTGCACATGTTGGGATAAAAAATCGACCAAACCCAGGGATATTGCCTGTGATATTGCAAACTGATTACAAACCTCAATCTTCCTGGGATACAGCACCATACTGATCGTCAGATTTAGGCCAACCGAACTTTCCCACTGCGAAATACCCGTCCCCCTGCCCGACTGCTGACAAGTTGCTGTAAAAACTGTCCCCTCATTCAGACTTTTTGTCAGCAATTCCCTTGCGGCATAGTTATTGGTCGAATCGACCTTGTCCAGGTGTACGATGGTTGATCCTATCATCTTTTTGTTTTGGTATTATATCATGTAAAGTTAAACGATAATCGGGAGATCAGGCACCTAAAGAGTTTTTTTGGAATCAGTTAAAACAACTATCTTTGTGTTTATAAATCATTCTATGACTCAGAACGACAGTGAAAAGGGCCGGTTCGATTTGGTGGATGCCATCGTAGAGGGTATCAGACGTAAAAAAGGATTGGAAATTATCAACATTGATCTGTCAGCTGAGGGCGAAGCCGAATGTGACAACTTCATCATCTGTCACGGCAGTTCCAACACGCATGTTGATGCGATCGCACGATCTGTGGAAGAAAGTGTGGAGGAACTGGCCAGGGAGAAAGTCTGGCGGCAGGATGGATTTCAGAATGCACAATGGATTTTGCTTGACTATGTGAACGTTATGGTTCACATTTTTCAGGAACCTTTCAGAAGGTTTTATGATCTTGAATCACTCTGGGGAGATGGAACCATTTTTAATATAGAAGCAGACGCTTAAATTGTTATGGCAGAAAAGAAAACAAATACAAAAGGTCCGGTTGCCGGCAAAACAAACAAGAGCCCGATGGGAGGTCCCAACAAACCTTCTTCTTTCAAGTTTAATATCGTATACGTTTATGGAATTTTACTTGTTGTCTTTCTATACATTCAGTTTGTGTACGGGACAAGCGGCCGACCGGTTGAAACCAATTGGCGTGAAGTAAAAAATACGATGCTCAAGAACGGGGATGTTGATAAAATAGTTATCGTCAACAAAACTGAAGCAGAAATTTTCTTAAAGGAGAGCTCCTTAGAAAAATACAAGGCAAAATTAAGCCAGGGAATTTCTGAACCACCCAAAACCGGACCTCATTTTACTTTCAACATCGGGTCGGTAGATGTTTTTGAGTCGAATCTTGAGAAAGCGCAGGAGGAGGTTGGAGAAACAGCACGAGTTACGCTAACCTATGAAACCCGTACCAACTATTTTTCTGAGATTTTCAGCTGGATATTCCCTATTCTGATATTGGTATTTTTTTATTTCTGGATCTTCCGCAGGATGAGCAAAGGGGGAGGTGGTGCAGGAAATATCTTCAGTGTCGGAAAATCTCAGGCCAAGGTTTTTGACAAAGAATCGAGAGTTTCAACCACTTTCAAGGAAGTTGCCGGTTTGGCCGAAGCCAAACAGGAGATTCAGGAGATTGTTGAGTTCCTCAAAAATCCTGAGCGTTACACCAAACTTGGTGGTAAAATCCCCAAAGGTGCCCTGCTCGTAGGCCCTCCGGGAACAGGGAAAACTTTGCTCGCAAAAGCCGTCGCCGGCGAAGCCGAAGTACCTTTCTTTTCCATGTCAGGATCAGACTTTGTCGAGATGTTTGTTGGAGTTGGTGCGTCCCGTGTTCGTGACCTCTTCAAACAAGCCAAAGAAAAATCACCCTGTATCGTCTTTATTGATGAAATAGATGCCATTGGCCGGGCCCGCGGACGCAACCCCAACATGGGATCCAACGACGAACGCGAAAATACACTGAACCAGTTGCTGACGGAGATGGATGGATTTGATACCAATTCGGGTGTAATCATCCTTGCTGCTACCAACAGAGCCGACATACTCGACAGGGCGCTGATGCGTGCCGGACGGTTTGACCGTCAGATTCATGTTGAACTGCCTGATATGATCGACCGCAAAGAGATCTTTCAGGTACACCTCCGCCCCCTGAAACTGGGGACCGACGTAAATGTTGATTTTCTGGCCAAACAGACTCCCGGATTCTCCGGGGCAGATATTGCAAATGTCTGTAATGAGGCAGCATTGATAGCCGCAAGAAAAATGAAAGAGGTGGTTGAAAAACAGGACTTTCTGGATGCTGTGGACAGAATCATCGGCGGACTGGAGAAGAAAAATAAAATTATTACAGTAAATGAAAAAGCAACAATTGCCTACCATGAAGCCGGTCACGCAACGGTAAGCTGGTTGCTCGAACATGCCCATCCACTGGTGAAAGTTACTATCGTTCCACGCGGTAAAGCCCTGGGTGCCGCATGGTACCTGCCCGAAGAGCGCCAGATTACCACCAAGGTACAAATGCTTGATGAAATTTGTGCCACTTTAGGCGGAAGGGCAGCCGAGGAACTAATCTTCTCATCCATCTCTTCTGGTGCACAAAACGATCTGGAAAAAGTTACGAGAACATCTTTTGCCATGGTCTCCTATTTTGGCATGAGCGACAAGATTGGAAAGGTCAGCTACTACGATTCTACAGGTCAGACTGATTATTCATTCACCAAACCTTACAGTGAAAAAACCGCAGAAATAATCGACTCCGAAGTAAATGTGATCATTAACAAGGAATACGAACGGGCTAAAAGCATTCTGATTACCAACGCGGAAGGACATAAAAAACTGGCAGAACTGCTTCTTGAAAGAGAGGTCATCTTTACCGAAGATCTGGAGCATGTATTTGGTCCAAGACCATGGAACAAAACCAGAGATGAAGAAATAGGACCTGATGTGAATATTCCCGGGCTGGAAGCACCTGCCACTGAGGAGAACAATACTGTTGCATAACAGTCATATTTTATGGAAAAAAATTGGAAAAAAGTCTATTTTTCTGATGATCAATTTAAGGTATTGATTGCCCATGATATTCTGGAAGAAAATGGCATCAATTCTGTGATTATGAATCAAAAAGACTCTTCCTACAACAACTTCGGAGATGTAGAATTATACATCGAAGAGCAGGATGAGGAGCATGCTGTGCAATTACTGGATCAACTTAAAAAAGGCTAAATTTGAAAGAAATTAATCAGAGGAGCATCTCCGGACTGCTCTTTGCAGTCGTACTTTTAGGATCCATTCTGTTAGGACCATGGAGTTTTGCTCTCCTTTTTGGATTGTTTTCAATTTTTATCCTCAGGGAATTTTATAGGTTGTCAAAAATAGCTGGTATTGCCCCGCAAAATAATTTAGGTATAATTATTGGGGGAGTCATTTTTATATTTACATTTCTTCATGTCAAGGGTGTTGTTACAGTCAACCTCTTTGGGCTATGCCTTTCCTCGCTCTTTATTGTTCCGGCTTATGAGCTCTTCAGAGCAAAAAAAAATCCGCTTGAGAATATATCAGTCACGGTTTTCGGAATTCTATATGTCATTTATCCCCTCTCACTTTTAAATTTCTTCGTCTACCCAGATATCCCACTCAACAACAGGTACGATCCCACTTTGCTTATTTTTCTGTTTATTCTGATATGGGCATACGATTCGGGTGCCTATTTATTTGGAGTAACCTTCGGTAAACACAGACTCTTTGAAAGAATATCACCAAAAAAGAGCTGGGAGGGCTTCTTTGGCGGATGGTTTTTATCGCTGGTATTTGCGCTGTTATTGCATCACTTTTTTCCCCGATTTGAAATGGGCCTTATGCTGATCATCGCAACCATCATAACTGTTTCCGGAACACTTGGCGATTTAGTCGAATCGATGCTCAAGCGCAGCCTGGGATTGAAAGATTCCGGCAAATTTTTGCCCGGCCATGGCGGATTGCTCGATCGTTTTGACAGTATCCTTTTTGCCACCCCATTTGTCTACCTCTATATCAGCTTCTTCGGCTAGCCCCTCGTCTCCGTCCTTCCGTCCCTTCCGAAGGCAATAGGCAACAGGCAGTAGTGAAGAACGCGCTGATATGTATTTTCCCGTCTTTTCGTCTCTCCGTCATCTCCGTCATCTCCTGAAAAATTGCCATTCGAAATACCGCCCAATCGGATTACCGGATTCCCGAAATATTCACTATTTTTGTGTGACTTAATGAAAAGAGAATGAGATTACACAAGGAAGGATATATAATAGTCTTGGTAGCTGTTTTAATTTGGCTGATAATCAATTACTTAGTAGGACTAACCGGAGAAACTGTATTTCGGGTTTTTATTTTATTGTCCACTTTGCCATTTTTGATTCTTTCCATCCGATTTTTCCGCTATCCCCACAGAACGATCCAGGCAACTCCCGGATCGGTCTTATCACCGGCAGATGGGATGATTGTTGCAATCGAAGAGACCACAGAAAATGAATATTTTAAAGACAGGCGGTTGCAGGTTTCTGTCTTTATGTCAGTATATAATGTCCACATTAACTGGAACCCGGTACCTGGTGAGATCACCTATTTCAAACACCACAGCGGCCACTTTATGGCGGCCTATTTGCCCAAATCATCTACCATGAATGAACGGGCCACTACCGTAATCCGTATGGCTGACGGCACTGAGGTACTGGTGAGACAAATTGCTGGTGCAGTTGCAAAACGAATTATCACCTATTCCGATGTAGGTAAACAGGTTACACAAAAGGACGAGCTCGGATTCATCCGTTTTGGTTCAAGGGTGGATATTTATCTGCCAATCGGGACAAAAGTCAATGTGGAGCTCTGCCAGGAAGTAACAGGCAGTCAAACCATACTCGCTGAAATATAATAAGGTCGTATGATCAAAAAGCATATTCCCAATTTTATCACTTCACTGAATGTCCTCTGTGGCAGTGTGGCTGTTGTTTTTATCTTGAAAGGTGTTCTGACGACAGCCGTGCTGCTGATCTTACTGGCGGCTCTTTTCGATTTTCTGGATGGGATGAGTGCCCGGATGCTCAAGGCATATTCACCTTTGGGAAAAGAGCTTGATTCATTGGCAGACATGGTTTCATTCGGGCTTGCTCCCGGTCTAATTATGTATAAACTATTGGAAAGCAGTCATTTTGGAGAGGATGTACTGCCTGATCTTCAATCAAATCTATCAATTGGCGAGCTATTGATCGTAGGAAGTGCTTTTCTAATCCCAGTCTTTTCAGCGCTGCGTTTGGCTAAATTCAATATAGATGAACGCCAGACAAGTTCTTTCATCGGACTTCCAACACCTGCGAACGCACTGTTTATCTCCTCTCTTGCCTTGATACAGGAGCATGGATCTTCGCCTGTTATCGACACTATCTTGCTTTCTACGCCGGTTTTAATGGGTTTAACTTTTCTTTTCTCTTATTTGCTGGTATCGGAAATTCCCATGTTTTCCCTGAAATTCAAAAACCTGAGCTGGCGGGATAATCGGGTACAATACATCTTCATTTTCTTTTCGGTATTATTGGTGGCAGCCCTTCAATTGTATGGGATTACCGCGATCGTGCTGCTGTTTATCGGGATATCTGCTTTCCTTTCTATTTCCAGGAAATAGGTTCTTTGGGATTTACACTTGCTTATCATTAGCCTCCGGTTTTTCCGCCAGCTGGCGCAGTGAACCCACGGAAAATAAAACAAATGACGCCGTAACCTAATATGAGAAAGAATCAAAAAAGAAATCTTCCCAGATTGATCCTGCAATGGTTGATCATCGTATACCTTCTGTATCTGGCAACCAGAGCATTTTTCGTTAAAGAGTTTGTTCCTGACTTTGAAGCTTATTGTCCGTTCGGAGGCATCCAGGCACTAAGCAGCTACCTTTTGAATAATTCGCTTGCCTGCAGCATGACTACCACCCAGATTACCATGGGAATCATGCTGATCGTTGGAATTGTTCTTTTCAGCAAATTATTCTGTGCATATATCTGTCCGATCGGAACAATCAGTGAGTGGCTTGGAAATGTTGGGGATAAATTCAAAATAAGTCTGAAAATTTCCGGAGTGACAGACAAAATTCTCAGATCTCTGAAATACCTTCTTTTGTTTATAACTTTCTATTTCACACTGGATTCCAACGAGTTATTCTGCAGAAAATATGATCCATTTTTCGCCATAGCCACAGGATTCAGCCTGGATACTGTCCTGCTTTATGCTCTGCCGGCACTTGCCATTGTAATCGTTGGATCTCTGCTGTTCCGCCTTTTCTGGTGCAAATACTTTTGCCCGTTCGGAGCAGTCTCAAACATATTTAAATTCTCCTGGTTTTTGGTTTCACTCCTCCTTGCCTATTTTATTATCATTAAAGCAGGTATACCGCTTTCTTATGTCTGGCCATTGGCTATGGCTTGTGCAGGAGGATATGTTCTCGAGATATGGGGTGAAAAATTTAATTTTCTCCCTGTAGCCAAAATTACCCGCAACGAATCTTCCTGCACCAACTGCCAGCTATGCAGCAGAAAGTGTCCCCAGGCTATTGATGTGGCAAAAATGAAGGTTGTTGACGCTGCAGATTGTAATTTATGTGGAGATTGTCTGGAAGTATGTCCTGAGAAGGAAACTCTTCTGATTAACAGGAAAAGTGGTTTAAAACGAATGCCTCTGATCGCGGTCATCGTACTTTTCCTTGTGGCACTGTTTTGGAGTTTCTTTTGGGAGCTTCCGACCATCAGCCAGCGGTGGGGAACACCGGAGGAGATAAAAAAAGCCACTGTTTTCACGAAATCCGGTCTCACTGAGATCAAATGCTTTAGCAGTTCGATGGCATTTGCCACCAAAATGAAAGAGGTAAAAGGAGTATTGGGAGTAGCGACCTACGTATCTTCGCATCGTGTCGAAATATATTATGATCCTACCTTGTTGAATGATACGATCATACAGTCCGAGTTATTCAAACCGCAGAAAATGGACATTCATCCAATCGGTGATTCAGTCCGAACGGTAATAATAGCCACCTGTATGCTTGAAAATTTCTTTGACCCGTCCGATTTTAGGAACCTTGCATTGCTTCTGAAGGAAAAGACTGGTGCTTTGGGAGTTGAAAGTGAGTTTAGTTGTCCGGTGACAGTCAGAATTTATCTCCCAGGAAATAAAGCATGGGACGAATCAATACTGATGGAGATTCTTGGCACAAAAAATCTGAACATGGTATCTGAAGGCAGGCAATCTCAAACCACCTTTTCTTTTAAACAAGTTGGAAAACCGGTATTCCGGACCATTTCGATGATCAGTTACAAACAAAGAATGTTCGAGTCCTATCAGAACACTTTCAACTGGAGATCCGGGTACAGTGCAGGAATCCTGGATACCTTGATTGTCCCAGCTGGTACCAACCAGTCTATCCCGGACTCTTTGGCCTATTTTGTCAGCCACCTCTCCAATGACACCGGTGTCGTTGGATTTCAATCCTCCATGGATAGTACGGCAAATATCCTTTTCAAAATCATTTACATTGACTCACTTACCACTACTGCAAAAATTCTTGAATCCATGAGGAGCGATTCCCTTACCATCAATTACGAAGGAGGGGAAGTCGGAAAAGTATTGAACAGGTTCAAGTTTTAATATAAGAGGCTGCCCCTAAAGACAGCCTCTTAATCCTATTTGTGAAAAAGAAAGCCCTTTATGCAGCTTATTTAAGAACAATTGATATTATCCCTGAATCAGTTGCTCCGGAAAATACAATGGTTATGGCATCACCAACCTTTAACAAACTCGCTTCCGTTAAGGTATAAGTTACTGATGTTTTAAGATCACTCCCAACCGTAATAGTTTTTTCGCTACCGGCTACCGGCAGAAGTTGTTTGGCGCCAGCTGGATTCCAACTGGGTACCTGCTGTTGTAAAACAGTAGCCTTCATAGCATCTCCCGATTTTTGATTTGGGAAATAGCCATTGACAGTGAAAGAAGTCATTGTTGACGTAACAGGATTAGCAGTTACCTGCGAGATTTTAGTGATGTAAACATTCCCGCTAGCATCATAAGGGATGTCGTAATAAGGTTGTTTCGTACAACCTATCATCATCGCTATTACTGCGATGAATGAAAGTGTTATAATAATTTTTGCTTTCATATTTTCTTAATTAAATAATGATAAAATGCAATACTTATTTTTGCATAGGTAAATACCCAAAATTCTGTTTCGCTAACCCGTTTCTGGCAATTTCATTACCAGGAATAGGTGATAATAAGTGCATTGGAGTAAAAGCATAGTTGAAAATTGCAGGCTGATGACCAATGAAATTCTGAACAGCTGTAATATCGCCATTGCCATATACAACGCATTTTCTCGTGCGACGTTGATCCCAGAGCATTTTATTTTCAAATATCAGTTCCCATGCTCTTTCGGCCAGAATGTCTTTAAGTGTGAGGCTACCTGCAGATAATGGGGCAAGTTTAGCTCTTGTTCTGATTTCGTTGATACCTTTTTCAATATCATTATCAGATACCGTCTGTCCTAATTGTTTTAACGCCCAGTTTACTTCAGTAAGATTCAACAGTATTTCTCCATAACGGTAATGGGACCAGTTCAGACCGGAACCATCTGTCGATTTAACAGACGCAGCAACGTATTGCTTATAAATATGGGGAACATTAAAACGAACTGTATCTTTTACATTGTTATATTTAGTATCCCATGTGAAGAAAAACTGACGTTCCTTTTTCCGCAAGTCATTATTAGAATAGGAATTGTAATATCCTACCCATGGAATAAATGTACCGTTTTCTTCTTTTGGAGAAATCGCACTTAGCAAAGGAAGAGATGGTTGTATAACACCATTACCCCTGAGTGTCGCATTATATTGCACCTGAAATATTGCTTCCCCCTTATTGTTCATGGCCGGATCGCGCAAATTATCATAGGTCCCCAATGTATATACACCACCATACAGCGCGTTAAGTTGAGTTTGGGCCTTTTTTAAGAATTCAAGACCACCTGCAACCGGATAGGTTTGCATCGCCCAGGCTCCTGTACCGCACCAGTCTTTATCCGGACTGGAAGCTACTTCCTGATAAGGATAACCTGCAACGGTCATATATACATCTGCCAGTATTGCACGGGCTGCATCCTGTGTTACGCGACCAATTGCGGTTCTGCCTGGGGCAAGATTGGCAACTGCGAATTCAAGGTCAGGAATAATTACTGTATCATAAATCTTTTTCAGACTGACACGGGGGGCCGCTGTTGCCCAAACATCTGTGATTGGTTGTGTTATAAGAACAGCATCACCCCAGTAGCGTACAATACAGAAATAATAGAATGCCCTTAAGGTACGTACTTCAGCCAAAGCTTTATTAAGGTCCGTGGCACTCATCTTAATCAAAGGAAGTTGCTGGATAGAGAGGTTACAGTCTTGTACACCTGAATACCAATAAAGCCAAGGATTATTGAAATCGTCGAGTAAACTGCCATTTACCTGATTGGTACTAAATTTATCGAACTGAACGTGCGGCTCAGTTGTGTATGCCCCGCCAGTGGGGTACTCAATTGTAGAGGGAATATTATTACCCCAATCTCCCGCACCACTAGTCCAGTCTTGCAACCGCCGATAAGGTCCAACTGTAAAAGGTTCTTTAAATTCTGGAGCTGTCAGATCTGCTGCAGTGGTTAGTTGTCCTGTAGGCACTTCTTTCAGAAACTCGGTGCAACCACCAAGCCCCATAAAGAATATCACCAAAAGCATAGTGAATCTTAATGCTATACTGATTTTTACTTTGTAGTTCATGATATTAAATTTTAACAATTAGAAAGTGACATTAACGCCCAAGCTGAAGGTTGTAGGAACCGGGTGCTGATATTTATCAATATTTGGTACCCTTGAATTAATTTTCTGTATAGCACTACCTTCAGGATCATAACCAGGAAGTTTACCTGCTGTTATCAAAAAGAAATTATCTGCAGTGGCATAAACTCTCAATTTTTCTATACCACCAAGATTACCCTGGACCGTATAACCTATTGAAGCCGACTGCCCCCTAATGTAGGCAGCGTTAAAAATCATATAGGTGTCAGCGTATGAGTCGTAGCGTGCACCGGCATTACCGGCACGAACCTGAGCATTCATGGTATTCTGATGATCAGGACGCCATCCATTCATCACTGAGTTCATCATACCATTTACAAATTGGCGGTCTTCTGCAGACTCATGCACGATGGCTTTGTCAACTCCGCCTACAAACATAATGTCGATACCTGCATCAAAGTGTTTATATGTAAATGTGTTGTTCAGACCACCATAGAATTTCGGATAGGCGTGACCAATAACATCACCGTCAGTCAGCAGCTCAATTTTACCATCATTATTCTTATCGAAGAATTTCAGATCTCCAGGTAATCTGCCATAACGCGCTGCCTGCACTGCTTCGGTTGTGCCCCAGGTCCCCATTCGGGTCAATCCAAAGAACGATCCGATTGGTTCTCCAACTCTATAAACGCTGGTTCCGTTTCCTGCACCGGTATCCGTGTAAATGTCTGCACCGGTAGGACCGAGTTCCATAATTTCATTTCTATTGGCCGATATTGTAAACGAAGTTTCCCATTGAAAGTCTTTCTTTTGGACATTGACCGTGTTCAAGGTGAATTCGACACCGGTGTTTTTAACCGAACCCTGGTTTACCCAGGCACTACCTGTTGTAGTTGATTGAGGTATTGGAAGATTAAACAACATATTGTCAGTTAATTTTCGGTAAAAATCTAAGGTTACATTAATTCTATTTTTAAGCAAGCCAAGATCTACTCCAATATCGTACTGTGTTGTTGTTTCCCATTTCAGGTTATCGTTACCGGTAGAACCAGGATAAAGGCCTGAACTGTAGCCATTTGCCAATAAAACATTGGTGGTACTAATATACGTTTGTGTTACATAACTACCAACTTCCTGGTTACCTGTTTGTCCGGCACTTAAACGCAGTTTAAGGTTAGATATTGTCTTGTTGTTGGCTGCAAAACTCTCTTCAGAGACTCTCCATGCAGCACCAACAGAAGGGAAAAAAGCGTATTTGTTGTTTGTTCCGAATTTTGATGAACCGTCATAACGCCCTGTGGCTGTTAACATATATTTGCCCTTGTAGCTATAAGTACCACGGGCAAAATAAGAATTTAACGAACCCATGCTATTGCTGGAGCCTACTGTAGGTGGATTGCTACCCGCTCCTAAATTATTCCATTGGTAAAAATTTGAAGAGAATTTGGATGCATTTGCACTCAAACCGTCATATGTATTTTTAGACCATGAAAGTCCAAGCAAACCTGTTATTTGATGATCACCTATTTTTTTATTATAGTTGAAATAGTTTTCTGATTGCCAATATGCCCATTGTTCATGGGAACCATTTGCACTTGAATTAGTTCTGCCCTGATAATCTCCACTATACCATCTGCTCATCTGATTCCTGTTATCTACAGAGAGGTTTGTTTTAAAACTCAGGTCTTTTGTAATTTTTGCAGTTAGTTCCAATGCTCCGGTAAATTCGTCTTGCAGGTAATAGCCTTCGTCCTGATTTAGCATAAAAGTTGAACCTGGCCGATTCTCACCAACATTAAAGTCCCTGGCAGTAGGCCATGTTCCTGCATAAGCTCCATATATTGCAGGATCATTGGGATACTGATATGCCGGCAAAATAGCAAAATATTCAGAGGTATTCCTCATCAAATCACTACTCATTTGGTCTCTCTTAGTTTTTGCATATGATATGTTGGCGCTCATTGTGAGCCATTTAGTAAGTTCATTGTCTATGGTCACCCTGACATTATACCGGTCGTTGAACGATTCTTTCAAAAGACTATTCTCGAGGTTAGCACCTAAAGATAAAGAGTATCTTCCCTTTTCCGTTCCGCCGCTCACTTCAAAATGCTGCTTATTTGATACAGAGGTTCTGAAAACATTATCTTCCAACAATGTGTTAAATCTTGGTTTATAATAGTTTCCATCGTTACCCAAAAAATTAAGACCAGGTAAATACGAGTCTTTTGCAACCTTTTCGAACAAATATGGCATCTCTGACCATGATGTTCCTGCATTTGGGCCGCGAAAATCCTTTGCAGTTACCAGGTTTCCATACTTTGGCGTATTGTTAAATGCCTGTTCATAAAGGTACATAAACTGGTCGGCATTTACTGCGTCGTTTCTTCTTGTCTTGATACCAACTGAGGCTGAACCATCGTAGTTGACTTTTACCTGACCTGCAGCCCCACGCTTGGTTGTTATAATAATAACGCCGTTTGCCCCACGTGTACCGTAGATAGCAGTAGCAGACGCATCTTTTAAAACATCCATGGTTGCAATATCCTGGGGATCGAGGTTTTGCAGGGCATTGATCACACCAACAATTCCATCCACAACAAACAGAGGATCAGCACTGGTATTGATGGAGTTTGTACCCCTGATACGAATTTGAGGCCTACCGCCCGGATCACCAGCAGCTTGCCTGATTACCTGAACACCTGCGATTTTGTTCTGCAGGGCTACTCCAACGTTTAGAACCGGCCTGTCAACCAGTTGTTCCGGTGTTACACTGGCAACGGAACCGGTAACGTCAGTTTTTTTCATGGTACCATAACCGATGGCAACTACTTCGCCGATACTCGTCGTTGATTCCTGGAGAGTAACATTGTATTGCGATTTTGAATCGATGGCTCTCTCCTCCGGATTCATTCCAACAAAAGAAAATACCAGGGTTTTGGCGTCTGAAGGTATAGACAAGGTGTAATTACCATTCGTATCAGATATTACTCCAGTCGTAGTGCCCTTTACAACGATTGATACACCAGGGAGTCCGACTCCGGTGGCATCAGTAACTTTTCCAGTTATTTTCTTTGTTGCCTGCTGTGTTGCGACATTGGTACTCGCGTCACTGGCGACCGCCATATTCTGGGACAAGATTCCCAGCAATAGGAAAAGGGTTAGTTTCATGATCCTTAGAACTTTAGCAGAATCATAAAACGAATACCCATTAAGGCTATTCCATTTTTTTTTCATACTCTTGCAAATGTTTGAACAATTAATATTAAAAATTGATGATTGGTGGTCAATTTATGCGTTTTGTCCACCCTGATTTGTACCCTGGATGATGACATAAACGCCCGGCATAAGTTCACCGGTTGCATCATTAACTTTACCTGTAATTTTCTTGCCTGCCTGCTGGCTGTAAGCTCCCCCGGATACACCTACAGATTCCATTGATTCGTTGGCACTTGCAAATACCTGTTTGGTTGTTACCAACATGATGGATAGGTAAAGTCAAATTACTCCTGAAACTTTTCTTAACAAGGGCTCCTCCCCAAGTTTTGAACAGGTTTTTTTTTCATAGATTGTAATGATTTTTGGCAATTAAAATGATTGATTGGTTTCCGCTATTTAGCGTTTAAATGGAAGCAAATTAAAAAGGCCCCATTGTTCTTGAATCATTCACTTAACAACAGTTTTTCTTCATAGGCAATTTTGTATCGGTTTATAGTAATATTTAAATTTTGAAACTTCATTCTTTTATTACAGACATTAAAACAATTAAAAATAATGGAAGTCAGCTGTTTAGATAAGATGAATTACCGGATAAAAACCGGATGCAGTCTACTGCTTAATTCTTGTTCAGGCAACGAAAATATTGTCTTCACCAGAACAAGAAGGCAATTACATCCGCAAGTAATTTTCTACTTTAATTTTGTTAAAGATATAAAAAATATGTTAATCAAAAATTTTTATGAAAATTAAATTTTTGTAATGATTATAAAAATCATTGTATTGCCAAATGAAAAATTAATTATCATTTTGTAGTATTTATTTGGCATTTAATAGAAATTTGTATATTTGCACCGGAATAATTAATCATATTGTTTTTTATCGCCTAAAATCGAATAAAATAATTAATAAAATATGTGCGGAATTGTAGGAGTATTTGAAATCAATGGCTCATCGGAGCAGCTGCGTATCAAAGCGTTGGAGATGTCGAAAAAAATCAGGCACCGCGGACCGGACTGGTCAGGAATTTTTGTGGATGACCGCGCGATTCTCGCGCATGAACGCCTGGCTATCGTAGATCCCACTTCAGGGGGTCAGCCTCTTTACAGCAAAGATCGAAATCTGGTTTTGGCAGTAAATGGAGAGATTTATAACCACAGAGAACTCCGAAACCCGCTTGAATGCAAGTATGAATTTCAAACACAGTCCGACTGCGAAGTAATCCTGGCGCTATACCGGGAAAAGGGGATCGGTTTCCTCGAAGACCTCAGCGGAATCTTTGCATTTGCACTTTACGACCGGGAGAAAGATTGTTACCTGATTGCACGCGACCACATTGGTATCATTCCTTTATATATGGGTTGGGATGAAGACGGGCAGTTTTATATCGCTTCTGAACTTAAGGCCCTGGAAGGTGTTTGTAAGAGGATTGAAGAGTTCCTGCCAGGTCATTATCTTTACAGTAAAGACGGAATACTAAAAAAATGGTATAACCGCACCTGGGGAGATTATGAAAATGTAAAAAATAACCTGTCGGATATTAATACGCTTAGAAAATCACTTGAAGATGCCGTACACCGTCAGCTGATGTCGGATGTTCCTTACGGTGTTCTTCTTTCCGGAGGACTGGACTCTTCCGTTATTTCTGCTATTGCCAAGAAATATGCAGCCAAACGCGTTGAATCGGAAAATGACAACCAGGATGCATGGTGGCCACAGCTGCACTCATTTGCAGTAGGCCTTATCGGATCTCCGGATCTTGCAGCTGCCAGAATCGTGGCAGATCATATTGGGACTGTGCACCACGAGGTACACTTTACGGTTCAGGAAGGAATGGACGCCCTGCGCGATGTAATCTATCATCTGGAGACTTATGACGTAACAACCATCAGGGCATCTACACCCATGTACCTGCTGTCGAGGGTGATCAAATCCATGGGTGTGAAGATGGTTCTTTCTGGTGAGGGCGCCGACGAAATTTTCGGAGGTTATCTTTATTTTCACAAAGCGCCCAATGCACAGGCTTTTCACGAGGAAACCATCCGCAAGCTGGGCAAACTGCACCTTTACGACTGCCTGCGTGCCAACAAGTCGCTGGCCGCCTGGGGCGTTGAAGGCAGGGTTCCATTCCTGGACAAAGAGTTTATGGATGTTGCTATGACATTGAATCCTGAAGACAAGATGGCCAAAAATGGTAAAATGGAGAAGTGGATCCTGCGCAAGGCTTTTGAAGATTACCTGCCAGCCAGTGTGGCATGGCGTCAGAAAGAGCAATTTTCGGACGGTGTCGGTTACAACTGGATCGATTCGCTAAAATCGATGGTGGCCGAAAAGGTAACCGATGAACAGATGAAAAGTGCCAAATTCCGCTTTCATATCAATACCCCCATGTCGAAGGAAGAGTATTTCTACCGTTCAATATTCACTGAGCACTTCCCTTCCGATACGGCAGCATCCTGCGTACCTTCAGTTCCATCAATTGCTTGCAGCACTCCGGAAGCCCTGGCCTGGGATCCTTCATTCAGAAACAATGCGGATCCATCGGGAAGAGCGGTGAAGTCGGTACACCTGGATAGCAACTAAAAAGGATAAAGGATAAAGGCTAAAGTGAGAAAGCGCAATCAGTTTTTCTGTTCTGATTGCAAGATGCGGAAAAGCTCGTCCGGACTGACGTTTTCAATCAACTTTCCGTTCTCGGTGATCGAGATCTTTCCGGTTTCTTCGCTCACGATGATAATAAAAGCATCTGTAACTTCCGACATTCCAATGGCCGCGCGGTGGCGTAATCCCAATGATGGATGGATCTCCTGACTTGAAGAAACCGGTAAGATGCAGCGTACGGCCTGTATACGGTTGGATACCACAATTGCCGCGCCATCATGTAGTGGTGAATTTTTAAAGAAAATACTGGATATCAAATCAGTACGGATCTCTGCATCAATAAATTCTCCGGTTCGCACGTACTCTTTCAGTTCGTTTTCCCTGGAAATAACAATCAGTGCCCCGGTTTTTGATTTGGACATCTGGATGCAAGCATCAACAATCGATTTGATACCGGAAGGAGAAATATTTCTGAACTGACCGGCAAAGAGTGATTCTATTGAAATCTTTTTGTTGTTTTTGTAACTATTCCCCAACATCAGCAGAAACCGTCTTATCTCCTGCTGAAAAACTACAATCAGGGCAAGAATCCCAACGCCAAAAAGGTTGCTTAAAATGGATCCCAACAGCTCCATTTTCAATGCACGAACGACCACCCAAACCATAAATACAATAAATATTCCAAGAAAAATACTGAATGTGACGGTTCCCCTGACCAGATTATACAATTCGTAAAAGAGAATGGCTACAAAAAGAATATCCAGCAAATCCGGAAATTTAAGATGTATAAAGAGATCGGTCATACAATCATTTTTTAAGTTCTGAAACCAGCCGGATGGTTTCAACCGCTTCACGGACATCATGTACCCTGAGAATATCGGCGCCACCCATCAACGCCAGGGTATTTAATACCGTTGTGCCGTTCAGGCTCTCTTCGGGTGTTATTTCCAGTAGTTTCCAAACCATGGCCTTGCGGGAAACCCCTGCAAGCAAAGGTAGTTCAAAAAGACGAAACGAATCAAGACAGTTTAAAAGTTCATAATTGTGCTGCATGTTTTTACCGAAGCCAAACCCGGGATCTATAATTATATCATTGACCCCCAATAATTTAAGCGCATTTATTTTCTCGGACAGATCCAGCATGATCTCCTTAATTACATTGCCATAGGTAGGATTCACCTGCATGGTAGCCGGGTTTCCCTGCATGTGCATCAGTATGTATGGAAGTCCCAGTTCAGCAACTGTTCCGAACATATTATCATCCAGTTTACCACCCGATATATCGTTAACTATAAAATCACCGGTTTCATTATAAACCCGGGTAATAACCTCAGATCGGAAACTGTCGACTGAGATGATTGCCTCCGGAAAATGTTTTCGGATAGCTGCAACAGAAGGCATTAAACGACTGAGTTCTTCTTCCCGTGAAACATCTTTTGCTCCGGGCCTGCTGGACACAGCACCGATATCGATGACCAGACCTCCCTGTAGCAGTATCTCTTCGGCACGACAGAGAACCTCTTTTTCAACCAAATACCTGCCTCCATCGTAAAAAGAATCCGGCGTCAGATTAAGAATTCCCATCACAATGGGTTGATCCAGAATAATCATCTGACCATTCAGTTGCAACGATCTTTTTTTGCGGTAAAAGGGCTTATCTATTTTCTGAAACAACATGGAATGACTCTTTGTTCAACAAAAAAGGCAACAATCCGGAAAAATTTAACAGATTTCAAATCCTGATTTGCTGACTGTTGACAAAAATAGTAAATCTGCCAATAAACTTCGTAAAATATGGAATCAGCTTTTTGTATATTTGAATTCTTGTATTCAAAAGGAGAATCTATCAAAACCCCATTGAAGTGAAAAAAACCAGGGAACAATACGATCATGTAATAAGCCTTTGCCGTGAGGTATTTATAAAAAAGATGAAAGATTATGGCACTGCCTGGAGAATATTACGACCATCTTCCATGACCGATCAGATATTTATCAAGGCACAGCGCATCCGAAACATTGAAGAGAAAGGGATTGCAAAAATTGACGACGATGCCCGGTCAGAATTCATTGGAATCATCAACTATTGCTCCCTTGCCTTGATACAGCTGGAATTGGGTGTGGTGGAAGAGGAACTTCCGCACGACAAGGCCGAAGCAATGTACCTGGAGAACCTGGAGAAAGCCAAAAAGCTGATGCTGGATAAAAATCACGACTATGGCGAAGCATGGCGGCAGATGCGGATCAGCTCCTTTACTGATTTGATTTTGATGAAGATCAAACGCACCAAGCAGATTGAGGATAATATGGGCAAGACCCTGATATCTGAAGGAGTCGATGCCAACTATATGGATATGATCAACTATTCGGTTTTTGCCCTGATAAAAATGGAATTCGAATCTGAATCATGAAGAAAATTACCACCCTTTCGCGCTGGATATTTGGTCTTGTTTTTATCTTCTCGGGTTTTGTCAAAGGAATCGATCCCTGGGGATTTGAGTACAAACTGCTGGATTATTTGCAATCCATGAACCTTGGCGGACTTGGTATTCTGGCAGCCCTTGGCTCCTGGCTACTCCCTTTTGCCGAATTTTTTATTGGAGCAGCTATCCTGCTATGTGTCAGAATTCGTCTCACCTCTTTGCTGGGGCTCTTGTTTATGGCTATTTTCACTCCACTGACGCTTTATGTGGCACTGGCAAATCCCGTTACTGATTGTGGTTGTTTTGGCGATGCCCTGGTGATTACCAACTGGCAAACCTTTTTCAAAAATGTTCTCCTTTCTGCCATGATCATCCTGGTTTATGTCAACAGATCCAAAATTGAGCCTGTCATCCTGGGGAAATGGAGATATTACCGCATCACTATAATAACCTGCATTTACATTGGGTTTGTTACCTGGTCTTACCGGCACGATCCGGTTTTCGATTTCAGGCCATACAAAGTAGGGGCCAATATCCCGGAAGGCATGAAAATTCCGGAAGGAAAACATGCTGATGTTTACAGCAATACCTTTTTTTACCGCAACAAGCAGAGCAACAAGGTAATGAAGTTCACAGACACCGATTATCCCTGGAAGGATACGTTGAACTGGAAATTTGAATCCATGGGAAAATCCGAACTGGTTCAAAAAGGATATACTCCGCCAATCCATGATTTCCAGATACGAACGGCGCAGGGTGATGACGTGACCGGTTTTTTCTTTTCTGACGACAAGCCAACCTTTTTTCTGATTGCGCCCAATCTCACCAAAAGTTCGCTCAAAAAGCAGGAACTGATCAATCAGCTGGCCGGTTGGGCCAGGGTATCAGACTTCAAGTTTGTTTGTCTCACATCCACATCCGGACAAAGACTTGAGGAATTCAAGAATCAGGCTAACCCTGCCTACGAATTCCTTTTTGGAGATGAGGTGACCTTGAAGACCATTGTCAGGGGTAATCCCGGGCTGCTTTATCTCCGGGGCGGGACGATCATGGGAAAATGGCACTACAATGACCTCCCGACTGTTGAAGAGATGACAAGTCTTGTATCCAAAGTAATCAAATAGTTAAATCGGGTATATCAACCTCCACGGTTTAGCTGGATATATGTCTGATTCTTATCTTTGCTGAAAGATCATCAATCTCAAAATTTAAATATCACCGACCATGAGAAAGAAAATTGTTGCCGGTAACTGGAAATGCAACACCACCATCAGCGAAGGTGTTGAACTGGCTAAACAAGTTAACATTTTGGTAACCGAGCGGGGTGCAAAAGATGTAGTTGTCGTTTTAGGAACTCCTTTCACTCACCTGGCAAGCGTTTGTGCCATCGTCGATCCGGACCGAGTATGCGTAGCGGCACAAAACTGTGCGGCAGAACCAAAAGGCGCTTTTACCGGAGAAGTATCTGTATCCATGATACAATCCACCGGTGCGACCTACGTCATAATCGGTCACTCCGAACGACGCGAATACTATCTTGAAACAAGCGAAATCCTCAACAAAAAAGTAGCGTTGACCCTTGCACAAGGTTTAACCCCGATCTATTGCTGCGGAGAAGCGCTTGCCATCCGCGAAGCAGGCACTGAGAATAATTTCGTTAAAAAGCAGTTGGAAGAGACAATTTTCAACCTCCCGGCCGAAGACTTCAAGAAGATCGTGATCGCATATGAACCAATCTGGGCCATTGGAACAGGACGCACAGCAAGTTCTCAACAGGCACAGGACATGCTTGCTTTCATACGTCAGTTAATTGCAAAAAAATATGATCAGACGATCGCGGCAGCATGTTCGATTCTCTACGGAGGGTCATGCAGTCCGGCCAATGCAAAGGAGCTGTTCAGTCAGGCGGATATTGATGGCGGCCTGATCGGCGGGGCATCGCTCAAAGCAGAAGATTTTTTGGCGATCATCAACGCCTATTAAAAATCTGCCGGAAAATCATCAAAAAACGCACGAAGTGGCAGAATTCAACTGCGCTTCGTGCGTTTTTTTATACCTTTGGATCATGCTGTATATTGTCTAAACCTGAGAGTAAAATGAGAAAATTCCTGACCCTGATCTCCCTTTTATGCTTCATGACCAATCTTGCGATGGGTCATAACCTAAAGGGCAACATCAAGGACAAGAATGGCCTTCCAATCCCATATGCCACTGTCTTTTTTAAAGAGTTATCACAAGGAACCACAACGAATGAAAACGGTAATTTTGAAATAGATCTCCCGGCAGGCAAATACACGGTAACCTACAGAAGTCTCGGTTATGCACCCAAAACTGAGATTATTGCACTTACGAGTAAGCCCATCTCCATTTCAGTGATTATGGATGAGCAGTATCAGGAAATCCAGGAGATTACCATCAGTGCGGGTATCGACAGGGCCTACCCCATCATGCGTAAGGTGATCAGCCTTTCTTATGTTCATCTTAATCAGGTGAAGAGTTATGGTGCAACTGCCTATCTCAGGGGTACCATAAAAGTAGAAAATATCCCGGCCATCTTCCGGAATCAACTCAGAAAACAGAATATCGATGTAAAATCCGGCGATATTCTGGTACAGGAAAGTGTGAATCAGATCACCTTTAAAGCACCCGACAAATACGACCTCCAGATCAAATCAATCAATTCCTCATTCCCGAAAGGAATTGACTTCCAGGTTACTGACATTCTCGGATCGAGCTTATACCAGGATAATATTGATGTAATGATATCCCCGGTAGGGAAAAATGCCTTTTCACATTATAATTTTAAGTACGAAGGTTTCAGCTACGAGGGTAAGAACATTGTGAATAAAATCAGAGTGACGCCAAAGCGCACGAGCAAGCTGCTTTTCGAGGGAACGCTTTACATCATGGAAGATTACTGGTGTCTGAAGCAAGCGGATCTCACCTTTGACTCACCCATCGGCCCCGTGAATCTTTACATGACTTACGATGAGGTCTCACCGTCAATCTGGCTGCCTGTCAGTCACAATTTTTCATTCAATGCCAACATGATGGGGATCAAGGGCAGCGGCAAGTTTACGACCTCCATGAAATACACCGACTTGAATTTCAACCAGAGTGTCCTGGATTTACTCAATCTTCCGGTACGTCCGGTTACCACGGCTCAAACTGTAAAACCGACAGTATCCGTTCAGGAGAAAAGCAAAAAAACCTCCAAGACACTGGAAAAGAATAAAGAAAAAATTGATCTCCTGCTGGAGAAAAAAGAGCTTAACAACCGTGAGATGAACAAACTCTCCCGCTTAATGGAGTCGGCAAGCAACCGTTCTGCTACCGATTCGCTTAAAACGCTGGAGATGACTGAGTCAGTTAAGGTGGTTATTGATCCCAGGGCTGCCAACCATGACACGGCATTTTGGAATACGATGCGACCGATACCTTTAGCGGCCGAAGAGTTACAAAGTTATCAGAAACGTGACTCACTGGTATTGGTTGAGAAAAACAATCCAAAGGCTATTTCCATCTCTAAAAAGAAATTCAACCTGGGAGTATTCACACCTTTCTTTGTAGGCAGTCAAACCACTTTTAAGGATTCCTCCTGGCACTTTAATTATTATGGACTGATTAATATCAGAAGATTTTCATTCAATGCTGTGGACGGATTTGTTCTGAATCAGGAAATACTCTTTACCAAAAATTACAAACCCGGCCGATCCCTGGAGATTCGCCCACGTGTTGCTTATGCTTTTAACCGGGAGACGCTTATGGGAAATCTTGGTATAAAATACAACTATGCTCCCATGCACCGGGGAAAATTTGAATTGAACGGCGGAAGTTATTCTGAAGATTTCAACAACCAGGAACAGGCCATTTCTCCCTTCATCAACACGGTTTCGTCTCTGTTCTTTAAAACCAATTTTGCCCGTTTTTATGATGACCGTTATCTGAAACTCGCCAACAGTGTTGATTTGGCCAATGGTCTGGTTCTGCATGCAAATGTTGAATGGAAAAATATACATGAACTTGAAAACTCAACGAACTACTCTTTCGCTCGTCAGGATTACGACTATGAACCGAACAAGCCTGCAAACGATGAGGTAACAAACGAACAGCTTGCCAGTCAGATATCTGCAAAGGCTGGATTCAGACTTGAGTATACACCCAGGTATTATTACAGGGTGCGCAATGGCATCAAAAAAATGTCTCATTCCGATTTTCCAACATTTTATTTTGGCTTTGAAAAAGGAATAAGGAATATCTTCTCCAGCACGTCGGATTACGATTACCTGAACGCCGGACTTACCCAAGCCATCGAATTCAGCCAGACATCCAGTCTTGCCTGGGAAATAGATGCCGGATGGTATACCAACAGCCATCAGCTACATTTCTCTGAATTCGCCCATGTGATGACCCAAACCAGTCCGGTATTGCCCCATGAATACCGTCACTCTTTTTATGTACCAAACTATTACGCGCTCTCCACATCTGACCGGTACATCAATGGATTTATCTCATACAAGTCGTCTCTGATCCTGTTGAAATACCTGCCAGTCCTCAGCAACACGTTGTGGCGCGAAATGATATGGGCCGGCTATTACGGCTCTCCGACCAATCCATATCATACAGAAGCAGGATATACGATGCTGGAGGTGCTCTACTCAGCCAACGTGGGCATTTTTGTTGGTTTTGACAAGCTTAGCTTTACACGGGTTGGCGTCAATATGTCATTCCGGATATCGTACTAAGAAAGCTATTAGCTGTTAGCTATTAGCTTTTAGCTTTTAGTTAATTCAGAGCTTTTTTAAGTACTTTAGTTCACTTTAGGCACTTTAGTTCACTTTTCTATGGAATACACCAAAATCACATGCAAACTTGGCAACGATCATGAACTTGCACGGGAACTGCTTATGGCAGAACTCGGTAACGCGGGTTTTGAAAGTTTTGTCGAAACGGATGATGCAATCGAGGCCTACATACGTTCTGCAGATTTTACCCCGGAACTGCTAACAGCCGACAATTTGCAGCGCAACGAATTCTTCAGTTTTCAATATACCGCTGAGGTTATTGCCGATCAAAACTGGAACGAGGTTTGGGAACAAAACTACTTCGAGCCTCTACTAATTGAAGATCAGTGCACAATACGTGCTCCTTTTCATGATAGCTATCCTGCAGCAAAATTCGAAATCATCATTTTTCCGCGCATGGCCTTTGGCACCGGCAACCACGAAACAACCCATCTGATGATCAAAACCATGCTTGAGCAGAATCTGGAAGGGAAAAACATCCTGGACATGGGCTGCGGGTCAGGAATACTCTCCATTCTCTCTTCCATGAAAGGTGCCGGGGAAATCACTGCCATCGACATCGATGAGTGGTCTACCAACAATACCCTGGAGAATGCGGCACTCAACAACATCAGCAACATCCTGGTAAGATCTGGCGATGCGGACCTCCTGACAGATCAGCAATTCGAAGTAGTATTGGCCAATATCCAGCGAAACATCCTGCTGCACGATATGCATGCATACAGAAAGGTTCTGAAACCCGGGGGAATACTGATTATGAGCGGTTTTTACATGACCGATCTTGATGCTATTGTCGTGAAAGCAAACTCGCTGGGGTTGAGACTGGAAAGATCATACGAGCGATCAGACTGGTGCGCTGCTTGTTTTAGCGTCATCCATGGAAAGTAATTTGTCGGCCATGGCATTGGCAAGATCGACGCACATCCTGAATTTCTCAGGCTTCAGGCTTCCTTTTTCTTCGACCGGTTCATAAACAGTTTCCCAATTCATCTGTTCGGCAAATTTTTTCAGATTGCTCACACCACCCCCATTCCAGAGAAAATTGCCAAAAATGGCAAAATAGTTGTTCTTGATGGCCATGTGTTCGATGGTGGATAATAAGGTCTCTACATTTGGGAATAGCGCGTTGTTATAGGCACAGCTCCCGATAATCAATCCCTTGTATCTGAAAATATCATTGATGATGTAGGAAGGATGTGTTTTGGATGAATCATAGACTCGAATATTCCGGATGCCCCGCTCACTGAGCTGGCGGGCAATCACTTCAGCCATTTTTTGGGTATTTCCGTACATGGAACCATAAACGATGATGCATCCCTGCTCCTTTTCGTAGGAACTCCAGCGGTTGTAACGGCTCAAGACCCATTCAAGGTTGGTGCGCCAGATCGGACCATGGGTTGCGGCAATCATTTTAATATCCAGAGGCACCAGTTTTTTGATAGCACGCTGGGTATGAGCACAATATTTGCCCACAATATTGGTAAAATAACGCATCACATCCACCTCATAAAAATCAAGGTTGATCTCGTCATCAAAAACGCCACCATCCAAGGTCCCATAACTTCCGAAGGCATCACCTGAAAAGATAATCCTGTTCGTTTCATCGTAGGTTACCATCGTTTCGGGCCAGTGAACCATCGGGATGGTTTGAAACTGTAATTTGACAACTCCAAGATCCAGTCTGGAATTATCATGTACCTCAACCACTTTATCCGGATTGTAACCCAGATTTTCAGCAATGCCAAATGTTTTCTTGTTGCCAACCAGGGTAACATTGGGGTAGCGGTTAACAATTGCCTTCATCGAGCCCGAATGGTCCGGTTCCATGTGATTGATTATCAGGTAGTCTATCGGGCGTAAACCAATGATCTCTTCAATCCGTGCCAGAAAATCTTCGATGTACTGCCGCTCCATGGTATCAATCAGTGCAATCTTTTCATCCACAATTAAATAAGAATTATAGGAGATCCCATCCGGAATGGGCCAAATATTTTCAAAAAGGGCAGTCCGACGATCGTTGAAGCCCAAAAAATAGATGTTTTCTGCTAATTTAATCTGATGCATATGCTGTATTTTTTTCTGCTGATTTATCGGCAAAAATACACTTTTATCCCTTAAAGGTCTTGCGAAATCAACAAACTTTTGACAGATCCTTTAAACAAATAACTTTTAAATTGTAAATTTACCACGATAAATGACCAAAGAAAAACAAAAGGCAACTTTAATTCGAAAAATGGGAATCAGACAAAAACTGATTCTCCTGATATCTTCTTTCCTGATACTTTCGCTCATCAGTATTAATCAACTGCATCATTTATACTACGGTCCCAATGTTGTCAACAGTTATATGCTATACATACACAACGGTGACAATTTTGACCAGGTTGTCAGGTTGCTGAAGGAGCATGGTTGCCTCACAAAAGTAAATACTTTCAAGCAGTTAGCATGGCTAAAGGATTATAGCACGAATGTGAGACCAGGAGCATACCGTCTCCAGCCGGGTTGGAGCAACAACAAACTGGTCAACATTTTGAGATCCGGTGCGCAGACGCCTGTCAAGGTGACTTTCAATAACATAAGATCCTGTGAGGAGCTGGCAGGAAAACTTGCACGGCAGTTGCAATGTGATTCGCTTTCATTTATCCAATGTTTCAAAAACGATACCAATGCACTTAAACTGGGGTTTAAATCAGAGACCCTGCCCGCTCTCTTCATCCCTAACACCTACTCTTTGTACTGGACCACAACACCCGTTGGATTCCTTTTCAGGATGAAGTACGAATACGACAAATTCTGGAATGATACCAGGAAAATGAAGGCTAAAGCGTCTGGTCTGACCGCGGATCAGGTGGCCACACTTGCCTCGATTGTACAGGAGGAGAGTAACAAAAATGATGAAAAGCCGGTTATTGCGGGCGTATATCTCAACCGTCTGCACAACAACTGGCCATTACAAGCCGATCCAACCATACGCTTTGCGCTGGGGGATTATTCGATCCGGCGAATTCTCACCATGCATCTTTCAGTGGATAGTCCTTACAATACCTACAAAATAACAGGACTTCCGCCAGGTCCAATAAATTCCCCTGAGATCTCATCCCTGGATGCCGTTTTAAACTATAGCACCCACGACTACTTCTATTTCTGTGCCAAAGAAGATTTTTCGGGTTATCACAATTTCGCAAAAAATCTCTCAGAACACAACAGAAATGCGCAAAAGTACCAGGAGGCGTTGAATAAATTGAAAGTGTATAGATGAAAAATTTAGATTTTGAAAATATATTTACTCTTCCTTCAGAATCATGAATAACAATTACACGGAAGCAAAGACCTATACCAAAACCGACTTCTCAAAAGATCCGTTATCAAAAGGGGAATATGAAAATTGCACCTTCATCGATTGTGAACTTTCCAATTTTAATCTTTCCGGATTTGTTTTCACTGCCTGCCTCTTTACAGGATGCAACCTGAGTCTGGCGAAAATCTCCCAAACAGCCTTCAGAGAGGTCAGATTCAATAGGTGCAAACTAATGGGGTTACACTTCGAAAATTGCAACACTTTTCTTTTTTCCATCGAATTTGAAAAATGTATGCTGAATCTATCCTCCTTTTTCAAATTAAACCTTAAGCACTCGAAATTCAAAGATAGCTCCTTGCAAGAGGTGGATTTTACAGAGTCTGATCTAAGTGGATCTTCTTTTAACAACTGTGATTTGGCCGGTGCGATGTTTGAAAACAGCCTGCTGGAGAAAACAGATTTTAGAAATGCCTTTCATTACTCCATTGATCCGGAAATAAACAGATTAAAAAAAGCAAAATTCTCCCTGCAGGGTGTTTCAGGTCTCCTGGAGAAATATGGAATTGAAATTGAATAATTTCCGACGACCAGATTACCAGAGAAAAGATATATCCGAAGTAAATAGCGTGAATGTTTTACAACCAGCACTACCCTTCCACAAGCTGAACTTCCGGTTCGAGTTTCACCCCGTACTTCTCCAAAACATCCAGCTGAATAGCTTGTGACAGCGCCAGGATTTCCTGTCCGCTTGCCCCTCCCCTGTTAACCAGTACCAGGGCTTGCATGTCATGCACCGCAGCGTGACCCAGCTTGCGGCCCTTCCAGCCTGCCTGTTCGATAAGAAATCCTGCACCAACCTTCACGAAACCATCAATCAGCTGATATACAGGCAGTCCGGACAGAAGATCTTCAAGTGCTGCAGCTACTTCTTCTGTAACTACAGGATTTTTGAAGAAGCTACCCGCATTGCCAAGAACTTTAGGATCAGGCAGTTTAGATTCCCTGGTGAGAATTACTGCTCTCCTTACATTCTCAAGCGATGGCACACCGAGCTCACGAACTGACTTTTCGAGATCACCATATCCGGTGAAGATCTTACCCTGCTTTTGAAGCCTGAAAACCACCGTAGTTACCATCAATTGATTCAAATATTTCTCCTTAAAAATACTGGTACGGTAGTTGAAATGACACTGATCGTTGTTAAAGCTCTTAAATTCAGTATTTTCCAGATTCAGGCAATTCACTTTAACAATCACATCCGCAACCTCAACACCATAAGCACCGATATTTTGAACCGGTGCTGCACCTACTTTTCCTGGTATAAGGGATAGATTCTCAACACCGAACCATCCATTCTTCACACAATGAGCCACCAAATCATCCCACTCCACGCCTGCACCAACTTCCAGTTCGACTATCTGATCGTCCTGATATGCTATGGAATAACCGAAAAAGTCAGGAGAAATAACCAATCCATCGAAATCGCGCATAAACAAAAGATTGGTACCAGCTCCGACGATCAACCTCTTCTCCTGCAACAGATGAGGATATTGCGCTATTGCACTGTTCCAGTCTTCTGTACTTTCGATGGTAAGCCAATAACTAGCGCTAACATCCAGACCGAAACTGTTGTGGTGTTTGAGTGGAAAATTTGGTACTAGTTTGTACATGGGGAAGTTGAGAGTTGAAAGTTATGAGTTATAGGTTATGAGTGAATTTTGATTGTATAGTCCTCATTTTAGCTTTTTACAATTTTTCGTTTCGTACTTATGCCACATTTCTCCTGTCTAATATCTCAAATCTTATATCTCCTCTTCTGCCAGGAGCATGTCAAAGTCCAGGGGTTCCGGAGGAGGAATAAGCTCTTTCAGCTCACCGTTTTCGCAAATCACGCGCCGGGCCGGAAAGAGCCGGATCATTTCATAATCATGGGTAGCCATCACGACAGTCACGCCATCCCTGTTAATCTCCTGCAGAAGTTCCATCAGCTTCCGTGAGGTTTCAGGGTCCAGATTCCCGGTAGGTTCGTCAGCAAGGATAATTTGAGGATTGTTGAGCATGGCCCGGGCGATAACGATTCTTTGCTGTTCCCCACCTGAAAGACGGTGTGGCATTTTCGATCCGGCATCGGGCATCTCGACCAGATTCAACACTTCAGCAATGCGATCCTGGATGGCGCGTTCCTGCCGCCATCCGGTAGCACGAAGTACAAACTCAAAATTTTTCTGCACGGAGCGATCGTGCAAAAGCTGGAAATCCTGGAAGATGATTCCAAGCCTCCTTCGCAGGTATGGAATCTCATTCATCTTAATGTTGTGCAAATCGTAACCCAAGATGGAACCTTCACCGTTAACCAGCGGAATTTCGTGGTAAAAAGCCTTCAATAAACTGGTTTTCCCGCTTCCAACCTTTCCGATGATGTATAGAAACTCTCCTTGATGAAGCGTCAGGTTGACTTCTTTCAACACCAAACTCTCTTGTTGATAGATATCTGCATTTTTCAGCTTGATTATTTCTTCTGCCATGGGTGAAGTATTGATAAAATCCTAATTTTGTAAAAGCCATAAAATACAAATCTAAGTTTTTTTGACGATCTGTCGAAATCTTAAATTATAGCTTCAAGAGTATTTTTAGGCTGTTGAATTAATATTTTGAGACTGAAAAAGACCCCATGAGATCCAAAATAAAAAGATTAATTCTTATCCTGGTTCCATTTATTTTCCCATGCCTGACGGTCATTGCACAAAATATCAGGATCGGCACAGGTGAAACTGCAAAGCTTTATAACGAAGGTGTTTCATTGTTTGAAAAGGCCAATTACGGTTCTGCCATTCACATTTTTGAGGAGCTGCAGGCAAAAAATGATGGATTATTATCCAATTCAGCAGCCTATTATATAGCAGCCTCGAGGCTCGAACTAGGCAACCCCAACGGGGAAGCGGAACTGAAGAAATTCATGGAGGATCAGCCCGAATCGCCATTGATGAATGCGGCTCTTTTCCGCCTTGGCAGTCTCTCTTTCAATCAAAAAAAGTACAAAGAGACGTTGCAGCTTTTCGCCAGGCTGGAGACTTCGGCGTTTACCGATGAGGAGCATGAAAAATATCTTTACTATTCCGGCGTATCCCTGCTCGAAACAGGTGAAACAGAACGGGCCAAAGCAAATTTCAATCAGTTGAGGAGCAATAAAAGTACCTTTGGTGAAGCTTCAAAATATTACTGGGCACACATCAATTACCTGGAAGGCAATTACGATGAGGCACTTACTGAATTTAAAAAACTGGAAAACAGTCCTGCCTACTTTAAAATAATTCCATTTTACCAGGTTCAGATCACTTTTGCCAAAGGTCTGTATGATGAAGTATTGCAGTTGGGGGTTCCGTTGCTGGCAAAGGCACCAGATGAACGAAAATTCGAGTTAGCCAGGATCCTGGTTACTTCATATTACCAGCTGGCTCAATACAATTCTGCTACTGAATTGATTGATAAATACTTCAAAAATAAGGAGGTTAGCAGGGAAGACTGTTATGTTGCAGGTTTTTGCCAGGAGAAAGCCGGACGCTCAGACCAGGCCATCTTCTGGTACGAAAAATCCATTCAGAAAAAAGACGCGATCTCTCAGGGAACTTACTATCAATTGGGAGCGCTTTATATGAAAAAAGGGGAAAAGCAGAAGGGATTGCTGGCATTTCAGCACGCCTCAGAGATGAATTTTAATCCTCAAATCAGAAAGGATGCGCTGTTTCAGTATGCCAAAGCAACTTACGAGCTCGATTATTCGCCCTTCAACGAATCCATCAGGGCCTTTGACAAGTACATCGCAGAATATCCCGACGCCAAAGAAAATGATCTGGCATATAACTACCTTGTTAATGTTTTCATGACAACACACAATTACAAGGATGCACTTGCTTCGATGGATCGCATCAAGGTGAAGACCCCCTCCATCCGGAAAGCCTACCAGCGGGTATCGCTCTATCGAGGGATGGAGGTTTTCCGTGATATTAATTTTGCCGGAGCCCTCCGGCTCTTTGATCTCTCCCTGGAGATTGGATCTTCAAACGCCATTTTGAAAGCCCGGGCCCAATATTGGAGGGCCGAAACGCTCTCCAGACTTGGCAAACCTGATGAAGCATTTGCAGAATACAAAAAGTTTCAGTCCCTGCCGGGAAGTCAGAAATTAGAGGAGTATGCGCTATCATTCTACAATATAGGGTATCAATTATTTAATAAACAAGAACTTGTGCAGGCAGCATCCAGTTTTAACAAGTATATTGAGCTCTCAAAATCATCTGACGGGAAGCTGTCTGCAGATGCATATAACCGGCTTGGCGACTGTCAGTATGCCAGCAGAAATTTCGATGAGGCACTGAATTATTATCAAAAATCCAGGAGCCTTAATTCTGCCAACGCAGATTATTCGTTGTTCCAGATGGCATTCACACATGGACTGATGCAGAACCATCAGACCAAGATTTCCGAGCTCGGGGAGCTTTTATCCAAGTACCCTGAATCAGCCTACTTTGATGATGCGCTTTTCGAAACCGGAAAGGCTTATGAAAAATTATCCGACTTTGAAAATGCCAAATCAGGTTACAAAGATCTGATAGCCAAGTACCCTGAGAGCCCTTTGATACCTAAAGCACTGGTCCAGCTTGGTTTGATTGCATACAACCAGAATCAGTACGAAACTTCAATAACCTATTATAAAGAGGTGATCGACCGCTATCCCGATACACCTGAAGCCAGGGGAGCTCTCACCGGGATAAAGAATAACTACATGGAGAACAACCAGGTGGAAGATTACATCGCGTATACCAAAAAATTGGGCAAGGGTGCTACCCCATCCCAAAATGAACAGGATTCGCTCACCTATTTTGCGGCAGAAAAGCTTTACATGACACAATCTTCAAATGCCGGAGAACAGCTCACCAGGTACCTCAACAACTTCCCCCAGGGAAATTTCACGGTCAATGCACGTTTTTACAGGGCAGAATGTGCTTATAATGCCGGCGAAGGCAGTGCAGCCTTGCTGGACTATGATGCTGTTTTGGCAGAACCTGACAACCTTTTCACGGAAAGTGCTCTTTCCAAGGCAGCCGGTCTGGCTTTCGATGCAAAAGAGTTTGAAAAAGCGTTGGGTTATTTTCGACGTTTGGAATCCAAAGCCGGTACGCCAGCCAATGTTCTTGCCGGTTCTACCGGTATGATGCGTTGCCAGTATGAACTGGAACACTGGGAAGAAGTCGTAAAGTCAGGCTGGAAAATTCGCAGCAATGGTAAAACATCTCCTGAACTGGATCGGGAGAGCTCCTACAAGTCGGCCAAAGCATATGAGGCGTTGAAGGATCCATTGAAAGCACTGCCTTTGTGGAGAAAACTTTCAGCAGATCCGAAATCCCGGGAGGGAGCTGAGGCAAAATACAGTGTTTGCAAATATTACGCGGACAACAACCGGTTAAAAGATGCAGAGAATGAGGTGATGGATTTTATATCCAAAAATAGTCCGCAGAAATACTGGCTTGGCAAAAGTTTTATACTCCTGGCCCACGTTTATGAGCGGATGAACGATCTGTTTCAGGCGACCAACACCCTGAAGAGTGTAATTGAAAATTACGAAACAAAGGAGGATGGCATTGTTGATGAAGCTTCTGCTTACCTTAAAATACTGGAACAAAAAAAATAACTGTTTTAAGCCCAGCATATGACTCAACGATATATAACCCCGCTTGCTCTCCTCTTTCTTGTCATACAAGGATGCTTCAGCGCTTTACAAGCCCAGAAGGACACCAGCAAAATGAATCAGGAAGTCGAAGTCGTCAAGGCATACAGGCCATCGGTCTCCAGTGCAGAGAAGATCAATTTGCTGCCTGAGATCAGCGATACGACAAAGTTCAGGCCGGATCTGAACTACAATATTAACAGTCATCCCATTACAACAGGTTTTCAATCATCAGAGGTGAGGGCATACAACCAGTTTAAACGGGAGATCACCTATCCGGGAATCGGGAAAATCAGCGGAGGGTTTGGCAGTTACACGACACCATTTCTGGATTTTTATCTGAACAACCCCAATTCTCCAAACGGCACCCTGGGTTTTCAGCTGAACCATCTCTCTTCTCAGGGAACAGTGCAGTTAAAGGGCGGTAGCAAAAACGAGGCACCCTTCAGCTACAACAGGGCGCTTATTTTTGGAAGCTACATATTTGAAGGAGTAACCATCAGTTCCGAATTATCTTACCAACGCGATATGAACCGGTTTTACGGTTATCCGGTTGCTATTCCCGAAAATATCATGAGCAATAATTTTGTTAAATATTTCAACCAGGACCAGCTACACCAGCTGGGATATTTTGATTTTACAGTAAAAAATAATGCTTCTTCTTCTTCAATACTCAAATTCAACACCGGAATCAATCTGGGATACTTCAATACCTCGACAGACCAGGTTGAGAAAGCAATCAGAATAAGAAGCGATTTCGACTACAATTTTGGCACTTTCAGTGGAAAATTAAAGGCAAATTTCGATCATTTTGAGACAGATAACGTTACTGGCTATCCTGACTTCATGGTTTTGCATTCATCATCCAGAAACTTGCTTCAAATTTCGCCAACCCTGTTGTTTGAGAACGAAAAGTTTACATTGGAAGGGGGTCTGAATATTTTTTCTTTTTTTGGCAATTCTGACGAATCGATTTTCAAACCTTACCCTAAATTATATGCCTCATTTCACACGGAAGATAACAAACTAACATTGTATGCAGGGATGGTTGGGTACATGCAGAACAACAACTACTCAAAAATTGCAGCGGAGAACAGGTGGATTAATCCTACTTTGGAGCTGAATCCTACCAGTCACCTGGGTATTTTTTCAGGAGGTCTGAAGGGGAAAATTGCCGTTCCTTTTGCATTCGACCTTGGATTTAATTATGGCAAAACAGAAGATCAGTACTTCTATGTTACCCGTGTGGAAAACAGATCCGGGAATTCTTCACCTTCCCCTTCCGACCTGACCTATAACAATGCTTTCGAGGTAGTATACGATGAACTTAAAACGCTCGATTTTTCCGGAGAGCTCACCTATACAACCTCTGGTCTCTTGTTGCTGCTATCCGGTCATTTTTACAGTTACGATGTCACGTCACTGGAAAAGGCACCCTATATGCCCGATTTTACCCTGCATGCGGTTTCCAGATTCAAGGTCACAGACAAGTTCAGCGCCATGGCAGAATTATTCCTCACCGGCCCAAGGACAATCATGTTACAATACTATGTGTCACCCGTTTCTTCCTCGATGGGACCACCACCAATTTATCTTCAGTCGGATGCCATGGTTGAAATGAATATAGGAGCTAAATATCTATTTATCAAGAATCTGGAATTATTTGGCAAGATTGAAAATCTCCTCAACAGAAAGGATGAGCCATGGTATGGGTATACCGTGCAGGGTATCCGTTTTAAACTGGGTGCAAGCTTCTCTTTCTGAAAAAATCCTTGCCTGTTTGGTGAAAAATAGCTACCTTTGCCTACTTTGAATCAGTAAAAAAAACATTCATTATCCGATGGATTTCAAACCCCGGGATTATATTTGTAATATCTTAAAGGTCAACTATTTAAAATTGGATCCATCAAAATATCAGATTAGAACATGAGCGAAAATAAGAAGGTAAAATCAGCCGCTGAAGTATCATACGGAGCAGACAGCATTCAGGTATTGGAAGGATTGGAAGCCGTCAGAAAACGGCCTGCCATGTACATCGGAGATGTCAATATTCGTGGATTGCATCACCTGGTTTATGAGGTCATCGACAACTCGATCGACGAGGCATTGGCAGGTTACTGCAACAACATCGAGGTTGTGATCAACAACGACGGATCAGTTACTGTTGAAGATGATGGCCGTGGTATCCCCACAGAACTGCATATAGGCGAAAATAAGTCGGCGTTGGAAGTGGTTCTTACCGTTTTGCATGCCGGAGGTAAATTCAACAAAGAGAGTTACAAGGTTTCAGGTGGTCTGCACGGAGTAGGTGTTTCCTGTGTTAATGCGCTTTCCAATTATCTCAGGGCAGAAATTCACCGTGACGGGAATATCTGGGAACAGAAGTATGAAAAAGGTGCTCCACAAGGGGATGTAAAAATTATCGGATCAACAGACCATACGGGTACGATCATAACTTTCACTCCTGACGACACAATTTTTACTACAACAGAATTCAAATTTGACATACTCTCTGCCCGTCTGCGAGAGCTGGCTTTCCTGAATAAAAAAATAAAACTCTCGATTACAGACGAGAGATTCAAAGAATCAGATGGATCCTTCAAAAGTGAGATCTTTTATTCTGAGGCCGGGTTGTCTGAATTTGTGGATTACCTCGATGGCACCCGTGAGCGCATCATTGATGAAACCATCCACATCTCAACCGAGAAAAATGATGTTCCGGTCGAGATTGCGATGTGTTACAACAACTCTTTCACTGAAAATGTTCACACTTACGTCAACAATATCAACACCATAGAAGGCGGAACTCACCTTACCGGCTTTCGCAGGGGACTTACCAGGACCCTTAAAAATTATGCCGAGAACAGCGGAATGTTCCAGAAACTGAAATTTGAAATTGCAGGAGATGACTTCCGTGAAGGATTGACTGCTGTGGTTTCCTGTAAAGTACAAGAGCCTCAGTTTGAGGGTCAAACCAAAACAAAACTAGGCAATTCGGAGATCAGCGCCTCAGTCGACCAGGCTGTCAGTGAGATGCTCAGCAATTACCTGGAGGAACATCCGCGTGAAGCCAGACTGATTGTCAACAAAGTTATCCTGGCAGCTACGGCCCGTCATGCCGCCCGCAAGGCGAGAGAGTTGGTACAGCGCAAAAATGTACTGACAGGGAGCGGGCTTCCCGGAAAACTGGCAGACTGTTCTGAAAAAGATCCCGAAAGATGCGAATTGTTTCTTGTTGAAGGAGATTCTGCAGGTGGCACAGCCAAGCAAGGACGCGACAGGAGTTTTCAGGCAATTCTTCCTTTGCGGGGAAAGATCCTCAACGTAGAGAAAGCGATGCCTCACAGGGTTTTTGACAGTGAGGAGATCCGGAATATCTATACAGCGCTTGGCGTTTCCATTGGCACGGACGAAGATCCGAAAGCACTGAATATTACCAAACTGCGTTACAACAAGATCATCATCATGACGGATGCTGACGTTGATGGATCGCACATTGCTACTTTGATCATGACCTTCTTCTTCCGCTACATGCATGATCTTATTATGAACGGGCATATTTATATCGCTACTCCTCCATTGTATCTGGTCAAGAAAGGAAAACAGGAGCAATACTGCTGGACCGAGGCACAGCGGATGAGAATTATTGAAGAGTGGGCAAGCGGCAACGAAAAAAGCGTCCATGTTCAACGATACAAAGGTTTGGGAGAGATGAATGCCGAGCAATTATGGGATACAACCATGAATCCTGAAAGACGGACTTTACGTCAGGTTGAGATAGAGAATGCCGCAGAATCAGATCACGTCTTTTCGATGCTGATGGGTGATGAAGTTCCTCCTCGCCGTAAGTTTATCGAAGACAATGCAACCTATGCAAATATTGACGTCTGATGAATGTATGCGTCTTTTCATCTTCAAGCAATGCCATCCCGGAAACTTATTTTGAAGAAGCCAGAAATCTTGGCAGGTTGATTGCTGCATCCGGCTGGAATCTTATATATGGTGGAGCCAATGTCGGTTTGATGCGTGCATGTGCCGAGGCTGCAAGGGAAAACGGTGCGAAAACGGTAGGAATCATACCGGAACTGATTCATGCCCACCGTCTTTCCAATCCCAACGATCATGAACAGATCATCACCCCCAATATGCGTGAGCGAAAATACCTGATGCGCAAACGTTCCAATTTTTTCGTTGCACTACCCGGGGGTTTTGGAACCCTGGAGGAAATCCTGGAAGTAATTACCCTGAAACAATTGAATTACCACAATAAAGCAGTCGTTTTTATCAACACCAACGGGTACTACAATTCACTGTTCGAGCAATTTGAGAAGGCCTACAACGAAACTTTTGCCAAAGAAAGCTACCGGTCCATGTATTACGTGGCCTCCAATTCGCGAGAAGCTATTACCTATCTTCAACAATACACGCCATCCGAACCTTTGGCTAAGTGGTTCAATGTGCCGGACAAAGAGAACGAAAGCAAAAACTGACAAATTGTCTCCCTGCAGGCAGCTTCTGACCAACCACAAAAAAAAATTGGAATGAAAAAACTGCGACTGAGGTTATGCACTTGGCATACATGTAGTTTAACATCTCAAACAATTGCCTTTTTAAATTTGTGTAATCTTTGGCAGGGAGGATTTTAATTCTTCTAATCTGTATTTGCGTCAGGGATCCTAGTTAAAGTTTGTTAATCATGATTACTTTTCAACCATTTTCACGTCTAATAGCATATAGCTACCCATAAAATGGTATATAATTTGAAATATGTATCCAGTTAAAATTTAAAAAGTAATTATTTATGGACGCAATTAGAAAAGGAGCAACATACTTTGCATTTGCATTTTTTGGAGCAGTTTTGGCTCTCTCTTTGTATTCACATTTTAATTCGGTTGATAAAAAAGCAGTAGTTGATGAGCAAAAGCCCATTCAGCTTTCAAGCTATTCTCAGCCTGCTGTCTTACCTCAGGTCCAATTACCTGATTTGACATTGGCTGCCGAAAAAAGTGTGTCAGCGGTTGTACACATCACAATAAAAAGCAAGAACGAATACTATGACAACAACAACCAGTTGTTCGAATTCTTTTTCGGACCAAGAGGGAATGGCAATCAGGAACAGCAATACAGTATGGCTGCCGGATCCGGTGTTATCATCAGTGAAGATGGCTATATCGTAACCAACAACCACGTGGTAGAGTCGGCAGTCGACATCGAGGTCATTCTCAACAACAACCACAAGTATTCTGCAAAAGTAATCGGGCGTGATCCGAATACAGATATTGCGCTTATCAAAATTGATGCGAAAAATCTGACCGTATTGCCATGGGGTGATTCAGAATCTCTCAGGTTGGGAGAGTGGGTGCTTGCAGTTGGTAATCCGTTCAATCTTACTTCAACGGTAACAGCAGGGATTGTGAGTGCCAAATCCAGAAGCATCGGAATCATGAGTGGCCAGATGCCCATGGAATCTTTCATTCAAACAGACGCTGCTGTCAATCCTGGTAACAGCGGAGGAGCTCTGGTCAACAGCCGTGGTGAGCTGGTCGGTATCAATACCGCAATTGCCTCCAGAACCGGCTCATATACCGGCTACTCCTTCGCCATACCTGCTTCTATCGTTCATAAAGTAGTTGAAGACATTAGAAAATTCGGAGAAGTACAACGGGCTTTGCTTGGAGTAACAATTAAAAATATTGATGATGAGCTTGCCAAAAAGCTCAAGCTTGACAGGATGGATGGAATTTATGTTGATGAAACTTCCGAAGTCGGGGCTGCACGTCAATCTGGTTTGAAAAAAGGGGATGTTATTATGTCAATTAATTCGACAAAAGTAAATTCGGTTGCTGAACTTCAGGAACAGATTGGAAAGCACAGGCCCGGCGATCAGGTAGCTGTTGTAGTCTGGAGGGAAGGAGCGGAAAAACTATTCAATGTCACCTTGAGAAATGCAAAAGGGAATACAGCCGTCGTGAAGGAGGCCATTTCAATACTCGGGGCCGAATTTGGAGATATATCAGACAAAGACATGGAGCGTCTGAATATCAAACAAGGAGTTCAGGTACTAAAAATTACAAGTGGAAAATTGAAAAATGCAGGAGTCCGGCCCGGATTTATCATCACGGATGTTAACAAAATCTCTGTTGGAAGCGTAGAAGATATCAAACGGATCATCTCACAAACCAACGACAAAAAACCGGTTCTGATCGAGGGTATTTACCCGGATGGAAAATGGACTTATTATGTTTTTAATTTAAACGAATAATTTGTATATTGTAGCAATAGATTTAACATTGTTGAAAACAACTTTATTCGTATCTTTGCAGACTTTTAACCCCAGAGCATGAGACAACTAAAAATTACCAAGTCAATAACAAACCGCGAAAGCGCTTCTCTTGATAAATATCTTCAGGAAATTGGAAAAGAAGAACTTATTTCAGTTGAAGAAGAAGTTGAGTTGGCGCAGCGGATCAAGAAAGGAGATCAGGCGGCGCTTGAAAAACTAACAAGAGCCAACCTCCGGTTTGTGGTTTCTGTTGCCAAACAGTACCAGAACCAAGGACTGAGTCTTCCCGACCTGATCAATGAAGGTAATTTGGGTTTGATCAAAGCTGCTGAGAAATTTGACGAAACCAGGGGATTCAAGTTCATCTCCTATGCTGTGTGGTGGATTCGTCAATCCATCTTGCAGGCATTGGCTGAGCAGTCGCGTATCGTCCGTCTTCCGCTAAACCAGGTTGGTTCGTTGAACAAGATCAACAAGGCCTACTCCAAGTTTGAACAGGAACACGAACGCAGACCCTCACCCGAAGAACTGGCAGATCAGCTGGAACTTCCCGCGGAGAAAGTCGCGGACACCCTGCGCGTATCCGGAAGGCACGTATCAGTTGATGCTCCTTTCGTAGACGGTGAAGACAACAGTCTGCTCGATGTTTTGATTAACAACGACTCTCCCAGTGCAGACCGTGCTTTGATTGACGAATCACTTTCCAGGGAAATTGAGCGTTCGCTGGCAACCCTTACGGAGAGAGAAGCAGATATCATCCGCATGTTCTTCGGAATTGCAAGCACCGAAATGACACTTGAAGAGATCGGAGAGCACTTTGGCCTGACCCGCGAAAGGGTTCGACAAATCAAGGAAAAAGCAATCCGCAGGCTGAGGCATACTTCACGCAGCAAACTGCTAAAAACATACTTAGGATAAAGCATAAAAAAACCGGACTGATCAGACCGGTTTTTTTATGCTTTATCCTAAGATGGAAACAACTCCCTGATAATTCTTCTCCCACTATCCGTTTTGAAGTTTAGCGAAATAAACTTTTCAACGCCTTCGGGAGAGACAAACTCTTCAACTGCATTCACCAAAAAATCGGCTTCAACCAAAAGTTGAAAATCGATCCCGTCAATAGCTGAAAAGGAGTGGTGTTTGCTGACAATAAAGCAAACCCTTTCGACAATAGCAGGATTCACCTGCAAACGCTCCATAATCTCCCGGACAACAGGAGGCCCTTCAAGTTCCTGCAACTGTCCGTTGGAATAGCCGTATTTAGCTTCTGCAACAGAAATTCCGATATCATGAAGAATGGCTGTCAAATCCAGCACAAACTGCTTTTCGATACTTAAATCCTCCATTCTGCCCAGTAGCCGGGCATATCCATGTACTTTGAGAGAATGTTCAATCCTTTTCTGGTCCCCCCTGTTTCGCCGGATCATCTCCAGCAAGGCCAAAGTAATTTGTTTATCCATTTTCCCGCTCCTTCATCAGTTTCTGCATAGCGAACATCTCATCCCTTAATCTGGCAGCTTCGATAAAGTCGAGCTCCCTTGCCGCTTTTTCCATCTCTTTTTTGGTTTTCAGGATCGCCTTCTCCAGTGCTTCCGGCTTGAGGTATGCCAAAACCGGATCAGCTGCATAATCGATGGTTTCAGGCGGAATATAGGGCTTCGCCCCCACTCCTTTGGTCAGCCGATATTCCATGCCAATGATTTCCCGTGTGGGTTTGATTATGGCAGCAGGAGTGATCCCATTGGCCAGATTGTATTCGTGTTGCTTGTTTCTGCGGTAATTGGATGAATCAATGGTTCTTTGCATCGAATCAGTAATTTTATCGGCATACATCAATACCCTGCCATTCAGATTTCGGGCTGCCCGTCCTGCAGTCTGGGTAAGTGAACGCTCCGAACGGAGGAATCCTTCCTTGTCAGCATCCAAAATAGCCACCAGTGAAACTTCCGGTAAATCAAGTCCCTCCCGCAAGAGGTTGATACCAACCAATACATCGAAGCTGCCTTTCCGAAGCTCTTCCATGATCTCCACCCTTTCCATCGTATCTACATCAGAGTGTATGTACCGGCATTTGATGTTGATACGGTCGAAATATTTGGAAAGCTCTTCTGCCATTCTTTTGGTCAGCGTCGTTACCAGAATCCGTTCGTTTTTTTCAATCCGCAAGTGAATTTCGTGGATGAGGTCATCAATCTGGTTGTGTGCAGGCCTTATTTCGATGATAGGATCAAGTAAACCGGTTGGCCGGATGATTTGCTCAACGATGACTCCTTCACTTTTCTGCAGTTCATAATCTGCAGGAGTGGCACTGACATATATCAGCTGTTTGGCAATTGCTTCAAATTCATCAAATTTCAAAGGACGGTTGTCGATGGCAGCCGGTAACCTGAAGCCATAGTCTACCAGAGTTGTTTTCCGGGAACGGTCGCCTCCATACATGGCACGTATCTGAGGCATGGTAACATGACTTTCATCGATGATCATCAGAAAATCATCAGGGAAAAAATCCAGCAGGCAAAAGGGCCTTGTTCCCGGAGCCCTTCCATCAAAATACCGGGAGTAATTCTCAATTCCCGGGCAATAGCCAAGCTCCCGAATCATCTCCAGATCATAATTGACACGATCTTCAATCCGCTTAGCCTCCGGAGTCTTGCCTATATTTTTAAAAAAATCAACCTGTCCGATCAGGTCATCCTGAATCTGACGAATAGCTGCCTTGGTCCTGTCCTTGGTTGTGACGAAGATATTGGCAGGATAAATAGAATATTGCCCATGGAGCTGAAGAAATGCACCGCTATCAGGGTTAAAGGTAGAGATCTCATCAATATCATCTCCATAAAACTGAATCCGGACTGCATCATCCGCGTAGGCGGGAAAAATATCGACAGTATCCCCTTTTACCCTGAAATTACCGCGTTGAAAGTCTGCATCGGTGCGCGAATACATGGCATCGACCAACTTTCTGAGCATGACATTTCGGCCCAGCTGATCTCCAACTTTGATGTGTGTAACATTGGCATGAAAATCCTCCGGGTTACCAATCCCATAAATACAAGATACAGAAGAGACTACAACTACATCCCTTCTTCCGGATAACAAGGCAGAGGTTGCAGCAAGCCTCAATTTTTCAATCTCCTTGTTGATAGCAAGATCCTTTTCAATGAAGGTATCCGTGACCGGCATATACGCTTCCGGCTGATAATAATCGTAGTAGGAGACGAAATACTGAACGGCATTCTCCGGAAAAAACTGTTTCATCTCACCATAAAGCTGGGCAGCCAGCGTTTTGTTGTGACTTAAAATCAAGGTCGGTTTCTGAACCTTCTCAATGACATTTGCCATGGTAAAGGTCTTTCCTGACCCCGTCACTCCCAGCAGTGTCTGGTATGGAATACCGGAAAAAATCCCTTCACTTAGCTGTGCTATCGCCTGAGGTTGATCCCCTGTAGGAATGAAATCTGCAGTTAACTTAAAATCCATACTTTTAATTCCATTAAGATAAGGATAAAGGATAAAGGATAAAGTGAGCCCCGTACCCCCCCTCATGATAATATTAGAAAATGAATACTGACGAATGATGGTGAATGATTGATTGAAGCGTTCTATACTTTAGCCTTGGCAAAAAGGCGTTATATCCGTTGCGATCATACCTGCCGATAAGGCGGCTTGCAGACCCAGCGGACTGTCTTCAAAAACCTGGCAGGATTCCGGTGGTACGCCTAACAGTTCTGCTGCTTTAAGGAAAGTATCAGGATGTGGTTTGTGATTTTCAACATCATCAGCGGTGACGATGTGTTCGAAATATTCCCTCACACCGGCAAGTTCGAGTGTTTTATTGGCATAGAACCTGGTTCCACCTGTACCACAAGCCATCGGAAGTTTGCCCGCGTTTTCCCTGATAATTTTTATCACCGGAATTATCGGTTCAGCAAGATGGATGCTTTTCAGAAAATAGAACTCTTTTCTGTCGGCAAATTCCTGCGGATCAAAGTCTTTTTCAAATTTCGCCTTGAGTAACATGCTCGTCTGAAGTGCAGGAATGCCGCTCATGCTGTAGAATAAATCTGACGTGACCTCAAAACCATATTCAGCTGCAGTCTCCTGGTAAGCAACAAGATGGATAGGCATGGTATCAGAGATAGTGCCGTCGATATCAAAAATAAGTCCTTTCGCCCTGGGATCTACAGACAACTGTTGTTCTTTTATCATCGGTTACTTGCGTATGTAATTTGTTTTTTAATGGGATCATGGAATACCAACCTATTTATTTTCGGTTGGGATGAAAATTTGCTTATGGGTATTTCATTTATTTTGGGCAAAAATAACGAATTAAGGAGTCATCGTTTGCATTTAATTCTGTAAACTTCATTTACCTAAAACTTTCCACACCTTCTTCAAGGATATTTTACTAATTTGCATCTTTAAAAATCAGGATACAATTAAATCAATTCATGCCATGCAAACTCATGATCTCTATATTCCGATGCTAATACCCTTGTGGGGAATATTTATCGGTATTGCATTGGTTGTCATCGGATTTGCAGATAAAAAGGCCCTATTTACCTATTTGGGCTGGGGTTTCTTAACAGCCATTGGAATTACCTCCCTTTATTTCAACCTGTTCCGGATCAATCCGGCTCATTTTACCGAAAACAGTTCCTTGCGGGAAACAGCAGGATTACTGATTACATCAGGCTGGTTGAATGTCGCCGGAGCAGCCCTGGCACTGGCCTCCTTGTTGTTTTTCTATTTCAGGAAAAAGAGATATCTCCTTTTAGCGGTCCTGACGATCCTCTTCTTCTCCGTACAGTTCTTTCAGTACTACAGCCTGATTCAGAAACCAAAATAAATGTTCACCGTACTTTACATGAAGAGAAGGGAATATTTTAAAAGAAATATTGTCGATTAACAAAATTTAAATAACTATTTATGGGAAATGATATCAACGGATTTTGGGAAATTCTGAAGATTGTGCTTCCGGCACTGATCGTTTTTGTTACTGCTTATTTTTTATTCCATGATATGCTTGAAAATGACAGGCGCCGCAGGGAGTTTGAATTCAGGGTCATTCATGCCAAAGAGATGACCCCTGTAAAATTGCAGGCTTATGAACGACTGACTTTTTTCCTGGAAAGGATCTCTCCTGAATCAATGCTTGTAAGGCATTCACCACAAGATTTAACTGTTGCCCAGTACCACCAGGTTTTATTGGTCACCATCAGGCAGGAATATGAGCACAATCTGTCTCAGCAAATTTATATTTCACCAATCCTTTGGGAAACAATCCGCGGAGCCAAAGAGAAACTGGTGGCAGTGATAAACCGCTCTGCTGAAGAGCTGGATCAACAAGTTGCCGGATACGAGCTTAGCAAAAAGATCTTCAACAATTACCACGATGAAAATCCTGCTCCGGTGGCACTTGCATTGTCAGATCTGAAGAAGGAGGTTGGAAAATTCCTTTAATCTATTATCTTTTATCCTTTATCCTTTTATCCTTTATCCTTTATCCTTTTATCCCTTATCCTTTATCCTTTATCCTTTTAATTCCCAATGATATGGATCCCCATTTTATCACCAGCAGCATAAACCTTCATACTGGCAATCCCGAACAGAAAAGAGCCGAAATACTTACCTATTTCAAGAAAACCTTCAGCCTGGATGAACATCTTTTTGAGGTTTTTGCAAATCCTGCAGGATTGTACCGGACTGCAGATCCGCTCAGGCATCCCCTGGTTTTTTATTTTGGCCATACAGCAGCCTTTTATATCAACAAACTGGTGATTTCTAAGATTCTGGAGACCCGAATCAATCCGAAATTTGAATCCATCTTCGCCATTGGGGTAGATGAAATGTCATGGGACGATCTCAGTCAAAGTAATTACAAATGGCCATCCGTGGATGAAGTGAAGGATTACAGGAGGAAAGTTTATGCCACGGTAGTCGCCCAGATTGAAACACTGCCAATACAACTGCCGATACGCTGGGAAGACCCCTTCTGGATCATCCTGATGGGAATCGAACATTCGCGCATTCATATTGAAACCTCTTCGGTCCTGATCCGCCAGCTTCCGCTGGAATTTCTCCAACCCATTCCGGGCTGGAATACCTGTTTGAGCAATGGCGCGGCTCCGGAAAACAGCTTGTTGGCAGTAAAAGCAGAAACCATTCAACTGGGTAAGTCATTCGACGATTCCCTCTTTGGCTGGGACAATGAATATGGATCTCATCATGCGGAGGTTGCACCGTTTGAAGCATCATCCTTCCTGTGCTCCAATGGAGAATACCTCGAATTCATTCTCAACGGGGGCTATCAGACCGAACGATTCTGGACTGAAGAGGGCTGGAGATGGAAATCTTATACCCAGGCGGAGTATCCACTGTTCTGGAGAAAAAATGACCACGAGTATCAGCTAAGATTGGTATTCGAGGAGATAGAAATGCCCTGGAACTGGCCAGTAGAGGTAAATTACCTGGAGGCTAAGGCCTTTTGCAACTGGAAAAAAGAAAAAACAGGATTACCCATCCGGTTGATGACAGAAGAAGAGTGGTATATCCTGCATGATCGGGCAAAAATTCCTGATCTTCCCGAATGGGAAACTGCTCCGGGCAATATCAATCTTGAGCACTTCCAAAGTCCCTGTCCTGTCGATCGCTTTGCTTTTGGTGAATTTTACGATTTGATCGGGAATGTTTGGCAGTGGACTGAAACCCCTATTTCCGGATACAAAGGATTTAAAATCCACCCGTCCTACGATGATTTCTCGACTCCCACTTTTGACACACGTCACAACATAATCAAAGGCGGATCATGGATCTCGACTGGCAACGAAGCGATCCGTGATTCCAGATTTGCTTTCAGACGTCATTTTTACCAGCATGCAGGCTTCAGATATGTTTCTTCAAACCAGGAGGTCAAAATTTATGAAGACACGTACGAAACAGATCCTGAGGTAGTTCTGTATTGCGAAACACATTATGGAGCTGCTCCGCTAACGGCTCCGAATTTTCAAAAGAGCCTGGCAGATTTCTGCCTAAAGATCTCTTCGTCGGGAAATCAGCGTTGTGCCCTTGACATGGGCTGCAAAACAGGCAGGACAACCTGGGAGCTGGCCCGTACATTCAACCAGGTTACAGGAGTGGATCTGTCGGCCAGAATGATCCGGAATGCTACACAGCTCCAGGAACAGGGAAGATTTAATTACATCTTTCCCGAAGAGGGTGAAATAGGTGATTATCGTCAGGTGACACTCGAAGATTTTAATTTGACACCTCTTGTAAAAAAGGTAAAGTTTCTGCAAGCAGATTTTGCCAACATGAAAAATGTATTCAGCGGTTATGACCTTATCCTGCTGAACGATGTCCTCGACAGAATCTACCAGCCAAAAGAATTGCTCGCACAGCTTCACCTCAGAATTAACGAAAACGGTCTGTTGGTAATAGCTACTTCCTACGACTGGGACGAGAAATTCACCAAACCCGAAAACTGGCTGGGTGGTTTCCGCAGTTCTGCAGAACCTGTCAGAGGAGTTGACTCCCTGGCAGAGCTACTGAAAGAGAACTTTATCCGCACGGATCAATCCACCGTGCTGCTTTCTGTTTTCAGGATCAACCAGCGCAAATCCATTCTGAAGAATATAGAAGTGAGTGTTTGGAGAAAGAAATGATTAGCTGATCATCTCATCCACTCATTGAGCGTGTCAATCGCCTTTTGCTTCAACGGTGCAGGCATGTTGGAGATGCGGCTGCGGTGACTGCCACGCGGCTGAAACAAAACGACCACATTGGGATTATTCCCTCTATTTGCGGCTGAAGCCGACCAGGGATCAATTCCTCCATATATTAAGAGCACTTTGCTTGCAGTGGTTTTAATAAAACGGTCTGTCTCCAGGCTCATTTCAGGGTTGTAGGGAAAAATCTGGTCCTGGTTGAGGAACAATCTTTCGATGTAACCATGCATATTTTTGGTCTCGATCACCCTTTTGAATGGCTTGGTATCGTATGCATAATAACCAAGCTGCATGTGAGCCTGGACGAAAAAGGGGGCATTTGCCTTGCCGGTTTCAATGTCAAAATAATCGCTTGAACTAATTTTCTGAAAATAATCAAAGACCTCTTTGTCTGTGGCGCTGCGTGCCGGGATCTCTTTGACGGAATGTCCCCACTGCCAGAATGAAAAAGAATACTCCAATACGGAATAATCAAATATTTCTCGCTCAGGCACCTTAAAATGGTAGTTCTTCTCCTTGCAAAGCTGTTCAAACATGGGCATCAGGCGATCCTTTCGTTGTAGAACATCCAACTGAAATTCCTTTACCATTTTGCGCTCCTGCCTTTTACCTACCTTCTTTTCAATAAAACGGGAATGTCGCTGCTCCTCAACAGAAAAGTTCAGCGGAGCCACAAAGGGTACCGATACATCCACATCGTCCGGATAAAGCATCCGGTGGTATAGCGCCGTTTCTCCCCCCTTGCTGATACCGGTACTCACCCATTTCTGGCTGTAAATCTTTTTAAACAGTCCGACAAGATGGTGCTGGTCGGCAGCGGCATTTTCGACTGTCAGGTCTGCCCATTTGATTGAATCGGGACGGGACTTGCCAAAATAGCGGTGTTCCACCAAGAGTTGGTTGGCCTGCAGGAGTGGACACAATTCTTCGAGATGCCTGGCTCCCATGGCATATTCGCCTCCATAACCTTCTGTAACGAAAACAACCGGACGATCGTACGCGAGATGAGACAGCATGACCCTTTGAGGAAACGTTCCCTTTTCAGGATGCCTGTGATCGACCGGCTGCTTTACATTTACCACATATGCCTCGCTGAAAAACGGATTCTGCTCCATTTTCTCAACCGAGATGATATCGGGAAGTGACTGAATCCGCTCCAGTAGGGATTGGGCAACAAGCGATGGAAGAACAAAAAGAAAAAACAGGGATATAATAACTAAACGCCTCAGGTTTTTCCTGAATTTTGATTGATACATAAGATTTTAAGATTTTGATTTTGTGATTAACCCTTTCCCATCACAGATTACAGCGAAATTACTCCCGCAATTTCTCCAGCCTTTTGATAAATCGCAAGTACCTCGTCTGGATTTTTCATCTCCTGCTTGCACGAAATTGCGATAAAACGGATGTCTTTGGAGGTACGATAGGTAATATGATCTTCCGACTGAAAAAGCTTTTTCACCAATTCCAGTTTCACTTTGTCATTCGGTACAATAAATTTAAAGAAATAGATCCCGGGCCATTTCTGCTGTGCCCAAAGAATGCTCTTTGCCTTTTCCAACGCTTCATCCATCATATCCACATTTCCCAATTTCCATATTTTCCAATTCCCCAATTTTTACCAGATCATCTGCACAAACCCCTTCTCCCGCCGTCGTTCTCCATCTCTTCCCTGGGCGTCAACTACCCAGAAATATACACCAGGCGGACAAAGACTGCCACCTTTTTTGCCGTCCCATGCTGCGATTTCCGACTCAGCAGGAATGTAATTATTGGAAGAAAAATGATGTACAACCTTACCCCAACGATTCAATACAGTGAAATCAAGTGATTGCAGGGATCTGGTTTTTATGATGAGCAGGTCATTAACACCATCCCCGTTGGGGGTAAAAACTGGTGCAACTTTAACGAGTGAAGTATCAACAATTATATAATCAGCCAGATAGAAGGTATCCCGGCAGGTGAGTGCCTGAACTGTTTTGCCGGCTACAAGCTTTACTTTATATTTTCCGGATAGCTCATAAGTATATAAGGGATTAACATCGTACAGAACCTCCTGAAATGAGTCAATGACAGCCGTTCCACCTCCCATAGATTCCAGGATTGCCTTGTCTTTGAAGAGATACCACTCGTACTTATCAGCATCGGAATTTTCACTCAGATTTTTGAAATCAATATCGGCAGGAGCCTGAGGATAAACATATTGAGGATCATTTTGCTGGGGTGTACTCCACGAAAATTTAGCCACCGGCAGCGGAGAAATATAATCTATATCCGAACTATTCATGCATCCGGCGCGGTCTGTTATTTCGATCCTGTAAACCATGTTACCCGCTGGAGGGGTTGATATGGTTGGATTTTGAATTGATGATATCAATTGTGTTCCCGTATACCAGCGAAATTGGTAATTGGAACTCAATGGAACCGGTTTCCCGGTGGACAGATCGTAATACTGGTAATTGGCACCTGTAACTGATGATGATAATCTGAATGCCGTGCAAATGGTTTGGGTGAATGATGCGACTGGACGGCTCCAGCCATTCAGCACCCAGGCCCGGAATTGATAATTGGTGCCATTTTCCGAAAAGGAAACCCGGTAACAGCCGTCAGCAAGGGTTTTGATGTTGGAGGTGGTCCCGGTTTCATTGGAGAGATTCACAAATTTCACTGCAACCTGATCAAATTTTTCCCAAAGAAAAGTAACGGAAGAGCCGGCGGACCTGGCAGTCAGGTTAGCTATATTAACACCCTCCCGGGTACAAAAAAAATAAATAGGATCATTGACAGGATAAGTTGGATAGGCTGTGTTCTCTTTATGAGGGGAATTATCAGCATTGAGCGATTGTGCCTTCAGCTTTCCCGGTAAGGTTAAAAACATTATCAGGAACAAAAATGCTACAAAAGTAAATTGCGGTCTGTACATAGCAGTAAAGATTGATGAACAATCATCATACAAATTTAAACAACTATCCGGCCTGACAAAGAAATAATACAATCGTTTTTTGTAACACCTGTTGACAAGGAATAATTTTCAGCATTTCTGTTAAAAGATCACCCAAGGGGCTTATCTTTGCGACACCCCAACTACATAAAAAGTTCAATTTTGGCTAATTATCTTGATAATCTTAACGAGGCCCAGCAACAGGCAGTAATGAATTTTCAGGGACCCTCACTGATCATTGCCGGTGCCGGTTCAGGAAAAACCCGGGTACTGACCTATCGTATTGCCTATTTACTTCAAAACGGAGTACCTCCCTCTTCCATTCTTGCACTTACTTTCACCAACAAGGCCGCAAGGGAAATGAAGGAAAGAATTGCAGGCGTGGTTGGCCCCCAGGTTTCCAGGTATCTGTGGATGGGCACATTCCATTCCATCTTTTCCCGGATTTTGCGTGCAGAGGCTTCCCTCCTGGATTTTCCATCCACTTTTACCATTTATGATACCCAGGACTCGAAGAGTCTGCTTAGAACCATTATAAAGAGCCTGGCACTGGAGGAGAACACCTACAAACCATCGCTCATCATGGGCCGTATATCGGCAGCCAAAAATAACCTGGTTCTGCCATCCGGATACAAACAGAACGATGCTGTTCGTGAATCTGATCATGCTGCCCGGATACCACGTGCCGGTGAAATTTATGAAGAATATGCCAGGCGGTGTAAAAATGCAGGAGCCATGGACTTTGACGATCTGTTGCTAATGACCAATATACTTTTCAAAAAATATCCGGATACCTTGCTGAAATACCAGCAACGATTCCACTACATTCTGGTAGACGAGTACCAGGACACCAATTTTTCACAGTACCTGATTGTCAAGAAACTGGCAGAATTGCATCACAACATCAGTGTTGTCGGGGATGACGCACAAAGCATTTACTCCTTCCGCGGAGCCAGAATTGAAAATATTCTCAATTTCAAAAACGATTATCCCGATTTCAAAGTTTACAAGCTTGAACAAAATTATCGCTCCACCCAGACCATTGTCAACGCTGCAAACAGTGTAATAGCAAAAAATAAAAATCAGTTACAGAAAACAGTCTTCAGTGAAAATGTAACAGGAACCAAAATAAAAGTTCTTAATGCACTCAATGATCAGGAAGAGGGATTTCTGGTAGTCAATGAAATATTTCAGAAACGGATGTCGGAACACTACAATTATGCCGATTTCGCCATTTTGTATCGTACCAATGCCCAATCGAGGGTTTTCGAAGAGGTACTCCGCAAACGAAACATCCCTTATAAAATTTTTGGAGGACTCTCCTTTTACCAGCGCAAAGAGATCAAGGATCTGCTGGCCTATTACCGTCTTGTGATCAACCAAAAAGATGATGAATCATTCAAAAGGGTGATCAACTATCCGGCAAGAGGGATCGGGGCTACTACCATAGGGAAACTGGAAGAGTATGCTTCGCACAACAACACCAGCATGTTTGCAGTCGCTTCCGATCCTAAAATACTTCATCAAGCTGGTCTTAATACCGGTACTGCCAGGAAAGTTACCGATTTTGTTTCCATGATGGAATCCTTTTCAGAACTTTCCTTTTCGATGGAAGCCTACCTCATGGCCCAGAAAATTGCCTCAGATACAGGCATTCTCTCCGATTTGTACCAGGATAAAACACCGGAAAATATCAGCAGATATGAAAACACGCAGGAGCTGCTTAACGCCATACAGCAATTTACCATCAGTGCTGTGGAGGAGGGACATTCTTCCCTGCTGGCCAATTTTCTGGAAGAGGTATCCCTCCTGACCGATCAGGACAATGAGAAATCCGAAGATTTTGACAAGGTTACCCTGATGACCGTTCACTCATCCAAAGGACTGGAGTTTAACAATGTATTTATTGTCGGACTCGAAGAGAATCTTTTCCCCTCGGGCTTTTCCGGCACAATGACATTGCCTGAACTTGAGGAAGAGCGAAGACTCTTTTATGTGGCTATCACACGTTCCAAACACCATGCCGTCCTCTCCTTTGCACAGCAACGGTTCAAATGGGGAAAGACAGAATTCTGTCATCCAAGCCGGTTCATCGGGGAAATCGATCCCCAGTATCTGGATATACAAAACAGCCGTTTCTTCCAGCACAACATCTCCGGGGACTCTTCACCAGCGGTTGGCAGCTTCAGCCAAAATTCAAATTTATCAAACCAAAGTAGTACTTTCACCAGGCAGGGATCCCCGGCAACACTGGGTTCCAATTACAGTAGAGGCCGTGATGCTGCACCTGCAGAACCCTTTGAAGCCAACGATCCCAACTCGCTTCAAGTGGGAATGTATGTAGAACATCAACGTTTTGGCAGGGGAAAAATTGTGGACCTTGAGGGTGTGATGCCGGAGAAAAAGGCAAAAGTCTTCTTCTCGAATGCCGGAGAGAAACAACTGTTGCTCAAGTTTGCCAAATTAAAAATCGTAACAGATCAAATCTGATTTTTACTGTTGCATTAAGATGCTAAATGTGTAACTTTGCACGATAGATTAAAATTGCTTTTTAAGAGCACTTAACTGAAATTCACGATGTTCAAAGATTATAATACCCAGCGCACCAAGATGAAGCTTCCTGAATATGGAAGGGCACTTCACAAAATGGTCGAACATGTTCTCACCATCGAAGATCGCGACGAGCGCAATCTGGCTGTAAAATCCATTATAGATATCATGGGAATGATGTATCCGTATCTGCGCGACATCAATGACTTCAAACATAAACTTTGGGACCATATCGCGATCATGTCTGATTTTAAACTTGATATCGATTATCCATATGCTCCTCCTGTGCCTGAAACATTTACAGAGAAGCCAAAATACATTCCATACAATCAATCGGATATCAAATTCCGTCACTATGGAAAAATCATGGAACAACTGATCGACAATATTTCCAAAATGGATGAAGAAAATCCATCCAAAGATCTGAATACCGAATTACTGGCCAACCAGATGAAAAAATCTTACCTAACCTGGAACAAGGATATGGTAGAAGATGAAAAGATTTTTGATGACCTGAAGCTAATTTCCAGAGGCAGGCTAAAAGCCCGCGAAGATCTTCATTTACAAGAAGTTACAGACATTATCAAGATTCAGAAGAAGAAATCCAAGGTTGGTACCGGACAGAACCGCAAACACAAATAGACCGCTCCTTTTGCCATGGCAAGATTTATCATTGAAGGAGGAAATTCCCTGGCCGGAGCATTAACGCCTCAAGGAGCCAAGAATGAAGCCCTGCAGGTGATTTGTGCCACACTGCTTACACAAGGCACAGTAACACTTTCCAATATCCCGGAAATCAGTGATGTCATCAAGCTGATCGATATTCTGAAAAATATGGGTGTCAAGGTCGTAAGACTTGAAAAAGGGATTTATTCCTTTTGTGCCGATCAGGTAGATGTTGATTTTCTCACCTCTCCCCTGTTTTTTCAGCAAGCTTCTGCGCTAAGGGGATCAATCATGATCATTGGTCCGATGTTGGCGCGGTTCGGTAAAGGAACAATTCCCCAGCCAGGTGGCGACAAAATCGGGAGGCGCAGACTGGATACGCATTTCCGGGGCTTTGAATCATTGGGTGCCCGGTTTATTTTTGACCCCGACAAAGCTCTTTTTCGTGTCGAAGCCAAAAAATTAAAAGGCTGTTATATCTTGCTTGAGGAGGCCTCTGTGACCGGAACTGCCAACCTGATTATGGCGGCAGTATTGGCAGAAGGAACCACCACCATTTACAATGCAGCCTGCGAACCATATATACAGCAATTGTGCCACATGTTGATACGGATGGGTGCCAGGATGGAGGGCATCGGATCCAATCTGCTGCATATTTACGGAGTGACTTCATTAACTGGTTGTGAACACCGCTTGCTCCCCGACATGATTGAGGTGGGCAGTTTCATAGGCCTTGCCGCAATGACATCATCTGATCTTACTATCAGGAATGTCGCTTACGATTACCTGGGAATTATCCCGGATTCCTTCAGTAAGATGGGGATCAAACTGATCAGGATGGGGGATGATATCCGGATTCCTGTTCAGGATCATTACGAAATAGAATCATTCATTGATGGTTCCATCATGACGATTTCTGATGCCCCATGGCCAGGATTGACTCCCGACTTATTAAGCATATTTCTGGTCATTGCCACCCAAGCCAGAGGCAGCGTGCTGATCCACCAAAAAATGTTTGAAAGCCGACTTTTCTTTGTTGACAGACTAATCGATATGGGATCTAAAATTATCCTTTGCGATCCGCACAGAGCTACTGTCATAGGTTTGGACCGGTCGCACCCGCTCCGCGCTACAAGAATGACCTCCCCGGATATACGTGCAGGTGTGGCATTGCTTATTGCAGCCCTTTCAGCCAATGGCACCTCTACCATCGATAACATTGATCAGATTGACCGCGGATATGAAAATATCGACAGCAGATTGAATGCGATAGGAGCGAAAATCAGAAGAGAATAAGAAGTTGAGCTGTCAGTTGAGAGCTTTTGAATGTGTCAAAATGTCCGAATCAGGGCAATTGGCAAGCTATTTGAAGTGTTTATAATAGAATTGAAAATTGCATTAAGATGATGACGCAGAAAAAAAAAGAGCATAAAAAATATAGCAAAGAACCATTGAATTCAAATGATTTAAATGCAGGCACTCCAAAAAAAAAGGGGACTTCTGCAGAACACGAGATCGAAATTCAGGCTTTGGAAATTGCAGGCAGGGAGACTGAACTGGAAGAAAAAGTAGTTGAGCTTACAGCCGGTCTGGCAGCATCCAACGACAAATATCTTCGCCTCTCGGCAGAATTTGACAACTATCGCAAACGCACGCTGAAAGAGAAGATGGACCTGCTGAAAAATGCATCAGAATCAGTTATCGTCAACTTTTTGCCTGTCATTGATGATCTGGAGCGGGCATTGAAGTCCATTGAAACATCAGACAACCTCGAAACAACGAAAGAAGGAATCATCCTGATATACAATAAATTCAAAGAATTTACCAAACAAAATGGCGTTGTAGAAATTGAAGCCAAAGGCTTGGATCTGGATACAGATCATCATGAAGCCATAACAAAAATTCCCGCTCCATCCGAAGAATTAAAAGGAAAGATCGTAGAGGTGGTTCAAAAGGGTTATATGTTGCATGATAAAGTAATCCGTTATTCAAAAGTTGTTATAGGCGAATAAGTATTCGACTTCGTGTCGCTAAAAAATCAAAAATGTCAAAAAGAGATTATTACGAAGTCCTTGGGGTCTCCAAAAATGCCACTTCTGAGGAGATTAAGAAAGCCTATCGTCAAAAGGCAATTCAGTACCATCCAGATAAAAACCCGGGAGACAAGGCTTCTGAAGAAAAATTCAAGGAAGCTGCAGAGGCATACGAGATACTCAGCAATCCTGAGAAGAAACAAAGATATGATCAGTATGGCCATGCCGGAATGGGTAACCAGGGAGGTTTTAGCGGACATAACATGTCGATGGATGATATTTTCTCAGCTTTTGGAGATATTTTTGGTGGTGGTGGTGGTTTTAGCGGATTTGGTGGCTTCGGAGGAGGTTCCCGCGGACAGCGTGTCAATCGGGGATCTAATCTCCGGATAAAAGTTTCCCTCAACCTCAGTGAGATCGCCAACGGTTGCGAGAAAAAATTGAAAGTAAAGAAATATGTCTCCTGCGATTCGTGCCATGGCAGCGGAGCCAAAGGCAGCAGTGGCCACACAAACTGTTCGACCTGCAAAGGAACTGGACAGGTAACACGCATCAGCAACTCCATCTTCGGACAGATTCAGCAATCATCGACCTGCCCTACCTGTAATGGTGAAGGAAAGATTATTACGCAGAAATGTGAAAAATGCTATGGTGAAGGACTGGTGCAGGGTGAAGAAGTTGTTACCATCAAGATTCCTGCCGGCGTAGGCGAAGGCATGCAACTTTCGGTAGGAGGCAAAGGAAATGCTGCCCGGCGTGGTGGCATACCCGGCGATCTGCTGGTTTTAATCGCTGAAGAAGACCATCCTGAATTGATTCGCGATGAAAATGACCTGATTTACAACTTGTTCCTCTCATTTCCTGATTTGGCACTGGGTTTGACAGCTGAGATTCCGACCATCGACGGGAAAGTAAAAGTTAAGATTGAGTCCGGTACCCAACCTGAGAAAATTCTGCGCCTCCGCGGAAAAGGAATCCCGGATGTCAATGGCTATGGCAAGGGGGACCTGCTGGTTAAAATCCATGCATGGATACCACAAAAGCTCACCGCAGATGAAAAAAAACAACTGGAAAAACTACAGCAACTTCCTAATTTTCAAGTTCCCGAAGAGTCAAAGGAGAGGAATTTCTTCGAACGGGTAAAAGGGATGTTTGAGTAAAGGGAAGTGGCTAAAGTCACTTTTCAAAATTTATTTGTTTATTTGCAACAAATAGACCGCGGATTACGTTTAAATAGCTGATGAAGAAACTTTTCTCCATATTATCTGCCTTGCTGATTCTTCTTTCCGGATTACATCTGACGGTAGCTTCACATATCTGTTGTGGAGAACTGGCCGCAGTAAAGTATTCTGTTACGGGTGAAAAAGCCACCTGCGGCATGGAAGATCACACATCTCCATCATCCCCAAATGGAGAGATTGATACAAATTGCTGCAAAAACAGGATTGCATCCTGCATGTCAGACAGCAACTACTTCCCATCGTCAAAGGAGGTAAAGGATCTTCCATCCGAAGTGGCATCTATTTCTGTCTCTTTCATAAAAATCTGCATTCCCGCAGACCTCATATCAATGACCTATCACTCCATGGTAGGTCCGCCAGTTCTCAATTTCTACAACTCTGTTGATCAGAGCTTTATTTGTGTTTTCACCATTTGATTTTGCTGATAGTTTAGCCAGGCAGTTACATCTTGTGACGCTCTATTAAATTACTTTGTTCAATAATATTTAAAAAATCAAAAAATGAAAACATTAAAATTCGTTGTTGTCGCCATCATGGCTCTGGTTGTGTTTACAAATTCCTATGGCCAGACCAGTTCAAAAACCACTGTAGCCAAAACAGAATCAATCAAAGTCTCCGGAAACTGCGGAATGTGCAAAGATCGAATCGAAACAGCCGCTAAAGTTGAAGGGGTTTCCAAAGCCGACTGGGATAAAAGCACCAAAATGCTTACCCTCGTTTATAACCCTGCAGTAGTAAAGAGCGACGATATTCAGAAAAAAATTGCCGCCGTCGGTCATGACACCGAAAAATATAAGGCAGACGCCAAAATCTACAGCAGTTTACCCGGGTGTTGTAAATATCGCTAATGTTTAACCGGTTAGTTAGATATTTTCTCGAAAACCGGCTGATTACTTTTATCTTACTGATTTGTTAATTTTATGTTAACAATAGGTATAATTGTAATTAGACCATTTAAAAATAAAAAATATTTTCTAGGTTTGTAATGGATAATAAATAATAAAATTATCCTCCTGATAAATATGATTCTGACAAATTCAAATAGCTCCCTTTGCATGTGTATGTGCAGCTGTATGTTGGTCCAACATGTGGAGGGCGTCGTAATGCATTGTTAGATTTTACCTGAAAGAATTTAAACAGCAATATGGCTCTTCACAAAATGTGAGGGGCTTTTTTTTTACACCAAAAACAAAAAACCATGGCAGATCTATTTTTTAAAGTTGAAGGAGAAGCACAGACGGCAGCCCGTTTTGATGCAAATGCAAGACAGTTCACCCTGGTAATCGACGAACCACCTGCATTGGGCGGTGATGATCTCGGTGCCAATCCTGTAGAATTTCTTTTAGCCAGCTACGCAGGTTGCATGAATGTGGTTGCCCATCTAACCGCTAAGGAACTAGGTATTAAAGTGGAGAAACTTACCATTTCAGTGAGCGGAAATCTAAATCCTGCACGTCTGTTTGGCCAATCGGAAGAGGAGCGTGCCGGTTTCAAGCAGATAGACGTGAATTTCACGCCAGTCACAGATGCGTCGCCTGAATTGACTGCGAAGTGGATCAAGGCCATTAAAAACCGCTGTCCGATTAACGACAATCTGGCATTCCCCACTCCGCTAACGTTCAATCTTATCCAACTGAATTAACAACATTTTCGGAGCAGCAATACAACCACAAATATGTATTGTTGCTCCGATTATATGATTGAGGGGTAAGTGAGACTATTAATTCAATGATTGGAGATTTCCCAATGCATCAGGTACATATTGGTGTACCATCTGCACTGTTGGGCAATTCTCTAATTTTTCGCATTCGCCACAGGTTTGATAGCCCTTTGAGCCGGCACATTTTCTGATCTCACACTGCGAACAATGGCCAAATTTAACACCTGCTTCCCTGCACCCTGTGCAATTGATCATTTCCGTTGTAATGCCGGCATTGAATTGAACGCTCCATTTCTCTGCCGTGCGGGCACGCAATTCATTGTCATCAGCTAACGTAGCGATTCTTGCATCGCAAGTAGCACAGTCTAAACCACAACATGCAATCACCTTTTCCATCTTCGTTTACTTTTGGATATTTAGTACTGTCAAACTTATAGATTTTGAGGAACCAGATTAATTTTTGTGCCTTTATCACCCATTCGTTGGGAGACTCTCCCTCGAAAAAGCCAGCGTCTTACCCAGTGTATTCTGTGCCAACGACTGGATCGTCTCTCCTGTGACCAATTTGTTGATCTCATCCCGGATAGCTCCGTATTGATGGTGTAGCGGACAAGGATTCTCTTCGTCACAGTTTTTCAGGCCAAATCCGCATCCGACAAATAACTCTGCCCCTTCTATGGCAATGATGAGCTCTTTCAACGACAAATCATTTTTCTCGGGATCCAGAAAAAATCCTCCTCCCTTTCCTTTTAAAGACCTGACAAATCCTTGTTTTGCAAGACGTTGAAAGATCTTTGCAGTGAAGAAATAGGGCGCTTCAATCTCATGAGCTATCTCAGCTACGCCTGGTCTGCGATCTTTCAGGTTTTGCATCTGGATGTATACCATCCCTCTCAAAGCATATTCTGTCTCTTTTTTAAACACGGCAGGCAGGCAATTCGTTAATCGTAGCTCAAAAGTAAAAAAAATCAGATTAATTTTAAATATTATAAGACCTTTTTGTCTTTTATTTGAATAATTAATATATTTGTCGTGAAAAATCTTTAATAAAGGACGAATAATATGAAGGTAAAAATGGAAAAAGCTACCCAAAACCTGGAGAACGATCACCAGCACATTATAAAACTGATTGATGTGATGGAAATGATGGTTAAACTCCCTGAACCAAATATTTCCCACCTGGAGGAGGTAGTAAATCTCATCAGGCAATTTGCCGATGGTCTTCATCATGCAAAAGAGGAAAACCTACTCTTTCCGTTGATGGCCGAGAAGGGATTCTCAACACAACAGGGTCCGGTGGCGGTGATGCTGATGGATCATGAACAAGGCAGAGGATATGTGAAGAACATGGCTGAAAACATCCAACTATACAAAAACGGACAATTGGATTCCCTGGGATTAATCTATTCCAACATGCTTGGATATGCAGAATTATTGAAAAACCACATTGCCAAAGAGAACAATGTACTTTTCCGGATGGCCGACAATGTTTTCACTTCAGAAAATCAACAATCCCTGCTGGATCAGTTTACGGCGATTGATGCCGGTACTGAAAATGGCATATCCGGAGAGGAATATATCCATCGCATTGAAATTCTTTCCAATCAATATATTAAATCAAATTAACCCTCAACTTTTAATTTTAAAAAAAAATTATGACACCTAAAAAACTATGGCTGGGTTTTATCGCCGTCATGACCATCTCCTTTGCGGTTTTGATCTATTACGGCATTGAAATATATCGGGAAGCTCCGCCAATTCCCGAAAAAGTAGTAACAACTGACGGCACCGTAATTTTTACCGGACAGGATATCCAGGATGGCCAGAATGTTTGGCAATCCATGGGCGGACATGAAATGGGTACGATTTGGGGACACGGTGCATACCAGGCGCCAGACTGGAGTGCTGACTGGCTTCACAAAGAGGCCATTTTTATCCTGAACAATCTTGCACTAAAAACAACCGGAAAATCTTACGACCAGCAAACCGATGAAAACAAGGCTGCATTAAAAATTACCCTGCAACGGGAACTTCGCAAAAATACGTTCGACCCTCAAACAAAAACGATTACCATTTCAAAGGACAGGGCTGAGGCGATCGCTTCGAACGGCAATTTCTATTCCGGATTGTTTACAAACGATCCTGCCATGCGCAAACTGAGGGAGGCTTATGCCATTCCCGACAACGCCATCAAATCTCAGGAAAGATTGAAACCCTTGAATGCTTTCTTTTTCTGGACTGCCTGGGCCTGCGTAACGCAACGTGTTGGTCAGGAAATTTCTTATACAAACAACTGGCCGTCTGAAGAATTGGTTGGTAACCATCCGACAGGAGCATTGCTGTTGTGGACAGGATTCAGCGTGATCATGCTGCTTGCCGGAATTGGAATGATGGTATTTTATTATGCCCGCAGAAGAGAAGAGGCTGCTACTGAAATTCCGGTAAAATTTCCATTGGCCGACTACATGCAAACTCCTTCCCAAAAAGCTACCGTTAAATATTTCTGGATCGTATCTGCCCTGTTTTTGGTTCAGGTTATTGCAGGTATCATCACAGCACATTATACCGTTGAAGGACAGGCATTTTTTGGAATACCACTGGCAGAGTGGCTGCCCTATTCCGTTTCACGAACCTGGCACATACAAATAGCCATTTTCTGGATTGCCACATCCTGGTTGGCAACCGGGCTCTATTATGCACCTGCTATCTCTGGTGTCGAACCAAAATATCAAAAACTGGGCGTTAACTTCCTGTTTTTGGCTCTTTTGGTTATCGTCGTGGGTTCATTGGCTGGTCAATGGATGGGTGTCATGCAAAAACTTGGTTACATTACGAATTTTTGGTTTGGTCACCAGGGATATGAATATGTAGACCTCGGACGTTTCTGGCAAATCTTCTTGTTCCTGGGACTTTTCATCTGGTTGTTTTTGATGGGAAGAGCAATTTGGCCGGCCTTGAAGGTGAAGTCAGAGAGCCGTAACCTGCTGATTTTGTTCTTAATATCCTCTATTGCCATTGCTTCATTCTACGGCGCCGGACTTATGTGGGGTCAACATACGAACCTGGCAGTTGCCGAATACTGGCGCTGGTGGGTCGTGCACCTTTGGGTAGAAGGATTTTTCGAAGTATTTGCTGCTGTCGTAACGGCATTTCTCTTTGTCCGCATGCAAATAATCAAAGCAGCCACGGCAACTACCGCTGTACTTTTCTCAACGGTTGTCTTTTTGGCCGGAGGTATACTGGGCACCTTCCATCACCTGTATTTTACAGGCACCCCAACGGCTGTCATGGCTCTTGGTGCTACATTCAGCGCGTTAGAAGTTGTGCCACTGGTACTTATGGGCTTTGAGGCCTATGACAACCTCAAGCTAAACAACAGCAATGAGTGGATCAAAAAATACCGCTGGGCTATCAACAGTTTTATTGCTGTAGCATTCTGGAACCTGGTAGGTGCTGGAATTTTTGGATTCCTAATCAATCCTCCAATTGCGCTGTATTATATGCAGGGTCTCAATACAACTGCCGTTCACGGTCATACCGCCCTGTTTGGCGTATACGGAATGCTGGGAATAGGATTGATGCTTTTCGTCCTCAGAGACATGAACAAAGATGCAGTCTGGAATGAAAAATGGTTGAAATTTGCCTTCTGGAGCATCAACATAGGACTGGTTGCGATGGTACTTATAAGTGTATTGCCTGTCGGACTTGCCCAAACACTGGCCAGCGTAAAAGAAGGTCTTTGGTTTGCCCGTTCTGCAGAATTTATGCAGCAGCCCTATATCATCACCTTCAAGTGGCTCAGGATGATCGGCGATTCCCTGTTCGGCTTGGGAACACTCAGCCTGGCCTGGTTCATATTTGGACTCAAAGGCGGATGGTCACTGAAAAAGTGAACAAAATTTCACATTTAAGCCTCTATACTATCAATTTTTTGCTTAATATTGCAAAAACATTATAAAATGACAATGATCAATTTTCATTTCGGACACCACCATTTCTTGCCATAAGGTAAGCTGGAGTTGATCATTCTAAAAATATAGAACAGTTCATTGGCAGGCTTACCATTAAAAAGGTAAGCCTGCTCTCATTTAAAAAAATATGAATACACCACTGCGTATTGCTATTCAAACCAAAGGAAGGTTGAACGAAGAATCCCTGCTGCTGCTGGATGAATCGGGAATTAAACTGATCGAAGGGAAAAGAAGATTAATCTCATCGGCCAAAAATTTCCCGCTTGAGGTACTTTATCTGCGCGATGATGATATTCCGCAGTGTGTTGCTGACGGGGTTGCAGATGTTGGTATCGTCGGAAAAAACGAAATGGATGAACAAAAGAAATTGGTTGAGGTGATTAAACACCTCGGATTCAGCAAATGCCGCCTCTCGCTTGCCATCCCGAAGGACGTCAATTATCCTGGCATTGGCTGGTTTGAAGGGAAAAAAATTGCTACCTCCTACCCTGCCATTCTTAAAGATTACCTGGAGACAAAAAATATCCAGGCTGACATCCACTTTATTGCTGGTTCGGTTGAAATAGCTCCGGGTATTGGACTATCTGATGCCATCTTCGATATTGTCAGTTCAGGAAGTACCCTGGTAAGCAACAGGCTTAAAGAGGCAGAGGTAGTCATGAAGTCTGAGGCCGTACTGATAGCTAATCCGGCGCTTTCAAAAGGGAAACAGGCCATCCTGGACGAACTGATATTTCGTATTGAATCTGTAGAAAACGGGAAAGGGAAAAAATACATCCTTCTGAATGCTCCCAACGAAAAAATGGAACAGATCATCAAAGTCCTTCCGGGGATGACCTCGCCAACCTTGATGCCCCTGGCTAAACCAGGCTGGAGTTCCTTGCACTCTGTAATTTCTGAATCCGAATTTTGGGAAGTAATAGGCAACCTGAAAAGAAACGGAGCAGAAGGTATTCTCGTTTTACCCATTGAGAAGATCATTTTTTAATGCTAATCATGCAAATCTATCGCTTTCCTCCGAAAGATACCTGGGACCAGCTGATTGCCAGGGCAACATCCGACTATTCAGATAAACTTCCGGTTGTAGAGGAGGTCATGCAGCGTATCCGAACCCATGGCGATGCTGCTGTCAGGGAATTTACAGCAAAATTTGACAAAGCCTTTTTTCAAAATCTTCAGGTTACTGAAGCAGAACTATTGCAGGCAAAAAATGAAATAGATCCATCATTGGCTCATGCCATCCGTACCGCAGCATCGAATATCCGCGCATTCCACGAGTCACAGCTAACGCATACAATGGTCATTGAGACCTCTCCCGGCGTAAGTTGCTGGCAGAAAAGTCTGCCGATAGAAAAAGTAGGACTTTATATTCCCGGAGGTTCAGCACCACTTTTTTCAACCGTTCTGATGCTGGCAGTGCCGGCAATGATCGCTGGCTGCAAAGAGGTTGTTCTTTGTTCTCCTCCTGATCCGTCAGGAAAGATTCACCCTGCCATTCTTTTTGCAGCTCGACTCTGCAATGTCTCCAAAGTCTTCAAAATCGGTGGCATACAGGCCATCGGAGCCATGGCCTTCGGAACTGAATCAGTGACCAGGGTCCACAAAATTTTTGGCCCAGGGAACTCATGGGTCACAGCGGCAAAGCAATATATATCATTAAATATCTGTTCAATTGATATGCCTGCCGGACCGTCAGAACTGGCTGTTGTGGCAGATTCTTCCGCAAATCCGGCATTTGTTGCTTCCGATCTGCTTTCACAAGCCGAACACGGACCCGACAGTCAGGTAATGTTTGTCACGACAGAAGAATCGCTGCTGGAGAAAGTTTCAGCAGAGCTATCCACCCAGCTGGATCAACTTCCCCGAAAGGAGATAGCAGCCGCTTCGCTGCGTCACAGCAGAATGATTCTGCTACGTTCAAAGGAGGAGGTGATGGCCTTTATCAACAGGTATGCCCCCGAGCACTTGATTCTTCAAACGTCGGATGCTGCTATTCTTGCCGGGCAGGTAACCAATGCAGGGTCTGTCTTTATAGGCCATTATACCCCTGAAAGTGCCGGTGATTACGCCTCAGGCACGAACCATACTCTTCCTACCAATGGTTGGGCACGATCTGTCAGCGGACTGAACCTGGACAGCTTTTGCAAGAAAATCACATACCAGGAGATCACCAAAGAAGGTTTGTGCAAACTCGGGCCTGTTATTGAAAAGTTGGCCGAAGCTGAAATGCTTCACGCACATAAAAACGCGGTAACAATCCGGATAAAAAAATAATTTGGAAATTAGAGAATAGCAGATGAAAGATTTAAATAAATATTTAACCATAGAAATTAGTAAATCAATGCCATGACGTTCTTAATTTTACAATTTTCACATTTTCCAATTGAATTAATGATACAGCATGAATTTTAGTCTACAAAATATTACCCGTAACAACATCCTTTCTCTCCAACCTTATTCCAGTGCACGGGATGAGTTTACAGGGGAAGCATCTGTTTTTCTGGATGCCAACGAAAATCCATTCAACTCACCCTTGAACCGGTACCCCGATCCCCGACAAGTGGTATTGAAAAATCAACTCGGCATCCTGAAAAAACAGGCTCCCAATTGCATTTTTCTGGGTAATGGCAGCGATGAACCAATCGACCTGCTCTTTCGTGCTTTTTGTGAACCCGGAGAGGATAATGTGGTCGCCATCGCACCCACCTACGGGATGTATCAAGTCGCTGCCGGCATCAACAACATCGAATTCAGGGAAGTTTTGCTGCAAGAGGATTTCAGCCTGAATGCAGAAAAGATTCTTTCTGCCACTGATTCCGCCACCAAATTAATTTTCCTCTGTTCACCCAACAATCCTACCGGGAACGCCCTTCAGCAAGATGAAATAATCCGGATTATTAACAATTTCAATGGTCTGGTTATTTTGGATGAAGCATACATTGATTTCTGCCCGGATAAATCCTTGCTGGGAAATCTGGAGCAATATTCCAATCTTGTGATCCTCCAAACACTCTCGAAGGCATGGGGACTGGCAGCAATCCGCCTTGGAATGGCCTTCGCTTCTCCCGAGATCATATCGGTTCTCAGTAAAATTAAATACCCTTACAATATCAATCTGCTTACCCAGGAAAAAGCACTGGAGGTACTACAGTCATCTGAAGAAAAAGAACTTTGGGTAAAGACCATCCTTCAGCAAAAAGAAATCCTTAAAAAGGAATTGGCACGATTGCCCCTGATATTAAAAATATATCCCAGTGATGCCAACTTCATACTTGTTACGACAACTGATGCAAAATATATTTATAATTCACTGGTAAACAAACAGATCATAGTACGCGACCGTTCGAGGGTAGCCCTTTGCGGGGAAGCACTTCGGATTACTGTTGGAACAGAGGCTGAGAATAGGATATTGCTGGAGGCGCTAAAAGAAATAGGGGAATTAAATAGAAATAAGTAGAAATAAAGATATAAATTGTAATTGGGAAATGGGTGTAAAGACAGGATAAAGGATAAAGGATAAAGGATAAAGGATAAAGGATAAAGGATAAAGTAAAAAGGATAAAGTAAAAAGGATAAAGGATAAAGAAAAGAATGCTACGATCATGATTTCCTTTAACCCTTCAAACATTTCAAACCCTTCAAATAATACAGATTTATAACTCATAACTGAATGAAAAAAGTACTTTTTATCGACCGGGACGGTACACTGATCGTCGAACCACCTGACCATTTTCAGGTTGACAGTCTTGAAAAACTAGAGTTTTTACCCGGGGTTTTTCGCCATCTGCACGCAATCTGCAGCCATTTTGATTACGAATTGGTGATGGTCTCCAACCAGGACGGGATGGGCACGAATGACTATCCGGAAGAGAACTTCCACCTGGTTCAGGGAAAGATGCTGAAAGCCTTTGAAAACGAAGGAATTACTTTCAAACGTATATTTATAGATTGCTCTTATCCGGAAGATCCCTCACCAACACGCAAACCGGAAATTGGCCTGCTTCATGAATACCTTGATGGATCTTTCGACCTGGCGAACTCTTTCGTGATCGGAGACCGGCTCACTGATGTACAGATGGCAAAAAACCTGGGATCCAAAGCCATCTATTTTGCACCGGAAACGCGTGCAGATGATCTGATTGACAGCAACCTGTCATCCTCTTGCGCAATGGTTACAGACAGTTGGGAGGAGATATTTATTTTCTTGTCTGAAATTGAGCGCAAAGCATCAGTAAAAAGAGAGACCAAAGAGACCAACATCTTTGTAGAAATCAACCTGTCAGGAAAGGGAATTGGCAGAATATCAACCGGACTTCACTTTTTCGATCATATGCTGCAGCAAATATCCACGCATTCAGGATGTGATCTTACTGTTCAGGTGATCGGTGATCTGGAAGTTGACGAGCACCATACTGTCGAAGATACTGCCATTGCACTCGGCGAGGTAATTCTGAAAGCCTTGGGCAACAAACGTGGTATCGAACGGTATGGCTTCTGTTTGCCGATGGATGATTGCCTCGCACAGGTTGCGCTCGATTTCGGTGGCCGTCCCTGGCTGGTTTGGGAAGCCGAATTTCAGCGCGAATATGTTGGCGATATGCCTACCGAACTTTTTCACCATTTCTTTAAATCTTTTTCAGACGCAGCCCGCTGCAATCTGAATATCTGGGCAGAAGGGACCAATGAGCACCATAAAATAGAAGGAATTTTCAAGGCATTTGCTCGTTCCATCAAGATGGCAGTTAGAAAAGATCCTTTCCAGGATTCCCTTCCAAGTTCAAAAGGCACACTCTGAAAGAAGACGGAGGGACGGAAAGACGGAGAGACGGAAGGACGGAGGGACGGAAGGATGGAAAGACGGAGAGAAGGATGGACGGAGAGAAAAATAAGCGGACTGAATTTGATACTGACAGCTAGTTTTGGTACTCATATTTTTTTAATTTGTACAATCGATTGTGGACAAGGATTTAACCGAAATTAAAAATCGAAATTTTTAAATAAATGATGCGCACAACAATCAAAGAGACTGCAATCCTTCTGATCCACTGTCCCGATCAACAGGGCATTCTGGCTTCTGTAACACAATTTCTGAACAAAAACGATGGCAATATCATCTACCTTGACCAAAATGTAGATCGTGCAGAGTCCATATTTTTCATGCGGGTAGAGTGGGAACTTGATCAGTTTGCGATACCAAAGGAAAAAATTGCCGATTACTTCGAAACTCTGATTGCCAAAAAATTCTCCATGCATTTTACCCTGCATTTTTCGGATGAAAGACCCCGGATGGCTATCTTCGTTTCAAAGATGTCACACTGTCTTTTTGATATCCTTTCCCGACACCTTTCAGGAGAATGGCTGGTAGATATCCCATTGATAATCAGTAATCATCATGATTTGAGACCTGTCGCTGAACGATTTGGCATTGAATTTCGCTGTTTTGAAAAAAATAGTTCAAACAAAGAAGTGCAGGAAGCCAAAGAGATTGACCTGCTTAAGGAAAAAAATATCGGTCTGATCGTACTTGGCAGATATATGCAGGTACTGAGCGACAAATTTGTATCCAATTTTCCTGACAAGATTATCAACATTCACCACTCCTTTTTACCTGCATTTGCCGGGGCAAAACCTTACCATGCTGCCCATGAACGCGGCGTTAAAATTATTGGTGCAACCAGCCATTATGTTACCGCTGATCTGGATGCAGGCCCTATTATTGCACAGGATGTGGTGAGTATTTCTCATGTAGACAGTATTGAGAGTTTGGTCCGTAAAGGCCGCGACCTTGAAAAAATTGTCCTGAGCGAAGCTGTTTACAAACACCTGCAACGAAAAATCCTGGTATTTAACAATAGAACCATTATATTTAATTAAGACATGAGAAATTAGACATGAGAGATAAGACAGGAAAGATAAGACAGGAGAGATAGGACATGAGAGATAAGACAGGAGAGATGAATGTGGGGAGATTAGAATAAAATCCATATGTATTCAATGACCAAGCCTTATATCCTTTCTGATACGAATAAATCTGTGCGATTTGTGTAATCTGTGGTTAAACAATAATAATCTGATTCCACTGCTTATTAAAAACAAAATTTTTACGTATGAAAGTCGCCATAATCAAGTACAATGCCGGAAACATCCAATCTGTTGACTATGCACTGAGAAGGTTGGGGGCAGAAGCTTCTGTCACTGCCGATCATGATGAGATCAGATCAGCCGACAGGGTAATATTTCCAGGTGTTGGTGAAGCATCTACCACCATGGATTATCTGCGTTCTCACCGTCTCGACCAACTTATCACAGAGTTAAAACAACCTGTTCTCGGTATATGCCTTGGTCTGCAACTGATGTGCCGCCACTCTGAAGAGGGTGATGTTGCTTGCCTCGGAATCTTTGAAGAGACAGTAAAGAAATTTGTTTTGCAGCACGATCAGCTTCCTTCCATGAAGATTCCACATATGGGTTGGAATACCATTACAGGTTTAAAAACAAACCTTTTTGACAATGTCCCGGAAGGAGAGTATTTTTACTTTGTTCATTCTTTTTACGCAACTTCCGGAGCCGACACAGCGGCTTCGTGCAGTTATCCTGCTCCTTTCAGTGCCGCATTGCAAAAAGATAATTTCTATGCCGTACAGTTTCATCCTGAAAAGAGCGGGACTGCCGGATCAAAAATTCTGGAGAACTTTCTTCAACTTAAAATCAACCAATGAGTATTGAAATCATCCCTGCCATAGATATTATTGACGGAAAATGTGTTCGACTCAGTCAGGGCGACTATAGCAGGAAGACCATTTACAACGAGGATCCCCTTGAAGTGGCCAAAATGTTTGAGGCCTACGGTCTGCAGCGTTTACACCTGGTAGACCTGGATGGCGCCAAAGCACATCACATCATTAACCATAAAGTGCTTGAGCGTATTGCCCTCCACACAACTTTGACGATAGATTTTGGCGGCGGACTCAAGAGTGACAATGATGTAGAAACGGCTTTCGAAGCTGGAGCAGATATGATCACCGGGGGAAGTGTGGCCGTTAAATCACCAGGGGTTTTGCACAAATGGATCGAAACATACGGATCAGAAAGGATCATCCTGGGAGCCGATGCATCTGAAGGAAAGATTGCTGTAAGCGGTTGGACCGAAGATAGTGGTCTCGATCTCTTGGCTTTCATCCTTAGTTGGCAGAAAAAAGGGATAGACAAAGTAATAAGCACGGATATCAGCCGTGATGGAATGTTTACCGGTCCCTCCATTGAGATGTATAAAGAGATGCTTCAGCAGATTCCGGGTATTTATATTATTGCCAGCGGTGGAGTTAGTTCGATTCAGGATATTCTTGATCTGGAAAAAATCGGCGTTCCGGCTGTCATAGTAGGAAAAGCCATTTACGAAGGAAAAATCTCAATGGAAGAGATAGGAAAAATAAACACTGTCAATTTCTTGTAAAAATTTCAATCATGCTGAGCAAACGCATTATTCCCTGTCTGGATATCCGCAACGGGCAGACTGTCAAAGGGGTCAATTTTGTCAACATCCGCGAAGTAGGCGATCCTGTTGAATTGGGCAGGCGCTATTCCGAACAGGGGGCAGACGAATTAGTCTTTCTCGATATCACAGCAACCCACGAAGGACGAAAGACATTTGTCGAACTTGTTAAGCGCATAGCTTTTAACCTCAACATCCCATTCACTGTAGGAGGAGGTATCAGCGAACTAAAGGATGCTGATGCACTGCTTGCTGCAGGTGCGGACAAAATCTCCATTAACTCATCTGCTATTAAAAATCCTCAGCTGATAGATGACCTGGTCCGGTATTTTGGAAGCCAGTTCGTGGTGGTGGCAATCGATGCCCGTGAGGAGAATAACCACTGGGAAGCCACCATGCATGGCGGACGAATCCGCACAGGGAAAGAGCTTTTCTCCTGGGCCAGAGAAGTCGAAAATAGGGGTGCCGGAGAGATCCTTTTCACCTCCATGAATCACGACGGCACAAAAAATGGTTTTGCCAACGAGGCCCTGGCTCATCTTGCCGGAATGCTCACCATCCCATTAATTGCCTCCGGCGGAGCCGGAACCATGGAACATTTTGCCGACCTTTTCATCAACGGAAAAGCAGATGCCGGTTTGGCAGCCAGCATTTTCCATTTTGGTGAAATCGCTATACCGGATTTAAAGCATTATCTTCGCAATGCCGGGATCAATGTCAGATAATACTAAAATAGTTATGTGTTATGAGTCAAAGTGTTGAGTGTTGAGAGTTATAAGGGATCTAATCTTCATTTCATCAACCCATCATCACATCGGCACATCGCAAAATAGCTCATCGGCAAATCAACCAATTTTCAAATTTTCAAATTTGTAAAATATGACCATAAACTTCAATAAAGAGCACTCGGGTCTCATCCCTGCAATTATTCAGGATCAAAATACCAATAAAGTCCTGATGCTGGGCTTTATGAACCAGGAGGCATACGAGAAAACAGTCCAGTGCGGACAAGTTACCTTCTTCAGCCGCACAAGGAAGCGACTTTGGACCAAAGGCGAAGAGTCAGGCAATTTCCTGCATGTTGTATCTATCACGGAGGATTGCGATCAGGATACCCTTTTGATAAAGGCAATTCCGACAGGTCCTGTATGCCATACAGGAGCAGATACCTGCTGGGACGAGTCCAACCCGACAGACGATTTCTACTTTCTCAAAACTTTGCAGGATTTTATAGCCCGGCGCAAAAAGGAGATGCCCGCCGGATCCTACACCACTTCGCTTTTTGAGTCCGGCACTGCCAAAATTGCCCAAAAAGTGGGTGAAGAAGCTGTCGAAACCGTCATCGAAGCCATGGCCAACAACGACGAACGTCTCCTATACGAAGCCTCCGATTTGCTTTACCACATGATGGTTTTGCTTTCGCACAAAGGATTCTCTATCTCAGACCTGGCAACAGAACTGAAGAACAGACACAAATGATCATGCGTTGATTAGTAGATAGGTTGATGTGTTGATGTCAGGATTTATTTGTGTCAATTTGTGCAATTTGTCGTAAGGCGGGGTTTATTTGTGTCAATTTATGCAATTTGTGGTTAGGTGGGGTTTGTTTGTTTTATTTTTAGTTGGGATGTTCTATATCGAAAATTCACAATTATGAAATCTAAAATAGCTTTTATATTCTTGATTTTAATCGCTTTAAGTGGCAGACTAATTGCATCTGACATTGTCATTTCATCCATGGATAAGGCAATGATCCAGATGAAACTTGACAAGTTCGCCTTGGACAGATCCTTGCCAATGGGTGATCTGATGCTAAAAATTGGTCTCGACTTTTTGAATACTCCCTATGTTGCCAAAACCCTTGACAAAACCAAAGAAGAAAAACTGGTCATCAACCTTCATCAACTCGACTGTACTACTTTTGCTGAGAATTGCCTTGCCCTTGCACGAACAGTTAAGAGTGACAAACCCAATATTGAGACATTTTGTTCAGCGTTGGAAAGTATTCGCTACCGCGGAGGAAAATTGGATGGTTACGCAAGCCGGCTTCACTATTTCAGCGAATGGATTCTGGACAATGAAGATCGTCGCCATGTTCAGTCAATGGCTGCTCAAATGGGCGGAAAATTACTTCCGATAACCCTTAACTTCATGAGTTCCCACCCGCAGGAGTACCCGCAACTGATCAATGATCCTGCTACCACTGCCCAAATAAAAGCCATCGAAGAGAAGGTCTCGGCACAGAAAATTTATTTTATTCCGGTCAGCCAATTCGAAAGTATTGAAGGAATGGTCAGGGACGGGGATATTGTAACTTTGACCACCTCCATCCCCGGAATCGATGTCTCGCACGTTGGGATTTTGCTTAAAAAGGATGGAAGAGTCTATATGCTGCATGCCTCATCTTCCATCCAGAAGGTGGTGGTAAGTAATGAACCATTCACCCAATACCTTATCAAAAGCAAGAAGACCACGGGAGTGATGATCGCCAGACCCCTGGAATAATCCAATTAGCTAATCAACAAATCAGCCCATTATTTCCTGATTCTATCCTTGAACACTTTTTCGAATTTTTCGATTTTCGGTTGAATTACAGCCTTGCAATAGGGTTCATTCTTATGCATTCTGTAATACTCCTGGTGATAATCTTCCGCGACATAAAATTTTGGTGCAGCTTCCACCGCTGTGACGATAGGTTTGTCAAAAACTTTGGCTTTGTTGAGCGCATCAATCAGTTCAATTGCTATTGCCTGTTGCTCCTTGCTGTGATAGAATATGACAGACCTGTATTGGCTGCCCACATCAGCACCCTGACGGTTCAAAGTTGTAGGGTCGTGAACTGTAAAGAAGACCTTCAGTATCTCTTCGCAACTTGTCTGCAACGGATCAAAAATTAGCTGTACCACTTCCGCATGACCAGTTTCACCGCTACATACCTCACGGTAAGTAGGATTACTCAATTTACCCCCGGAATAACCGGATGTTACCTTTTCAACTCCTTTCAGACCTTTGTAGATTGCCTCAATGCACCAAAAACACCCGCCCCCAAGGGTAATAGTCTCAAATTCTGCAGATTTTGAACTATTCGCTACAGATCCGTCAGTCTCAAATTCAAGTGCAATTGAGTTCATGCAATATCTCTTCCCGGTAGGCTGAGGTCCGTCATTGAAAAGATGACCAAGGTGGCTGCCACAACGACCGCAAAGTGCCTCAGTTCGGTTCATCCCGAAACTATGATCTTCATGAAACAACACACTTTTGGGATCAATCTGTTCGAAAAAACTGGGCCAACCACACTCGCTGGCAAATTTGGCGTCTGAACGGAATAATCTAAAACCGCATGCAGCACAATAATAGGTACCCTTGCCTGTGAAATCCCAGTATTTACCTGTGAAGGATCGCTCAGTTGCTTTGTTGCGGGCAACCTCATACAAATCGTGGGGCAGTACCCTTTCCCATTCTGAATCAGGAATGTTCAACTTTTTCTGATCGGTTCTCGAATAATATGGATTACCTGTTTTATTATCTCTGGATGAGTTCATTTTTGAAATTGTAGATTGTTTAACCGGAGAATCGTTTCCCGCAGGAAGCGAACCAAGGTCTTTCGTAAAAACAAAACTGCTCACTAAAAGCATAAGACCAAATAGCAGAACAAGCGTTTGGAAAAAGATTTTTCTGTTCATCATGTCTTTTGACTTTATGGATGTTGTACGGAAAAAATAATTGGAGGTTTTAAAATACCATCCCTGCAAGAACTTTACAACAATATTTAACATTCTAAAATCCTTTTTAGAACCTGAGGAATCCTCCCTTCTTTTTCCCTTGCTTGAAGAGAACGATATCAGCCTTCTCGGAGGTGATCAGGCAACCTGTATTAATTTTATCAAACCATGGGAGTATTTTTTTTGTGAAAAGTTCAATTTTTTCCGCTTCATCAACAATTTCGACCACGATGGGCAACTTCTCCGTTATCTCCCAAAAACGCGTGCTTCTTATTACATTGCTTGATCCAAAGCCCATTACTCCCTTCAGCACGGTAGCGCCGGACAAACCATAGCGTTTCGCAGCAAAAACAAGGGTTTCATAAAGTAAACCATTTTTGAATTTGTCGGTCGAACTAACGAAAATCCTTAGTATCCTGGCATCTGTTTTGGCATCCATGATTAAAATAATTTAGTGAGGGCATTACCAAAAAATACTGCAACTAAACCCAAAAAAACACTCAATCCGGTATATAGCGCGAAATAAAAAAAATTGCCGTCTCTCAGCAAAGTCATGTTTTCATTGGCAAAAGTGGAGAACGTTGTAAATCCCCCGCAGAATCCCACCGTCAAAAAAATCCGCCACTCATCATTGATCAAATTTGTTTTTTCAGAGATTCCAAAAATCAAACCTATCAACAAACAACCCAACAAATTAACTGCCATCGTACCATAAGGAAATGCCGATGCAAAACTGTTTTGCACCACCCTGGAGGTGAGATACCTGGCGACACCGCCCAAAAAACTTCCGGAACCAATAATAATCAATGTTTTAAGCATGCACGAAGATAGGTAAAAAGTTAGGAGTTATGAGTTATGAGTCTGAAGCAGCGATCATGATTGTGGCGTTTTTACTTTATCCTTTATCCTTTATCCTCTTATCCTTTATCCTTTATCTCTTCCAGGAACAACTCCATCCCTTTTCGCTTTGAATCATCTAAATAGTAAAAGATATTTTCCCTGAAATACGTTTCAAAGGGATAATCCGGATAAAGTTGCAGATACTCATTAATTACCTCAGGAATATGGACTATTCCATCCCCGAGTGCTTGTGCGAATTTTTCAACAAAGGAAGTTTCAATGGGCTTGTTGGCTACCCAACAGGCAAAAACAAAATCAAGCCCGGTATGGGACTTCCACGCTTCACCCAGATCATAGATAAAAGGAAACCGTTTCTCCGCTTCAAAAACACGATCCCCGATGATGACACCGGCAGTACTGCCTTTGATATCTTCCTGAATGTAATTTGGTGTTCCATCCTTCCATTCAGTCTGGATTTTCCAGTAATCCCGTGCCAGAATTCTTACCAGCTGTACGGATGTACGGGATTGATAATCCAGCACAATCGTCTTAATTTCTCCCAACGGAACCTGGCTCGCCAAAACGACAGTTCTGACTTTTCCCGAAGCGGAAATGCAATAATCAGTCACGATCGTTGCACCTTTAATCTTAGGCATCTCCGCAACAGGGATGAGACCGATATCAACAGTTCCTGCTTTTAACTTATCCGCACAGACTGACGGTACATCAAGCGACAGCTCGATTGAGTCCATGAGCGATGAATGGGTAATTCCATAAAGGAATGGCTTGGAATTCAGGTAGGTAATGGCAGATATCTTAATTTTATTCATTTTTTCGTTTTGTTCGGCAAATTTAGGAAAGTTTGTCTTTGAATACCCTAAAAGTTGGTATTAAATGAACTTCTGTAACACCGCGGAAATTGTTACTTTTGCATTTTAATTGTAAAAAGCTATCTGATGGAATTGCAGATGTTAACTGCCATCTCGCCTGTCGACGGACGGTACCGCGACAAAGTAGCCGAGCTTGGAAATTATTTTTCGGAATTCGCCTTGATTAAATACCGGCTTTTTGTTGAAGTTGAATATTTTATTGCACTGACTGCGATTCCTCTTCCTCAGCTGACTGCCCTTTCAGATCAGACATTAACCGACCTACGGAATTTGTACCTTCAGTTTTCACTGGAAGATGCAGGTCGCATAAAAGAGATCGAAAAAGTCACAAACCACGATGTAAAAGCCGTAGAATATTTCTTAAAAGAAAAATTCGATCAGCTTGGACTGGCTCCCCACAAAGAATTTATCCATTTCGGCCTAACCTCCCAGGATATCAATAATACTGCGGTTCCCTGCTCTATCCGGGACGCCATTCAGGAAGTTTATCTACCTGTCATGCACGAGCTGCTTGCAAAATTGAATGAACTTTCCAGTGAGTGGAAAGGTATTCCTATGCTGGCAAAAACCCATGGTCAGCCTGCCTCTCCTACCCTTCTGGGGAAAGAAATTAAAGTATTCGCCGAAAGACTTGAAGTCCAGTTGCAGCAATTAAATGCAATCCCCTGCTATGCCAAATTTGGTGGAGCAACAGGCAATTTCAACGCGCATCATGTGGCCTATCCATCTATCGACTGGATCAGTTTCTCCAACCGTTTTGTAAAATATGCACTGAAACTGGAAAGGTCACAAACAACCACACAAATTGCCCATTACGACAATTATGCAGCAATATTTGACTGCATGAAAAGGATCAACACCATTCTGTTAGACCTCGACCGGGACTTTTGGAGCTATGTCTCCATGAACTACTTCAAACAACAAATTAAAAAAGGTGAGATTGGTTCTTCTGCTATGCCGCACAAGGTAAATCCAATCGATTTTGAAAATTCCGAAGGAAATCTGGGAGTTGCCAATGCACTTTTTGAGCATCTGTCTGCCAAATTGCCAATTTCCAGACTTCAGCGTGACCTGACAGACTCTACTGTTCTGCGTAACGTCGGCGTACCCTTCGCACATACTTTGTTATCGGTCAAATCAACCATGAAGGGACTTTGTAAATTGCTGTTAAATGAAGAGATAATCAACCGCGATCTCGAAGACAACTGGAGTGTCGTGGCTGAAGCTATTCAGACCATTTTGAGACGTGAAGGTTATCCCAACCCATTCGAAGCATTGAAAGAGCTGACAAGGGTCAACCGAAAAATCGATCGATCCGTCTTCCATGAGTTTATTGATCAACTAGCAGTATCCAATGAAATCAAGGACGAGTTGAGAAAAATCACACCACAAAACTATACCGGAATATTTCATTATTAAATCAGTATAGTGGAATGTCTGCTCCTGTCCGGGGGAATAAATGATTGAATTTATTTGTGAGATAATCCAAAAACTCACCATCAGCATAATATTAACTTATAAGATTTAGTGTGAAAGGTCTTTACAAATTATTGATCCGCTTTCTTCCACCCTACAAGGGTTATCTTATTATGAACTTTGTGTTCAATCTCCTGGGTGCCATTTTTGGCGCATTCCAGTTTGTTGCCCTGACACCTGTACTCGGCGTTTTGTTTGGAACACAAGAGGTGGTAGCCAAGCCGGAGACCTGGAGTTTTTCAATGAAGAGTATACAGGACAATCTATTGTATTTTATCAGTGAAATGATACAAACCAGCGGCAAAGAGAAGTCGCTGATGTACCTTGGATTATTCGTCATTTTGATGGTGATACTAAAAGTTGGATTTACCTATCTCGCCTCCTTTGTGATGGTACCCTTGCGCAACGGGGTAGTATGCGATATCCGCAACCAGATTTACCACAAAATTCTTTCTCTGCCATTGGGCTTTTTTTCGGAAGAGCGGAAAGGAGACATCATAGCCCGTGCCACCGGAGATGTGCAGGAGATAGACAACTCCATTTTCAATTCTATTGAGATGATGTTTAAAGATCCGGTGATCATTTTGATCTCCCTCTTTGCGATGATCTATATGTCGTGGGAGTTGACACTATTTGTTTTGATTTTACTCCCTGTTGTGGGATACCTTCTCGCCAAAATTGGTGAGAGCCTCAAAAAACCTTCCATGCAAGGCCAGAACAAGATGGGTGAGTTGCTTTCCACACTCGAAGAATCTCTTTCAGGATTGCGGATTATCAAAGCATTCAATGCAGAAAAAAAGGTGAAAACGGTCTTTGCCCGGCAAAACCAGGAGTATTACCGTATCATGAACAGCCTGATGTGGAGGCGCTACCTGGCTCATCCTGTCAGTGAGCTGCTCGGTACCATCGTAATCGTCATTGTTTTGTGGTATGGAGGAAGGTTAATTCTAAGCAATACCAGTTCCCTGACACCTCAAGGCTTTATTGCCTATCTTGGATTTTTCTACAGCATCATTCAACCAGCCAAATCCCTTTCAACTGCCTTTTATTCAGTTCAGAAAGGATTGGCTTCGATGGAACGGATCGACATGATACTGCTTGCTGAAAATAATATCGTCAACAAACAGGATGCAATTTCTGTAAAGGAGTTTAAATATACTATCGAATACAGAAATGTTGGTTTTAAATACATTGATGATGAAGTCTTAAAAAATGTCTCCCTGAAAATTGAAAAAGGAAAAACGATTGCCCTGGTCGGACAGTCAGGATCCGGAAAATCAACTTTTGTAGATCTTCTGCCGCGTTTCTGGGATATCAACACAGGAAGTATACTTGTCGATGAAACTGATATCAGGGATTACAAAATAGCCGATCTGCGCGGTTTAATGGGCAATGTAAACCAGGATCCCATACTTTTTAACGACACTTTTTTCAATAACATCTCATTTGGAGTTGAAACAGCGACCCTGGAAGAGGTGATGGCAGCTGCCAAAGTTGCCAATGCCCATGATTTTATTATCGCTTCTCCGGATGGATACGAAACAAACATTGGAGACAGGGGAGGAAAATTATCCGGAGGCCAGCGCCAGCGCATATCGATCGCCAGGGCCGTATTGAAAAATCCACCAATATTGATCCTGGACGAAGCAACATCAGCGTTGGATACTGAATCTGAAAAACTGGTTCAGGAAGCTTTGGAGAACCTGATGATGAACCGTACCTCCATCGTCATTGCCCACCGCTTATCTACTATCAAAAAAGCAGACCAGATTTGTGTTTTCCATGAGGGAGAGATCGTCGAGCGGGGCACCCATGATCAATTGCTGAGCGTAGAAGGTATCTACAAGAAACTTCATTCCATGCAAAATCTTTAATCAAACCTAACAAAAAAAGGGAGCAGCTGCTCCCTTTTTTTGTTAGGTGGTAATTGTTACTGCACAGCATCAGTCAACTCACTGCCGGCTTTAAACTTAACTACTTTTTTCCCGGCGATTTTAATGGTTGCTCCAGTTTGTGGATTACGACCTGTCCGTGCAGGACGATCAGAAACTGAGAAAGAACCAAATCCGACAAGAGCCAGACGATCGCCTTGTTTTAAGGCTTCAGTTGTTGTTTTAACAAAAGCTTCGATTGCTTTTTTAGCATCTGCTTTGGTCATTCCTGCTTCTGCAGCGACGGCGTCAATTAATTGCGCTTTGTTCATAACTTTTAAGGATAATAAAGGGTTAATAATCGAGATTTTTCCGAAAGATTTTATGTTTGGACAATTAAACCCACCTGTTTTTACAAAAGTGTTGTTAACACAATTTCTTTTGAAGCAACCTTCATTTGACCAGTTTCAAAATAAAAATGATTCAAACGATTTCTTTGGACTAATTTCAACACAATTTTCTAAATATCAAAATTTTCATCAACATTTTATCTTCAAACTGCAGATTATTTTTTTTTATAATTTTTTGCCGAATGGAAAAAAGGGTTACTTTTGCAGACGCAAACCAGGAGAGATGGCAGAGTGGTCGATTGCGGCGGTCTTGAAAACCGTTGTACCGTGAGGTACCGGGGGTTCGAATCCCTCTCTCTCCGCGAATACGGGTGTAGCTCAGTCGGTAGAGCACTGGTCTCCAAAACCAGGTGTCGGGCGTTCGAGTCGCTCCTCCCGTGCCATTTTTTCCCCACTCCTCATATCCAAAACTTCAACAACTTTAACCCTCTATAAATAGGGTTTTGTTGTAGCTTTTGGGGATTTTGGTGGAGGAAAAGGATAAAGGATAAAGGATAAAGGATAAATTAAGAACTTTAAATTCAGCATCTTATTATTTTTGACGTCTTATATCTCATGTCTCATGTCTTATCTCTCATGTCTCCTAACTTACCACTCTCAACGCTCGACACTCAACTTTTCCCAATCGACTACCATTTGTCAAATTTTCAGTACGTGCTGAAAAATGGAGACCTGTTTTTGTCTGAAATCTGCCATATAGTCAGCCCCGATCTATTGGCATAACCTTTGATCCAACCTGATATCACATGATATCATTAACTTATAAATAGAATTGAATATGAAAGGAAAAATCGGGGTTACAAGTGAGAACCTCTTCCCAATTATCAAGAAATTTCTCTATTCCGATCACGATATTTTTCTTCGTGAGATCGTGTCCAATGCCGTAGATGCTACCCAAAAACTCAAAACCCTGGCCTCCGCGGGCAAATACAGCGAACAAATTGACGGGTTAACAGTCAAAATATCGGTAGATAAAGCGCAAAAAACACTTAAAGTGTCGGACAACGGCATCGGGATGACCGCAGAAGAGGTCGAAAAGTACATCAACCAGATCGCCTTTTCCGGAGCCGACGAGTTTCTGAAAAAGTATAAAAACGATGCGAATGCCATTATCGGCCACTTTGGACTGGGCTTTTACTCCTCATTTATGGTTTCTGAGGAGGTAGAGATTATTACCAAATCCTACAAGAAAAATTCGAAGGCAGTTCGCTGGGTTTGCGATGGTTCTCCGGAGTTTATGATGGAAGAGGCAGAGAAAGAAAGTGTGGGAACAGATATCATCATGCATCTTAACTCAGATTCTCTGGAGTTTCTGGAGGAAAACAGAATTTCTGAACTTTTGAATAAATATTGTAAATTCCTTCCGGTTCCGGTTGTATTTGGGAAAAAGAAGGAATGGAAGGATGGCAAATATGAAGATACAGATACTGACAATCAAATCAACGACACGACTCCTGCATGGACAAAAAAGCCCGTCGATCTGAAAGAGGAGGATTACAATAATTTCTATAGCCAGCTGTATCCTATGGCTGATGAACCACTTTTCAATATCCATCTGAATGTAGATTATCCTTTTAACCTGACTGGAATACTCTATTTCCCCAAATTGAAAAACAATTTTGAAGTTCAGAAAAATAAGATCCAGCTATACTCCAACCAGGTATTCGTGACAGACTCCGTTGAAGGTATTGTACCTGAATTTCTGACCCTTTTACATGGAGTTCTTGACTCGCCGGATATTCCGCTAAATGTTTCCCGTTCCTATCTTCAAAACGACTCGAATGTTAGAAAAATCAGCAGCCACATAACTAAAAAAGTAGCTGATCGTCTTCAGGATATTTTTAAGGAGAAAAGAGGAGAGTTGGAAGAAAAATGGAACGATCTGAAACTGTTTATCGAATACGGTATGCTGACTGATGAGAAATTCTATGAAAAAGCACTGAAATTCTTTTTCTTCACCAATACAGATCATAAACTCTTTACCTGGGATGAATACAAAACATTGATTGAACCTGGCCAGACAGATAAAAACAAAAAACTGGTTTACCTGTATGCAACCAATACTGAAGCTCAGTTCAGTTTCATTGAAGCAGCCAAAAACAAGGGTTACGATGTTTTACTGATGGATGATGTTCTCGCTACACCACTTCTAAACCATTTTGAGCAGAAATATCCGGAATCTCATTTTGTAAGGGTCGATGCTGATGTTGTGGAGAAACTGATCGCAAAAGAAGATCTTGAACATCCGGATCTTACGTCAGCTGAAAAAAATGAGATGAGTCCGATTTTTCAATCAGTCATCCCGAAAGAACGCGGACAATTTATCATCGACTTTCAAAATCTTGGAGAAAACAGCTCCCCCATGGTTATCACCCAGAATGAATTCATGAGGCGCATGAAAGATATGTCCAAAATGCAGGCAGGAATGAGCTTTTATGGTGAAATGCCTGATAGTTACAATCTGGTTGTCAATCTCTCCCATCCACTGGTCAACAAAGTACTAAATGAAAAGGAAACCGAATTAGGGGAAGAACTCGCGAAGTACAGAACCGAATTATTCAGCCTAAACGAACAAAAGAACAACCTGGATAAACTCAAAGATGGCAAAAAAGAGGAGGAAGTTCCTCAGGAGGAGAAAGATCTGATGACTGAGACCGTTGAGAATATAACCAAAATTGAAGCTGAAAAGCGTGACAAACTTGAGAAATTCGGGGCTTCCAATCCATTGGCAAATCAACTGGTAGATCTGGCCCTTCTGGCAAGCAATATGCTTAAGGGAGAAGCACTTGCTAATTTCGTAAAGCGAAGTATTGAACTAATAAAGTAATATTTCCATTTATTAAAATAAGAAGAGGCGCGAAAGCGCCTTTTCTTATTTTAATAAATGGAAATGAGCCAGACCTCCCTCTGAGGTCTCCTTGTAAATGGAGGGAAGATCATGTCCTGTCTGTGCCATGGTTTGAACAATCTTGTCAAAACTAATCATGTGACGGCCATCAGAAAGCATGGCGTAATTGTTGTGGTTGATGGCACGGGCAGCAGCAAAGGCATTGCGTTCGATACATGGAACCTGAACCAATCCTGCAACAGGATCGCACGTCAGACCCAGGTGATGTTCCAATCCCATTTCGGCAGCATATTCGACCTGGTAAATACTTCCGCCACTCATCTGGGTAGCGGCAGCTGAGGCCATGGCGCAGGCCGTGCCTACTTCCCCCTGACAGCCCACATCCGCACCGGAGATGGATGCATTTGCTTTTACGATATTGCCAAAAATACCGGCTGTTGCCAATGCTTTCAAAATCTTTTTGTCTGACATTTTGTAAAACTTGCTTGCATATTTGAGGACGGAAGGAATCACTCCGCATGCACCACAGGTAGGAGCAGTCACAATCAAGCCCCCGGCGGCATTTTCTTCCGAAACAGCCAAAGCATAGGCATATATCATTCCGCGCTTTTTAATATCCGGTTCAAAATAACGCGCTTTTTCGTAATAGGATGAAGCTTTTCTGGGATAATTCAAAATACCCGGAAGCGGTCCTTCTGCCTCCAGGCCCCTTTTAATAGCTTCCTGCATTACTTTCCACACTTCTGCAAGATAGTCCCAGATAGCTGAATCTTCGTGTTCTCCGACATATTCCCAAATACTCTTTCCATTTTCATAACACCAGCTGAGTATATCTTCCATATTCGATTCCGGATAGACCAGATTTGTCTCCGAAACCGTCAGGTCATCAACAAGAGAACCACCTCCTACCGAATAGGCAATCCACCGGTCAATCATATTCCCTGCTGAATCCAGGGACTCAAATTTCATCGCGTTTGGGTGGCGGGGCAGAAATACTGCAGGCAACCATTCAAACTCTACATGAAGAGGTTTCAGGGTATTAAGAATTGCGAGGTCGGTCAGGTGGCCTTTCCCAGTTGCAGCCAGACTGCCATAGAGTGTGACCCGAAAAGATTTTGCCAAAAGGTTCTTTTGCAAAAAAATCTCAGCTGCTTTTTTTGGTCCCATGGTATGACTGGAAGAGGGTCCGTATCCTATTTTGTAAATCTCCCGGATAGATTCCATTTTTTCAGATTTTAAAAATTTCTCACTAAAACTCAAAAGACAACCAAAGGTAACAAATTGCTCCTTTACCAGGCTGTGAGCCTCATTATTTCAACAAATAGTTCGCTTTAGAATCGTTTTTTTGGTAATAATTGAGGATATTTGTACTATGTATAAAAGCACCATTCCATGGCATTAAATCTCTCTGAAAAAGACTTGGAAAAGATCATTCTTGTTGGAGACAGGGTATTGGTCAAGCCGAAAAACCCAAACCAACAAACAAGTTCAGGCCTCTATCTTCCTCCTGCTGCGATGGAAAAGGAAAATGTTCAATCGGGATATGTAATTAAGACAGGACCGGGCTTCCCAATTCCGGCACTGACTGATGATGATGAGCCCTGGAAAGAGGTAAAAGAAGAGGTAAAATATGTACCCCTGCAGGCACACGAAGGTGATTTTGCTGTCTATCTGAATAAAACAGGGGTGGAGATCGAATTTAAAAATGTTAAATACCTTATCCTTTCCCACTCTGCAATCCTAATGCTGGTAAGGGATGAGGGATTATTTGAATAAAAAGAGGGCGTCAATTGACACCCTCTTCTGACTTAACCTAACTAACCTTAATCCTATGAAAAACTGCTTTTCAGCAACTTTGCAAACATACAACCAATAACTCTTAAGTACTTTTAACGGAAGTTAAAAAAACGAAAATCATTACCTGTTGCACGATTAAACATGGAGGATTTACTCAAAGTTAATTTAAGCAAATAATCATATCGGCACCCGGTCAGGAACTGATACTTCCACTTCGTTACTCTGCCATAAACCATGTTTGGTACAGTATGCAAGAGCCATTAATTTCATGCTTTTAGCCGGTACGATGTAAAAATCCACTTCCACCTGACTTGGAGCACTACCCATGGTTCCGGCTACAAGGGTGGTCTGAGCCAGCATCTTTTCGCCATCCCAAAGTTGAACCCAGCTGATGTAGTGGTCAAAATCATCAGGATGTTTATACTCTTCACCAACTTTGATTTTGACCTTGAATTTTTCGCCCTTTACTGCAGCAGCATTGCAATGCACAAATGCAGAATGACGGTCGATGTAATCGCGTTTTGCTTCCCTTTCAATCTGGGAAATGTCTTCATAACGATTGATCTTCATTTTAATCAGTAATTTGTAATTTGTAATTTATCCGTATTATCACACAGGATTTCAGTGTTTTGAGAGATAACTGGCAACGCCTTCAGCGGATGCTGTCATTGCCTCGTCACCCACTTTCCAGTTAGCAGGACAAACTTCGCCGTATTCTTCGAAATGAACAAGCGCATCAACCATCCGGATGGCTTCATCTACGCTGCGTCCCAAAGGAAGATCATTTACCAGCTGGTGACGGACAACTCCTTTTTTGTCAATTAAAAAGAGACCTCTGTAAGCAACTGGTGCACCAACAAAGGATGACTGACCTTCGTCATTTACCTCGTATTCACCGGCCAGAACACCATAATTCTCAGCAATGGTCTTAGACAAGTCAGCAACCAACGGGAATTTAACACCTTTGATGCCACCATTTTTCTTTTCAGTGTTCAACCATGCCCAATGAGAAAATTGTGAATCCACAGAACAACCAACAACAGCAACGTTCCGTTTTTCAAATTCAGCAAGTTTTTCCTGAAAGGCAAGAATCTCGGTAGGACAAACAAAAGTAAAATCAAGAGGATAGAAAAAGAAAAGAACAAATTTTTCTCCAATGAACTGATCCAGAGAGTAATCACTCACTATGTCATTGCCATTTAATACGGCACTTGCCTTAAATGAAGGCGCTTTCTTTCCAACTAATGTACACATATCCAAACTATTTAAATATTAATAAATGAAATGATTACAAATTTATGCAATTAAATTAAGTCGGGCAAATATCTTGTGTCAAGGTACAAAATAATATCGTGAATTTTGTAAATAATTTATATTGTTACTAAACTGTAAAACAGACAGTCAGACTTTTTGTTCTCTGAAAAAAATCTTTCATATTTGTATTCAATTCAAAAAAATAGAGATGGACCAGCAACAAATATCAGCTTACCTGTTAAAAAATGGCGTAAGACCTCTTCAGAAGCGTGTGAAAATAATGAATTATCTGGTTTCAAAACGGAATCATCCTACCGTGGATATGATATACAGTGATCTTATTCATGAAATTAACGGATTATCAAAAACAACAATATACAATGTATTGAATTTGTTTGTTGAATCCAATGTGGCTCTAGCTCTTAACATTGAAGGAAATGAAATTCGCTACGATGCAGATACATCTGCACATGGGCATTTTAAGTGCAAAATCTGCACTGGTATCATCGATTTCCGCATCAAAAAAGAAGAAATGCCCGTTCCAATGCTGGAAGGTTTTCGTATTGATGAACAACATTATTACCTCAAGGGAGTCTGCTCTTTTTGCGCCAATAAAATAGAGGCATAAATTAAAATCAATCTAAAATTGGAGATTACGGTTCGGCTGCCTGCTTTTAGGAACTAAAAACTTACTGGCACATATGAAACTTTGGGAGAAAGGGACAAAAATCAATGATTTAATCGAATCATTCACAGTAGGAAAAGATCGTGAGATGGATTTTTTTCTTGCTGAATTTGACATCATTGGCTCCCTGGCCCATATTAAAATGCTACAGCACATTGGTTTACTTGATATCAATGAATATGAAGCACTTGCCAAAGAGTTAAAAAGCATCTACCTTGAAGTTTCTGACGGAAAATTTGCCATTGAAGTGGGAGTTGAAGATATTCACTCTCAGATTGAACTTCTGCTGACTGCCCGACTGGGTGAAACCGGTAAAAAGATTCACAGCGGAAGATCCCGGAATGACCAGGTTCTATTGGATTTAAAACTATTCACCAGAGACGCCATAAAAACCGTTGCAGATAATTCCATCCACCTCTTTGAAATACTGATCTCGCAAAGTAACAGGTACAAAGAGGTGCTCCTGCCCGGATACACGCACCTTCAGGTTGCTATGCCCTCCTCCTTCGGACTATGGTTTAGTGCCTATGCGGAAAGTTTGACTGACGATCTGATACTGCTCCAGGCAGCTTACCGTGTTGCCGACCAGAATCCGTTGGGATCTGCGGCGGGTTATGGCTCCTCATTTCCGCTCGATCGCCAGATGACAACCGATCTTCTTGGTTTTGAAACCATGAATATCAACGTTGTATACGCACAAATGGGGCGCGGAAAAATGGAAAAGATTGTCCTGTTTGCAATGGCATCCATCGCATCTACCCTGTCCCGGCTGGCATTTGACGTTTGTCTTTACACAAGTCAGAATTTCAATTTCGTCAAACTGCCGGATGAACTTACAACCGGTTCCAGTATCATGCCACACAAGAAAAATCCGGATGTATTCGAACTTTTGCGTGCCCATTGCAACAAGCTTCAATCCTTGCCTTCCGAGATGCTGACCATTACGAACAATTTACCCAGCGGATATTTCAGGGACATGCAGCTGACAAAGGAAATTTTTATTCCTGCTTTTCAGGAATTGAATGAATGCATCAATATTGCTGCTTTCGCTCTAGAGCACATCCGTATCAATGAAAATATTCTCCAAGACGACAAGTACCGTTTTTTGTATAGCGTTGAAGAGGTGAACCGTCTGGTTCTTTCCGGCCTTCCTTTCAGGGATGCATATCGCGAAGTAGGAGCATCCATTGAAAACAATCAGTTTAATCCGGACAAAACCATTCACCATACCCATATCGGCAGTATTGGGAACCTGTCGCTTGACCGGATTGAAGCCAAAATGAGACAGATTGTTTCTCAATTTAATTTCGAAAAGGCCTCACTTGCCATTGAGGCACTCCTGAAAGCCTGAGGAGATCCCTTTTAGGAAATTCTTCACCTTGCCTTTTCCTCTGAATCAGATTAAAATTTAATATTCTTTTAACCTGAATATTAATTAATTCAAATCCAACAGCTTAAATGCAAATTTTAGCTGAATTTCATTTTCCTGCAATAATAATCCTTATCTATGATAGGGTATTTACTTGGAAAAATAAAATAAAACGCTATTTTTGCTTTCGAATATCAATTTTTATTGCTATTTTTCTTACATCTTATTATTTTTTTATTAAAATAAAGAGAGATTTAAAATTATAGCATACTCTTAAACACCAACTCAATTTGAAAGTGTTATGGAACACAAGAAATTCCCAATACCTGTAGGATTATATGATCCGGCTTACGAACATGATGCCTGCGGAATTGGATTCGTTGCTCACATCAAAGGAGCTAAATCACATGATATTGTACAGCGTGGCTTAACTGTTTTACTCAATATGGACCATCGCGGGGCAACAAGCTCCGACAATAAAACCGGAGATGGGGCAGGCATTCTATTGCAAATGCCACATGATTTCTTTCTTTCTCAGGGTATTGCCCTTCCTGAACCTGGTCGTTATGGGGCAGGACTTGTGTTTCTTCCTGTTGTGGAAGAGGAAGCTGATTATTGTGTGGAAGTACTGAACCGTTACATTGAAGCCGAAGGTTTAAGTTTGATTGCCTGGCGTAAAGTGCCTGTTGATGGGTCTGTCATCGGAGAGATTGCCCGAAGTACAGAGCCGATGATCCGCCAGGTTTTTGTCAAGGGAAATTATGAGCAGGATGTGCTGGAAAGAAAGCTATATCTGGCTAGAAAACAGGCTGAAAGAACTGTAAGGCAATCAAAACTTGCAGGAAAGAATAGCTTCTACCTTCCTAGTTTTTCAAGTAAAATAATGATCTACAAAGGGATGTTTACACCCAGTCAGCTGAGAGATTATTTTAAGGATCTGACTCATCCCGAAATGAAGAGTGCCATTGCATTGGTTCATTCACGCTTCAGCACGAATACTTTTCCTACGTGGGATTTGGCTCAGCCTTTCCGCATGATTGCGCACAACGGAGAGATCAATACCATCAAGGGAAACCGTCAGTGGATGCATGCCCGCGAATCACTGCTGGAATCAGCGTTGTTTGGTGATGAAATTGACAAACTATATCCAATTATAGAACCAGGCAAATCAGACTCTGCCTCCTTCGACAATACACTTGAATTCCTGAATATGTCGGGTCGGAGCATGCCACACTCTTTGTGCATGATGATTCCGGAATCATTCAATGAAAAGAATCCAATACCGGAAAGTCTGAAAGCCTTCTATGAATACCACTCTACTTTGATGGAACCCTGGGATGGGCCAGCCTCCATGGTTTTTTCCGATGGGAGATATATTGGAGGCACGCTCGACCGCAACGGTCTGAGACCTTCCAGGTATGTGATTACCAAAAACGACCTGATCGTAATGGGCTCTGAAGTTGGGGTTCAGGTTTTTAGTCCGGAAGAGATCAAAGAGAAAGGGCGGCTTCGTCCGGGGAAATTGCTCCTGGTAGATACCCAGTTGGGAATACTGATCCCCGACAAGGAGGTAAAAGCAGATCTAAGCAGGAGAAACCCATACATCAACTGGCTAAAGGAGAATAGATTAATGCTTGAAGACATTGTGGTCAAGCAGCGTGTCCCCTCCAATATGGGCAACCAGTTTGGGATCTACAGCAAAGTTTTCGGGTACAGCAAAGAGGACATGCAGGTCTTAATTAAGGAGATGGCTGAAACTGCCAACGAACCTACAAGTTCGATGGGAAACGACACACCCCTGGCAGTTTTCTCTGATAAACCCAAACGTTTTTACAGCTACTTCCGGCAGTTGTTCGCCCAGGTAACCAATCCGCCAATCGATCCGATCAGGGAAGGATTGGTCATGTCACTGACCAACTATATCGGTTCATTGAGCAGCAATATTCTGGATGAAACACCCAACCACTGTAAACTGATCAAGTTTGACAGCCCGATCATCACCAATACCGACCTGGGTAAGATCAAGGATATGAAGCGCGAGGAGTTCACCCATGCCACCATCCCGATGGTTTTCCCGCTCAGTGAGGGAGTGGAAGGATTCAAAAATGCCTTCATAAAAATGTTGGAAAGTGCCGAAAAGGCGGTAGATGAAAAGAAAAATTTTATCATTCTCACCGACCGGACGATCTCGGAAGATATGGTTCCAATTCCTTCTCTGCTTTCCGTCGCGGCTGTTCACCACCATTTGATCAAGACAAAAAAACGGATGCAGATTGGTATTCTGGTAGAGAGTGCTGAACCGCGTGAAGTGATGCATTTCGCACTGTTATTGGGTTACGGAGCAAGTGCCGTCAATCCGTATCTTGCCTTTGCCGCTATCAGTCATCTTGTAAAAGGTGGTGAGATCAAACTTCCATACGCCGAAGCTCGTAAAAACTATATCAAAGCAGTCGACAAAGGTCTGTTGAAAGTTCTTTCCAAAATGGGCATATCCACACTTCGTTCCTACCATGGTTCCCAGCTTTTTGAAGCAGTAGGAGTCAGCGATGCCCTGATCGATGAATATTTCAAAGGCACTTCATCCCGTATCAGCGGGGTAGGTTCCGTGGAACTATTCGCAGAAGCAGTGATGTTCCACAAGGAGGCTTACAACAATGAACAGAAAAAAACAATTTTCGAAAGCAACGGCGAATATCATTACAGGAATGACGGAGAGCACCACGCATGGAATCCTGAATCTATTGCATTGCTGCAGTGGGCCACAAAAACAGACAGCTATGATGTCTTTAAAAAATTCAGCAGTCTGGTAGATCAGCAAAACAGAAAACCTGCTTTTGTCAGGGGTGCATTGCAATGGAAATGTAATCCCATTCCAATGGAAGAGGTTGAATCTGAAGAAGCTATTCTTAAACGGTTTGTTACCGGTGCCATGTCGTATGGTTCCATATCAAAAGAAGCCCACGAAGCACTGGCCGTTGCCATGAACGAAATCGGTGGACGCAGCAACACCGGTGAAGGAGGTGAAGATCCGGAACGTTTTGGTTCAGAGAAAAACTCAAAAATCAAACAGATTGCCTCCGGACGTTTTGGCGTAACCAACAATTACCTGATGAATGCCGAGGAGCTGCAGATTAAAATCGCCCAGGGTGCGAAACCCGGAGAAGGCGGACAGCTACCCGGGTTTAAGGTGAATAAAATCATCGCCAAAACCCGTAATTCAACTCCCGGCATTACACTGATTTCTCCGCCACCTCACCATGATATCTATTCTATCGAGGATTTGGCCCAGTTGATATTTGATTTAAAAAATGTCAACCCCCAAGCCAAAGTGTCCGTCAAACTTGTTTCTGAAACAGGTGTAGGTACAATCGCTGCGGGCGTTGCCAAAGGATTCGCAGACATCATCATCCTTAGTGGTTGCGAAGGTGGAACAGGCGCTTCACCGGCAAGTTCAATCAAACATGCAGGCTTACCTGCTGAATTTGGCATTGCCGAAACACAACAGACATTGGTAATGAATAATCTGCGCGGCAGGGTTAAATTGCAGGTAGACGGACAGCTTAAAACCGGCCGGGATGTAGTTATCATGGGCTTGCTGGGAGCCGAAGAATTTGGCTTCTCTACCGGAGCTCTCATATCCCTGGGATGCATCATGATGCGCAAGTGCCACCTGAATACTTGTCCTGCAGGAATAGCCACACAAAACAAAAATCTGCGCAAAAGATTCCTCGGCCGTTCACAATATGTCATCAATTATTTCCATTTTATTGCCAGGGAAATCCGTGAATATATGGCAGAAATTGGTGTACGCACTTTTGATGAACTGGTCGGCCGTGCCGACTTGCTGGAAGTCAATCCGGATGTGACAAACTGGAAAATGAAGAATGTCAATTTCTCCAAATTTCTGTATCTGCCCGAAGAAGCCAAGACTTATCCGATCCGGAACACCCATCCCAACACCAAAGATCTTGATGATGTGCTGGATCGCACCCTGATTCGTGAGGCAAACAAAGCAATTAAAAGCGGTGAAAAAGTTTGGATTGGCCACAACATCAACAATGTCATGCGGACCACGGGAGCAATGCTCTCGGGCGTAATTTCCAAAAGGTATGGAGAAGCAGGATTACCAAAAGATACCATCAACTGCACTTTTAAAGGTTCAGCCGGACAAAGTTTTGGCGGCTTTCTTGTAAAAGGAGTCTCTTTCCGACTGGAAGGTGATTCAAACGACTACCTCGGTAAAGGTTTATCGGGAGGTAAAATTATCGTTGTACCTCCTGTTGGTTCAACTTTTGAACCTCATAAAAACATCATCGTCGGAAACACAACCTTGTATGGTGCAACGAGCGGTGAGGTATATATCAAGGGCGTTGCAGGAGAACGTTTTTGCGTCAGAAATTCAGGGGCAAAAGCTGTTGTGGAAGGCACCGGCGACCACTGCTGCGAATACATGACCGGAGGCAGAACAGTTGTCCTGGGTACTACGGGACGCAATTTTGCAGCGGGTATGAGTGGTGGAATTGCCTATGTTTTGGATGAAAATGGTGATTTCGATTATTATTGCAATACGGGCCTGGTTGAACTAGGTCCTGTTGAGGACAAGGCTGATATCCAGGAGCTTCAGGAGCTGATTCAAAAACATTTGCTCTATACGCAAAGTCTTCTGGCCGAAAAAATATTGACAAATTGGGAGGAGTTTCTTCCAAAATTCGTTAAGATTATTCCGCTGGAATACAAAAAAGTATTAAATGAAGCAAAACTGAAAGAGGTAAAGCGGAAACTGGAAATGGCAGAAGATGCTCCGAATATCAGGAATTAAGGGGAAGGCTGTTGGCTATTAGCTGTTAGCTATTAGTAAAAGTCTATATATTTATTTTTTAAGTACTTAGAAATATTTAAAAAGCTAAATGCTAACAGCTAACAGCTAATAGCTTTTTTGAAATAAGAGAATAAATTGCAAGTAAAATGGGAAATCCAAAAGGTTTTATCGAGATAGAAAGAAAGATTGGCGGGTATAGGCCCATCAATGATCGCATAGGTGATTTTGGGGAAGTAGAGCAAACATTGAATGAACAGGATCGAATCGACCAGGCATCGAGGTGCATGGATTGTGGAGTACCTTTTTGCCACTGGGCTTGTCCTGTCGGAAGCAACATCCCGGAATGGCAGGACGCGGTGTACCTCGGAAAGTGGGAAGAAGCCTACAGTATTCTTACCAAGACCAACAGCTTTCCGGAGTTTACAGGAAGAGTCTGTCCTGCTCCATGCGAAAAGTCATGCGTTCTGGCAATACACGATGAATCGGTTACCATTCGTGAAAATGAATGTTCAGTTGTTGAGCACGCATTTGATCTGAACCTGGTTCATCCAAACATTCCTCAAAAAAGAACCGGTAAAGAAATTGCTGTGGTAGGTTCCGGTCCGGCCGGATTGTCTGTGGCAGACTTACTGAATCAAACAGGTCATACTGTTACAGTATTTGAGCAGGACAACGAAATCGGAGGTTTACTCCGCTATGGTATTCCTGATTTTAAACTAAACAAAGGAGTCATAGATCGCAGGGTAGATATTTTCGCAAAAGAAGGGGTCATTTTCAAAACCAATATCAAAGTTGGAGAGCATATATCAGAACAGAAACTTCTGTCTGATTTTGATGCCGTCTGTATCGCCTGCGGTGCAATGCAACCCCGCGATCTGAAAACAACACCCGGACGTGAATTGACCGGTGTCTATTTTGCCATGGATTTCCTCGTACAACAAAATAAAGTAGTCAAAGGCGAGAATATCCCGGATTCTATCCGAATTCATGCCAAAGACAAGAAGGTTCTTGTAATCGGAGGAGGAGACACCGGCTCAGACTGTGTTGGAACAGCCATTCGTCAAAAAGCTTCGTCTGTTACACAAATAGAGATACTGGATAAACCTTCTGAGAAAAGAACCGGGGACAACCCTTGGCCTTTCTGGCCCAATACACTGCGTACTTCAAGTTCACATCTCGAAGGATGCGAAAGACGCTGGTCTTTGAATACCCGTCGCTTTATCGGTGAAAATGGTGTATTAAAAGCGGTAGAGGTGGTTAAAGTGGAATGGACAAAAAACAAGGGTCTGATGACCATGCGGGAGATTCCGGGTACGGAAGAGATCATAGAAGCAGATCTGGTCATGTTGTCACTCGGATTTGTCTCGCCTGTTCATGAGGGACTTCTTGACAACCTGAAAGTGGATTACGATGCCCGGGGGAATGTCAATGCAAAAAACTTTGCTACAAGCGTCGATAAAGTATTTGTTGCCGGAGATGCTACCCGCGGTGCCAGTCTTGTTGTTCATGCCATCCGTTCAGGCAGGGATGCTGCAAAAAAAATCCATGAATTCGTTTCAAAATAAAATCACACTTCTTTTCCCCTTCTGCAAAGGAGAGACCCCTACCAAACAGAAATTGATTCCTTAATTTTATTTAGGTCAGTTATTGGATTGCAATATTTATCTCCAGTATTTGAAATCCTGGATTGCTTCAACAAAATTTTTATCTTTGTTGTGAAAGTTATTTAAAGTCAATTACCATGGTACTACAATATATTACGGACCATAAAGGCCACAAAAGCGCAGTGCAATTACCGATGAATGATTGGCTTAAAATTCAAAAGGAGCTGAAAGAACTAGAAAGATTGCGTGATAAGAAAGCCTTCTTTGGTGACCTAAAAGATTCTGTTGAGGAGGTAAAATTAGCCAAAGAAGGGAAAGTAAAACTGCAATCTTCAAAAGACTTCCTCAATGAACTTTAAGGTCGTTGTTACCTCGAAATTTAAAAAGCAAGCCAAACATCTCTTAAAAAAATACCCGTCTTTAAAACAAGACCTGGAGGCATTATTTGATTCACTTTCAAATGATCCCAAACAAGGTATTCAAATTGGAAATGAATGCTTTAAAATTAGGTTAGCAATTGAAAGTAAAGGGAAAGGAAAATCTGGAGGGGCAAGGATTATTACCCATCTACAGATTATCAATACAACGATTTATCTGATAACAATTTACGACAAATCCGAACAAGCTAACATTTCAGATAAGGAAATTTTGGAATTTGTTAAGAATCTTTAATCCAGGGCAATTCCAAACTATTGCCAAAGGATTCATAAATAAACATTTTGAAAAAAATCATGACCAGAAAAAATCTGTTCCCTTTGTTTGTTGCTTTTATCTTTGTACTGGTTGGTCCAGAGCTATCTGCTCAAAATAAACCAGTTGAAAATGCTGACTATCGTTTGGCAGAAAGGTTTTCGCCAAACAAGATAAAAAAGATGGTATTTAGTACTTCTGTAACACCTAAGTGGCTGAAAACCGGAGATCAGTTCTGGTATGCCGATACCACTTCGGAAGGAGTGACCTGGTATTTGGTTGATCTTGATAAGCGCACCAAAGTATTTCTGTTTGATAACCATAAGATGGCTGCCATGCTGACAAAAATTACCAGGGATCCTTATGACTGGCAACATCTGCCTCCGATCAAACCCAAATTTAAGAAGGACGAAAGTGTTTTTCAGTTTGATGTGACCAGTAGTCAGGACGAGGAAAAGAAAAAACAAGACGTTGCTTCATCCGCGAAAGATTCGACTGTTGTTGCCAAAAGTGGCACACAGCTGAAAAAGGAGACCAAGGCCGGAAATGACAAAGAAAAGGAGAAGGTCAGGAAGAAAATATTTCATCTGGAGTACAGCCTCAAATCAGGCGAACTTTATGAAATAAAGGATTGGAAAGAAGAAAAGGACAACCCCGATTGGGCCAACATATCTCCCAACGGAGAATATATTCTCTTTTCACGCGATTACAACCTCTGGTGGATGGATAAGGAAAACTACGGGAAAGCAAAAAAGGATGAGAAGGACAGTACCGTCATTGAACATCAGCTAACGAAAGACGGTGTGAAGGACTACGCATTCGGCGGTGGTTATACTGCGTTGGAAAATGATGACGATAAAAAAACCAAAGAAGAGAAGAATAAGAGAAAAGATGCCTTTATCAGCTGGTCAAGGGACTCCCGCAAGTTTGCGATGATCAGAAGCGACAGCAGGAAAGTGAAAGCATTATGGGTAGTAGATGTACTGAAAGATCCGCGTCCGGAACTGCAGACGTATAAATACCAGATGCCGGGTGAGAAGAATGCACCGCAGGATGAATTGTGGATTTTTGATATAAATACAAAAGAGGGCAAAAAAATAGCCGTATATCAGTTTAAAGATCAGACTCTTTCAATCTATCGGGCCAATCTTACCAACAAGGAAAGGCTGGAAGATTATGTACCCTCAACATGGCTGTCAGAAACATCTGACAAAATTTATATTACACGTAAAAGCCGGGATTTGTACCGGACAGATATATGTACTGTCAATACAGAGACAGGGGATACAAAGGTTTTGATTGAAGAGAGGATGAATACCTACATTGAAACAAAAAGATTGTACACTGTTGGCAAGGGGAAAGAACTTATTCACTGGTCGGAACGGGATGGCTGGGGTCACTATTATCTGTATGACGAAAATGGAACACTGAAGAATCAAATCACATCCGGCCCCTGGCATTGTGGAGAGATCGTTAAAGTGGATGAAAAAACCAGGGTACTCTATTTTGTAGCCAACGGGCATGAAACAGACGAAAACACCTACTATGAGCACTTGTACAGAATCAATCTGGATGGAACCGGCTTGCAACTTCTGAACCCGGGAAATTTCACCCACAACATGGACATGAGCGATTCCTTCCGGTATTTTATCAATACCTATTCAAGGGTCAACACCGCACCTCAGTCTGAAATCAGGGACAATACCGGAAAACTGGTGATGAAACTGGCTTCTGCAGATCTGATAAACCTGTTTGCTGCAGGATACAAGTTCCCGGAACCGTTTAAAGCCAAAGCAGCCGATGGGATAACCGACATTTTTGGTGTCATGTACAAACCATTTGATTTTGATTCGACAAAAATGTACCCGCTCATCGAATATGTATATCCCGGACCTCAGACAGAAGCTGTGAATATCGCATTTTCGGGCAAAATGGACAGGACCGACCGCCTTGCACAACTTGGTTTCATCGTCATCACCCTGGGCAACAGGGGTGGAAACCCGAACCGCTCCAAGTGGTACCACAATTACGGCTACGGTGATTTAAGGGATTATGGTCTGGCCGACAAAAAATACGTTGCCGAACAACTGGCCGACAAGTATAAATTTATTGATATCACCAAGGTTGGAATAACCGGACATTCGGGCGGAGGCTTCATGTCTACTGCCGCATTATGCCAATACCCTGATTTTTATAAAGTAGCTGTCTCCTCCTCCGGAAACCACGAGAACAACATCTATAACCGATGGTGGAGCGAGACGCACCAGGGCGTCAGGGAAAAAGTGAACGACGAAGGGGAAACGCAGTTCCTGTACGAGATTGAAAAAAACACGGAGCTGGCTAAAAACCTGAAAGGCAAATTATTGCTGATTACCGGGGACATCGATGACAATGTTCATCCCGGAAATACCATTCGCATGGCCAATGCATTGATCAGGGCGAACAAGCGCTTCGATTTCTTTATGATGCCCGGACAACGTCATGCATACGGTGATTTTACAGAATATGCTTTCTGGTTGAAAGCCGATTACTTCTGTAAACACCTGATCGGCGACTACTCCATCAGCACAGATATCTTCGAGATGAACAGGGAGACAAAAATGACCTCCGGCAAGAAAAATCAGAACTAAAAAACCATTCGGACACCTGCCCCTTTTAAAGAGACAATCAAATTCCATTTAATTTCCCTGGACAAATGCATGACGATATTTTGCGATCCAAATTGTGTGTTATAGTGCTTGAGCTCTTTCCTGGCCCGGATGGGTTGTGACCATATCTGAGCCTCTGTAACGACACAATTTAGTGCGAAATTTGCAACACCATCCCAGACTGTCCGGTCAAATGCCAGCCAGGTTATCATCCCGCTGGCCAGATTTACAGCTGTTGGCAGCAGGTGAGCCTTCCATCTTCTTGCTTTAATTTCCATGGCTGCCCGATCTGCCAGGAAAATTTCCATTTGAGACATTTTATCCTGCCGTTCTGCAGGATTCCCTGCAGGCAACTGATCCAGCTTTTCGGTAAATGAAACAGGCTGAAAAGGTGAGACAAATTGTCCGAAGAAACCAGTTAATGTTGTGACTGCGCCAACAGCCATATCTTGTCTGGTAGTTTTGTCATCACTGGATGAATAAATCACTGCCTGCCCGATCGTTGCAACCCCATAACCGGCAAACCAGCTGTACCACCATTGCTTCGTTCCTCGTTGGTCACTTTTTAAACTTTTTTGTAAAAAAAAGACCCGCTGTTTTACAATTGAATCAGGGAGTTCCTGCGAGCAGACGATGGTGGCAGAAAATATCAAAAGAATAAATATTGGTACAATCCTCCTTAGAGCCGGGGATTTCAGATTTAAACCAGGTTTATTTTTTTGCATGGAACTTCTGATCAACGGTTTTTACGGGAACAGTTTTGACCTGTAAATCAGGATTTAACACCAATTCATTATTTGTCAATATTTTAGACTCCTTGAGTCGGGAGGAGATTACCAGGGCAATGATCATTAATAAAATCATTCCTGTCAAAGGATTGGCCATGGATCCTGATACTTGTGATTTCAGACCATCCATGCCAAAAATAAAAGCGATGCCAGATACTTGCCCCATCAGCAGAAGCCATCCATTCGATGCACCTTCAGAAGCCGGATAGGTAATTTCGGCGCCATACTGAAAGCCAATGGGACCGGAACTTAGCAGGAAAAATCCCAGCAAGGCACCAGAGGCTAAAAGCAGGGTATAATTGGTAGCAAATGTTATTCCAATCAGTCCTATTGACGCACCTGCCAATGCAATCATGATAAAAGGAGTCCTTCTCCTGTAGTAATCCGATAGAAATGGCATTATCAAGGCACCAAGAATTCCTCCGGCAATCATAATACCACCAGTATTCCCGGCCTGAGAGGCCGTAAAACCTCTTGGCATCAGGATATTTTCAATCCATGTTGTCACACTGTTAAAGACTCCAAGTCCGATGAAAAAGATAACCATGAGTAACCAGAAATCTCTTGATTTGAACATTAATCTAAAACCGTCAAGAGCCAGGGCGCGCTCTTCCCCGTGGGCTTCACAGGGGGGCGTTGGTGGCGCGTCTTTCGAGAAAACAAGAAATATTATGGCAATCGCAGCCGAAATAATGCCATATAAGCTCATCATTCCGCTGAGACCTTTTGAAGCAAAAAGAATAGGGGTTAGCACCATCCCCAGGAGAATACCGATATACATGGACAAAGTGCCCAAGCCTGCTGCGGTAGCCCTTTCTTTAAGCGGGAACCATCTGGCAGATAACTTGGTGATGGAGTTCAGAAGAAATGGCTGGCCAATGGCAATTCCAATCTGCGCGACCATAACCAGGTTAAAATCAGCGCCTGCCATGCCTCTCATCAAACCAAAAGAACCTGTAAGCAGTGCTCCGATTCCAGCTCCAACTTTTATTCCATATGTGTCGATCACCCAGGATGCAGGAATTGAAACAACCATGTATACGATCATGAATGACATAGACAGCATGCCAATCATCAAATCAGACACCTTGAAAAAAATGGCAGCATCCACGGTTATCGGGGCAAAAGTAATCCACAACAACTGGTTGACAGCAACCATCACCATAAATATCGCCAGCATTACCCAACGGTACCCGTAAACTTTGTAGTTAGTCATATGCAGTTTATTTCATTCCATGCAAATCTACAATATTATTGCACAGAGAAGCCACAGAAAAAATCTGTGGCTTCTCTGTGCAATAGAAATTCAGGAATGACGATAGATCTGTTACCTACTTAACTACTTTGGATTCCTCCATAAGAATATCGTACTTGTACCCATATCCAAAATCTTTGTCAACAGCAATCACCCCTTCAAAGGTGACAACTGATCCTACTGCAACGGTATCCATTGTGGTCACAGTCAGATCATAAATTCCATTTGCCTCGGAGCCATCCTGAAGATGAACCCAGTTCTTATTCATGATTTCCGGACTGAATTTAATGACCTGCCCGGTAATTTTTACTTTTTTGCCTGCAAAGTTGCTTTTGTTGGCAAAAATCTCGGATAGTTTCACTCCGCCACTGACAGGCTCAACTTTTATTCCATCAACTTTCCCAAGATATTGCTTACCGGTGGTTTTAAGTGCTTCCGGTTTTTTTTCCTGAATTGGCTGATCGCTGAATTCCATAATAAACTGAATACTTTCAAATACGCGGTTCAGCTCTTTGCTCTTGAAATTTTGCATCTCCATACCGGATTTGTAATAATATGTTTTACCCTTTTCTGCCTCGAAACGTGTAACGGCAGCCCAGTACTCTTTGTCTCCTTCGGTTAGCAACAAATAGGTGTATCCGGAACTCTGGATAACATCTTTGGCTATGACAGTATGCATATCCGGCAAAGTAGCCTCAGTTTGTGCGGCAGGTTTATTGGACGATTTTTTGACGGTTGCATTGTTACAGCCTGTTAATAAGGCCAATGCAATAATTAAGTAATAAATAGACTTCATGGTAAGAGAATTATGAGTTATAAGATATGAGATATGAGATATGAGACATGAGAGATGAATGCTGGAAGATTTTGGAATAATTAATCTTCTTTTAGATCAATTTTTGAATGATTGTTGTAGGCTTTCCAGGCTACACCTCCAACCACAACGATCACAACGATCAAAGCAACAGGGAAGGAAGAGGCACTGCCACTACCGTAGGAATGAAGGCCTGAAAGATAATAGTTTACGCCCAAATAGGTCATCAGAACGCTGAAGAAACCGGCTACCGAAGCGAGATTCAGCGCAAACCATCCCCTGTACCCGGGCATCATACGCATATGAACAATGAATGCATAAACAAGAATAGTTACGAGAGACCAGGTCTCTTTAGGATCCCATCCCCAGTATCTTCCCCATGATTCGTTGGCCCAGATTGCCCCAAGGAATGTCCCGATGGTAAGAAGGTATAAGCCCAGAGTCATCGCAGCCTCATTGATCCATGTCATATGGCGGATATTGCGCTGGACCCGCTCTCTGCTCTTTGGTTTCACCAAACTGGCCAGGAGTAGATTCAGCAATCCAATGATGGCACTAACACCAAGAAATCCATAGCTGGCGGTGATAACTGCAACGTGGATGGCGAGCCAGTATGATTTCAATACTGGCACCAAATTCGTAATCTCAGGATTCAACCAACTCATCTGTGCAACAAACAGGGTGAGTCCGGAAAGCAAGGCAGCTGCACCCATGACCATTGGATTCCTTCTGGCAAAGATTAATCCTGCCAGCATACCCGCCCATGCAATGTAGATCATGGATTCGTAGCCATCACTCCATGGCATATGCCCTGCAATATATCCACGGGTAATCAGGCCAATTGAATGCAGAAAAAACCCTGCAACAAAAATCCAGCCTGTATATAAAGCAACTTTATGACTCATCGAACCGGTAGTGAGCAGGGCTCTGAAGTAGAATATCATCAAAATCAGCCCTGTCAGCAGATAGAGGGATGAGAGATTTTTGAAAATATTCACGTGATTGTAAAGAATTTCCAGTTTCCCCTTGGCGGCAGCAGGAATGATGTCTGATCCGAGCTTATTCTGAAACTGTGCTATTAAGGCGAGATCAGCTTTCTGACGTGAGGCATCGTTGTTCTGCACAGCGTTGATATAATCAGAAAAGACTTTGCTCATCATGGCTCCGGACGTTGACGCAGGTGCAGTGGCAAGATCTTCCCATGTTGTATTCTTCTTGTCTGTCGAAGGAAATAACCGCAGCATTTCTCCTTTGAACACCAGGTATGCGACATTGAGCCTGTCGTCCACCTTGATGATGGCGTTGTCAAACGTTCCACGCTGGGAAGGCTGTTTTGCGTAGGCTTCGCCAACCACTTTCATCATCTTATAATTGCCCTGGGCATCAAAGAAATCAGCAAATGAGGCTTTCCCTGAGGAGAGTCCGAGAAGCTGTTCAATCTTCTTTTCGGAAAGGACGATCATCGGAATTTTTTGCCATTCTTCGGGATATGCAATCATACTCAATACTGCCTGTTCCGGAGATAACCCATTTAATTTCTCCTCTCTGGAGATCTTCATTACGACCTCATAGGCCAGCGTACTGAATGGTTTTACCCTGCCATCATGTCCCTGAACCCAGACTTCGGCAAACTCTTTGGCTGCCTGTTTCGGGACTTCAGCTCCTATTGTCTGTCCGGCACAGAATAGCAGAATAAACAGCATCATAGCTGAAACCGGCCTGGAAGCTTTCTCCATCAGGCGATAGAAATGGCTTTTTTTATTGAAAATAGACAGGAGAATCGCGGTGAATAAAAGAAAGTATCCAATGTAGGTAAGAATCGTACCGGGCATATCCTTATTAACTGAGAGTATGGTTCCCTTTTCATCCTGGTCAAAGGAAGACTGGTAGAAACGATAACCCCTGTGCTTCAAGACATTGTTCATATAAATAGAGAAGTCCATATTGACGCCCTTTTCTTTGTCTATCAAGGTAACCTCACTTTTGTAAGAAGAAGGACTCATGGATCCAGGGTAACGAGCCAATTGAAAATCCTTTAAATGTATAGCGAATGGCAATGATTGAACTTTTGGACCAATCCACATTTCATAATCAGCGCCGTCAAACTGACCCTTTAACGATGAAGGTTCGCCTTCATCACTGATAACAACAGTAACAAATTCTTCTTTTAATCCATCAGACAGGCGAATCCTGGCTCCTTTCCCCTGCTTCATATTCCCCATGGAGGATCCTGGCTGACTGCCTGAACCGACATTCATAAGGAATTCTACAGATCTGACTTTCAGCTTCTTTCCTTCAATTTCAAAGGTGGCACTGATTGCATTCTCTGAGTAGGGTGTCAATAATACTTTTTGCTCTGCCTCAAGATTCTGATCTCCTTTTGACAGCAACATATGAAAATACTGGTCAGAAGTAATTAATTCAGAAGATGACTCACCTTCCCTGATGTGAATAACTCCCTCCTCACCAACGTACCTGGTTACTCCTGCTCCAATGATCATCAAAATAAAAGCAAGATGAAAAAGTCCGACCGTCATTTTTTCTTTTCTGTACAATTTCTTCCGGAAATAAATTACGGTCATGGAAACAGATAAAAATACCAGTAACAATTCAAACCAGTATGATCCGTAAACCAATGCTTTAGCAGCTTCAGCTCCGTGCGCACTCTCAACAAAAGTGGCAAATCCAAGAATTACGGCAAGTAAAAGCAAGCCAAAACCTGCAGTAGAAATGGAAAATATAGTCTTCTTCAATTGTTCAATCATAGCGTAATAAATAATGAAAAATTAAAAATTCTGATAGGCTATTTAACTGTTATAAAATCCTGAGCAAATAAAATACAAGATATAATCAATTGCACTTCTTCATAAACATAACGCCCAAATAGTTCAGCAAAAATAAGAAAAAACAGATCGTAAATATGAAAAAAGGAGTCCGTTAAGACCCCCTTTTTTTGTAATTATTACAATTTAGATCACTTACAAGTAAAAAAATCTAAATCACATTCCTATGCATTCTTTTTTACATTGGCCTGAGCAGCTGCCAGGCGTGCAATTGGTACACGGAAAGGAGAGCAACTAACATAGTCTAAACCGACTTTGTCGCAGAATTCGACTGAGCTTGGTTCTCCGCCATGCTCGCCGCAGATTCCTATTTTTAGTCCAGGCTTGGTTGAACGACCTTTGGTAACTCCCATCTCAACCAGCAATCCAACACCTTGCTGATCAAGGATCTGGAAAGGATCATGTTTCAGAATTCCTCTGTCCAGGTAATCAGGAAGGAATTTACCTGCATCATCGCGGGAGAATCCCATGGTCATCTGCGTAAGGTCATTGGTACCGAATGAGAAGAAGTCAGCCTCGTTGGCAATTACCTCTGCGGTAAGTGCAGCCCTGGGGACTTCAATCATGGTTCCGACCAGGTAATCAATTTTATCGTTTCTTTCCGCGAATACCTTGCGGACCGTTGAATGGATTACTTCTGTCTGATTTTTAAGCTCGGCGATTGTGCCAACCAGTGGTACCATAATCTCCGGACGTGCATCCACGCCTCTGGCTTTAAGGTTAAGGGCCGCTTCGATGATGGCACGGGCCTGCATCTCTGTAATTTCCGGATAAGTAATACCCAGTCGGCATCCACGGTGACCCAACATCGGATTGAACTCTTCCAGATCATGAACTTTGAGTTTGATCTGGTCCAGGGTAATTCCCATCTCATCAGCAAGCTCTTGTTGCATCGCTGTTTCGTGAGGAACAAATTCATGCAATGGCGGATCCAACAAGCGAACCGTTACGCCAAATCCAGCCATTGCTTCGAAGATTCCTTCAAAATCGGCACGCTGGTAAGGAAGCAATTTCGCCAAGGCCTCTTTTCTTCCTTCCATGCTTGACGAAAGGATCATCTCGCGCATCGCTTTGATACGTGCTCCTTCAAAGAACATGTGTTCTGTACGGCAAAGACCGATTCCCCTGGCTCCAAACTGACGGGCGACCTGTGCATCATGAGGAGTATCCGCATTTGTACGAACAGACATACGGGTAAATTTATCTGCCAGTTCCATGATCTTGGCAAAATCATCACTGATGGTAGCTTCCTGTGTTTTTACTTTCCCGTCAAAAACTTCACCTGTTGAACCGTTCAGAGAGATCCAGTCGCCTTCGTTGTAAATTTTGCCACCGGCTTCCATGGTACGGGTCTTGTAATTGATCCTCAACGTACCGGCACCTGAAACACAACATTTTCCCATACCCCGTGCAACAACTGCAGCATGCGAAGTCATACCTCCGCGGGCTGTCAGGATACCACGTGCAATATTCATTCCCTCCAGATCTTCAGGAGAGGTCTCAATTCTTACCAGGATTGAGTTTTCATAATTTTTTGCCTCATCAGCAAAGAAGACAATCTGTCCGGTAGCTGCACCCGGAGATGCAGGAAGTCCTTTGCTTATCAACAAAGCTGTCTTAAGTGCATTAACATCAAAAACAGGGTGCAGAAGTTCATCCAGTTTATTAGGTTCAACACGCAACATAGCAGCTTTTTCGTCGATTTTACCTTCACCAAGGAGGTCAACAGCAATTTTCAACATGGCTGCACCCGTGCGTTTGCCGTTACGGGTTTGCAATAACCACAATTTTCCATCCTGAATGGTAAACTCGATGTCCTGCATATCTTTGTAGTGATTCTCCAGTTTTTCCTGGATCTCCATCAGCTGGCTGTATGCTTTTGGCATGGTCTCCTCCAGAGATGGGAATTTGGAAGCCCGTTCTTCCTCAGATACATTTTGCAGTTCAGCCCAGCGCTGTGATCCGATTTTGGTAATCTGTTGTGGAGTCCGAATTCCGGCTACAACATCTTCTCCTTGCGCATTGATCAGGTATTCTCCTATAAACATATTCTCACCTGTTGAAGCGTCACGCGTAAAACCAACACCAGTAGCAGAATTACCGCCCATATTGCCAAAAACCATCGCTTGTACGTTCACAGCTGTACCCCATTCGACCGGGATATTATTGAGTCTCCTGTAATATATCGCCCTGTCGTTCATCCAGCTTTCGAATACAGCAGCAACAGCACCCCATAGCTGCTCCCATGGATCAACCGGGAAATCTTTACCAGTCACCTTTAATACAGCTGCTTTAAATCGAAGAACCAATGTTTTAAGGTTATCAACGGTGAAGTCGGTGTCTTCTTTGATACCAACTTCCTCTTTCATGTGTTCAATGATCTCCTCAAAAGGATCAATATCAGTTTTGCTGTGAGGCTTCATACCCAAAACGACGTCTCCGTACATCTGTACAAACCGGCGGTAGGAATCCCAGGCAAAACGCGGATTGCCAGATTTCAGTGCGATACCTTCCACCGCAAGATCATTTAATCCCAGGTTAAGGATCGTGTCCATCATACCGGGCATGGATGCCCTGGCACCGGAACGAACAGAAACAAGACATGGATTCTCTTTGGAACCGAATTTTGTTCCTGTAATATTTTCGATGTATGCTACAGCTGCCTGCACATCTTTTTCAATCAGATCAAATGCGGCTTTTCTTCCTTTTGAGGTAAACTCTGTACAAACATCTGTGGTAATGGTGAATCCAGGGGGAACAGGAACACCGATCAGATTCATCTCTGCCAGGTTGGCGCCTTTGCCACCCAGCAAATTTTTCATCTCTGCACGACCTTCAGCCTGGCCGTTGCCAAACGTATAAACATACTTCGTCATAAAATAAATATTTGATTTGAAAATTGTTTCCCTTAAAAATTGCCTGCAAAGTTAAACTTTATAACTTAACGATTTAATGATAATTACCCTATTTTTGCAAAAAAAAACAGTGAATGCGAATCGTATTACTCGGTACAGGAAATTTAGCTACACGTCTTGGAATTTCTCTTCGTAGCAAACAGGTAGAAATTATTCAGGTTTTTGGACGTTCTGAAACAAGTGGTTCCCAATTATCAGGTCTGCTGGGTTGCAGCTTTACAACTTCCAGGGAAGAGATCAGACTGGATGCTGATCTTTACATTCTTGCAGTATCTGAAGATGCTATTCCTGAAGTACTTTCAGGCTCCGGCATCAGGAAACAACTGGTTGTCCATACGTCAGGAAGTGTATCCATTGATATTCTTTCCAATGTTTCAGAAAATTTTGGCGTTTTCTATCCACTGCAAACACTGTCCAAACAAAAAGAGGTGGATTTCAGTACTGTGCCATTCTGTATCGAAGCAAACAATGCAGAAAACCTGAAAACGCTGAGCATACTGGCCAATATTCTTTCAGATAAGGTTTATCAGATTGATTCAGCTAAACGCAGGCAACTTCATCTGGCAGCGGTTTTTGTATGTAACTTTGTCAACCATTTTTATTCCATTGGCGAAAAATTACTTCTGGAATATCAACTTGATTTTGAAATGCTCCAGCCACTCATCCTCGAAACAGCAAACAAGGCAATACTGCTTTCACCACCTGAAGCCCAGACTGGTCCTGCTGTCAGGGATAGCCAACAAATTCTGGAACAACATCTGATATTACTGAAACAACATCCTGCATGGCAACAATTATACAATCTTATCAGCATAGATATCAAGAACTTGAAACAATAATATGGCATTTTTTAAAGAGGAATTAAATAAAATCAAAGGTTTTGTTTTCGATGTGGATGGTGTACTTTCACACAACGTAATCAGCCTCTCCCCGTATGGCGATCCAATCCGAACTGCCAACATGAAAGATGGTTATGCCATCATGTTCGCCCTGCGCTCTGGTTATCCAATCGGCATCATCACAGGGGGCAAGACCAGGGAAACCAGAGGACGGCTTGAAAAGCTTGGGATCTCATATATTTACATGGGAACGCTGGACAAAGTACCATGTTTACACGACTTTCTCGAAAAAAACAGACTTACAGCAGACGAGATTCTTTACATGGGTGACGATATCCCGGATTACACCGTGATGGCAATGGCAGGTTTGGCGGTCTGTCCCAACGATGCCGCTCCCGAAATCAAAGAAATCTCATCCTATATCTCACATCGTAACGGAGGTGAAGGATGCGTAAGAGACGTAATTGAACAAGTTTTGCGAGCCCAGGGAAAATGGAGTCCGCCCGATGAGATCAACTGGAGCAGCTTCTAAAAATAAAAATTATGGTTGTGGGAAGAAGAACAAAAAAAATGCCTCTTTTAGAAAACGTTGAGATTCTGGATGCAGGTGCCGAAGGAAAAGCTATTGGCAGGGTGGATGGTATCGTGGTTTTTACCACGAATGTGATCCCGGGCGATGTAGTTGATATTCAGGTTACAAAAAAGAGAGAAAAATACATGGAGGGGAAGGTTGTCAGAATTCGGAAATCCTCAACTGATCGTACCGATGCTTTTTGTCAGCATTTTGAACTCTGCGGAGGTTGTAAATGGCAATATCTACCCTACGCGAAACAACTCTATTACAAGCAGAAACAAGTAGTAGATCAGTTAACCCGCATTGGAAAAGTGAATATTCCGATACTCCATCCCATCAAAGGATCGGAAGAAACAACCTACTACCGGAACAAACTTGAATTCACTTTTTCGAACCGACGCTGGCTTTCTGAAGAAGAAATCCGATCCGGCATAGAGATCAACGATCAGAATGTGCTTGGATTTCACATACCGGGAATGTTCGACAAGGTGATGGACATCCGGACCTGCTGGCTGCAACCCGATCCATCGAACGGGATACGCAATGCTGTTCGTGATTATGCCCTGGAACATGATCTTCCCTTCTTCGATCTGAGAAACAGAAGTGGATTTTTGCGTACCATTACCATCCGTTCCAATGCAAAAGGGGAGGTGATGGTTATCGTGGTTTTCTTTTACGATGATAAAGATGCCCGGGAAGGTTTACTAAATTTTATAGCAAAGAGCTTTTCTCAGATTACCTCTTTGCTTTATGTCATCAACGAAAAAGGAAACGATACAATCACCGACCAGGAAGTACTGATTTTCAAAGGAGTGAATCACCTTATTGAAGAGATGGAGGGACTCAACTTCATTGTCGGAGCAAAATCATTCTACCAGACCAACTCCGCACAAGCTTACGAACTGTACAAAATTGCCCGTAATATGGCGGGACTTACCGGCAGTGAAATAGTTTATGACCTTTACACCGGAACGGGTACTATTGCCAATTTTGTTGCAGCCAAGGCCAAAAAAGTTGTTGGGATAGAGTACGTTCCGGAAGCAATTTCAGATGCAAAAATTAATTCCGCAAACAACGGCATTCAAAATACCAGTTTCTTTGCCGGAGATATGAAAAATATTCTGACTCCCGGCTTTTTCATTGAAAACGGACATCCGGATGTCATCATCACAGACCCGCCCAGGGCCGGCATGGATGCCCGGGTAATAGAGGCTATACTGGCTGCCTCTCCCGACAGAATTGTCTACGTCAGCTGCAATCCGGCTACCCAGGCAAGGGATCTTCAGTTGATGCAGGAACAATATACTGTAAAAGAGGTTTATCCGGTCGATATGTTTCCTCACACACACCATGTGGAAAATGTGGTGTTACTGGTTAGACATGATTGATTTGTCAAATAATCAAAACCTCAAAGTCAACATCAAAGATTGATCAACCATGGAGAATAAGGAAAGATTCAAATCATGCACAAAATGGTAGTTGTATTCTAGTCCGATTTTTCTGATAAAAATCCCAGTATTGAGAAGGATTGATTTCCTGGCTTCATCAAAATGAGAAAAAATGTTCTCTCTTGAAAGAACAACTGCTTTGGAACCCAAGTTAAAACTGACCCCCTTATCTAATGCATAGTCCATATTGAATTCCAAAAGTCCGTTAAATCCGGATTCAAATCCCTGACGGCTTCCTGTCAGGTTATTTTCTATTTGAAACCTGTTGTTGAACGTTTGTTGAAAAGAGTATCCAAGACCATACGTTAACTCCCACTTAACCTTGTCATCCTTTTGATATGAATAGTGTTTCTGGCCCAAAAAAAGCGTCTCATAAATAAACAATGGGTCACAGAATCCGGTAGGATTGTTTTGTAAGGTTCCCTTTCCCAAATTTGTTTCTCCCGTAGTCTCCAGAAACAAACGTATAGCAGGCCTTTTTATGAGCGGAATAGAAGGAGTCAGGGACAGAATAAAGGCGTCTTTGATTTTTTCAGCAGCCTCCCCGCTCTTTTTGGATTGACCGTACTGTGCAAAAAGGGAAGAGCTAAAGTCCATTTTTTTCCCGAGATAGTCGATATTGCTAATCAATGTGCCCAGCCATTGCAAACTATTTGACTTTATCGCATCATTATTAGTCATTCCCAGGGTCAAACCCAGACTGGGATGAATACTAAAATGCCATTTGGAAGGATCCTGATTTGCAATGGTAACAAGGGAGGAATCCTGTTTGACAGGCAAGTTAACATCCAATTTAAGACAGAACCCTCTGATCGGGAATATGGATAGCATGATCATTGGAAATATAGCCAGGTACAATTTTCGGTTACCTTGTGTTTTCATGGTTGGTTCTTTTAGGTAGATCTATTTTTTATTATAAAAGGGCAGAATAAGATATACATCATACTCTGCCCTTCTCAATATTAACTAACGGAAAAAATTCACCTATTTGGTACCGACGGGAGCACCTTTAACAGGACTTGAAGCAGGAGCACCCTTTACATCAAAAGTAATCGTGTTTCCATCCATTACATAATTGCTTGGCAAAATCGTCAAATTATTATATCCCAATTGCTTGGCAACATCCGGACTTAAATGCTGTGGCCTTTGGATACTAACACTCTTTACCCCTTTCTCATTGATAGCCATGTCAGATAGCCCCTTGGATAATGTAACATAGAGCTTGTCGCCCTTAACCTCAGCATTGCCTTCAATTACCTGGGTTGTCGTACTGCCGGATTGCGCTGCACGTAATGATACATCAATGGTAACGCTGCAAATACCCCTACCGGCACAATTGCTGCCATTTCCAAACACAACAGTAATTGTGACCCTTACCGCTTTTGCCTCTTTTGCTTCCAGACCGTATAATGCTAAAAATACGACCAAAATCATCAATAATTTTTTCATTTTAATTAGATTAAATAAATATAGACCTCAAACTTACATACTATTTTTATTTATTCCAAATTAAATTAACAAATTATTTAAAATATTTAAAATAGCCCTTCGATCGAAAGATATTTTTCTCCACTGTCATAAACAAAGGTTAGCACGGTGGATCCTTTTGGAATCTCGGGCAACTTTTGAGCGACGGCTGCCAACGATGCACCGGAGGAAATACCAACAAACAGGCCCTCCTCCCGAGCTGCTCTTTTGGTATAATCAAAAGCGTCACTTTTCCCGACCTGAATGATACCGTCCAGGTACTCCATTTTCAGATTCTGCGGAATAAAGCCGGCACCAATACCCTGAATCGGATGCGGTCCGGGTGCTCCGCCACTCATGACCGGGGATGCCTCCGGTTCCACGGCAAATACCTTGATTTTCGGAAAATGTTTTTTTAAAACTTTGGCAACACCTGAAATATGACCTCCCGTACCTACACCCGTAATCAGATAATCAATTCCATCCGGAAAATCAGCTACAATTTCGGCTGCTGTAAAGTTCTCATGTGCTGCAATATTGGCGGGATTATCAAATTGCATTGGAATCCAGGAATCCCGGGTTTGGGATGCCAGTTCCTGGGCTTTTGCAATCGCCCCTTTCATTCCAAACTCCCTGGGCGTCAGTTCCAGCTCAGCCCCATAAGCTGTTAGGATGCTCCTGCGCTCGACAGACATAGAATCTGGCATCGTTAATATCAGCCGGTATCCTTTCACCGCGGCAACCAGTGCCAGTCCAATTCCGGTATTTCCAGAAGTCGGTTCAATGATTACACTTCCTTTTTTGAGTAACCCGCTGTTTTCAGCCTCTTCGACCATCGACAAAGCGATGCGGTCTTTGATGCTGCCACCCGGATTGGTTTTCTCCAGTTTTGCATAAACATTATAGTCTCCGGAAAAAAGTTTGTTGATACGAACATGCGGAGTGTTTCCGATCGTTTGAAGGATATTTTCTGCTTTCATATTGTCTCAATTTACGGTTTATCTTTATTTACCAAATATCATATCTCTTTTTGGACCATAAAATACCTTATTCATGGTATTCTGGTACAACCTATGATACGCATGAACATTGTAAATGTCTCAATCTGCAGCAGAAAATATATGTAAGATCTCAAAAATTAAGACTATTCCTGGAAAGAATACCTGAGGGTAATGCCTAAAGTCCTGGGATCACCCAACATACCTGCATAATGCCCGGCACTGCCTCCGGCCGGAAGCAGTAGTTCAAAATAATTGGTGTCAAATAGGTTTCGTCCCCACAAATAGATCGTAAATCCATGGTTTTGAAAACCTAAACGCCCATTTACAAGCCCGTAGCCATCAATATTAAGGTATTTTGAGGGTGAGGCACTAGAAGAAAAAGAGGAACGGCAGGAAGTGTCAAACGCAAGAAAATATTTGCCAATAAGGTTTAATAATCTTCCTGGTTTTGCTATTTCACCTCCAAAAGATGCTGCCCATTGGGAAATACCGGGAAGTTCGCCACCCGAAATATCCTTGAATGTTGGTCCACCGGTCTCTTCCAGTGGTGGTGGAGCATTTGTAAATGATACATATTTACCGTCGGTGTAGGCAACTGCCCCATAAAATGAGAGATAATCTCCAAACCGTACATTACCATCAAGCTCAATTCCCCTTACGCGCACCTCTTCTGCATTGGCAAGATAACCTCTGTTAACGGCCAGATCTGCCGTTTGAACCAGCGTTTGGTAGTCCTTGATCCGTGTATTATAAATTGTCAGGTTGGCCGTAGAGGAAGTTGTCGGTGATGCTTTCATTCCAAACTCCAAATGTTGCACCTCCTCCGGTTTGACAACTGCAAGCTCTGTAAGTACTTTCCCGTTTGCACTCGGCAGTCCACCCAAATTAAGACCCACAGGTTTGAAGTTTGTGGAAAAAGTGGCATATGAATTGACACGTTTAGAAATCTTGTAACTCAAAGTCAGTTGTCCTGACAACTTTGTATCGTCAATTTGTTCCTGAAAAGCCTGATCACTATAAACAGAATTTTTCATGGCGAGCAATACCGGATCAGTGGTTTGCAATCCTCCATAAGTGACACGCCTGAAATCAACATTTTTGTCGTCATAATTAACCCTCATACCAGCCAACATGTGTATCTGGTCTGTAATGGTCCAGTCAATCTGTCCGAACAAAGCCGCGCTCAAAGTCTTCAGATTGGGATATGATTTAATGCCATATCCATCGAGAAGACCTGGAGTTGCCCATAGAGGGCTTGGAGTGCTCTGCGAAAATCGCCACTGATCCTTCCCTGATTCCTCCGTATGTGCTTCGTCCGGACCTAGTTTCTGACCCAAGGCAAAGATGCCGGCCAGGCCGCTCAACCTGGATGAGAACTTACCGGCATAGCGCACTTCCTGCGACCATTGTTGATGAGTTGATGGTGCTTGTGATAAAGCCAAAGCCTGCAATCCGGTAAAATCCCGGTCGTTTGAAGGTCCCCATTTCCAATATCGCCATGCTGTGGTGGAAGTGATTGTCCCTGATCCTAGTTTTACATCGACATTTATCGAGGCTCCACCAAAATCCTGGTTACCCCTCCACGGGGTATCGTGATCGACCAGCCTGTCGAATGGATTGCGGCTTGGCAAATCATAACCGAGATCAGCAATGATCTGTTCAAATTGCCTGAAGCCGGCACGCATTGTTGGGGCAACCCCTGCAAATACCTGCGCATATCCGTTTGGACGCTGACGTGAAACATCTGCAGCCAGGGTAACATCGACTCTGTTTGATAGTACGTAGAGTAACTGTCCGCGAACACCTATATTATTCAAATCATTAATGTGTTCCTGTTTTACCACATTGTAAACAAAACCATCGCGTTGTGTGCCGGTAAAAGATAATCTTCCGGCAATTTTTTTATTTAAGGGGCCGGATATGGAACTTTTGGCCTGGATATATCCATAGTTGCCATAGCTGAGCTCAAACCTTCCGACCGGAGAAAAGCTGGGTTTCCGTGTTGTTATGTTAAGAGCTCCGGCAGTCGTGTTTTTTCCATAAAGTGTACCCTGCGGTCCACGCAATACTTCAATTGATTCCACATCAATAAAATCGAGCGTGGTGGCTGCTGAACGTGCATAGTATACACCATCAACATAAAAACCAACACCGGGATCAATACCATCGTTTGTCAGGCCGAAAGTCGTACCCAATCCACGGATATTAAGTGCTGAATTTCGTTGGTTGGAAGAATAAAACTGAACAGTCGGAATCATTTCCTTTAACCGGTTTACGTTGAAAGCTCCGGTATTTTCAACCTGTGCACCAATCATCGCAGTCATCGGAATCGGTATATCCTGAATATTTTCTTTGCGACGCCTGGCTGTAACAAAAACCTCTTCAAAAGTATTGTTTGACAGAAGAACAACTTTGATTGGTTTATTTGTCACCTGCAGAATCTCAACCTCTTTGGGAATAAGCCCGACAGAACTGAACTGAAGTGTAAACGGGGGAGTTCTGCGGGCATCAATCCTGAACCTGCCATCAACATCGGATACGGCAAAAACCTGTGTACCCTTTACCAATACCGTGACTGCTACTGCCGGAGTTCCATCCGCATCTGTTATCAAACCTTCTACGACACCCTGGGCCTTCACAGTAACGAATATTAGAACTGTAAAAGCAAATGAAAGTAATAATTCCCTCATGTTCAAATATTTTGATGATATGGATATTTTGTGCAACACAATAAACTTTGCAAAAGTATCTCTATCAAAAAACTGGGGGAACAGTGTAAAAACGTAATTTACGGTCTACGTCTTTATACTTAAAAACAGGGTGGTTCTTTTAAACTAAATTTTTAAATAGCCATTTTTCAAAGCATAAATCACCAGATTGGCTGTGTTTTTAGATTGGGTTTTTTGAAGCAAATTTTCGCGGTGTTTGTCAACAGTTCGTTTGCTCAACACCAACTGATTGGCTATTTCATTATTAGTCAATCCCTTACATATTAACAATAGAATTTCGGCTTCCCGATCAGTTAAACTTTCATAAAAACTGCTGAAGTTGTTTTTTTGCGGGTGTTTTAAAATATTATTCAGTATTTCAATCGAGATGTAGCTTTTGTCGTGGTAAACATCGACAATCGCTTTTTTAACTTCCTGAAAATTTGAATTTTTAAGAAGGAAACCGCAAGCACCTGCCTCAATCATGCTTAAATAATAGTTTTCGTCTGAATACATCGACAGGGCAATCAATTTAATATCCGGTGCAATCTCCTTAGCTCTCCGGGCTGCCTGAATTCCGTTCATAACAGGCATTTCAATATCGAGCATGGCAATTTCTACCGGATTCTTCGCGAGGTTATCAATAAATTGCTGACCATTTTCGGCTTCATAAATCTGGTCAATATAATCGAGGTTCGAAAGCAACAATTTTAATCCTTCTCTAAAAAGTGAATGATCATCTACAATATAAACCGAGATTTTTTTCATGGTAAAGGGAAATGAAATTCAATGGAAAAACCTTCGCCTGGAGCGGATTGAATATGATACGTTCCCTTTAGCGTTTTTGAGCGAGAAATGATATTGTTAAATCCCATTCCGGCAGTTTTAATTTTCTTGTTGGATTGGAAATTCTCAAATCCACATCCGTTATCTTCATAATGAATCGTCAGTGAATTATCATTTTCTGTCATCTCAAGAACAATTGCTGAAGGGCTTGCGTGTTTTAAACTGTTATTCATTAATTCAGAAACCATTCTGTAACAGCTCATTTTCATCTCTTCTGAAAGGTGCTCTTCATGAAAATTCATGGCTGATTTAAAGGCAATATTCCCTGAAGAAAAAAGCTGATTGGCAAGCGTTTCAACCGCCTTTTCCAAACCATAATTTTTTAAAAGGTGAGGACTTAAACTATCGGCGATCTCTTTCAGCGCGAGGATTGAACTATCAGAAGAATTGTAGGCGCTTTCAATAATTTTCTTATTCAGCGGGGTTAGGGTTTCATTGTTGACAGCGCTTAAAGTCATTTTAATCGACGACAAAACAGGCCCAAGTCCATCATGAAGTTCACGCGCAAATTTTTGCCTTGCGATGTCTTCCGTTTTAATAATCGCAGAAAGTACATTTTGCTCATTTTCCTGTCTCAATTGTTCTATATGATCCTGGAGATTGAAAATTTTTCTAATAAATATGACTCCAACAAACATAACGACCGAGATAATCACACCAATCCAACCATTTATTTCATCATTTTGAAAAAGCTTTGATTCCAGAAAGAAGGTTGAAAAATCGAATAACCGCCTGACTGCCATTAAAACCAATCCGCAGGAAATTAAGATCCACGAAATATTATATCGTGTCCTGCGCATCAGGCTAATTGCAAATACTGCTGCTCCAAGCTGAAATAGCATTGAAACCAATAAGGCAAATTTTAACATGATTTTTTTTAATTAAAACCAGTTGCTTTTGATAATAACATGATTCATATACCTCCCCATACCCACTTTAACCTCTAGCCTCTTCACCGTACCCACTTTATCCTCTTATATAACATCTTTTCCCATTGTTATTTTAGATGGGGCTATATGTCACATACTGAGGGACTTTATCCTTTCCTCTCTGCACTAATTGATCACCCCGGATCCCACCAGCTCCGCCCCGTCATACCACGCAGCAAACTGCCCGGAAGTAATGCCCCGCTGCTCCTGGTCAAAGAGAATGTAGGCACCATTGTCAGCCATGATCATTGTAGCTTTCTCGAGCGGCTGACGATATCGTATCCTTACCAGGAAGTTGAACTCCTCACCGGGTTGCAATGTCCGGTCAGCAACTATCCAATGAAGTTCTTCTTTGGAAATAAAAAGACCGGGCCGGTACAATCCAGGATGCTTTTTCCCTTCTCCAACATAAACAATATTACGTAATACATCTGTGGCAAGAACAAACAATGGCTCAACAAAGCCTCCGATGTTCAAACCCTTTCTCTGTCCTATGGTGTAGTAATGGGCACCGTTATGTTCCCCGATCACCTTGCCCTGCCAGGGTTTGAATGGAAAAGGTGCACTCAGTTTGGGCAAAAATTCTCTTCTATTGTGTGGCATTTTCTTTTTGGCCGAAAAATCGGAAGGAATAAGGATCACATTCCCCTTTTTTGTTTCAAGCTTTTGTTGCAGGAAAACCGGCAAATCTACTTTCCCAACAAAACATATTCCCTGCGAGTCCTTCCGCTCAGCTGTTACCAGGCCTTGTGCACGAGCCATCTCACGAACCTCCGGTTTTAAAAGATGTCCGATAGGAAAGAGTGATTTTGAAAGTTGGTATTGGTTAAGCTGACACAAAAAATAGCTTTGGTCCTTGTTGGGATCAATTCCTTCCAACAGATGGTATGTCGTAACGCCATGAACGTCGGAAACCTCCCGCCGGCAATAATGGCCTGTTGCCACATAATCGGCCCCCAAATCAAGCGCATGCTGCATAAAAATATCAAATTTAATCTCCCTGTTGCACAAGACGTCCGGATTGGGGGTGCGGCCTTTTTCATACTCAGCAAACATGTAATCAACCACCCTGGTGCGGTAGTACTCAGAGAGATCAACAATATGGAAAGGGATATCCAATTTTTTGGCGGTCATTTCTGCAAAGATCACATCATCTTCCCATGTGCATTCGGCAGTGAGGGTTCCTGCTGTCTCCTTCCAGTTGATCATAAAGAGGGCAAAAACATCGTACCCCTGCTCTTTCAGCAGGTATGCAGCGACACTTGAATCCACGCCGCCCGAAAGACCAATACAAACTTTCTTCCCCATCATTAATTCTTGAACTGCAAAAATAGTGCTTTTTGGGCTACTTCAGCAAAAACTATCCAAATGCACTATCTTTGTGACATGTTAGCAGTAGCCGAAATTATAGAACAAAAGCTCTTTTCGAGAGATAACCTTGTCACCCTTCTTCGTGCAGAAGGTGCTGATGGCCTATTGCTGCTAAAAAAAGCCGGGGAACTCAAGTTACAGACAATTGGCAACAAGGTTTACTTCAGAGGGCTTATCGAGCTATCCAATGTGTGCGAAAAAGATTGTCTTTATTGTGGAATCCGAAGATCAAACAAAAATATTGAACGATACAACCTGACAGATGAGGAGGTCCTTGAAGCTGCACAATTTGCAAGCCTTGAACAATACGGATCAATTGTAATACAATCCGGGGAGGTTACCAGCGAGCGCTTTGCAGCAAGAATTGAGAGACTGATTTCACAAATAAAATCAGCGAGCGGCAACAAACTGGGGATTACCCTCTCGTTGGGTGAACAACGGAAAGATGTATACAAACGCTGGTTCGAAGCCGGAGCTCACCGTTATCTATTGCGCATCGAAAGCAGCAACCCGGAGCTCTACCGGCAACTTCACCCTGAAGATGGACACCATCGGTATGAACAAAGACTGGATGCCTTAAATCTTATCAGAAAGACTGGTTATCAGATAGGTACAGGAGTAATGATCGGAACTCCGATGCAAACCGTGCAAGATCTGGCCAGCGACCTGCTGTTTTTTAAGGATTTCGATATTGATATGGTAGGAATGGGTCCTTTTATAGAACATGACGATACTCCATTTCGAGTTCCCGCAGATGATGCCCTCTCGCTTGCCGATCGTTTCAATTTATCCCTAAAAATGGTTGCCATCCTGCGTTTAATGATGCCAGACATCAACATCGCCGCGACAACGGCGTTGCAGGCCATCGATCCACTAGGCCGGGAGAAGGCAGTAAAAGCAGGAGCCAATATCATCATGCCCAATATCACCCCCGGCAGATACCGAAAAAATTATCTCCTGTACAACAATAAACCATGCACCGGCGAAGAGCCGGAACAATGTTCGGGTTGCATGGATGCAAGGCTGGCCCTGACAGACAGTGAAATCGGATATGGCGAATGGGGCGACTCACTGCATTTCAAAAAAAGGGAAAATGAAAATTCTTCCTTTGCAAGAATTGTAAACGATGCGTTGCAGGGAGTTGGGAATGAATAGGTATTTGGCATCTTAGGACCTACACCTCTGCTAATCTGCCTTCCTGTAATAAACATTTAAATGAAACTGTTCGATTGAGCCATCAAGCACTTCCGTATCCCAATCTGACAGATCGGAATAAAGCATCATTGGCACAACGGATTCTCCTTTTCGATAAGGCGGTTGCTGATAATAGACTTGCAATGCAGTAAAGCCGCAACGTTGGTAAAATGCTACCCTCCGGTTGCCAGCTTCATCAAAAGGAATCTCAACTTCCAGCAAAATGGGACTTGCCTCCTCCTGAAGCTTGTTTAAAACGCTTTCTCCGATGCCGTTTCCACGTTGGGACTGAAATACCGCCAGGTGTTCAATGTAGAGAAATTTTTTAAATTTCCAGTAAACAACCAGGCCAACTACCAATTCGTCGCTAAGAATTGCTGAAAAAAACATGTCTGGTTCATCCAGCATCCTCAGCAGCGAACTCGTATCTCTGCGCTCCTCCACAGGAAAAGTCTCTGCATAAAAGGGTAGCAGCACTTGAAGATGCCGGTGCGAGGCGGATTTGATTCGTTCAAACAGAATGTTCATATCGAAGTTGCCGGAAATGACGTTAAGAGAAAAGGGATGAAATGATCAAAACACTCATCCAACCATTTGTAACGACCTATGGCCGGTAGGTTTTGCTCATAGAAACGGGTGTGACCAGAATAAAATCCCCCAAATCACTATTTTCTTTGGAAAGGTCATCGACAGCATCCTGTTCTGCAGAACCGATTGTAACTATTTTCAGATCCGGACGGGCCTGTTTCAGATACCATACGATAGCTGTGTGGTTATCGCTGTGGTAAGAGCCATTATAATGGATAAATATCTGTCCTGAGGATAGATTTTTTAAAATAAAATATGCCATTGTTGCATCCTTTATTGCCTGAGATTTCGGAAGATTTTCACCGCCATGTCCTTTGGCTGCAGTAAAGATATCCTGGTAACATTTCAATGTTTGGTCATAGGCAATCGGAAGAGGAGCAATCCATCTTTTTGCTTCCGGATCAATGCTGTCTAACTTTCCCAATCCCTTGGTATATACCATGTTGGCGTATCTCCTTGGGACATTGGTTGCAACAAATCTAAGTTTATTCTTTTTGGCAAAATCCAGCAATGGTTTATAATCACTTGGAAAATTAGTCCAGAGTTTGCATTCATCCTTGAAAGTTTTTTCAGTCAGGGAACCCGCCAGATACTCATTTACAACAATCTGATCATCAGACTCAAACATTTCAGCCCCCATCACCAGATTCTCCTTTTTAGCTTCAAACAAATCTTTGGTGAGTTCCTGTTCGAGCCAATGATTGATTGGGTTGTCGTGCTGTTCGCCGAAAAGCACCACGTCAGCTTCTTTAGCCTGTTCCAACATCCTGGCGTAATGGCACTCTTTGCCCTTTTCATCAAAAATCATATAGGCATTCTTGTCACTCTTAAAAGCTGACAAAATCGTGGCAAAGACCAAAATCAAAATAACTTTATGCATGATAAAACCTTTTTTTAATTGATCCTCAAATATATCATTTCCATTTTACTTTCGGGCATTCAGGGAGTTTTAGTCTTTTCCAAAAAAAAATGACACGATGTCTAATTCTATAAACCAAGGAATTATATCTTTATAAAATATGTCTATCTTTATCATTCCAATATCGATCCTGAAAGTCATGAAAACTTTTTCAACGAAAGGTATCCCTGTTACCTGCAGTTTCATGGCAACTATTGATATTGGATTGCTTGCACAAGACCTTACCTATATGTTGTTGAAGTCAACATGCGAAATTATAGAATCGCTTTTTATGCCTGAACAAAAGATTACTGCATCTATGTTATTGTTAATATCCGGCCGTGACTGCCACCCGCCAACTGTGAAAAACAGTTCTTTTTTCCAATATTTATATATTTGATCAAAAAGTTACATCCACAAATAAGACGGTTATGTTATCATTTTTTCATAGGTTAATAAAACGGGACACGCCAGATCATAAATTGTTGCTGGCCATATTGCCGATGGTTATAGTCTTGATTCTAATTGATGTATACATTGATCCCAATTCATGGTTTGAGCATCAGCACCTGTTATGGACAGCCCTAATTAAATTCATCATAGCCATTCCTTTAACAGGATTTTTCATCTTTTCCCTATCAAAAATCCTGGATCACAAACTTTCAAAAACAAAAATCGCCCTCCAGACCAGCGAGGAGAGGTTTCGGACAATTTTCGAAAAAAACTCTTCAGCCATGCTTATCCTTGAACCAGATTCTACTGTTTCAAGTTGTAACAACGCGTTCTTTCGGATGACTGGTTATTCTCCCGCTGAGGTTGTAGGGAAAAGTTGGACCAATCTGATTCCTGAAAGTGAACTGGAACGTATTTCACAGTATAACAGGCTCAGGCGACATCACGCTCAGGTTGTTCCCGATAATTTAGAGATACTGTTTAAAAAGAAAACCGGAGAAATAGGAGTAGGATTAATGGCTGTATTTTCTGACAAGCTAATTAATCAGATAATTGCATCCATTACTGACATCACCTTACGCAAAGAGATGGAAATTTCCCTTCGTGAAAGTGAAGAGAAATATCGCAAACTAATTGAAATCCAAGGAGAAGGTTTCGGCATCGTAGATGCAGATGAGCGATATGTTTTTACAAATCCCGCTGCCGACATCATGATGGGCGTTCCGGTTGGAACCCTGGCTGGCAGAAATCTGAAAGAATTTGTAGATGAAAAAACATTCGGGCTGATCAGGGAACAAACATCCATCAGAAAAAAAGGAGCTCAAAGTACCTATGAGATGGAGATCCTAAGGGCTGACGGAGCGAAAAGAGTGCTGCTGGTCACTGCTACTCCAACTTTTAACGGGCATGGAGAGTTTGAATCCAGCCTTGGTATTTTTATTGACATTACTGACAGGAAGAAGATAGAAAACGAATTGATGCGAAATGAATCTGAACTTAAAGCGCTGAATACGACCAAAGACAAACTTTTTTCTATTATTGCCCACGACCTCAGAGGACCCATCGGAACATCATCTGATTTGCTCGAGGCCATGATTGAGAATCATGATGATTTTAGTAAAGAAGAACAGCTTAAAATGCTTGAAATCCTGCATAACTCTGCTAAATCAACATTCAATTTACTGGAAACGCTTTTAAATTGGGCTGTTATCCAAACCGGCCATGTAGTTTTTAAACCAGAACTTTTTAATTTGACAAAATGCATAGATTCCGTCGTGGGAAATTTGTTGCCAACGGCGCAATCCAAAAATATCAATATCGTGTATCGTTCTGTCGAAGATATCTTCACCTATGCTGACCAGAACATGATTCAAACGGTTGTAAGAAACCTGATAGGTAATGCCATTAAATATACCTTCATTGGAGGAAAGATAGATGTTACAACCAATAATCAAGGCAATCAATCAGAGATATCGATAGCTGACAATGGGATGGGTATGGATACAGAGACCATCAACAATCTTTTCAGCAAAAACATAAACAACTCGAAATACGGCACCGAAAACGAAAAAGGTACCGGCCTGGGATTGGTCCTTTGCAAAGAATTTATTGTAAAGCACGGGGGACATATCAGGGCAGAGAGCGAATTAGGGAAAGGCAGCACTTTCATCTTTGACATTCCCAAGGTTCAGAATCAGGATGAGACACTCATTAAGAAAATAAATGACGAGAACCTGGAACAAAATAAATTTGACAACGAACTGATTCTGATAGTTGAAGACGAAGATATTAACTATCAAGTTCTTTGCTCAATCTTAAAAAGCGTCAATTTAAGATATGAAAGAGCAACAACGGGTCATGAAGCAGTAAGCATGTTCCTTCATAATAAATACAAGCTCATTCTGATGGATGTACAACTACCGGAGATGAATGGATTGGAAGCCACCATGAAGATCAGGGAAAATAATTCAGAGATCCCCATTGTAGCAGTAACAGCTTATGCCTCGGATCCTGCAAGGAAAAAAAGTCTGGATGCAGGTTGCAATGATTTTGTCGCCAAACCCGTAAACAAAACCAAGCTGATTCAGATCATACACAGACATCTGAGAAATACAAGATCTTTTCAATACATTTTGAATGAAACATTAAAGGAAAATTAAAAAATCAATTATTAAACGAATCCTCAATAACCAAAAATAGAAACGGGAGATGATGTGTCATCTCCCGTTTCTATTTATAAATTGTCCTGCCTACTGCTTTTTAGGAAGAAAAAGATCCGAAGCATAGGAAAACTGGTAATTACCGGATCCAAGCTGAACGACCGTATTATCCCCCTTTTGTTCTGCATTGCATTCCTTGCAGCCCGTCAGTGAAATCTGGTTTATTGTTACTTTTGCCTTATCCGCATTTGGCAGTGTCACAGTTGCAGTTGTGTTGGATGGAACAGTTACATCATAAGTAAACTTTGAATCCTCAAGTTTCCAGGAAGACTTTATAATACCATACATACTGTTAAATTCAGCTGTTGCTTTGGTGAGCGCTCCGCCGGGGTGGGGATATAGCAATAAATGCTTGTATCCAGGATTCTGCGGATCAAGGTCAAGTCCGGCTACATGCTTATACAACCACTCGCCAATGGCACCGTACGCATAGTGATTAAAACTGTTCATGCCAACATCCTGGAAAGAGCCATCCGGCTTTTGTCCGTCCCAACGCTCCCATATCGTCGTAGCACCTTGTGTGACAGGATACAACCACGACGGATATTTCTTTCTGTTCAGCAACATAAATGCCAGATCGTCCCTGCCAATGGCCGAAAGTGTCTGACATAGCAGCGGTGTACCAACAAATCCGGTAGTCAGGTGTCCCATTTTCTTTACATCAGCTGCCAGATAATCTGCTGCACTCTTTCTTAGATTTTCAGGCATCAGATCAAAAGCCAGAGCAAGCGAATAACCAGTCTGGGTATTCGACACGACTCTTCCGTTTTTCGTTACAAACTCTTCAATAAAAGCTTTTTTGACAGCTTCAGAAAGATTGGCATAAAAAGTTGCATCATCTGTTTTGCCTAAGATGGTTGCTATCTTACTGAGAATTTTAGAAGAGTATGCATAATAGGCAGTTGCAATCAGATCCTTTTCAGTTGTTGCACCTGGATAAGAGGAACTGTTGGAAGCAAAAGCCAGCCAGTCGCCGAAATGTGCATCGCCTAACCAGAGATTCCTGGAACCTGCACGCGTATGCATATATTCAACCCACGCTTTCATGCTTTTGTATTGTACTTCAAGAATTCTCTTATCACCATAAACCTGGTAGACTGTCCAGGGTACGATAAGGGATGCATCTGCCCAGGCTGTTGCCCCGCCATCTCCTTTCAGTACATCAGGAATAACGTGTGGAACGCGTCCATTCGCTGATTGGTCGGCAGGGAAGTCTTTCATCCATTTGGTATAGAATGCAGAGACATCAAAATTGAATGCCGCCGTCATGCTGAAAACCTGCGCATCACCAGTCCAGCCAAGACGCTCGTCGCGCTGTGGACAGTCTGTAGGAACATCAAGAAAATTACCCTTTTGTCCCCATTGAATGTTGTGCTGCAACTTATTGATAAGTGAATCTGAGCATGCAAAAGATCCGGTAGGCGTCATAGCAGAATGTATCACGATTCCTGTAACCTGGTCTAACCCTGGTTCTGTTGCCAGCCCCTCCAATTTAACATAACGAAAACCATGGAAAGTGAATAAAGGCTGGTATATCTCCTCTCCGCCGCCTTTCAGAATGTAGGTATCGGTACACCTGGCTGCCCTTAAATTATCCGTGTAGAAATTTCCGGTTTTATCCAGAACCTCAGCATATTTGATAACAATCTTATCGCCGCTGTTTCCTTTAACTTTTAATCTGACCAGGCCGACCATGTTCTGTCCCATATCGAGTACAGACTCCCCTTGAGGGGTTTTAATGAACCTGACAGGTTTGATCTCCTGGATAGCCTTCACCGGAACTCCTTGCGGTGCAATCAGGGTCGCCTTTGTATAATCATAAACCGAAGCCCCAATCCATTTGGTATCTGCATATCCGGTTTGATTCCAGCCTGTAAGTTCCAAACGTGCATCATAAATCTCTCCATTGTATATTTCCGACTCCAGAATTGGTCCGGTGGTGGATTTCCAGCTTGCATCGGTGCAAATGGTTTCGCTTGTTCCATCTGCAAACCTGATTTCCAATTGTGCAAGTAGCGCAGATTTATCACCATAATAGCTTCTTTGAGCTTGAAATCCGATGTTTCCACGATACCAGCCATCTCCCACAATTGCTCCGAGGGCATTCTGTTGACCAAGCAGGGATGTAACATCATAGGTCTGATATTGTATACGGCTTTTATAACTGGTCCATCCCGGGGTGAAGAGATCTGGGCCTACTTTCTTCCCATTCAGGTGAAGCTCATAAAGTCCCAAAGCTGTAACATAAATCCTTGCAGACTTAATTTTCTTGCTTAAGGCGAATTCTTTACGAAAAAATTGAGAAGGCCGGGATACTTTATTATCCTTTTCATCTCCAAATCGGATCCATGATGCTTTCCAGTCAGCAGAATTCAGGAGACCCATCTCCCAGTAGGCAGGTTCGCTCCAGGCTGATGCCTTACTATTGGAATCCCAGATCCTGACCTGCCACCAATAACGCTGCATCGATTTTACAGCCGGACCATTGTAGCTAACATTGACAGATTCGGAAGAGCTGATTTTTCCAGTACTCCATAACAGTTTGCTTCCTTTTGAAAGATATTCCTGCGTTTCAGCAACCCTGATTTCATAAGCCTGCTGCAGGATATTGTTCTCAGTAGAAACGATCTGCCAACTCAGACGTGGTTGTGCAATGTCAATTCCGACCGGATTAATGTGGTAGTCACATTTTAGCGCATTTACTGTGCTTTTTGCGATTCCTGCCATTGTGATCAAGGTGAGAAAAAAAGATAACAGAATGTTTCGGGAAAAGATGATAGATTTATTCATGCTATTAATATGTTAATTTCTCCAAAGATAAAATATTTTGAAAAGTATTGGACTGAAAAGATTGCTAATCTGCACATGCGCTATTCCCAGACAACAGGATTGACGATAGAGATATCCTTTCTCTGATCGAAAAAGCGAAGGATATTTTCCGCAGCTTCCCTGGCGATCTCAATGCGCGTATCTATTGTGCCTGTCGCATTGTGAGGTGTCAGAACCACATTATCCAGTGCCAATAATTCAGGTGTAATAACAGGCTCTTCCTCAAAAACATCGAGTCCTGCACCACCCAACTTGCCATTCTGAAGATATTTTACCAGCATTTTCTCATCGATCACCGGCCCCCTCGCAGTATTGAGAATGATAGCTCCCTGTTTCATCCGGATCATTGCATTTTCATCCAGCAGATGATGGGTCTCTGCTGTCAGCGGACAGTGCAGAGATATTACATCAGATCTTTCGAGCAATTCTTCGAAGCTAACTCGCTGACAGGAATACCTTTTTTCAATTTCATTGGTTAACCTGGTCCGGTTATAATAGACAACTTTCATACCTGAAGCAATGGCTCTCCTTGCAAAGGACTGGCCAATACGGCCCATTCCGACAATCCCAACTGTTTTCCCGAAGATACCTAGACCGAGGTTTTCCATCATACCCCATATAAAATTGGGATTGGTTCTTAGACCCCTGTCTGTCAAAGCAATATTTCTGGTCAGTGCCAGCAGCAAACCAAAAGCCATTTCAGCAGTAGGTTCTGTTACTGCATGTGGAGTATTACAAACGACCACGCCCATTTCATTGGCTTTTGATACATCAATGTTGTTGTATCCGACTCCAAAATTGGCTATGATTCTGAGTCTTGTCGCTCCTTCCATCATCCCGGATGTCAATGGTCGGGTAAAAACCGAGAGAACCCCGTCCACATCGTTGATATATTTTTTGATCTCTTCATCCGAAAACATGAAGTTCGCTGTAGGATAAATCAGTTCACATTTTTTTTCAAGTTCTGCAAGGCCTGCCTTTGGTATTGCAGCTATAACGAGAATTTTTGGTATCATTTGAAAATCAAATTACTGGATCGTTAATGAATTCATTCTAATATATATCACACGAGCTACTAAATACAAAACATTTCAACAACAATAATTGGATGCCCCCCGCATTATTTATCTGAAACAGTCTGTATAATAAATTGCTTGTAATAAATCCCGGTATAATAAAAGCGGAAAGAGGAGAATAACAGTGGAACCGACATCATAAGATAGACAAAGGAAAGAGTTCCAAAAGGGACCCATCCGGTAGTTCTCAATGTTATTCCCATAGAAATCATAAAGACCATGATCAGGTAACTCCTGAAATTAAAAAAAGAGAACATACATGGATAGGCTTCTTTCATATTAAGAATACGGAGCGTGTGTTTCATAGATAATTTAGAAAAAACCTTCAGGTAAAAAGCAATCCCCGCGGCTAGAACGACAATCAGCTTCAGCCATAACAAATGACTGTTAATATCCAGCATTTTATAGCCTTTAAACATCAGCATACCACCGGCAAATGTCCAAACTGCTGCAGCAATAAAAAGAAGGGTGCGTTTGGGAACAGCCGGTTTTAAAAAGGATAAATTTTTCACTCCTACAATTTTGTTTCGGACTTTTTTATCCGTCATTTATTATGTATCAAAGAATCATTCTAATCAGATTCAATTTGCAAATGAAATCGCCATGATTTGTCCATTATCAACAGAAATGGGAATAAACCTCATCCGCCAGCTGGCGGATTCCATTTGGCAAATGAAAAACAAATTATTGTCAAATGAAAAGAAAAATTACGAATCTTATTTCATGGTTGAACAATTTGTTCTTTAATGACCACATGAAAAGTCTTTGAAGGTATTCGTTTCGTAAAAGATGACTGGCATGCATCCTACTTTACCACATCCACTATTCTAATTATCTGACCTGTTATTTTGACAATCTTTTGAAGAACTTCCGTGATTCCTGTCAGTCGTTTGGAGGTATGTTTCATCTCATCTGTCAATTTGCGCAAGGAAACCGTCTCTTTTTTCAGCGTTTTGAACAGTGATTTTTCCAATGAGGCAACCAGCAATCTTTCCATATTTCTCAAGTGTAAAGATGCTCTTTCCAGATTCAATTGGTCGGCGGGAGCTAATCCTCCATCCGATATTTCAGCAGCAATATCAGACTGTGCCTTCCTAATCTCGTCCAGCGTGCCACTATTTTCAATTTTCCCGATTTTTTTCATGCCTTTTTAATTCAGTTTCTTAATCAATGCGTTGAGTGTTTTTACATCCTGACAGAAACGATTGAGATCACCTACAGTCTCTTTCAATGTTTGCCTTTTGCTCAGGGCTTCAGCTATCTTTTGATGGGCAATTTTAAGATTCCCGACAGTATGAATCGTTTGCAGCCTCAAAACATTCACATTTTCTGTTCTTTTCATCAAGGCGACGTACGCTTTACCACTGTTAATATCCGGTGGAGACCTTTTGGCAAAATAAAACCTGAAGCTTTCCCTGATTCCTGACTCTTCATTCTTTATCAGCTGATTAAGCTCTACGGATGACAAATATTTCACCATCTCGGCACACAGTACCGATACCAGTGTATCAGCCCGGTTCACATATTTTCGCAGTGCTTTGTATTGTCTGTTAGCAATAAAAGCATTCGTGCCTTCCTCAAACGTTTTAGTAAGCAGGGAGCCTACTCCTGTGGGGAGTGTACGTGTTTTGTCAAAATCATTATACTCTTTAATCATAACATCAAGATCACCACCAAAGTTTCCAAACAGAAGCGAGCTGGTTTTGAACGGGGCATCAGAAGAGAGCTCTACCAATCCATCGGCATAGTGATCCAGAATTTTAAATACACTCCCTACCCTGCCGGGAACCTTATCGTCATTCATCCGTTCTTTCACAATAGCATCAAGTTCATTGAGATGACTGACAGGATCAATGAAGGAATTGGCATAATAAACACCCCTGGCTTCACGGATTTCAGCAATTTCACTCCATATTTTTTCTGGAAAAGCGGAGAAATTCTCAGTTTTCAGAGCAAATTGATTTACTATTTTTCTTTGTTCGGTGGAAACTGTCCGACAGCTTAGGGTCAGGAACAGAAAAATTGGGAAGAAATAGAATCTCATACGACAGCTTTAAGGAGGATGGAGAAGAATGATAGATGATGAATAAAAAAATGGAAAGCAGGATGCAATAATTTAAGGCATTAAATGAAGAACAACGGATAATGATCACAATTTGTTCACTCTGTCAGGATTTTTTTGAAAAAAATAGGGGTGTATAAAGAATTTTTTCTATTTTTGTGGCAAACAAGGATAAAATGATCACACGTTTGGTAAATTCTTATTGGTGGTGGCTGGCTTATAACTTTCAAAAGTCGTAGGGAAGCAGCACTTGTATTTACCTGAATTCATAAAGTAAAAAGAGGCCTGTCGCACCAGCGGCAGGCCTCTTTTCTTATGAAAAAAATGGAGAAATAGTTGCGAAATAAAGCTTAAGGCAAATAATAAAATTTAGGAATATTCAGAAAAGACAATTTATATGAACTCTTATCAGGCAGATTCAGATGGTTATTATGGCGATTTTGGTGGCGCCTATATTCCGGAAATACTTCAACGCTGTGTATTTGAGTTGCAGTCGACCTATTTGCAAGTCATTGAAAGCGATGAATTCAGAAAAGAATATGACCAATTGCTTCAGGATTATGTTGGCCGTCCTTCGCCGCTGTATCTGGCAAAGCGGCTAGGTTCAAAATATGGATGCAAAATCTACCTCAAACGGGAAGATCTGAACCATACCGGGGCACACAAAATCAACAATACGATCGGACAGATCCTCCTGGCACGAAAGATGGGGAAAACGCGGATTATTGCCGAGACTGGTGCTGGTCAGCATGGGGTGGCTACGGCCACCGTATGTGCCTTAATGAACATGGAGTGTATTGTGTACATGGGAAAAACAGATGTGGCCCGCCAGCATGTCAACGTACAGAAGATGAAGATGCTGGGTGCAGAGGTAGTGCCTGTTACATCCGGGAACATGACCCTTAAGGATGCAACAAATGAAGCTATACGCGACTGGTGCTGTAATCCGGCAAACACCTATTACATCATTGGCTCAACCGTAGGACCCCACCCCTATCCAGATATGGTGGCACGACTGCAATCAGTTATCAGTGAAGAGATCAAAAAGCAATTGCTGGTAAAAGAGGGACGCGACTATCCCGACTATCTGATAGCCTGTGTGGGAGGGGGTAGCAATGCAGCTGGAACTATTTACCATTATCTTGATGACGAACGAGTTAAGATCGTGCTTGCGGAAGCTGGTGGCCTGGGAATCGAATCCGGACAAAGCGCAGCAACCATTCAACTGGGCAAAATTGGCATACTTCATGGCACCAAATCGCTGGTTATGCAAAGTGAAGATGGTCAGATTGAAGAACCATACTCTATTTCTGCAGGATTGGATTATCCCGGTATCGGACCGATGCACGCCCATCTGGCTACCACCAAACGGGCAACTGTGTTTGCAGTAAATGATCAGGAAGCCTTAAATGCGGCCTTTGAACTAACCCTGATCGAAGGAATTATTCCGGCACTTGAATCAGCCCATGCACTTGGTGCGCTATCCCTGGTTAATTTCAAACCATCCGACGTGGTGGTTTTAACCCTGTCGGGAAGGGGTGACAAAGATATGGACACCTATATCAGGGAGATGGGGAAAGAGTTATAAGTTATTAGTTAGAAGATGATAAAAAATTATGCTATGAGTGAACAAAAAATATATCAATATAATGCTTGCAGCAAGCAGGTACTGGGTGATCTTCATACACCCGTAAGTATCTATCTGAAGGTCAGAGATGTGTTTCCTGAGTCAGTCCTTCTGGAGAGTTCAGATTTCCACGCCAGTGAAAACAGTCTCTCCTTTATTGCCTTACGACCTATCGCAAGGATTGGGATCAACTATGGTATTTGTACTTCACAATTCCCTGACGGAAAAGTAACAGAGCATGCTTTGAACGAAACTTTTGGGGTTGCGGAAGCGCTCAATACATTTATGAAGCAATTTCAGGTGACAGGTGCTCATGCCGATGTGTGCGGAGTATTTGGTTATACTGCCTTTGATTCAGTACGCTATCTTGAAAGAATTGCTGTTATTGAGAATCACCAGACAGAAAACGATGCACCGGATCTGCTTTACATTCTTTACAAATACATCCTTGTCTTTAACCATTACAAAGATGAACTGACATTGATTGAGCTGACAGAAGAGGGAGAGTCTCCTGATCTTGAAGAACTTGAAAACCTCATTGCAAACCGAAATTATGCATCGTACGATTTTACCCTGAACGGAAAAGAGCGGTCACCAATCACTGACGAGAAGTACAGGGAGATGGTACGCGTGGGAATATCTCACTGCCTGCGCGGGGATGTATTTCAGGTAGTATTGTCCAGGAGATTCGAACAACCCTTTCTCGGAGATGACTTTAAAGTTTACCGTGCATTGCGAAGTGTTAATCCCTCACCCTATCTTTTCTATTTCGATTTTGGAGGATTCCGGATTTTCGGTTCTTCACCCGAAACACATTGCAAAATTACAAAAGGCATGGCTACCATTGATCCAATAGCAGGTACGGTAAGACGGAGTGGAGATGTGGTTCAGGATAAAGTCCTCAGCGAGGCCCTGCTGCAGGATCCCAAGGAAAATGCAGAACACGTGATGCTGGTGGATCTGGCTCGAAACGACCTGAGTCGAAACTGCAGCAATGTTAGCATCAATTTTTACAAGGAGGTGCACTATTATTCGCATGTAATCCACCTGGTATCAAGGGTTAGCGGTACAATTCTACCGGAAAGCAATCCGCTCAAAACATTTGCCGATACTTTCCCTGCAGGAACCTTGAGCGGAGCGCCAAAAATCAGGGCGATGCAACTGATTTCCGAACTGGAGACACACAACAGGGGTGCCTACGGAGGTTGCATTGGATTTATCGGCTTCAATGGAGACCTTAATCAGGCAATCACAATCCGAACATTCGTGAGCAGGGGGAATACGCTCTTTTACCAGGCTGGAGCCGGTATCGTGGCAAAAAGCAATGATGAGAGTGAATTGCAGGAAGTGAACAACAAACTGGGAGCACTGAAAAGAGCAATTGACATTGCTGAAAATTTAAGAAATTAAGTGAACAGATGAAGAATATATTGTTAATAGATAATTATGACTCATTCACCTACAACCTGGTACACCTGATCAAGTCGCTGGGATATGGAGTGGATGTTCGCCGCAATGATGCTCTTTCGATCGAAGAGGCTAAAGCGTACGATAAAATACTATTGAGCCCTGGACCGGGGATCCCTTCAGAGGCAGGATTATTGCTTGAGATAGTCAAACAGCTTGCTTCAACCAAAAGTATCCTCGGTGTATGTTTGGGGCATCAGGCCATCGGCGAGGGTTTTGGTGCTACCCTTATCAATATTAAGGAGGTGCACCATGGTGTGGCATCACAGATAAATATCACCTGTGATGATCTTCTTTTTAAAGGTATGGGAAGTTCCTTTGAAGCAGGACGTTACCATTCATGGGCTGTCAGTCCGGCCGACTTTCCGTCCGACCTGGAGGTAACAGCAGTGGATGACTCCGGAGAGATCATGGCTTTACGGCACAGAAGGTACCATGTACGCGGTGTACAATTCCATCCGGAATCCGTTCTGACGCCCCTGGGAAGCATGATCATGCAAAATTGGATCGAAGAGAAGTTATGAGTTTGAAAATCAGGATAAAAGCTTATAATCAGCACATCAGCTAATCAGCTAATCAGCACATTATGAAAAAGATATTATACAGATTGTTTGAACATCAGTTTCTGGGACGTGATGAAGCAAGGGAAATCCTGCAGAATATGGTATCCGGCTACTATACCGAAGCACAAATTGCTTCACTTATCACCGTGTTTTTGATGAGGAGTATTTCCATAGACGAACTTTCCGGTTTTCAGGATGCATTACTGGATATGCGGGTGAAAATCGACCTGAGCGAATATGATCCAATCGACATCGTAGGAACAGGTGGTGATGGTAAAAATACGTTCAACGTATCCACTGCCGCCTGCTTTGTTGTGGCAGGAGCCGGATATAAAGTGGCCAAACATGGGAATTATGGTGCAACATCCATAAGTGGTGCCTCCAACGTAATGGAATTTCACGGCGTAAAGTTTACCACAGATATTGACAAGCTGAAACGATCTATCGGAGAAACCAATATGGCATACCTTCATGCTCCGATCTTTAATCCGGCACTTAAAGCGGTAGCCGGAGTAAGAAAAAGTCTGGGGGTGAGAAATTTCTTTAACATGCTTGGGCCGCTGGTAAATCCGGCGAAACCGCGCAACCAGCTGCTAGGCGTATACAATCTGCCGCTTCTGCGATTGTACAGTTATTCATTTCAACAATGCGGCAACCGTTTTGCTGTTGTCCACAGCCTGGATGGCTACGATGAAATCTCACTAACTGACTCATTCAAAGTTATATCAAATAAAAACGAACATATTTATACTCCTGAAGAAATTGGGTTTGACCGAAATGAAGCAAAAGATCTTTTTGGGGGAGATACGGTAGAACAGGCTTCATCCATTTTTGACAACGTATTAAATGGTGTTGCTACATCTCAACAAGCCAATTGTGTGCTGGCAAATGCTGCATTTGCCATTCATGTTCTTTGTCCGGAGAAAATTATCACAGCTTGCATCGTAGAAGCACGTGAATCGCTGGAAAGTGGAAAAGCGGTTCAGAAATTCAGAAAATTTGTAGAATTAAACTCCTGAAGCTATGAGAGATATTTTACAGGAGATTATTGCCTGCAAGCGCATGGAAGTTGAAAATCAAAAATTACAGGTTCCGGTGAGCAGGCTCGAAGAACAACTTCAGCTTGCCATGAAAAGACCGGTTAACTCCATGCGTAAGGCTTTAAACACCTCTACAACAGGAATAATCGCCGAATTCAAGCGCAAGTCACCTTCCAAAGGATGGATCTTCCCGGATGCCGAAATTGGGAAGGTTTTACCTGAATATGAATCAGCAGGTGCTTCAGCATGTTCAATCCTCACCGATTCTCATTTTTTTGGTGGCACCCTGGATGATCTTCGCACTGCCAGAAAACTGGTTGGACTGCCTCTTCTCCGCAAAGAGTTCATCATAGATCCATACCAACTGGCTGAGGCAAGAGCTGCAGGTGCTGATGCGGTGCTTCTTATCGCAGCAGTACTCACGCCTGAGTCATGCTTCACCCTGGCAAGGGCTGCAAGGGAATTGGGAATGGAGGTACTACTTGAAATACATGATGTAAATGAGCTTGACTTCTTGAACCCGTACGTTGATATGCTCGGGATCAACAACCGTCATCTGGGCACATTTGAGACCTCGCTTGATCATTCATTCAACATGGCTGAACGACTGACACAAATCGACAACAGGATCCTGCTTGTCTCTGAAAGTGGCATTTCACAACCATCTACTGTCACTGAATTGCGGAAACATGGCTTCAGGGGATTTCTGATTGGAGAGACCTTTATGCGGGGCGGAACTCCCGGGGTTATTCTGACTAAGTTTTTAAAAGAGGTTAACCATGATCATTAAAGTATGCGGATTGAGAGAACCTGACAATATCAGACAGGTAGCAGCCATTCAGGGTATAGATCTGTTAGGCCTGATTTTCTACGCACGATCTCCCAGATATGTTAATTCGGAAAAAACAGCTGCGGAAGTTGCTGCACTCAACAACAAGAAGATCGTGGGTGTATTTGTAAATGAAACATTGGATGAGGTTGTCAGTAAATGTGCGGATTATCATCTTGACTATATCCAGCTTCATGGTAATGAAACGCCTGAATATCTCGCTCTGCTTCATAAAAGGATCCCCGCCACCACAAAAATCATCAAGGCATTTTCTATCCGGGATGCAGAAGATCTTAAAATTACGAAGGAATATGATAGACTTTGTGCATATTATCTCTTTGACACTGCTACCAGCGGCTATGGTGGATCCGGACAATCATTTGAATGGAGCATCCTTCAGTCCTACAAAGGGTTAACTCCGTTTCTGCTCAGTGGAGGCATCGGGCCTGACCTTGTCAGATCACTCCTGGATTTTCAGCACCAGATGTTGGCAGGACTGGATCTGAACAGCAGATTCGAATTACTTCCAGGACTTAAAAATATCCCTTTACTCTCAGAATTCGTACAAAAGATTAAATTTACCGGGTTATGAATCGTCTTACACAACTTTTCCAGAACAAAAAAAAGAATATTCTATCTGTCTATTTCACTGCAGGTTATCCTAAACTGGAGGATACAGCATCCATATTGACAGCGCTGCAAACCCATGGAATTGATCTGGCTGAAGTAGGTATTCCATTTTCAGATCCAATGGCCGACGGTCCGGTCATCCAGCATTCGGCCGGTGAAGCGCTGCACAACGGAATGTCTCTCCGCCTTCTGTTTGATCAGCTGAAAGATGTACGGCCGGAGATAAAAATTCCCCTGGTACTGATGGGTTACCTCAATCCGATCATGCAGTATGGCTTCGAACGTTTTTGCCATTCCAGTGCTGAAGCAGGAATTGATGGGATAATTATTCCGGATTTGCCTTTTGGAGACTATCTGGCAAACTACAAGGCAATAGCCGACAGTCATGATCTGAAAATGATCATGCTGATTACACCGGAAACATCAGAAGATCGCATCCGACTGATTGATCAGTATACCGGGGGGTTCATCTATATGGTTTCCAGTGCTTCCACAACCGGTGCTCAACAGAAATTTGACGAAAGCAAACAGTCTTATTTCTCCAGGGTTGCAAATATGAGATTACGCAATCCGTTGCTGGTAGGTTTTGGCATCAGCAACAGGGATACCCTTGAAGCTGCATCGGCTCATACCAATGGTGCTATTGTGGGAAGTAAATTTATCCAGTTGCTTGGCGAGTGCGCTACACCAGAGGAAGCAGTGAAACAATTGCTGAAGGCATTGAAAAATTAAAACTTATGCAAAATACTGTTAACGAATATTATACCTCAAAGATTTCGACTCTTGATACAGAATTGAAAAAGATCAGGAAGATGCTTTCCTACCTCTATCTTTTGCGTTTGATCACTTTTCTGATATTTATTGCATTTCTTGTCCTCTTCATCCGTTCAGAAAATCTTTTTCTCTTCCCTGGTATTGCTCTGGCATCGTTGGTAGCCTTTCTGCTAACAGTCAAGATGGATTTAAAGTTCGCCTTTAAAGAACGTTTCGCCTCCAACAAATTGCTTCTAAACAGCAACGAACTGAAGAGCGTGGATCATCAATATACCGATCGTGAAACGGGGTCAGTCTACCTGCATCTTAATCCGCATCTGGCAACCGATTTCGATCTTTTGGGAATCGGGTCACTGTTCCAATATCTGAACCGCTGTTCAACGTTGGGAGGGAAACTCAAATTAGCGGGAGGGTTATGCCAATCCAGACAGCAAGAAACGCTTATCAGGGATAAACAGCTGGCCATCCTGGAACTGGTGGATAAAAATGAGTTTGTCCAGGATTTTCAAACCCATGGGATGTTCCTCACCGAAAGTGGCAATGAACTGGAAAACTTAAAAACCTGGCTCGGTCTGCCGGAAGAGAAGAGCAGGATGCTGCCAGTTTTATGCATCCTGATTCCACTGCTAAATACCTGTTGGTTGATGCTGGTCATATCGGGAATCTTTACCATCAATTCGCTCCTGTTACCTATCCTGATAAGTCTCTCCATTGTCGGTTCCAATCTGAAAAAAATCAACAGGGCGCATGCCACGCTTACCAGGACAGCCGGAACTTTAAAGAGTTATACAACACTCATTCGGCTGATGGAAGCTGAGAAATTTAAATCTGACTTCCTGTCCGGACTTCGGAATAAGCTGCTTCACAGGGGACTGCAAGCGGGTGATTCACTGACATCCCTCTTCAAACTTCTGAATGGCTTTGATTTGCGACTGAACATACTGGCTTCACTGCTTTTAAATACATTTTTGTTGTACGACATCCAGATCTTGTTGCGACTGGGGAAATGGAAAGAAAAACACAGGGAGATTGTTCCAACCTGGTTTGATGTTTTGTCAGAGCTGGATTCCCTGACCAGTTTCTCCGTGTATGCCTTCAACAACCAGGGTGCTGTATCATATCCTATCATTTCTGAAGAGGAATTTACTTTTCAGGCTACGGAAATGGGGCATCCGCTTCTGCATCCGGGGACAAGAATATGCAACTCATTCAGTTTCTCCGGAACACCATCCGTAATGATCATTACCGGGGCGAACATGGCAGGGAAGAGCACCTTCCTGCGTACCCTGTCGGTCAACCTCATTCTGGCGAAGAACGGCGCGCCAGTTTGCGCCAGGGATTTCTTATTCACTCCATGTGACATTCTTTCCAGCATTAAAATACAGGACTCTCTCTCCAACAACGAATCCTACTTTTACGCCGAACTGGTTCGTATCAGGGAGATTATCGATCATGTGAAAACCAACCCCCGCACTTTGGTTGTTTTGGATGAAATCCTGCGGGGGACGAACACCAAAGACAAACAGACCGGTTCACTTGGTTTACTCGAAAAACTGATCTCCCTTAAAGCCGTGGTGCTTGTTGCCACTCATGACCTGTCCCTGGGCGAACTGGAAAAGAGATTTCCCGAAATTGTGGTCAACAAATGTTTTGAAGTCGAACTAACCAACGACCAGCTAATCTTTGACTACAAACTAAAAAATGGAATCAGCCAAAAACTGAATGCAAGTTATTTGATGAAGAAAATGGGGATTATAGATTAGGAGTATCCTTCTGCTGCATCCTATTTTATTGGTTATTGTTTTAAACAAATTTTACGACTATCAATGCGAGGAGCAGTGTAATAATGGAGACAATCATGATAAAGTTGCCGAATTTGCCCACATTCTCTTCAGAATCACGTGCGATATAACCGGTAATTACCCCAACAACGGCAAAGAGAATCAGAATTGATGCGACAATGGTATACCCGGCTAAAAGCGTTATCGCGACCAGACCAGGCAGTCCAACCAATGTGATCAGCAAAACTGTAAGACAACCTTTGGCTTGGATAAACTGGAAGAAGACTGAAAAGAATTTGATCAGGAAATAGGCGATCAACACCAGAAAGAGGAGCGCGGAGACAACCAGCCATGGGTTATGCAAATCAATCTTAAATGCCGATTCCAAAGTATCCATGATGTAAAGTTAGAAAAATGTTGAACATATGTTACATTTTTCATTTTTGAACGATCGCCTTGATCATCTGCTGAAACATCACCAAATGAATGGGTAACAGCCCCCACCAATAGATGCGCCCACTCAATCCTTTTGGCATAAAGGTGGCGGTCTGGGTTAGATAAAAGCCATCCTGCCTTAGAACAATTTTGAATTCAAGCCAGGCTTCTCCGGGCACTTTCATCTCTGCAAACAATAACAAACGCTTGTTTGTCCGATCCGCAATCAATACCCTCCAAAAATCAAGTGCATCGCCCGGATTGAGATCCGTGGCATTGCGGCGGCCACGACGAAGGCCAACACCACCAACCATTTTGTCGATCACTCCCCGGATATTCCAAATCCAGTTGGCAAAATACCAACCCGTTTCACCTCCAATAGAGAAAATTTTCTCCAGCACCATCTCAGGATCACCCTTGATCTTCAAACTTCTCCGATCACGTAGAATGCCAAATTTTGGTACATCGAGGTATTCGAAAAGCTGGTTTGTTTTAGTCATGGATACTGCATCCGTCCAACTGGATGCAACTGTATCCAGATTGATACGCTCCAATGCCCGTCTGCAAGCTTCACGATAGGTTAACGGCTCAATGCCTAACATTTGCTGAAGCCTGTTATCTTTGCATACCACTTCAACCTTCATACTGTCGACCAGGTTTACAGCAAGATAATAGGATGTGGATGTTACAAAATAGAGCCAGTAAGAAGACATTCTTGGACTAAAAAAGGGTATTACTCCGATGTATCTTTTCAACCCGCGCACCTCGGCATATTGCAAAAGCATCTCTTTATAGGACAATATTGCAGGTCCGCCAATATCGAAAATGTCATCGTAAGTCTGGGTATTCAGCATACATCCGGTAAGGTATTTCAATACATCGGCAACTCCAAGGGGCTGACAAAGTGTATTTACCCAGGCAGGAGCGACAACTACCGGAAGGATTTCCATCAGGTCACGTATAATTTCAAAAGATGCACTTCCGCTTCCTACGATAATACCAGCTCTCAAAACTGTAAGGTGTTTACCCGATTCCCGAAGCAGATTTTCAACATTTTTCCTGGATTGAAGATGCCTTGAAAGTTTTTCTGAATTTGAAATTCCGCTTAGATATATGATCTGCTTACATTTGGTTTTACTGACAAAACTGGCAAAGCATCGGGCTGAAAGAGCCTCTTCCTCCATGAACTGGCCAATGGACGAAGACATGGAATGTACCAGGTAAAAAGCAACATCTATATCCAGGGAGGTCAGATGATCAGGAATAGATTTCAACAAATCTATCTCATATCCTTTTACTACTGCATTTGATGTTTCCGGAATAATCAACCTTTCCATGCTTCTAACAAAGCAGGTCACTTCATGTCCGTTCTCAGAAAGTTTCTGAAGCAACCTTTTCCCGATATAGCCGGTACATCCTGTCAATAATACCTTCATTCAACTCAAACTTGTTTACAAAATTCCGGTATCTGAAAACCTCCGTTCAAAGCCCTTTTATTCGTACAAGACCTTGTGACATTCTGAACAATATGAGGTCTTCCAGGCTCCCCTAATCTCGACCGGATGGACGAACTCCAGGGACTTATCTGTTGAACTTGCGGTAATATTTCCTGTAGGACCCTGATTAACTATAAAATGACAAAGATTACAATCACGTGAAATCGTTTCGCCCTTCTCCGTTTTATGACGATCTGAGTGGCAGCGGAAACAACCATCCGATTCAAGGTGACCGATATGGTTCAGGTACCGGGTTGCGTCAACCCGCATATATGGGAATGCATTGACTTTATATTCAGCCTGAATTGCCGAGATAGCTGCAGTAATTCTGCCAGCCTCTTTGGTGTAAATAACCGGGTAATTCTCCTTATAAAATCCTACAATGGTCTGATCTATTTGGCTCATAGCCGAATCCATGCTGGTATATGATGTTTTCAGCGCTTCCATGGTTGCCTTTTTGATGTACGGTATATCTTTTGGAATCTTTCCGGCAACCATCGCATTGTTAATATAAAATGTGGGTGAATTGTATAGATGGGATGGCCTGTTGTGACAATCCATACAGTCCATTGTTCTGGAAGGGATAGAATCAAGTGCTGCCTTATCCAAGGGATTTTCAGTGTCCATGAAGGTTTTTACCTCTCCGGTCTTCAGATTGGTCATTTTAACCCAGGGGATACTCTCCCTGTCGTTTGTTGTGGAGACATATTCAATTTTAAAATCTTTGTTGATGTGCCAGTGAATACCCTCTGTTAATCCCATCGAGCTATATTCCGGACCAATCTTCATCATCAGCGAATTGTTCCACTCCGTACTAGCGGAATCAGTCAGGTATGAACGTATGTTTATTAGTTTCCTCGAATAAAACTTCTCCGGCCAGTGGCAACGTTCGCATGTTTCGCGGGCTGGCCTTAAGTTATGCAAAGGGGTTTCAATCGGACGAGCATACTTTTTAAAAGTCACTGAATAAACCTGATAGAGCCCGGACAACTTTGATTTCATGTACCAGTCAGCACCTTCTCCCACGTGGCATTCCACACACGCAACCCGGGCGTGCGGAGAATGCTGGTAAGAAACATATTCAGGCTCCATCACCTTGTGACAAAGTTTACCGCAAAACTCTACGGATTCAGTATATCGAAACGCCTGGTAACTTCCCATAGCAGAAACCAAAAGTAACAATACAGTAATAACAGATATTGTAATGAATCCGGAACGGAATTTTGTATCATTCAAATTGAAAACCGGCCAGTTTCCTTCATCTTCATCGGATGTTTCTTTTTTACGAATGCGAAGAATAATGCCTAACGGAATCATTACCAAACCAATGACTAAAAACATTGGAACGATAATATAAATATACAAACCCAGATAGGTATTACTCTGAGCTGAAAAGAGTGAAAAAAGAAATAATACCATGATTACGAGCAAGCTATTTGCCGCGATAACAAACCCGGCAAGACTCATCCAGTTGTAAAAACTTTTAGATGGTTTCATTTGATAATAATTTGTTTTTCATTTGCCAAATGGAATAGCCATGAGGTAATTATCATCTCCGTGGGTGATTGGTAAATCATGGCAATTTCATTTTTTGAAAGTGATGGTTAATTAGAAGTTTTAGCATGTCATCCAAAAAATTTCTGAATATGAAAACCTTTCAGAAATTTGATTTAGGGTTAAAATCCAAATCCATAACCCTACCTGGTTCAAAAATATAGCTTTTCATCTAAATATCTAGATGCTTAATACTAAAAAGACTCATTCTCAATAACCAGGTTCGGTGAGATACCGAAAACTTCAATATGTTTAAGAACTGGCAGTTGGTATGAAAATTTTTGCGATTTTTGAGGAATAAAAGTGAATCATATGTTACAGGACATTACTACGCTGAAAGACATCCACAGCCTGGTGGATGCGTTTTATGCCAAAGTCAGGGAGGACCAGACCATCGGTTTCTTTTTCACCGAAAGGCTGGAAGGAAAATGGGAGGCACATCACAAGAAACTATATCGGTTCTGGCACACAGTACTGCTCAGACGTCCGGATTATTTTGGCAATCCAGTCCCAATCCATTTCAACATGCAGTTAAAAAGGGAACATTTTGATCACTGGTTAAAAGTGTGGTGTTCAACTGTTGACGAACTTTTTGCAGGTACAGTTGCTGAAAGAGCCAAATTCAGGGGCAAAACCATGGCCCATGCATTTTATAGCAAGATCAGGAAAGCGGCGGAAAAAGAGATCTGAGATATAAGACATGAGATGCGATTTGACTGCCTCTCTTGATTGGACACCTGTCAATAGACAACTCATAACTCCTGTCTCATGTCTTATATCCCATACCTATTGCGAGTCTCTTATTTCTTCCTTATCCAGATAGTAAAAGTAGAGTTTCTCAATGGCAACACGGATGGCTTGGTTGATAGGCATTTGGGGAACAGCAAGATCAGGATCGATGGCCAGCAGACGCATAAAATAGTTACTAAAAATTGGCATCTCATCCGGATTGACAGCTGCCATTTCACCTGCTTTTGCTACTGCCTCCGCATGGGTTTGTTTCATTATTTTGCAGGTTACCAATACGGGCAGGCTATTACGGTTTAATCGAAATCCAAATCCGAATAACCTGCATATCAGTCCTCTGTGCTCATAATACTGACACCCCCATTCACCTTTGTCAGAAGCTCCCGGATTAAAACAGCCACAGAAATCATGTTCCGGATGATCCAGTTTGGCCAAAAAATCATTCACTTTACCGGTTTGATAAAGCCAGGCTGCCAAAGGCATAAACTCAATCGGAGAGGCTTCGATATCTGTTTTCCTGCAACATATTCCGCAAAAATCAGGGCATTTTAATCCACTCACCTGTGCAGTCTCACCAAGATGTTTATCTAATTCCTTAAAAACCTCTTCGACCTCGTCAATAATCCATTTTTGTCTCATAACTGGTCTGTCTAATGAAAGAAGAGGTAACCGAAAAGACAGTGGCAATCATACCGGCGAAATCAGCCAGAAGCGTGCAGTCCAGTGCATGCTTCGCAATAAGATAGTTTAAGGCCATTTGTTGTGGTGCGTGTGAACGGTTACTTACGACTGGTAAAAATAAAAAAATCCGGAATGAATCCGGATTTTTTTTAAGGTGAGACTGTTTGGGTTCAATATTTCTTTGCAAACTCATCTGCAAGGGCATTAATAGCTTCGTCCGACAAATCAGATCCGTTGTGAATGACCATCCTGTAACGGAATATCACTGATTTCCCGGCAGGAACGCTGTAATTTAAAGTTTCTTTCCCTTTGGTAAATACACTCCATCCAAGTGGATTTGCAGCATATAATCCATATCCCCTGGCATGCCAGTAAGTAGGATAGCCCACGTTTTGAGGGTGGTCACAAATGACGATGGAAACTTTCTCGTTGTTGATGGTTCCGCTCAGATCCATCCATCTTCCGCGGGTAGCCCAAACAGCATCATCCTTGATCCCTTCGCTGCTGCGGTAGCTTCCTGTTACTCCCTCCGTACTCATGGCCTTCACAGTAGTTGGGTTTCCCTTTGCATCCGTCATGATCACTTCATCTTTGGAAGGCAGCTCCAGCTGGCGGGCTACGCGGATGGCAAAAACCCCTTCTTTGTTGTCTGCCATAGAAACAGCTCCAGATACGGCTGTTAATGTAGTGATCCTGTCTATGATGCGGGTAGAACCCTGATTGCTAAAATGCATTTCTGTCTTTTCTGCAAGAAGTTGTTTCCCGTCAGGCGTATCCCAGGAAGCAGTTACAACCAGCAGTCCATGCCCTTTCCCGCCATCTTTTTTCTCGATGGATTTGTGGTGAATGGTTCCATAACCGCTTTTGGATGCGGGTGAGATGGCTTCTGAATTATTCCAGAAGTCCAGTTTATTGACATCACCATAATTAAACCAGATACCTACATGATGGGGATGGTCGACCCTTTCACCCGGTCTTGGCTTCATAGGGAATCCACGTGTAATCTCTGATCCGGAAGCAGTAACTACAGGATACAAAACAGGTTTCATCACATTGTCAGGCCAGATGTAGGAGGTGAAAAGCTTGCCATCCATCAGGATATCAACACTTTTCTGATCACTTTTATCCACAAATGTTACGGTACCCTGCTCCTTCCCGGGGGCAGCGGTTTTTGAATAGAGCATTTGTGTGGCTGCCATCAGCAAAAAGATTACACCAAATAATACTTTAGATTTTGACTTCATAGGTTTGAATTCGAATAGATGAGTGAATGATTGGTAAAAATAACAAATCTTCACTTTTCATGTGTATCTAATTTGTTTTTTATTTGCCAGATAGGTTACCCGCATAAATCGGGAAAATTTGCCCCGACACAATAAATATTACCCGGGAATATAAAAAAAATCCGTAAATGTTTTTTTCATAATGCAATGTTGTAATTTCACAACGTATTTGGTCATTCGAAGTAACACGTAACGAAATGCAGGAATATTCGTAAACCGTTACTAATTTGCCATTGACAACAATGATTTAATTAACTGACAGGACATTCAAATGAAGAAAATATTGAATCGGATTCTTGCTGTACTGAAGAAAACACTGGTCTGGATTTTTGCTGTATTATTAACGATCTCCGCCGCCATTTATCAACGATTAACCGGACCCACCCATCCTCAAAGAACACAGGCAGTCATTGCCGGACAAAACTACGAATTCAAACTACTCAGGACTTTCGACGGCGAAGGAGATTGTCCTATTACCATTGCAATACCTGATCCTGAAATCAAGGGAACATTGGAATACAAGCTTTTCAGGCAAAATATCGATTTTATTAGGTTGCCAATGGTTCGGGATGGGGGGAATCTCACTGCTTCATTGCCACACCAGGGAATGGCGGGCAAGCTGGAATACAAGATAATACTGAACAAAGGAAATGAGCAGGTTACACTAAACAACGGAACTCCTACCGTGATACGTTTTAAAGGCTATGTACCCAAATTTATTTTAATTCCCCATATTCTGATCATGTTTCTGGCCATGTTGTTCAGCAACGTTGCCGGATTTTTCGCACTCTTTAAGATTCCGTCTATTAAGATGATGAAGATTACACTTGCTACAATTTTTGTCGGCGGACTTATCATGGGCCCAATAGTACAAAAGTATGCTTTCAACGAACTGTGGGCAGGCGTTCCATATGGTTGGGACCTAACCGATAACAAAACTTTGATAGCCTTTATTGCCTGGGTTATTGCCTGGTGGTTTAACAGAAAACAAGAATCAAGGTACTGGGTTGTCGCGGCGATGGTCGTGACAATGGGTATTTTCTCTATACCTCACAGTCTCTTTGGCTCACAACTTGATCCGGCGACCGGAAAGATCATCCAGGGGATGATACTTCCCTATTTATATTAACGATTATCCTGCAACAACCATATGAGAAACCTCCTGTTTGCCCTTGTTTTGTTGCTTCTTTCAGGTGAATTATCTGCACAGCCCGATAACTGGTACTTTACACTTTCCATGGGTGGCTGCTGGCCAACAGCCTCTTTTGCCAATGCCAATCCTGACAACGAAGCGAACGGGTTTGCCTTGAAGGGATTTGCCTTAAATATTGATGCCACCTATCCTTTCAATGAACATTGGGGTTTTAAAAGCATGGTCATGCTCAACAGCAATCCGGTCGACCGGAACGGGATGGGAACGATGATGGAAAACAGAATGATACAGCAAGTACCCTTCAAGGAGTCAGAAAGAGACAATCTTACACTCACTGTAAACTCCTGGATGTCGAACAGTATGCTCTTTGGCCCTGTATATTCAATCAATTTCGACAGGTTTGCCTGGGATTTTCATGCCATGACCGGCATGAATGTCACTTATCTCCCCAACCAAAAACTCCTTTACAAGCCCTCATCCGGCAGTTGGGAATACCTGCAGCACAATACCAACTCAACGAATATTTCCCTGGATTTACTGGCTGGTACCGCTTTTCGCTTTAAAGTATCGGAGAAAGTACAGCTTAAACTTGCAATTGATTACCAGGCATCCCGTTCAAATACCAAGTACGAAGAGATTAAAACAACTAAAGTCAATGAAGTAATCACTACAGAAATTTTGAACAGCGGAAATACCATTGTTCCAAAACAAGTTGTGATGGCAAGCATTGGATTTGTTTATTATCTTTAATCCAAATAGGTTGACATAACTGAATTTCAGGGCTTTTATTTTAGCTCTGACTGATGGTTTGTATTGATTGTACTACTAACTTCAATAACTATGAAAACAACCGCCATGATCGCATGGTTCTTTTGCCTGATCTGGTCATCTGCACAGACTCAGACAACCAAATCCGACTTCGATTTATACAGTTATGCACAATCCAGCAAAAATGATTTGCAATTAAGTACTTATGCTACAGCACATTTCATTCAGGAAGTATTTACTACAGAGGCAGGAAGACGCGAGATCCTTTCTGTTTTAAAATGCAACGGAATCACCAAAGTTTACCTTGAAGTCTATCGGGCCGGATTGGTAGTTTCTCCTGACATCCTTGAGAAATGTATCCTATTTTTAAAAGGGAACGGATTTGAAGTGGTTGGCGGAATAGCCACTGTTCCGGGCGATAATTTCGCCGCGAAACAGGAAGGACTGCTTACCTGGTGTAACTGGCAGAATAAAAAAACGCAGGACGATTTCAGGGAGGTTATGAAAAATGCAGCACCGCTCTTTGATACATTTGTCATTGATGACTTTCTTTGCTCAGCGGATACCAGCATGGAATCTAAAAATGCCAAAGGGACACGAAGCTGGTCGGTTTACAGACGGGCGCTTTTATCACAACTCGCTGAAGATGTTTTTATTAAGCCAGCCAAAGAGGCGAACCCCAAGATAAAGATCATCATTAAGTATCCCCAATGGTACGATAGGCTTCATCTTTTTGGTTATGATGTTGAAACCGGACCAAAGCTCTTTGATGGGGTCTGGGTTGGGACAGAAACCCGGGGACAATACACGCAACGATTTGGATTTGTACAACCTTACGAAGGATTTATCAACTACCGTTGGATATCTTCGCTTGCCGGCAACAAAATTGGTGCCGCCTGGTTTGATTACGGAGATTGCACCGCTGATGATTTTATTGAACAGGCTTTTCAGTCGGTATTGGGAGGAGCAAGAGAATTGGTGCTCTTCAGTATGTATGAGCTATTGCTGGGACACCCCGGACACCATTTGTTGCGTCAGAAATTTGAAGCTCTTGCCAATTTATCCGTTGCAGTCTCCAGAAATCCGGTCATGGGAACGGTTGCCTACAAGCCGCCCCAGAGCGATGCAGGCGGTGATCTCTACCTCATGGATGGGATCGGAATGTTTGGAATCTCGCTCATTCCTGCTTCCCAATATCCCGCTGATGCCAGGGTTATTTTACTCCCGACTCAGGCATCAACCGACAAAGATATCTTGAAAAAGGTCGAAGCTTCTTTGAAAAATGGGGCCCGCATTGTCCTGACAGCTGGATTTCTGGCAAATGCTCCTTCGGGAGAGAAAATTGCCAGATTGGCCGGCATAAAATGGCCAGTTTTTATCCAGTCATTCGAAGCTTCAGAAATAATCTCGGAGAATAAATCTGTTACCCTCAAAATTCCACTTAAGCTGGAATCCCCGCTTGTACCTGATGGTTCGACTGTTCTTCTGGAAGCAAAAAAAGGTACCGGCCGTATCCCATTTCTCTTAAAAAACAGCACCTCAAATATCTTTGTGTTGAATGTTCATACTTTTTCGGAAGCCGATTTCGAAGCTGTTGGTGAGGTATTGCTTTCCCCCAGACAGCTTGGCTTGTTTGATATCCCGCAGGAATGGGCCAACATGCTGCGAACAACCATGCAGCTCAACGAACTTCCGGTAATGGATGCACCTGCAAGGGTAGCCTTGCAACAATTGAAAGACGGCAGCAGCGTAATCCAAAACTACAACCAGGAAGCTGTTTCCATAAAGCTTTCCTACCGCGATGATCAGAAATTTAAAGACCGTTTCACGGGAAAAGCCATGGAAGTAAAAAATCAAAAACTGGAAATTACCTTGCCTGCAAGGTCCGGAGTTTGGATAGGGGAATAAGACATAAGACATGAGAAATGAGAAATAAGCTATGAGAAATTTCGCTGCAATCAAGATAGCTGTTAAAATCTCATGTCTTATTTCTCCTTTTCACTCTTTCCCAGCCCCTTTCTTCATCCCATCGAGGTACATATTGATGTATTTCTGATCATTGGCATCCGAATCGCCATATTTTTTGCGGAGTTCAGTTAACCTTTTATGCATCATCTTTTGCACCTCAGCATAGGCAGGATCGTTGTAAACACTTTTCATCTCATGGGGATCTTTTTCAAGGTCATACATCTCCCATTCATCAATGTCGTAATAAAAATGCATCAGTTTGTAGCGGTCGGTTGCCACACCATAATGCCGTTTAACCATGTGAACCGACGGATATTCATAATAGGTATAATAAACAGCATCCCGCCATTCTCCGGTTTTACCTGCAACCAGTTTGCGGAATGACTCGCCTTGCATATCTTTTGGAATTGAAACACCGCAATAATCCAGGAAGGTTGGGGCAAAATCGAGGTTCTGAACGAGCTTGCTGATCTTCGTACCCGGTTTGATCTCCTTTGGATAACGGATCAGCAAAGGGGTTCGAAATGACTCTTCATACATAAACCTTTTGTCGAACCATCCGTGTTCTCCCAGGTAAAATCCCTGATCCGAAGTGTATACCACAATCGTATTCTCTGCCAGACCATTTTTATCCAGATAATCCAGCACCTCCCCTACACCGTCATCCACAGACTGAATGCATCTGAGATAGTCTTTGATGTATCGGTTGTATTTCCAAACTGCAAGATCCTTTCCGGTTAATTTCGCCTTCAGGAAAGCCTGATTTTCACTTTCGTAGGCATCCATCCAGTCGGCACGCTGGACAGGGCTCATCCGGTTGAGGTCTGAGACGAATCCGGTAGCTTTACCATCAGGATCTGTAATCAGTTTAAAATCGTGTCCCCAGGTGGCATGACCATCCACCTTCATCTCCTGGGTATGTGCTGCTGTTCCGCGCCCCTGGTAATCATCGTAAAAAGTAGCTGGGGGTATGAACGTAGTATCATCGTACAAATTGAGGTATTTCTTAGCAGGAAGCCAGTTGCGATGAGGGGCTTTCTGATGATACAGCAAACAGAAAGGCTTGGTTTTATCCCGCATCTCCGAAAGCCATTTCAGTGCATATTCGGTGGTGATCTCGGTGCAATATCCCTCTATTCTTTTCTTTTCCCCGTTGATCAGGAAATCAGGATTGTAATATTGTCCCTGTCCAGGCAAAACCATGGAGAAGTCAAATCCCTGAGGCAAGCCATCCAGGTGAATTTTGCCGATCATCGCTGTTTGGTATCCTACCTTTTGCAATTGCTTTGGAAAATTATCCTGGTCCCAGTTAAAAGGGAACATATTGTCCACTTTGCCATTGATAAAGCTGTGCTTACCCGTCAGCATGACAGCCCTGCTCGGTGCGCATATAGAATTGGTTACGCAAGCTCGGCTAAAGATCGCTCCCTCTTTGGCCAACCTGTCAATGTTTGGAGTATTGTTCATTCCATAACCGTAAGCGCTGATGGCTTGGTAACCATGATCATCGGACATGATGTAGATGATGTTGGGGCGCTGCTTTGCGGCCTTCTGGGCGTAAGTTGCATGCCATTGGCCTGCCATACATAGGCCCAGCACTGGAAAAAGCTTGAGTTTGTTCATGGGGTTTTGTTTATGAACCAAAGGTATATTTTTGAGGAATAAATAACACACTCATCTCTCAACTTTCTACTCTCTACTTTCAATTGTCACCTCTCAACTCTAAACTCTTAACACTCAACTTTCTTCAATGTATCTCACCATCCAGGATGACCATCTCGATCAGATCGGAGCTAAAGGCATAAGGGAAGTAATCGTACGATGGGATTTTTTTAGTAATGAAAACGTTGGCAGCTTTTCCTTTCGTGATTGTACCATATCCATCTCCAATACCCATAAGGTAGGCTGCATTAATTGTAGAAGCATTGATAACCTCCTCCGGTTTCATCCCATATTTAATACACGCAAGAGACTGCATAAATTTCATGTCGCAGGAGGGCATCGAACCGGGATCAAAATCAGTGGCAATGGCAAGCGGCAGACCCGCATCAATCATCTCGCGGGCCGAGGAAGCAGAAAGATTGTGGAAGAAACTGGCCCCGGGCATAATGACAGGAAATATTCCGGAGGCCACCATCCTGTCGATCTTTTCACGGGAAATTGGCCCTGCATCGTCCAAAATATCCAGACAAACTTTAATATTATGTTGGTTTAGGTGATTCAAACCCAGCTCATCGGAATGAATCTTAACATTTAATCCTTCCCGCAAACCGGCATTCAGCAAAATTTCAGTTTCACTTCTGGATAAAAACTTTTGATCATAGTACAAATCAAGGTTGTCTGCCAGCTCATCCTGTGCAACTGAGGGAAGGATATCCAGAATATGGTCAAGATATCTAGCCGGAGACCTGCGGAAATTTTCATGGTAAGTATGGGAACCAAGAAATGTTGATTTAATAACCAGCGGAGTGGTACTTTTCAATTTCCGTATTACCTGCAACAGCTTAATTTCATCTTCGGCTTCAAGTCCGTATCCGCTTTTGATCTCGATGGCACCGGTTCCCTTTCTCACCACCTCTTTGAGATGATCCAAAGCCTGGATGTACAGCTCCTCAATAGACATATCGTGCAACTTGACAAAAGAGTCAGAAAAATCTGTTGCATTATGTTCCCGTGCGGCACTTCGTTTTGAAAAACCTTTCACTGCACCAAAAGGATACAGCAAATGCGAGTCCGGATCACAGAAACTGGGAAACACCAACCGGCCTTTGCAGTCTATTTCCATGAGAAGATCAGAGTTTTCTGTTTTCGACTCACACAATTCCTTCATGGAGCCATACTCGACAATCATTTCATCACTGATCAGCAAAAAGGCATTATGGATCGTCCTGATGGATGCCATTTCCCTTCCGGCCAGATAAGCAGAAGGTTTCTCGCCCGTCTGCATCAACTCTTTGATGTTGAGAAGCAATAAATCCATGACAGAAAATGTTGTGTATGAGTGCGTTGTGATTTTTCTACCATAAAGATAAAAAATAATTCAACAAAAACAATATGCAGTACGACAAAACAACAAAAAAAGCAAAAAAAAACCTGCTTGAATTAAGCAGGTCAGTAAAAGTATTACGTCTTGTTACTCAGGTGATATAGCATCGGTAGGACACACTTCGGCACATGATCCGCAATCGGTGCAAAGTTCTGCATCAATTTTGTAGATTTCACCTTCAGAGATTGCTTCAACAGGACACTCATCGATGCATGTTCCGCAAGCGATACATTCGTCAGAAATTTTATAGGCCATAACTTAATTTATTGGTTTGACAGAAAATTTATTTCAAGAAACTCAATGCAAAAGTATAAAGTTTGTGTGAAATAAAAATTTTTGGAGCAAAATTTACCCACTTTTTAGCTAAGTGACTAAAGTTAATATCGCAATGAACCTGGAACAAATTTTCATCACTGCGGAGCACTATTGGCAGTTTAGCTCACTTTAGTCACTTTAATCACTTCTTTTGTAAATTTCCAAACGGGCACCATCTGAGCAAACCACATTCCCCGCACAATGGTTTTCTGGCCACGCAAACATAGCGGCCATGCAGAATCAGCCAATGATGTGCAACGGGGAGCAAATCTGCCGGAAATAGCTTTACCAGCTGCCTTTCAGTCTCTTCCGGTGTTTTTGATCCTATTGTCAAACCCAGTCGTGCGGAAACCCTGAATACATGGGTGTCAACTGCCATCGCCGGTTTTTTAAAGACGACAGAAAGAATAACATTGGCAGTTTTTCTGCCAACCCCCGGCAATTTAAGCAACTCTTCCATCTCCTCAGGTACAGTACCATGGAAATCGGAGACCAGCATCCGAGCCATGCCCGCCAGGTTTTTGGACTTGTTGTTGGGGTATGAACAGGATTTGATCTGTTCAAAGATCTCCTCCGGTTCCACCTCTGCCATCTTCGCAGCGGTTGGAAATCGCAGGAAAAGAGCCGGAGTAATCATGTTCACACGCTTATCTGTGCATTGTGCTGATAAAATCACAGCTACAAGTAATTGGTAAGGGTCCGTGTAATGCAACTCAGTTTCAGCCACCGGCATGTTCTCCAGAAACCATTCAGTCACTTTGTCGCAGATATCTTTTGGATGCATTGTAATTGTTTATGAGACCAAAATAATCATTTTTCCCGTGACATGATTCTTCCTGCTTTGATGTTAACTTTGCACCCGTTATAAAAAGTCTATGATTCCATATTTACAACTCGATAATCTCTCGAAAAGCTGGGGAGATCAGCCCCTTTTTGAAGGTTTATCCTTCACGATCAATCAAGGGGAGAAAGTAGCCCTGATCGCCAAAAACGGAGCTGGAAAAACAACACTGATGAACATCATCTTCGGACAAGAGGTAGCAGACAGTGGAAAAGTCCTCTTCGATGCTGACATCCGGATCGGTTACCTGCGCCAGCTGCCGGAATTAAATCCTGACGAAACAATACTGGAGGCTGCTTTCAGTTCATCTGGCGAGACCATCACTGCAGTGCGTGAATATGAGAGTGCACTTGAAAGACATGATCCAAAAGCCATCGAAAGGGCCATGGAAAAGATTAACCATCTGAATTGTTGGGATTTCGAACTGAAAATCAAACAAATTCTGACAGAATTAAATATTCATGATCTCCAGCAACCCATTCGCGAACTCTCGGGCGGACAAAAAAAAAGGGTTGCGCTGGCCCATGTTTTGATAGATGAACCTGATTTTCTTATTCTGGATGAACCGACCAACCACCTCGATCTGGAGATGATCGAATGGTTGGAGCGAACACTCGAAAAAGCCAAGTGCACACTCCTGATGGTTACCCATGATCGTTATTTCCTGGATCGGGTATGCAACGAAATCATTGAACTGGACGACCACTCCCTTTTTAGATACAAAGGCAACTACTCCTATTTTGTGGAGAAGCGGAATGACCGCATTCAAAATATGAACAGCGATATCGAACGTGCAAGAAACCTTTTCCGGACCGAACTTGAGTGGCTCAGAAGAATGCCCAAAGCCCGGACCCACAAATCCAAATACCGGACCGAAAACGCCAATATACTGAAAGAAAAAGCATCGAAACGCATCCATGATGATAAGCTGGAACTAGCCATCAACTCTCAAAGGCTGGGCCACAAGATTATCAACCTCGACCATCTCTCCAAAGCATTCGGTGATGTGACCATCCTGAAAGATTTCAGCTACAAATTCGCCCGGTACGAGAAAATTGGCATCGTGGGCAAGAATGGTTCCGGGAAAAGTACTTTCCTCAACTTGCTGACCGGTGTTTGCATGCCCGACAGCGGAAAGATGGAAGTCGGGGAAACAATCCGGTTCGGCTATTTCACCCAGGATGGGATCCAGTTTGCTCCTGAAAACAGGGTGATCGACATCATCAGGGAAATTGCTGAGGTTGTAGAAATGGGTGATGGTTCGAAATTAAGTGCCTCCCAGTTTCTGACCTATTTCCTATTCCCTCCTGAAACACAGTATGCACTTGTCGCCAAATTGAGCGGAGGCGAGAAACGCCGCCTTTATCTCTGTACCATCCTGATGCACAATCCCAATTTCCTGATCCTGGATGAACCTACCAACGATTTGGATATCATAACTTTGAATGTACTTGAGGATTATCTGAAATCTTTTTCAGGTTGCACTATTGTAGTCTCACACGACCGTTTCTTCATGGATAAAATTGTGGATCATCTCTTTGTCTTCGAAGGAGATGGAATCATCAAGGACTTTCCCGGAAACTATTCCGATTACCGCGATTGGGCAGAAGAGCGCTCAAAAACAGACCAGATGTTTGCTAAAACCGAAAAAACGGTAAGGGAAAAACCTGTTTCGGAGAAGAAAAAATTGAGCTTCAAGGAGAAAAAGGAGTTGGACGAACTTGAAAAAGATATCAGCATACTGGAAAAAGAGAAGAAGATCCTGGAGGAAGAACTCAATTCCGGTTCACTGGCAGCGAATGAACTAACCTATAAATCCATACGGCATGGTGTAATCAGTGCTCTGCTGGAAGAAAAGGAAATGAGATGGCTGGAATTAAGTGAGTTAGAATAATGGTATCAAATGTGACTAAATTGCCTGGGTACTTCACCACAACGAACATTTGTCCGAAATCCTTAACTTTATTCACTTTTGATCACTTCCAGAAAGCAAATACCTCTTAAATTCCTCAAATTCAATACCTATCTCGATCGTCCGCTTCTCACCTTTCATGAATTCCAACAGACGGTCAGGCATTGGAACATTGCCTTTCCCGATAATCCCTTCCACAGTTTCCAGGAATTTGGCAGGATGTGCTGTTTCAAGAAAGATACCCAACTCATCTGGCTGCAACAGTTCCTTTAAAGCTCTGTAAGCCACTGCTCCATGCGGATCCAAAAGGTATGCTGTTGCATGATAGCATGCAGCGAGACTCTCCCTGATCTGTTCATCTGTATAAGTTGTTCCCGATATCACATCACAGATCTTCGCATGATCTGCTCCATACAGATCAAGAATTCGGGCAAAATTACTCGGATCACCCACATCCATGGCATTGGCAATGGTAACAACTGAAGGCCTGGTTTGATATAGTCCGGAATGCAGATATTTGAATACCACATCGTTGCTGTTGTTTGCGGCTATAAAACGAGATACTGGCAATCCCATCATTTTAGCTATCAAACCAGCTGTGAGATTACCAAAATTTCCGCTGGGAACTGAAAAAACAATTTTTTTATCTTTTATTTTTGTTCTAAGCTGAGCAACAGCATTAAAATAATAAAAAGCCTGGGGTAAAAATCGTGCAACGTTAATGGAATTGGCAGAGGTAAGTACCATTTTTTGCTGCAACACCTGATCCATAAAAGCCGATTTTACAAGCGCCTGACAATCATCGAAAGAGCCATCCACCTCCAATGCAGTAATATTCTGACCCAGAGCAACAAACTGCATCTCCTGAATTTCACTTACTTTTCCCTTTGGATAAAGCACATGAACGCGGATTCCTTCAATACCCAGAAATCCATTGGCAACAGCACTGCCGGTGTCGCCAGAGGTAGCAACCAATACGTGCACCATCCCTTTCTCCTCAGACAGGAAATAAGCAAGTATCCGGGCCATAAACCGGGCACCAACATCTTTAAAAGCCATCGTCGGTCCATGGAACAGCTCCAGTGAATAAATATCCTCCTCTACCTCAGCAAGTGGTGTATCAAAATTGAGGGTTTCATAAACTATCTTCCTGAGTATTCCTTCCGGGAGATCTTCTCCAAAAAATTTGTGTGCTACCTTAAACGACATCTCTTGAAAAGTCATGGAATCCAATTGATCAAAAAAAGCAGGTTCAAGCAACGTGATCCTTTCAGGCATGTATAATCCCCGATCCGGGGCGAGCCCTTTTGTTACCGCTGTACGGAGGTCGACTTCCGGCGAAAGCTTGTTGGTACTGTAATATTTCATTCTAAATTTCCATTTAGAAGGCTAAAGGCTAAAGGCTAAAGGCTAAAGTAAAAACGCTCTGATCAGCATAATAACTCATAACTCATAACTCATAACTTCCACCTCCATTAAAAAAAAATTACTTTTTTAGAAGCGCTTCCATAAACTCTTTACCACTAAGCTTGCCGTAGCTTCCTTTTTTTGCAGCTGCTTCGTCGTAGCAATCTACCTCATCAGGCTCCTTTCCAGGAGTATAGATAGTAAAAGGAACTGCATCCCGGGTATGCGTTCTCAACTTCCATGGGGTCGGATGATCAGGTAACATGGCAATGGTTACGGGTTCTTCCATCTGCGAGCATGCTTCCATAAGCCTTTTCAGGATACGCTGGTCCAGGTATTCTATGGTACGGACTTTCAACCCGTAATCTCCCTCATGGCCGGCTTCATCGCTGGCTTCCACGTGCAGATATACAAAATCATGATCCTGAAGCGCGAGGATAGCTGCCTCTGCCTTCCCTTCATAATTGGTATCATACAAGCCGGTTGCTCCTTCGACTTTGATTACATCCATCCCCGCATAAACGCCAATACCCTGAATCAGATCGACCGCAGAGATTACAGCTCCTTGTTGGACACCGAAAAGTTCTTTCAGGCTCTTCATAGCAGGTTTGTAACCCGGCGACCATGGCCAAACCGAGTTAGCCGGCTCTTTTCCTCCCAATATTCTGGCAATATTAACTGGGTGGTTTTGAAGCAACTCCTGGGAACTGCTGATAAGTTCATTCAGAAGCTTGGCAGTAGCTTGCGCCGATGCTTCAGCGGATTGGGGCAACAAGGATTTAAACTCCTTCCCGGGTACATCATGGGGAGGTGTACAAAGCAACTTCTTATCTCCTCCTTTGATGACCAGCAGGTGACGGTATGATACTCCAGTATAAAATTGAACTTTCTCGTTTCCAAGATGTTTGTTAAGATGCCTGATTAATTCATCTGCCTCTTTTGTGGATATATGGCCAGCTGAATGATTCAAAATAATATCTCCGGTCAGGGTTACCAGGTTGCATCGCATGGCAAGATCTCCTTCCTGAAGGACTACCCCGATACTTGCAGCCTCTATGACACCCCTGCCTTCGTAAACAGTTTCCACATCGTAACCAAGAACTGCCAGATTGGCAACTTCACTCCCGGGATGGAGGGAGTCGGGGATGGTTTTCAATACGCCACTCCGTCCCATTTTTGCAAGGCGATCCATGTTGGGTTTTCGGGCAGCCATGAGCGGAGTTTTACCTCCATATTCAATTTCAGGCTGATCAGACATGCCGTCACCCAATAATATGATATACTTCATCCAAATAGTTTACTAATTCGATAATATCCTCCTTGTACGGAATCAAAGGCTAAAGGTTAAAGGCTAAAGTGACGGAAGCTCAGATCAAATTTTCTCAACGCTCAACTTAAATATTCGCCACCTTGATCAGGTCAGCAAAAACCCCTGCTGCAGTAACAGCTGCTCCTGCACCATATCCTTTGATTAGCATAGGCGATTCGTTGTATCGCTCGGTTGTAATGAGGACAATGTTGTTGCTGCCTTCCAGATCAAAAAATGGATGACCCGGCCCAACAGTCTGCAGTGAAACAGAGGCTTGCCCTTCTTCCATCAATCCGACGAAGCGCCATTTTCTCTTCTCCTTTTCAAGTATCAATCTTTCAGCCTCAAAATGTGCATCCATTTCATGAATGTCTCTCCAAAAATCATCCAGTGTTGAATTGAAATAACGGTCAGGAATAAATCGTTTTTGTAAAACATCCTCCTGACTCAGCTGGTAACCAGATTCGCGGGCAAGAATAACCAGTTTTCTGACCACATCAACTCCACTGAGATCAATCCGTGGATCAGGCTCAGAGAATCCCTTTTCTTTCGAGAGCTGTATGGCTTTGCTCAAAGGAATTTCACTGCTAAGTGTATTGAAAATGAAATTGAGCGTACCTGAGAGAACCGCTTCGATCCGCACAATACGGTCACCCGATCGTTTCAGATCGTTTATAGTCGAGATCAGCGGAAGTCCGGCTCCGACATTGGTCTCAAAAAGATATTTAACGCCATGTTTAGCAGCCAGTTCTTTTAATTCCCTGTAAGCCAGGTAATCTGAAGAAGCAGCCACCTTGTTTGCAGCCACGATGGAAATGTAGTTATTTAAAATAGTATGGTACTGATCGGCAACCTTTTTTTCTGCGGTACAATCCACAAAAACAGAATTGAACATGTTCATTCCTATCATGCGGGTGCAATAATTATCCATATCCGACTTCTCCGCCTGATCACCTGACAGGAATTGGGCCATGGAGGCAGGTTCTAATCCTTCCCGGTTGAAGATCATCTTTCGTGAATTGGCAACACCGCAAATGCGAAGCTTCAACCGGTGCTCTTTTTGCAATTTCAGCTGCTGCTGACTGATTTGTGTGATCAAATCTCGTCCGACAGTACCTATTCCAACCAAAAAAACATTGAGTTCGATATAAGGTGAAAGGAAAAAAGACTCATGCACGACATTGAGTGTTTTTCGCAGATCTGATTTCTTGACTACCCATGAAATGTTCTGTTCAGAAGCTCCCTGGGCAATAGCAACTACATTTATACCATTTTTCCCAATGGTATAAAACAACTTTCCGGCAATCCCTGCCGAATGTTTCATGTTTTCGCCTACGATAGCGATGATGCAGAGATCCTCTTCGCTGCTAACCTTATTTATTCTCCCGGAAGAAATTTCACGTTCAAACTCTTGTTGGATGGCAGTTTCAGCTACTTTCCCCCTGGACGAGTCAATGGCAAAACTGATTGAATTTTCGGATGAAGCCTGGGAGATGAGTATGACATTGATATCCTCTTTTGCCAAAGCGCCAAAAAGCCGCATGGCAATACCGGTCACACCAACCATTCCAAGTCCCTGAACTGTAAATAATGAGATTCCATCGATCGAAGAGATCCCTTTTATCGGATGCTCTGTTCCCGTTTCATTCACATTACCGATCAGCGTTCCTTCGGCAGAAGGATTCATGGTATTTTTTATTTGCACCGGAATTGATTTTTGATAAACCGGCAGAATGGTGGGAGGGTAAATTACTTTGGCTCCAAAATGTGATAATTCCAATGCTTCACTGTACGTAAGCTGTGGAATAGTATATGCTTTACTGATAACGTGGGGATCAGCTGTCATAAAGCCGTCCACATCGGTCCAGATTTCAAGTTTCTCCGCATTCAGGGCTGCGGCAAAGAGCGCGGCTGTGTAGTCAGAACCGCCTCTGCCAAGCGTTGTCATGGTACCATCCGAAGCAGAAGAGATAAAACCTGGTGCCACTGCAGTTTTTTTCAATCCAGAGCAACACTGTCTGATCAGATCATACGTGACATTAAAATCTACACCAGCCCTTCCATGGTTTTTATCCGTCCGGATATTTGCAGCACTGTCTATCCATTCTGCATCAAGGTAACGTGCAATAAACAAAGATGATAGACGCTCACCAAAACCCATCACCTTGTCAAGCGTTTTGGGAGTAAGTTCTCCAATCAGCCGTACGCCCTGCAATATTTTCTCAAGATCGTCGAAAAGCTTCTTCATCTTTACCTTTACCTCTTCGATCGTAATGCTGTCAAAAAGTCCTGCCAATAATCTTTCATGCCTTTCCCATATCTCCTCCAGAAAACTGCTAATTTCATTGCCTTTTGCTCCGGCATTTGCAGCAGCAACCAACAGATCTGTGACCCCGCCAACGGCACTAACCACTACGACCAGATCCGATTGTTGACTTCGAACTATTTCATCGATTTTCTTAACATTTTCTACGGAACCGACGGATGTTCCACCAAATTTTATAACTTTCATCGTGTTTAAATTACAATTTATCACATCAGAACCGTTGCAAATGTCCAAAAAAAATCTGAACCGAAGTAACTTCGATTCAGATTTCACAATTATATTTACAATAATTTATTTTTCCAGTGAAGGAGTGTAATTGATAATGATCTTTTTTTCAATCTCTTCAGCCAATTCAGGATTGTCAATCAGGAGTGCTTTAACAGATTCGCGACCCTGCCCCAATTTGGTCTCACCATAACTAAACCATGAACCACTCTTCTTTATAATATTTAATTCAACGCCCAGGTCGATGATTTCGCCTGTTTTGGAGATTCCTTCACCAAATATGATATCAAATTCGGCTTTTCTAAAGGGAGGAGCAATTTTGTTTTTGACAATCTTTACCCTCGTATGATTTCCCTGCACCTCATCCCCATCTTTTAACTGGCCAATCTTGCGAATATCTACACGAACGGAAGCATAGAATTTTAATGCATTCCCTCCGGTCGTTGTTTCAGGATTACCAAACATCACCCCAATTTTTTCACGTAACTGGTTGATAAAGATGCAACAAGTCTTGGTCTTACTAATGTTTGCCGTAAGTTTCCTGAGTGCCTGCGACATTAGCCTGGCCTGCAATCCCATTTTTGAATCACCCATCTCCCCTTCGATCTCTGCTTTGGGAGTTAATGCTGCAACAGAGTCAATTACGATGATATCGATGGCTCCTGACCTGATCAGATTATCTGCAATTTCAAGCGCCTGTTCACCGTTGTCTGGCTGAGAAATCAGCAGTTCGTTGATATTAACACCCAGCTTAGTTGCATAACCAGGATCAAAGGCATGCTCAGCATCAATAATTGCGGCGATACCACCCTGTTTCTGGGCCTCAGCTATGGCATGTATGGCCAGTGTCGTTTTACCTGATGATTCAGGACCAAAAATTTCTATTACCCTGCCTTTGGGATATCCCCCAATACCCAAAGCCAAATCCAGTGCAATAGAACCGGAACTGATTGCAGCAACATCATCGACAGGCTTATCCCCCAATCGCATGATGGAACCTTTACCGTAGCTCTTTTCAATTTTTTCTATCGTCAACTGCAATGCCTTCAATTTTTCGAGGTTCACTGCCTTGTCGGCAGCAGCAGCTTTCACATCTTCTTTCGCCATTTCTATCTGTATTAAAATTTTAACTCTTTAACAATCTGTTCGGTATGATTCTTTGTTTCTACCTTTTTTAAAATTTTTTCTATCACACCTGCTTTATTGATCACAAATGTTGTTCTGATTACACCCATATATTCTTTACCGTAATTCATCTTCGCACCCCATACACCATAGTCCTGCAAAATTTTTTTTTCGGTATCAGCAATCAGGTTAAACCTCAAACCGAATTTTTCAATAAACTTCCGGTGGGATGCAGTACTGTCCGGACTGACACCAACTACGTCAAATCCCTTTGATAACCAAAAATCATAATTCTCACTCAGGTCGCAGGATTCAGCAGTACAACCCGGGGTATTGTCTTTCGGATAAAAATATAGAATCAATTTTTTTCCTTTAAAATCTCCAAGAGAAAGGATTTTTCCATCCTGGGTCGTCCCCTCAAACGGGGGTGCTGCCGCACCTTCTGTTAATTGTATCATGGAATAATTATTAATTTACTGCTTATTATTCAGCCCCTGGAAGGGGACAATTTGACCAATGATTTTTGAATTATCGTATACCCTACAAATTTACGTGAATCCGATCACTTTCCGAAATTCGCAAGGGTAAAAAATCAATTTATCTGGCAGTTCATGATAAATAGGTTAAATTTGTATTTTTGATACCGATTCTGAAAAGAGATATCTGCATGAACAAATCGCTGCATTCAAGACAGGTCATTACAACTGTGCTACTGATTTTTCTTTCCTTCCATCTAACTGTCGGTCAACAAACAGTTGGCAAGGAGACACTTGCTATTGACTATTTTCAAAACGGAAATTATGAAAAGGCATTGCCAATCTTTGCCAAACTGGCTCAAAGTTATCCAGACAACGCAATGTACAATTACTATTACGGCGTCTCGTTGATTAAGAACAATATTTTTGAGACTGCAGCCAAAGAAGCACTTCTTAATTCAGTTGTTGACAAAACACCTTCGAATGCCAATTTCTATCTTGCAAATTACTTTCATGCACTCGGACAGTGGGAGGAAGCCAAAGATTTCTATATCAGGTATGCAAAAGCAGGCAGCAAACAAGAGAAAAAATCGCTCAGGTTGGAGTACTTTATTGGTCTGTGCGATCAAAAGACCAATCCTTTTAAACCTAAAAGAGCAACTGACAGTGCCCTTTTTGGAGATACTATGCTGCAGCCGCCTCCTAAGATTGACGAAAATATTTTCCCGGTTCCTGATGCGCTAAAAAAATCGTGGTTTAATTTTCAGGTCAATGAGCTCCTTGCCTATCATTCCATTGACGATTTTAAAAGTGAAGCAAGTAAAATTCTCTTTACAAAAGCCTGGATCTGCACAGGTAAAAATGATTCTGTACTTGCATTGACCGACTCATTAAGAATAGAACACGACCGAATTGCAAGGGTTGACACCCGACTGGGAATGGTTCAGCAAATTGTTGATTGTGAGCAAAAATCCTATCAATTAATGAAAGACAGGGAAAAATATCTCGAACAATCCAGGGTCAAGGAATCTTCTTTCTGGGAGAAAGAGGGCAAAAAAGCAGCCATCAGTTATAACTCTGCCATCCAGGAAAGAGAAAACAAACTCAACGAAAACAAAAAGATTGCAGAAAAAGCCAATGCTCCGATTCCTGAAAATGAGGTATTTACGGATTCTGTTCAACGTGAAGGTGCAAAATCAGAAGTACCTGCTTTAACCAAACCGGGCACAAACTTACCCATTGAAAATCTGATCTTCAAAGTTCAGATAGGATCTTTTAAAAATGGCGTGCTTACAACCGCTTTTAAACAATCCTACGCCAAAATCAGCAAACTAAGGAAAGTTGACAAATACACTGATCCTAAAAAATATGTAATTTATACGGTTGGAAATTTTACACAATACGCTGATGCTTCCAAAATGAAAGATCAACTGATACGCGAAGGAATGAAAGGTTCGTTTGTTGTTGCATACCACAATAAAACCAAGATTCCGGTAACAGAAGCGCTTAAAATGTCAGGAGGAAAATAAGTTAATACCAATTGTTTCTCAACAATATAATCAAAAAGATTGAAAAATGGATACGGATAAATCTGTCCGCCACAAGAGTGAGAGTTCAGATGTAGTAGAAAACCAAAAATCACTCATACTCCACAATGATGACTATCACACCTTCAGTTACGTAATTGATGCCCTGATGGAAATATGTAACATGGAGCGTGTCCAGGCTGTCCAATGTACCTACCTGGTACATTATAAGGAAAAGTGCGAAGTGAAGAGAGGTTCCAAAAGCGAATTACTGCCAATGCGCCGTGCGCTCTCAGCCAAAGATCTAAAGGCCACGATTCACTGACCGTGATGAACCTTTGCTGTAGAGTTTATGTATCAGTTTCCACAACATTCCTGAAATGAGAACAATTTTTTGATACAACTCCTTCAGGATTTTTTTAAGAATCGGCATCTTGTCCTCCTTTGGCCACAACATTCCTGTTTTCTTGCAATACTCCAGGTAATCATCACCAAAATATTTGATCAATAATCGCTCTTCTCTGCGTATCTGAAAGATAACAAACGGAGTTACAAGAAACAAGGAGGCCGGACCGGCAATCCAGTTCTGTATCATAAATATCTGACAAACAGCGATTCCTAACAAGGCGAAGTACATCGGATGACGAATATAATGGTAATTTCCGGTTTTTACCAGCTCTAAATCCTCTTTCAGTTCCTGACCCGGTACCCACCATTTCCCCAGATCTGACAAGGACTTGATAAAAATCCAAATACAAAAGAGATAAAATAAGGTAACAGGAAAACTAAGCCATTTCCATAATTGATAGTCTGTTGGGCCAAAATCAATGGAGAAAATATACAGGAAAGGAATGATCTGAATTCCTGCAATCAAAATAAAAAGGAAAGTTCGCTTCTTTTTTTGGGCACTCAATATTTTTCTGTCAGCTTCAAAATTCTGCAGATAGTATAGTTCGAGAAGAGCCAGAAGAGCAACTCCACAGAAAAATATCGTCTCTAAAAATGCACGTTCCATCATTCAGAATTCGATTCAAAATATGACCAGGGTATAAAAAACAGATCTCAATAATTCAATAAAAAAAATCCTGCGGTTATTTAGAAACAGCAAGTCTTTACTATTTTTAAAATCAAAGAGATTCAGGAAGAAGCAATTTGTCGGCGAAGATACCAACATTTTTAATTACGGAAAGATTGAAACTTCGGTCCCCTGTTAAAATTTGATGATTGCCATCATCAATTCATGCCTGCGATGAGTGATTATGTTGTGTAAATAATGCCATTTATCATTGCCTTCCGCTCAAATCATACTACTTTTGCAAAAAAAAAATGAAAACTTTCGCTGCCGTTCTTTTGCTCCTTTCTTCAACTGCCTTTGGGTCAGTTAATCTATCTGAAAGCAATCAGCAAATAAAAAAGAACTTCGTTCCTGAAACACCTGTGCTAGGTTCCGACCTGATGACTCCTGAGATCCTCTGGTCTTTTGGCCGCGTTGGCACCGCACAGGTATCGCCGGATGGCAGAAAAGTTCTGTATGATGTTACCTGGTTCAATATTCCGGAAAACAAGTCCTACCGTGATCTCTACCTGGTTTCTGCTGGCGGAGGGAAAAGCATTCGTATCACGGATACACCTGAAAAAGAATCCGAGGCAGCATGGCGTCCCGACGGGAAGAAAATAGGGTACATCTCTGTTGCGTCAGGAGAGCCTCAAATGTGGGAAATCAATCCGGATGGCACCTCTCCCCGGCAGATTTCAAAAGTTAAAGATGGAATCTCGGGGTTTAAGTATTCACCGGATATGAAACACATTTTTTATATAGAAACAGTCAAACTGGATCAGGATGTTCACGACAAATTCCCTGATCTTCCCCTGGCAAATGCCCGTCTGTACGATGATCTCCTTTACCGGCATTGGGACACCTGGAGCGATGGCACCTACCAACATATTTTTGTTGCAACGTATTCCGAAACCGGGCTGGCAGATCACCTTGATCTGCAAAAGGGAGAAAGATATGATTCTCCTTTGAAACCCAACGGCGGAAGCGAACAGATCGCCTGGAGTGCTGACGGTAAATCGCTGGCCTATACCTGCAAAAAGAAATCAGCGAAAGAATATGCGCTATCTACCAATTCTGACATTTATATATACAATCTGGAGAACAGAACAACCAAAAATCTCACGGAAGGGATGATGGGATATGATCAGAATCCGACCTTTTCACCTGATGGCAAAAAAATCGCATGGGAGAGTATGGAACGAGATGGTTACGAAGCGGATAAGCAAAGACTGTTCATTTCGGATTTGTCAACCGGTAAAAAGGAAGATTACTCCCTGGGCTTCGACCAAAACGCACAAAATCTTGTTTGGTCGGCCGACAGCAAAACCGTTTGGTTTATTTCAGACATTCATGCCACAGACGAGATATTCAAATTGGATCTTGCCTCCAAAAAAATCTCGAGGATTACTGATGGAATTCATAACTATCAGAGTGCAGCTCTGGCCGGGGATAAACTTGTAGCATCCAAAGTCTCGATGTCCCAACCTGCCGAGCTTTATCTTGTTGATCCCCTGACAGGATCAGATAAACCAATTACTGCCGTTAACAAAGGTATTCTTGATCAGCTGACCATCGGAAAAGTTGAAAGCCGCTGGATCACAACAACCGACAACAAGAGGATGCTATCGTGGATAATTTATCCGCCACACTTTGATCCAAAGAAAAAATACCCTGCCTTGCTATTTTGCGAAGGTGGACCGCAGAGTACCGTAAGTCAGTTTTGGTCGTACCGATGGAATTTCCAGATGATGGCAGCCAACAATTACATCATCATTGCACCAAACCGGCGCGGCTTACCAGGATTCGGTCAGGAGTGGAATGAGCAGATTTCAGGCGACTACGGTGGCCAGAACATGAAGGACTACCTGACAGCCATTGATACGCTTGCCGCAGAACCCTACGTCGATAAGAACAAACTGGGTGCAGTAGGAGCCAGTTATGGAGGATACTCGGTTTATTACCTTGCTGGAATTCACCAGGGAAGGTTCAAGGCATTTATATCACATAGTGGTATCTTTAACCTTGAAGCCATGTACTCCACGACAGAAGAGATGTGGTTCGTAAACTGGGACAATGGAGGGTCATACTGGGATGCGAAAAATGCAGTAGCACAAAACACGTACAAGAATTTCTCCCCGCACAAGCTGGTTCAAAACTGGGATACCCCCATGCTGGTAATTCACGGAGAGAGAGATTACAGAATACCCTACACCCAGGGGATGGGAGCCTTCAACTCTGCCCGTCTGAAAAATATTCCGGCTGAACTCTTGCTGTTCCCGGAAGAAAATCATTGGATCCTTCAGGCACAGAATGGTATCCTATGGCAAAGAGTATTTTTTGAATGGTTAAACCGCTGGCTGAAGTGATATTTATCCACAAATTTTATATATTTACAACAAAAATAAATCGACTGGAATGGGCAGCAGAAGACTATACGATCAAGTAATGACAATTGTTGGAACACTGATGATCTTTTTTTACTTTGGGCTGGCATATATTCTGTATTTCACATCACTTTTCAGTCAGGTGGACATTGCGATGAGGGCGATTTTTTCTCTACCGTTATTTCTTTACGGAGTATACCGGATTTTCATCGCCTATCACAAGATAAAAGAAAATTTTTTTGAATCAGAAGAGGATTGATTTCGTCATATTTTCATATCTAACCGCCTGTATAAATTGCAATTTAAATTCAATCTAAATTTTTAACTGTTTTTTACTGTTATAAATTGAAATTTAATGAGTTCTTCCAAAAAAAAATAAGAATATTACAAATTATTGCCCTATAACAAATTTGATTTATTATTATTGCATCGAAATTTTTAACCGTTTGTGACTAAATTAGTGAAACAGGATTCTTTGAAAAAGGATTTAAAATTGAAAGGATTGATTTTTAGTGCGATAGCCTTCCTGCTATTGATCGGGGTTCAGTGTTCCAACCCCAAAGGGTCTGCTATTACCGAAACTCCAACCCGTGGAAGCATACACATTGTAGCGGATGCTTCCTTTCAGCCTATTGTTGATGCCGAAATTTTCACTTTTACTTCACTCTACAAGTATGCGCATGTTGCAGTAACTTATATGCCGGAAACGGATCTGATAAGTGAATTTCTGAAAGATTCCGTGAAAGTTGTAGTCACCTCCTGGGAACCTACTGCCCAGCAAAAAGAGCTGCTACTAAATACCCAAACGATTGTAAGAACAACCACTGTTGCAAATGATGCAATTGCTTTGGTACTGAATAAAGAGAATAAAGATTCCTTGTTTACCTATCAAAATGTAAATGATATCTTTACTGGTAAAATAAGTGACTGGAAAGAAATTAATTCAAGCTCAAAACTGGGGAAAATAGTGGCTGTTTTCGATAATGAAAAATCAGCCAACATACGTTATTTTAAAGAAGAATTTAATTTGCCGGCACAGTTACCGCCAAATTTTTATTCTGTTAATAAAAATGAAGAGGTTATCAATTACGTAACCAAAAATAAGAGTGCAATTGGAATGGTAAGTGTAAATTGGATTTGTGACAGGGATGATTCCATCAGTCGCTCCTTTTCAGACAAAATTAAAATTGCAGCAGTCTCGCACCGGGTTTTGAGTCCCGGTTCCTATTTTCTTCCTGTTCAGGGATCCATTTATGATAAGAGTTATCCATTTACGAGAAAAATAAACATGGTTTCCAGAGAAAGTTTCATCGGTCTGGGATCCGGTTTTGTCAGGTGGGTTTCTGCAGAACAGGGACAACGTATTATACTTAAATCAGGTTTGGTTCCTGCTACAATGCCTATCAGATTAATACAGATTAAGAAATAATTTTAAAATATTAAAAAATGACACCTTGCTTTTTTAAGAGAATTTTCGTTATCCTGTCACTTGTAATGATTTGCAGTATTTCAGGCTTAAGGGCTCAGACAATACAAGATGCAATTACTGCAACCAATAATGAGCAGTACGATAAAGCAGAGCAGATTTTGCAGAATCTTGCCAAAACCGCTCCTACAAGTAAAGTCTATTACCGGTTGGGAGAGAACACTTTGTTGAACTTCTTTTCGGACACGATTTCCAACTCACCCAAGGTCGTCGCAGCTGAGGCAAAAGCCTATTTCGAAAAAGGTATTGCGCTTGCTCCCAGCGATCCGCTGAATTATGTTGGTTTGGCTAAAATTTCAGCCTATATGGGTGAAACAGATAAAGCCACTGAACTGAGGGCTAAGGCAAAGAGCTTCTTACCTCCTTACAAAAAGGCATCGAAAATCCCGAATCCTCAGGAATATGCTTATACGCTGGCTAAACTTGCTGAATCTTATATCGTATTCGAAAAGGTAGATACATCACTTGCCTTGCCAAATATCCGCGAAGCTTTAACCATCGATTTGCAAAATGGTGAAATTTATATCATTGCAGGCGACATCTATCTTTTGGTAAACAACGGTTCACTGGCCATCAAAAATTACAACAAGGCCCAGGATATTGACGTAAAATCGCCGATGGCCAACATGAAGATCGGAAATATCTATTTTAAAGGCAGAAATCTGATGGCCGCTATTCCCTATTTCGAACAAGCCATCGCATTGGATAAAAACTATTCTCCGGCATACCGTGAACTTGGACTGCTCTATTCAATGGCTGGAAGACTGGAAGAATCCAAAGCAAATTATGAGATTTATCTAAAATTGACCAATCAGAATATTCCTGCAAAGATCCGTTATGTCATCTCTCTTTTTTATTCGAAAAATTATGCAGAAGTAATTAAAAACGTAGAGGATATTTTTGCGGTTGACAAATCAAGGACTTTCCTGAATCGTATTGCCGGCTATTCATGCTACGAACAAGGTAACTTTGCTCAGGCGATCGTCTACATGGACCGTCTTTTATCAACCCTTACGGCAGATCAGATCTTAAAAAAGGACTATATCTACTATGCCCGGATCCTGATGAAGAAGAATCTGAACAATCCCAAAGTTCTGGCCGAATTGGACAAGGCACTTACTGACCTGACAAATATCAGGGACAAAAACGAATCTCTCAAAGGAGCTGCCAAAGAGAAGGAGAAAGTAAACGAAGCACCATTGGCTGCCAAGGTGAATGAGTTGCAAAAAACAGTCGATGCTACGAATATCGAGCTTACCAAAGCATTTGAAATGTATGAAAAAGCAATCACCTTTGAAAAGGCCAATACAAAAATAGAAGAAGATCCCAACTTGATTTTGGAAAAGGGAAATGCCTATTTTACTCATTGGCACTATACTGAAGCAGCTGATACCTGGAAACGACTGATTACCAAAGGAAAAGATTCCGAGGAATTTTATCTTCAAATCGGAAAAGCTTACTACAAGGGAAAAGATTTTGAAAAAGCAGATGCATTTTTCAATGAGATGCTGTTAAAATACCCGGATTATCTTCAGGCATATCTCTTTGCAGCACGAAATGCCTTCGCCAAAGACCCTGACTCTAAACTCGGACTGGCCAAACCAAAATTTGCTTTATTGCTCTCGAAGGCAGCTCTCGATTCGATCAAAAATGAAAATGAGATGTATGATGCACTGCGTTTCCTCGGTTACAATGCCATGCAATCTGGCAATAATGAACAGGCCAAAGCCTATTACAACCGCATGGCCAACCTGGATCCTAACAACAAGGATGCAGTAATAAAGGCATACAGCTCTATGGCGACCCTTTATATGTCAATTGGCGAGTACAGCAGAGCCACCGAATTCTACAACAAAATAATTGCTGTAGATCCGGGCAATGCCCAGGCTAAGCAATCAATCCAATACATTCAAGCAGTTCAGGCCAGTGCGAAACCAAAGGCACATCCTGACGAAATTACTGGTGTCATCAAGAATAGTGCAGGGCAACCAATCGCCGGAGCATCTGTAAGGGTCAAGGATACTGCGGCAGAACAATGGACAAATGCCAAAGGTGAATACAAATTTACCATGCCTGAAGCTTCTACAACACTGGTTATCAGCGCGAAGGACTACAAATCCAAAGAAATTCCTGTCACGAAAAACAGGGTATACAATGCCACGTTAACCAAATAATTACATTGGAATCAACAGAAAATAAATAGAGATTCAATAAAGTTTTATTTAACCACGAAAACAATTAAAAAGATGAGTAAAAATTCAGGTTCATTCAAAAAAATGTTCGAGTCATTTTTTGCAACAGGTGCAATTCTTATTGCATTTTTATTCGCGTACTGGCTATATTCAACGTTTATGGGCGATCCTGTAAACTTTGAAGGTGGAAATCCAAAAGGGACACCACTTCCAGGCAACTATATGGGTATGCTATATAAAGGAGGTCCAATTGTTCCTATCCTGATGACATGTATTCTTACCCTTTTCATTTTCATATTTGAAAGGGCTATTACTTTGGCAAAAGTAAAGGGAAAAGGCAATTTGGATTCGTTTGTTGCAGACATCCAGAATTTGACTTCAAAAGATAAAGTTGAGGAAGCTATTGTATCATGCGACAACCAGAAAGGTTCTCTTGCCAATGTTATTAAAGCAGGTTTGGTTCGCTACAGAGACCTCGAAAATGACAAAACCCTGGAAAAAGATCAAAAAATCACCTCCATGAAACAAGCTTTGGAAGAGGCCTCTGCCCTGGAATTGCCAATGCTGTCAAAGAACATGGTTATTCTTTCTACCCTTGCTTCCATCTCGGTTTTGATTGGTTTGATCGGAACGGTACTCGGTATGATCCGTGCCTTCGCTGCGCTGTCACAAGCTGGCGGATCTCCTGATGCACTTGCATTGGCAACTGGTATTTCTGAGGCTTTGATCAATACAGCATTCGGTATCACAGGCTCCACGCTGGCCATCATTTTCTATAATTTTTTCTCATCAAAAATTGACGCTTTTACCTTCAAAATTGATGAGGCTGGCTTTAGCCTTACTCAGACATTTGCTGCTCGTGTCAGAAAATAATCGTCTGGGTTTAATTCTTTTGGTTTATACAAAATTAAAACTATCGCATGCCAAAGATTAAAATACCACATAAATCGCCCCATGTTGACATGACGCCGATGGTGGATCTCTTCTCGTTGCTGCTGACATTCTTTATGTTGACAGCGACCATGAAGCCATCTGAACCGGCTCCTGTTGATACACCGGCTTCTATATCTGAAAAAGCAACTCCTGACAAGAACATTATGACTATAACAATAGCCAAAGACAGCAGGGTGTTTTTCAATGTAGACAACGGTCCGGATACCATTTTGCATTTCAGACCCAAAGTCCTTGAGGAGATGGGAAAGAGATACAACATCGTATTCACCCCGCAAGAATTGCGCACTTTCGAAAAGAACACTGTTCCCTTTGGAGTAAACATCAAGGAGTTTAAATCATACCTTTCTGCCAAGGACAACGAAAGAGCCAAGTTTGAAAAAGGAATCCCAATAGATTCAACTGACAACCAGCTGGCCTTATGGATACTTTTCTCCCGTCAGGTTAACCCTTCGGCTCAGACGCTGATAAAAGGCGACAACGATGTGGAATATCCCGTCGTGAAAAAAGTTCTGGACATTCTTCAGGATAAGAATGTGAACAGGTTCAGCCTGATTACCAGTCTTGAAAAAGTTGAAGTAGTAGAAGAAGCTAAAAAGTAGTATTATGGCAGAAATTATACAAGAAGAAAAACACCAAGGTGGGAAGAAGAAACCTAAAAAACATTCTACCGAAATAGACATGACGCCGATGGTAGACCTTATGTGTCTATTGATCACGTTCTTCATGCTTACGACTGCTTTTGCCAAACCAAAGGTTATGGAAATCGCTTTGCCTGAAAAAATCAAGAAAAACGAAAAAGTAGATCCTCCTAAAATTGCCGAAAGTCGTACGCTTAACATCATCATGGGACCGAACGACAAGGTATACTGGTATCCTGGTAAGGCTGACCCAGCTGCATTGGTTCCTTTACAGGAAACCGACTTCAGTGCCACGGGTATCCGTCAGGTATTGTTGGACAGAAACCGGGCGCTCTTCAAAAAAATTGAAGCGTTTAAGGATGATGTCACAGCAGGGAAGGTAGAAATCAAACAGGATTCTTTGCAGGCAGCTATTCGTCAGCTCAAGAAAAGTGATGATACCGGACCAATTGTCCTGATCAAATTCTACAAGAAAGCGAAGTACAAAAATTTTGTCGATATCATTGATGAAATGTCTATTGTAGGAATTGCCATATACATTGTTACAGACATTAACTGGATCGAAGAATCTATGGTAGAACATGCTCTTGGGATACCATCCACTTCTTCTGCTCCAACAGCTAAAAAATAAAGATCAACACGTATGGTAATAGATAAACAGTTCATTCCTACTTTCGACGACATAGTCTTCGAAAATAGAAATCAGGAATATGGTGCATATCAACTTCGGAAAAAGTATAACCGTGTTGTTATAATCTCAACGCTGATTGGTATTGTTTTCCTTGGTTTAGTTGTTATTATTCCCTATATCAGGGCTAGCGTTCAAGCCAAACAAAAAGCCAGGGATGCTACAGAAGTAATCGCGGAAATGGCCAACAACCTTCAGGAAGCAGCGCCACCGCCACCACCACCACCACCACCACCACCTGCAGAGCAACAAGCGGTTGTTAAATATGTTGCACCTGTCGTTGTTGACTCCGTAAAGGTTGAAGATCAAAGCAAGCTAATGATCTCCGATGAACAGGTTACGACAACAGTCAACAAAGAGGTTGTGGAAGTAGTGGAACAAAAGCAGGAAGAGGTACAGGAAAAAGAAGAACAACAGGTGTTTGTTGTGGTTGAGGAGATGCCGGAATTCCCCGGTGGCGAACTTGCCCTTCGGACATTCATCGGCAAAGCTATCGTCTATCCGACTGTAGCACAGGAAAATGGTATACAGGGAAAAGTTTTTGTTACTTTCGTGGTAAATAAAGATGGTTCTGTATCCAACGCCAAAATTGCCAGGGGTGTTGACCCTTCTTTGGATGCTGAGGCATTGAGAGTCGTTTCAACCTTGCCCAAATGGAAACCAGGTAAACAACGTGGTGTACCGGTAAGGGTCTCTTATACCGTTCCAATTAGCTTCAAGCTGCAATAGGACAAAAAGTTCAAAAAAAAAAGGTCTCCCGTTATGCGGAGACCTTTTTTTTTTGAACTTTTTACTTTACTGCCTTGCCGTACAATTGATTGGCGAGCTCCCAATTTACAACATTCCAGTATGCATCAGCATAATCGGCACGCTTATTCTGGTATTTCAGATAGTAGGCATGCTCCCAAACATCCAGACTCAGCACAGGGGTTCCTTTGACATCAGCTACCGGCATGAGCGGATTATCCTGGTTAGGGGTTGACTGGATTACTAGTTTTCCATTGGCTACACTAAGCCAGACCCATCCGGATCCAAATCGTGCCAAGGCTGCTTTCTTAAATTCACCTTTGAAAGCATCAAAACTACCCCAGGTCGATTTAATAGCCTCTCCCAATGCACCTTTAGGTTCGCCTCCTGAATTGGGTGCCATCCCGTTGAAGAAAAAAGTGTGGTTCCAAACCCCTCCGCCATTATTACGGATCGGTGCAGGAGTTTCGGGTGTCACAGATTTCTGCAGCTCCAAAAGCGACATCTTCTCCTGTGGAGCTCCGGCAACTGCCTTATTTAGATTATCAACATAGGCTTTATGATGACGACCATAGTGGATCTCCATGGTAGCTTTGTCGATTGAAGGTTCCAGCGCATCAAAGCTGTATGGTAAAGGTTCCTGGGTAAACTGTGCAAATGCTGTGTTTTCCATAACTAATAAAAATAAAATGAATATTAAGTATTTCATGATGTAAATTATTTAGAATGATTATATACATTCAGACTCTATTACGCGTTGGATTTTATTTTGTTACCAGCGTAAACATTTTTTAGCATTGGGAAATTACTTTTACTTTTGAACAAGAAAAATAATAACCAAAAACAATCATTACTTTTCCAACAATTCAAGTAAATGATATTCGACAAAAGATATTCAGGAGTTCTAATGCACCCATCTTCATTGCCGGGAAAATTCGGTATCGGATCACTTGGCAACGAAGCGTACAAATTTGTAGACTGGCTATTTAAATCAGGACAAAGAGTCTGGCAGATGTTGCCTCTCGGACCAACTGACTGGAGTCACTCTCCTTATCAGTCCTATTCTGCCTTCGCTGGAAACCCTGACCTGATTGATTTGGATCTCCTGGTACAAGAAGGATATTTAACAACTGATTCTGTTGCAAATTCGCCCAATTTTTCAGCCGAAAAGATCGATTATAGAACAGTCCTGCCCTTTAGAAAGAAACTGCTGAAAACAGCCTGCAAAAAGTTCATTGCATCCGATGGTTTCAATTCACAGGGTTACCATCATTTCTGGGACCAGAACTGGTGGTGGTTAGAATCATGGTCGCTCTTTGATGCATGCAGCACGCAACTTCCCTGTGCCAATTGGAGTGAATGGGAAGAATCTCTACAGCTACGGGAAGAACCAACGCTCGAATCCTTTTATCACAAATACAAGGATTCTGTCCTATACAGCCGTTTCCTTCAATATCTCTTTTTCACCCAATGGTTCGCACTGAAAAAATACGCTAATGAGAAAGGAGTCTCCATTTTTGGTGATATCCCACTTTACGTTGCATTCAACAGCTCGGATGTATGGAGCAATCAAGAACTCTTTATGCTTGATAAAAAGCGGCAACCCAGGTTTGTGGGAGGCGTTCCACCCGACTACTTCAGCAAGACAGGTCAGCTTTGGGGCAATCCGCTATACGACTGGCATAAGATGAAACATCAAGGGTATGCGTGGTGGATGGCGCGCCTGCATTTCAATTTGCGCATGTTTGATTTGGTTCGCATTGACCATTTCAGGGGACTCGAATCATTCTGGGCAATCCCGTACGGTGAAAAAACAGCTGTCCAGGGTACCTGGATGAAAGCCAACGGAGAAGAGATGCTTAAGCTTTTACAACATCAGATCGGATCCTTGCCAATCGTGGCAGAAGATTTGGGGTTAATAACACCTGAAGTTGATCACCTGAGAAAAAAATTCAATCTACCAGGGATGAAAGTACTCCATTTCGCCTTTTCGTCTGATGCTGACAATACCCATCTTCCTCACAACTTCAACAGTAATTTTGTAGCCTATACTGGTACGCATGATAACAATACTACCTACGGCTGGCTCCAATCACTCAATCAAGATGAAAAGCTTAAGGTCCAAACCTATCTGGGAACAGAGACCCCGGACAACTGGCACCTTATCAGGAAAGCCACGGAGTCGGTCGCACAACTGGTAATCATACCGATGCAGGATATTCTAGGGTTAGCAGCTATAGCCAGGATGAACAGACCAGGAACCACGAAGGGAAACTGGGTGTGGCGCATGGACCCTGAGTTACTGAATGCAACACACGGAGAGAGGCTGCATGAGATGACCCGTATATTTGGCCGTTGCGATTAAAGTATTTAGACCAGACACAAAATTATCTCAGCAGTCCTTGAAAAGTAGGATGATCACTGATCCGGTAATCATGATAACCGTCCCAATTAATTTTTTACGAATCTCCTGTTCCTGAAAAAATCTGTATCCAACCTACCATTTTTGATTGGTTTTATGCTACACAATAATAACTGATAAGTCGAATTGTTGTAATTTCACAATCATCAACCCACTGCCAATATTAAACTTTAAATAAGGTTCACATGAGTAAAGGATTGACCATGCTTTTAACAGCGATGATTATTTCGCACGCAGGAGTTTCTCAACAAAAAAATGAATCAATAAAAACCGCTCTGCTACTTGTTGACATTCAGAATTTTTACTTCCCGGGGGAAGGTCCGGGTCTGATAAATGCTGAAACAGCTGCCCTGGCTGCAAAAGGGGTACTTCAGATTTTCAGGGATCAGCAACAGCTAGTTGTCCACATTCGCCATCAATCCGTAAAAGGATTTGAAATACATCCGAATGTTGCTCCACTTCCTTCCGAAAAGGTGATAACAAAACAGGAAGTAAACAGTTTCCACAAGACTGATCTGCTTGAATATTTAAAGGATCATGGTGTAAACAGGCTAATTATCATAGGTATGCAGACTCAGATGTGCCTGGAAGCTGCTGTTAGGGCAGCACACGACTTTGGCTTCGAATGCCTCGTTGTTCAGGATGCATGTGCTACCAAAGACCTGAAATTTGGAGGAAAAACGGTAAGGGCAGAAGAGGTGCAAACTGCTGTTCTTGCTACACTTACTGATGGGAGGTATGCAAAAGTTATTGGCCTGAATGATTTTCAGGAGAATGCAGCAAAGTACCTGTTTCAGAAAAAAGAGTAAAGTCCTGTACTGATAAATATTATAAATTATTCAGGTAATTTAATCATCTTCAACTGCCCATTCTCCTTGACGTGAGCCATTCCTTTGTAACAACAGTTTCCATGGAAATTGTTGGCTTCTTCATAAATGGGTGCTACAACCTCTTTCCCGTACGCATCTTTATATAGGGCTTTTCTGGCCCGTTATAGAGTGAATCCAACTTTTTGCCAAATTGGTCATCTCCTCCCATCAATCTGATCAGTCCGTAAACATCCTGAGGTACATACCAGGCATCTTCTGCACGCTTCCAATAGGAGGTCATTACAACAATCCCGGAACATATATTCCTGATATATTTGGGATTTCTTCAACCAATCACAGATAAGAACGGGCATTTTATTGAAATAATTGGGCATTTCGCTGATTTTCGGCTGTTGCTTCTTTTGGAAATATAACTTTGTTGACAAATCAATGAGTATTCGGATCTATGCTAAACAAATCAATCAAAATAGAGATCATTGAGTTATTGCTTTTCGGAATGATCTGGATCGGAATTTTCTCCTTTCCTTTTTTTAGTCAATGGGGTTACAGTTCGCTCGACTGGCAAAAATTATTATCTGAATGGTTACGTATTTTTGTTTTTTTTCTGGTATTCCTTATAAACATTGGCTTTCTTATCCCAATATATCTCATAGCCCAAAAATACAAGGCTTATATCATTTCGGCCCTCTCCATGATGGTGATTATGTCAGTTGCCGGCTTTTTCCTTAATTCCATTCTCTTTCCTTCTCCGATTAAAATGCCTCCAATGAATCTGGGATCTGGCATACCAATGGAATTGAGTTCCGGAATGCCTGCTCCCATTGGTTTTAAGCCCGTAAGAAGTACTGATTACAATTCAATTTCGCTAATTATTATTGCCAATATGGTCATTTCATTTCTGGTTGTTGGCAGCAGTACAACGTTTAAAGTTATTGGGCAATGGCTGATTGCTGATGACAGGAGAAAGGATTTGGAAAAAGAACAACTCAAAACGGAAATGGCTCTCTTACGGCACCAGGTAAGTCCGCATTTCTTCATGAACACCTTGAATAATATACATTCCCTGATAGATTTAAATACCGAAGACGCCAAAGATGCTGTAATTCGCCTTTCAACAATGATGAGGTATCTGCTTTATGATACATCACTGGGATATACGAGTCTTAAAAAAGAAATAGGATTCATCGAGAGCTACATTTCGCTTATGAGACTTCGCTTTTTAAAGAATATATCGGTAACCCTGGAGTTACCCGAAGTGATACCAGATTTACAGATACCGCCTATGCTTTTCATTTCATTGCTTGAAAATGCATTTAAGCACGGTGTAAGCTACAAGAAGGAATCATTTGTATTGTTCAAAATAGAAATATCTGATCATTATCTGAACTGCATCATCAAGAATAGCAAACATTACAAAATTCCCGATAATGGAAACCACTACTCCGGTATTGGATTAACCAATATCCGGAAAAGCCTTGATCTGCTGTTTGGAAAAAATTATCAATACCAGATCACAGAGACAGAGAAGGAATACCATGTCTATTTAAGTGTACCAATTGAATGAAACCATACGGAGCATAAATACAACTAAAATCAGAATTTATAGCTTGGGTGGTTGACCTGGAGTAACAAGTAAATGCTTCCATGATAACGAATTAAAATAAATCATAAAACAATGAAGATCAGATGCATTGCCATAGATGACGAACCACTGGCGTTGAAACAGATTGGTGTCTATATCGAAAGAACACCCTTTCTGGAAACCGTGGCACTCTGCTCCAATGCCTTTGATGCATTGCAATTTATCAGGGAGAATCAAGTTGATCTTCTTTTTGTTGACATCAATATGCCTGATCTCAATGGATTGGATTTTGTTAAGTCGCTCGAAAAGAAAATTCCTGTAATTTTTACAACAGCGTATAGTGAATATGCCATCGAAGGTTTTCAAGTAGATGCCCTGGATTATCTACTGAAACCGATTAGCTATGCTTCGTTTCTGAAATCAGCAAACAAAGCCAAAGCATGGTTTGATGTGCACCATAAAAATACGGAAACACCTGAACCTCAAATGGATTACATCTTCGTGAAAGCAGAACACAGGTTGATCCGCGTCTTTTTGTCTGATATAAAATACATTGAAGGTTCCAACGAATATATCATCATCCACCAAATAAAAGATAAGCCACTAACAACTTTGATGCGGATGAAAAATATAGAGACTATGCTTCCTGAAAGCCAGTTTATGCGGGTGCACCGCTCCTTTATTGTAAATCTGAATCATGTTAAAGTGATTGAAAGGAACAGAATCATTTTTGACGAAAAAATTTATATTCCGGTTGGGGAACAGTATAAGGAAAATTTTCAGAAATTTTTAGATAAAACGTTTTTATTTGACATATCCGGTTTAAAAAAATTTCAAAAACATATTGAAAAAACCATAAAATGCGATTTAAAAAAAATATAGCCACCAGTGATACCGGATTTATCTTCAATCCCGCATCAGGCGATTCCTTTTCATCCAATACGATCGGATCTGAGATTTTCTCCTATTTCAAAGAAGACAAATCCCGCAAGGAGATTATATCGCTGATTTGTGATAAATATGATGTTGATAAAAATCAACTGGAAAAAGATCTGGAAGATTTTTTCTCTCAATTAAGAGATCACAACCTTTTGGAGGAGTAAAATTCTCAGTCGTGTAATCACCTAATATTCAGAAACCAACACAGATGCATTCCAAGACCAGGCAAATTGATAATAAAAGAAAACTGGTGATTGCTGTTACCGGGCTGAATGCAATTGACAGTCCCGGACCAGGGGTCGCAGTCATCCGCTCCATCAGGGAGTATGCTGATTTTGAATTTGATATTCGAATTATTGGTCTTAGCTATGAAGCACTCGAGCCAGGTATATACATGCATCATCTTGTAGACAAAACATATCAGCTTCCCTTCCCATCCTCCGGCGCCGAAAGTCTGCTTCTGCGGCTGAGGAATATAAACCAGATAGAAAAAATTGATCTTATTATCCCAAACTTCGATGCAGAATTATTCAGTTTCATCAAAATCAGGGGTGAGCTGGAAGAACTAGGTATTCATACTTTTTTACCAGATTTGGAACACTTTGAAGCACGACATAAGACCATGCTTTACAAATTTGGCAAGAAACACCATATGATGATCCCTGAAGACCGGCTTATATATCACTTGTCAGAATTGGGAAAAGCTGCCGAAGCGTTGGAATATCCGCTTGTCATCAAAGGAAAATATTATGATGCAACGATTGTAAATACAAAAGATGAAGCACAAAAAGCATTTTATAAGTTGCAGGCTAAATGGGGATTACCAATTATTGCACAACAGTTTATCAACGGTACTGAAATAAATATAGCCATACTCGGCGATGGGAAAGGGAATACTATCAGTGTTATACCCATGCGGAAGTTATACATTACAGATAAAGGGAAAGCGTGGGCAGGCATAACAATCGAAGATCCTGCCTACATAAATCTGGCTCAGCAATTTATAAAGGCCACAAAATGGAGAGGTGGTTGCGAACTGGAGATCATGCAGACAAATGACGATAAATATTACATCATGGAGGTAAATCCCCGCTTCCCTGCATGGATTTACCTGACAGCAGCGGCTGGGCAAAATCAACCTGCAGCACTTGTCAGGATGGCACTCGGTGAAAAAGTAGAACCATTTTTGAGCTATGAGGTTGGCAAGATGTTCATCCGTTACGCCTGGGATCTGATTACCGATGTGGGGGAATTTCAAAAGATTTCCGGAACAGGAGAGTTATAGGATAGAGGATAAAGTTTGGGTAGCACTTGAGGTTGTCGTAGAAAATTCAGCCTACACATTTGCAAAATTGTTGGCATCAATATACAAAGCGAAAAAATTACAGATGGAAAAATTAAGATATGAGCGACCGATTATAAAAAAGCTGAATACCGGCTTTATCAACAAATTTGGTACACAGACCAAGAATGAAGTGGTATCAAATTTAGAAGGAGTTGGCGTGAAAGAGCTGATAAAGCAATACGGCTCTCCTCTTTTTGTAGTTTCTGAAAAACAGATCAGACGAAACTATCAAAATGCCACAAGGGTTTTCAGAACCAGGTACCCAAAAATTCAGTTTGCATGGTCATACAAAACAAATTATCTGAATGCCATCTGCAAAATATTTCACCAGGAGGGTTCATGGGCAGAGGTAGTCTCCGGATTCGAGTATGAAAAAGCAATTGGTAATGGTGTCCCGGGCAACAGAATCATCTTCAATGGCCCCGACAAAACCGACGAACAATTAATCACTGCGGCGCGTAACAACTCACTCATCCACATTGATCACTTTGATGAGCTTCATGCATTGATAAAACTGAGTGAAGATTATGATCTGAAACCGAGGGTGGCGATCCGTGTCAACATGGATACCGGAATCTATCCTAAATGGGATCGTTTTGGCTTCAATTATGAAAATGGTCAGGCATGGAATGCAATTACCCGAATTATAAAAAGCGACAATCTAAATCTGGTTGGATTACACTGCCACATCGGAACTTTCATGTTGGAAACAACCGCATATGCGATTGCTGCCTCAAAACTTTGTGAACTTGCATGGGACATCAGGGAAAAGCATGGAATAACCATTCAATACCTGGATCTGGGAGGAGGTTTTCCATCAACCAATACCCTGAAAGGTTCTTATTTGCCTGGAACAGATACCCTTCCAACGATCGACCAGTTTGCGGATGCCATAACCGAAGTCATACTCCGATTTGGGTTCAGTAAGGAAGAGTTGCCTTTGCTTATATTGGAAACAGGCCGGGCATTAATAGATGATGCCGGATTTTTACTCGGTACAGTACTGGCCAACAAACGTTTATCCGATGGTCGTAGTGCTATGGTACTCGATATCGGCGTCAACACCCTTTTCACTGCTTTCTGGTACGATCACAAGGTTACACCTGCCCAGGAAGGTGGTCAATACACTGAAGAGACGGTATTATATGGACCGCTTTGCATGAATATAGACATTATCAGGGAAAATATATCTCTTCCCCTGATGAAAAAAGGGGATCATCTGGTGGTTCATAAAGTGGGGGCATATAATATGACGCAATGGATGCAGTTTATCACCCTGCGTCCAAACATTGTTCTTTTGGACCAGGAGAGTCATCCTCACCTCATCCGTCAGGCCGAAACACTGAAATACCTTGAGCAAGTTGAAAAAATACCTCAGCACCTCTTAAAAAATCCATAATTACAAACACCCTCCAATGCATATCAACAAACACTGGATTTCATTTAAGGAGAACATTCTAGCTTCCACACTAAACAGCTATTCCATTGTATTCTTTTTAAATAATAGGCTGTTTGCAATGGGAATGCTTGTACTTACTTTCTTTAATTTTTTTGCCGGTTTAAGTGGATTGATAGCTATTTTAATCGCTGTGGTGATTGCAAATTCCATGGGTTTTGATAAGGAACAGCTCAGAAAGGGTCTGTATAGTTTCAATGCTTTGCTGATTGGACTCGGAATGGGTACCTTTTTTGACCCTGGCATCGTCTATTTTAGTCTTCTGCTTCTGGCTGTTTTGTTCACGCTGATTTTATCTGTAACCCTTGGCGGGTGGCTTGGCAGATATGGTTTACCCCATCTGAGCATACCTTTTGTAATCGGTTTTTGGTTAATCGTACTCCCTTCGACAACATTTGAGCATCTCGGTCTTACGCAGCGGAATATCTACTGGATCAATGATGCATACGCCATGGGCGGCAATCACCTGGTCGTGTTTCTGCAATCCATCGATAGCTTTGATATCAACAAAATGGCTGATACCTATCTGAGGTCCCTGAGTTCCATCTTCTTTCAAAATAACATCCTGTCGGGATTTCTGATCTCTATCTTATTGCTGATCAGCTCAAGGATCGCTTTTTCCCTATCCATCCTGGGATATCTGTCTGCTTATTTTTTTGCATCTTTTACGGGTTCAGAGACAACAGGCTTTTCCTATTATAACATAGGCGCCAACTACATCATGACAGCTTTGGCAATCGGTGGGTTCTTTATCATTCCATCGGTCAAATCCTATCTCTGGACATTTTTACTGGTTCCAATAACCTCTTTGGTATTGCTGTTCATGACCTCGCTCTTTGGAGCGATGGAATTACCCGTCTTTTCACTTCCATTTTCCATTGTCGTTATATTCTTCATCTATTTCCTGCTGAACCGAAAAACCGCTTCAGGACTAATTCTTACACCAATTCAGCATTACACTCCGGAAATCAATCTATACAGTTATCAAAATAACAAAATCAGGTTATTTCAACAAATGTACTTCCCATTGCATCTGCCTTTCTGGGGAAAATGGATCGTTAGTCAGGGGCACAATGGCAATATCACCCACAAGGGAGACTGGAGCAATGCTTATGATTTCATGCTGCTTGATGAAGAGATGAAAACCTATTCATCCGACGGACTTTACTGCAAAGATTACTATTGTTACAACAAACCGGTTCTGGCTCCTGCAGATGGTATCATTGAAGAGATCATTGATCGGCTGGAAGATAATGAAATCGGAAAAACTGATCCCATAAATAATTGGGGCAATAGCGTCATAATCAGACATATTTCAGGTTTATACACCCAAATATCTCATTTACGAAAGGGAACCTTTAAGGTAGCAAAAGGGGATCATGTGAGATGCGGAGATGTTTTGGCCCATTGTGGCAACTCCGGACGGTCTCCGCAACCGCACATTCACTTTCAGGTCCAGGCTTCTCCCAAACCCGGATCTAAAACATTGAATTACCCATTCTCATATTACCTCAAATCAGAATCCAACAACCTCGTTTTAAACGCTTTTAACATTCCGGAAGAAGGTGAAATAATCTCAGATGTATCATCGCATGCGTTATTAAGAAAATCTTTCAATATTCCTCCTAATTCTTTTCTGAAATTTAACTATTCAGACGAAAAAGGTGTGGGTCGCCAGGTAAAATGGGAAGCTTTTACAGATGCTTACAATTACAGCTATTTGTATTGCAGCGAATCAAAGAGTTTAGCTTATTATGCTAACGATGGAACCATGTTCTATTTTACAACGTTTTATGGAGACAAGAATTCTTTGCTTTACTATTTTTATCTCACTGCATTCAAGGTTTTGCTGGGATATCACAAGAATCTTGTGATCACAGATGTATTGCCACCGAACACGATTCGTAACAAAAACGCAATAATCTGGTTGCATGATTTTATTGCACCATTCAGCAACCGGATTAGGCTCAATTATAGCATCCGGCAAACAGAAAGTGATGATGCATACCAGCCACAATATCTTACGCTTATTTCGAAAATTGAAAGTTTTGTATATGGAAAGGTTAAGCTGGAAAGTTCCGGAACCATTACGCTAAATGATAACAGAATTGATAAGTTTACCTTCAGCAATAAAAAAATCAAAATTGAAGCTGTATGTACAAATTTTTAGTGCTCTTCATCTTGCTTTTACCACTTTTGGGTTCCTCACAGGAAAAACTCAATTTCCATAAAACTGACAGCATCAGCTATCAATACTATTTAAATGGAGAATGGGAAAAATTGATTGATCTGACAAAAGAAGCGTTTAGACAAAATATTGATTCTAAATATATGCGTCAAAGGGCAGGATATGCGTATTTTATGTCTGGCGATTATACGGCAGCAGGTATTCAACTTAAAAAGGCCTATGCATTTGATGTGACAGATGAGTTTACAAGGGAATATCTATATTACGCTGCTGTAAATACCGGGGGGGAGAATACCCGGCTGTATGCCCAAAATCTCCCCGTTGCAGTGTTAACTAAATTAGGAATCAAACCGTTTAATCCGCTCGGAATGATTGACATAGAATATAATACAAAAATCAACCAGGTCAACAATCGTTCAAACCAAATTTATTACCGGTTCGGGATAAGTACGGATCTTGGATTTCGTCTCTCCCTGTATCAGGCATATGCCTATTACGATCAAATCATCAGTGGTGGGCTCACCAGGCAACCTGAATATCTTGCATTGCTAAAATGGAGTATTTCCCCAGACTGGCATGTCAGAGCAGCTTATCACCGGTTATTTACAAGTAGTGCCAATGTTTCCTATCCGGGAAATATAGGGTACTTTGCACTCTCTTCACAAGTGAACAGATTCAATTTTGAGGTAAATACATCTGTATTAAAAACCTCGCTGGCCACAACGCAGCAGACAGGATTACAGGCAACTGCATTTTTACCCGGAAGATCCAATCTGTATTTTACCGGTTCCTTGGTTGGTATATACGAAAATAGTTCATTCAGAACCATCTATTCCCAGACAGTTGGCTTGAAATGCGCAAAAAACCTTTGGGCAGAAGGAAATATTACGTTTGGTAATTTGAAGAATTACAGTACATATAGCACCCTGTACGTCTATAATTCAATAGATCCTTCCGTTTTCAGAACAGGTTTATCCCTTGTCTATTATATAGGAAAACATCTTTCATTCATTGGAAATTTCACCTTTGATCAGCAAGAAATTTTGAACAGCAACAACAATAAATATTATTATCAATACTCATATTCAGGAGGATTAAAATGGAGACTTTAAAAAAATCGTTGGTAACAGCTTTTCTCATGATGCTGGGTGTTGTGCTGAATGCACAACACATTACAGAGTTACAATCAGTTTATAGCAAAAGTTATACCGCTGAAAATCAAGGAAATTACATAGAGGCTATCAGTGAGATGAAAGCAATTTACAAGGAGGAGGATTACATCTCAAACCTCAGGCTGGGATGGCTAAATTACCTGGCTAAACAGTATAATGAGTCAATTCCATATTACAAGACAGCCATTACATTAAAACCATATGCCATTGAAGCAAGGCTGGGATGTGTGAAGCCCCTCAGTGCCATTGGAAACTGGGAAAAGGTTAAAGAGCAATATCTCGAAATTCTAAAAATTGATCCTTTAAATACAACCGCCAACTATTGGCTGGGAGTGATTTATTTCAACCGCAAAGATTTCAAAACAGCCATTAATTTATTTGAAAAAGTGGTGAATCTTTATCCCCTGGATTACGATTCAGTGATCATGCTGGCCTGGTCAAAACTTAACAACAGCAACTATGCAGATGCTAAAATATTATTACAGCAGGCGCTGATTATCAGGCCAAATGATCCCTCTGCCTCAAATGGGATGCAATTAATCAGCAAGTGGCTCGAGGTCAACCTTAAAACTCCGGTGCTCCAGAAATAATCATCCCGGTTGGTGGTTGACAAATCATGGCTATTTGATAAATCTATGAACGTTAAAAAAAAAGTGATTTTCAAGACAATTGTTTGAAAATAAACTTCTACTTTCACGTTTTGTAAAATTCAACTTATCAAACTTCCACCATTCTAAACATAATCAGATGATTAAAAAAGCGCAAAGCTACATGTTGACTCTGCTGATAGTCTCTTTGAGTTTAAATCTTCAGGCACAGAACAGTGTAAGGTTCGAAAAGTACAAAACCAATGCTGAAGTTCAGAAATCACTTAACGATTTACAACAAAATTCTCCCAACAGAACTACCCTTCATAAAATTGCCGAAAGTCCTGGTGGAGAACCTGTTTATGTTTTGGAAATTGGAAAAGACCTTAAAAATGTTCCTGCCATCTTTGTTGCAGCGAATTTTGAGGGTAAGACCCCAATCTCCACAGAAGGTGCGCTCTATATGGCCAGGATGCTTCTCGATTCTGTCAGCTACACCCGCAAGGTAAAATGGTTTATTCTGGCTCTTCCCAATCCTGATGCTGCATCGGGCTTTTTTTCAGGCATTAAATGGGAACGTAGTGTAAACTCGGCTGCAGTAAACGATGACAAGGATGATCAGCTGAATGAAGATGGTCCGGATGATCTGAATAAAGATGGATTGATCACCTTGATGAGAGTTGAAGATCCTGAGGGTACTTATTTGATTTCCGGGAAAGACCCCCGTATCATGGTAAAAGCCGACCCTGGCAAGGGAGAAAGGGGAAAATACAAGCTATATCCTGAAGGTCTTGACAATGATGGAGACGGGGAAATCAATGAGGATGGTATTGGGGGAATCAACCTCGGAATCAATTTTCCCCACCTTTTTAAAACCAATGCACAAGAGACCGGCTTATGGCCCGGTGAAGCCCCTGAAGTATATGGCACCATGAAATTCATCTTCGGGCATCCCGAAATTGCCATGATATTTACCCTTGGAACATCGGATTTCTGCATAGCTCCGCCAAGAGGAGGACGCAAAGGAGGTGTCAACATGGAGAGCCTCAGGGTGCCCGCCCGTTATGCAACCATCATCGGTGCTGATCCCGAAAAAACATATACCATGTCCCAGGTAGTAGAGATGTTTAAAACAAATATGCCTGCGAGAGGAGGGAGAGAGATAAATTCCGAAACAGTAGCAGGTTTTCTGGGATTGGGTGCAAATGTTAATCCACTGGAGGATGACTTAAAATTTTATAAGGACTTTTCAGATAAGTACAAATCGTTCCTTAAAACCAAAGGAGTCACTACTGAGCGGATGTCTGCCGATCCTGACAAGGATGGCTCATTTGAACTTTGGGCTTATTATCAGGTTGGGGTACCTTCATTCAGCATGAATCTTTTTACTCCACCGATTATTTCGGATCAAAAACCAGGAGAGGCTGCCTCCAAAGAGGCTGGTATCAAACCAGGAGAGTCAGACGACAGGGAGAAATCCATTCTTGCCTTCATTGACAAAAAACTAAATGGTACAGGTTTTGTCGAATGGCAACCGTTCAATCATCCGACATTAGGCAAAGTGGAAATTGGCGGTATTGCTCCCTTCGTGACCTCCACCCCACCCCCGGCCCAGATTGATTCCTTATGCAGGATTCAACTACCATGGCTTTTGACTCTCTCAAAGAAATTACCCGATTTGCAACTGATGAAAGAGGTCATTACCGACTTGGGAGCTGGAGTCTACAGGCTTGAGATATATGTGGAGAATAAGGGTGTACTTCCTTATCCGACTGCTATGGGCAGCAAAAACAAGCAACCCGCTCCTGCAGTGGTAGTTCTCGAAGGGGAAAATCTTGAAATCCTGGAGGGATATCAGCGCTCTCCCCTGGGTGATATTGGAGGAAATCAGGTAAAAAAAATTACCTGGACAATTAAAACTGATAAAAAAACATTAAAGGCACACATCGATTCACCCCTTTTCGATGCTACTGTTAAACAAATTAAGATCGGAGGTTAATCATGAGAAAATTATTCACCATACTCGCAATAAGCCTGATTGCCTTCACGGTAGTAGCTGAAAACAAAGGGAAAGTTGAAATACCGCTTCGATTTGACCGGTACTACACCTACGAAGAAGTAGTGGAAGCCTTGAAGCTATTGAACACGAGCTATCCGCAACTGACCAAACTGGATCTGGTCGGAAAGAGTGAAGAGGGACGTGAAATATATGCTCTAACCATCAACAATCCAAAAACCGGAGAAGCACTCTCAAAGCCGGGGGTTTATGTAGACGGTAATATTCATGGCAATGAAATCCAGGCAGGAGAGGTATGCCTTTATTTTGCCAATATGTTATTGACAAAGTATGGAGAAAATGATAAAATCACCAAAGTAGTCGACAAAAATGTCTATTACATCATTCCGGTAGTTAATGTTGACGGCAGGGCTCATTTTTTCCTGGATGCACAGACCTCCAGTTCAGACCGGAGCTTCAGGGTTCCCAGGGATGACGACCGCGATGGTCTGGTTGATGAAGATGGTCCCGACGATTTGGACGGTGATGGAAACATCTGCATGATGCGCATCAAGGACCCGCTGGGGGATTACAAAACAGATCCGGAGGACGACAGGCTGATGATTCCTGTAAAACCCGGGGAGAAAGGTGAATGGACTATTTTGGGCCAGGAGGGAATCGATAATGACAAGGACGGTAAACTCAACGAAGATGGCGAAGGCTATTTCGATGCCAACCGCAATTGGGGTTCTGACTGGCAACCCGCTTATGTTCAGAACGGGGCAGGCAATTTCCCTCTTTCAGGATTTGGGGTAAAAGCTATTGCCACCTATATCCATCAGAGACCAAACATAATCGTCAATTTTGCATTTCACAACTCAGGCGGTATGTGGCTCAGAGCACCATCACACAAGGATGATAAGGTCGATACAAGAGATGTAGCTGTCTATGACCTTATCGGTAAAAATGCCCTTAAAATCACACCGGGATATGTTTACCAGCCTTCCTATGATCTCTATGATACTTTTGGGGATACAGATTCACATATGTTCAACCTGGAAGGTTCCTACACTTTTGTCGGTGAACTGTTCATGAGAAGCCAGGAAACCTACCGGGAAAATGTTAGCAAGCCTTTGCCACCCGCTGCGGAAACAGAGAGCAGTTCAGCCAGAAGGGGAGGCAATCCGGATGAAACCAGGGAGTTGGTAAAATTTAACGACTACCTTGGACTGAATGAACTTTACAAATCCTGGAAATCATACAAACATCCTACTTACGGTGAAATTGAGATCGGTGGCTGGATGAAGATGAGTTCCCGTTTACCACATCCTTTTATGCTTCCCGAATTGGTTCATAGAAATGCCATGGTTGTGTTGTATGCAGCGGAGCAAACCCCTGAGATCAGTTTGGAGATTTTCGAGGTAAAAGAGATTGGAAAAAATCTTCACCAGGTAAGGGTCAGGCTGAAAAATGAGAAAGGACTCCCTTCCATGTCCTACAAGGCAATCAGTTCCAAACTTTACACGCAGGATATCCTCAAGATTTCCGGAGCCAAAGTCATCGCATCCGGAAAAATCACGGATCTTAGAAATAATAAGATAAGCTACCAGGAACACAAACCAGAAGTTATTTATACTGCCGTGCCAAGCTTTGGATATGCAGAGTACCAATTTTTGGTGGAAGGGAAAGGTGAAATTGCAGTAAATTATAGCTCCAGGAAGGCGGGAAGTCTGACAAAAACCTTTAAATTTTAAAAAGAACGAAAATAAATAAGATGAAAAAGTCTGTCCGATTTTTAAAACAAAAATCAAACTGATAATAACACTTTTCATTTTTGTTATATTTGGCAACTCAAAACTAACTTTATAGGTATAAAAAGTGGGAATCTTACAAGATAAACTCTCAAAATTTGATCTTCCAAGAAAAATCATGGAGGCAGGAATTTACCCTTACTTCCGGGTAATTGAATCTGATCAGGATACAGTAGTTACTATCGACGGGAAAAAAGTACTGATGTTTGGATCAAATAGCTATTTAGGTCTGACCAACCATCCAAAGATCAAAGAAGCAGCTAAGAAAGCAATAGATAAATATGGAACAGGTTGTGCGGGGTCGCGTTTTCTGAACGGTACACTCGATATTCATATTGAGTTAGAGGAAAAACTTGCCCGGTTTACTGGAAAAGAGGACGCACTTTGTTTTAGTACGGGGTTCCAGGTTAACCTTGGGGTTGTTTCCGTACTCACCGGAAGAAACGACCATGTGCTGCTCGACGTACTTGACCACGCTTCCATCATCGAAGGAAGCAGACTCTCCTACTCAAGGGTATTGAAATTTGGGCACAATGACATGAAATCGCTCGAAAGCAAACTCAAACATTGCACCCCGGAAAGTCTAAAACTGATTGTTGTAGACGGGATATTTTCCATGGAAGGCGATATCGTAAAGTTGCCCGAGATCGTAAAATTTGCCAAGAAATATAACGCTACCATAATGGTCGACGATGCACACTCTCTGGGTGTGATCGGCGTAAATGGATCGGGCACGGCATCCCACTTTGGCCTGACCGATCAGGTGGATCTGATCATGGGCACATTCTCCAAATCTTTCGCATCTCTTGGAGGTTTCATTGCCTCCGACAAAGACACCATCAATTTTATTAAGCACACTTCACGTTCGTTGATATTTAGTGCCAGCATGACTCCTTCTTCGGCCGGAACGGTTCTTGCCACATTGGAAATTATGGAAAGTGAACCAGAACGGATCAAGCATCTCTGGGATATCACCAATTATGCACTGAAAGGCTTTAAATCAATGGGATTCGATACCGGAAAATCAGAAACACCTATTATTCCATTGTTTATCCGTGATGATATCAAAGCGCTCATGCTAACAAAAATACTTCTGGATAACGGCATTTTTGTCAATCCGGTAGTTTCCCCCGGTGTACCCAAAGAAGACAGCCTGATCAGGTACTCTTTAATGGCCACCCACACGAAGGAACAAGTCGAAATCTCCATTGAAAAAATTACTGCAGCCGCAAAACAATTGGGGATTATTTAAACTGTTACCATGAAAAAAGTCGTTCTAATTACCGGCATCTCCTCCGGTTTCGGAAAAGAAACTGCCTCTCTGCTTGCTAAAGCGGGTCATACTGTTTACGGAACGGTACGCAAAAAGAACGGTTCAGATCCGCTGGTGATAGAACTCCTGATGGATTTGACTGATAATAAATCAATTACTGCAGCAGCTGAGACAGTTATCAGAAATGAAGGCAGGATCGATGTGTTGGTCAACAATGCAGGGATGCACACCGGAGGTCCGATTGAGACGCTCCCGCTAAATATCATACAGCTTCAGATGCAGACCAATTTCCTCGGTTTGGTTCAACTCACCCAGGCAGTCTTACCTGTGATGAGGAAACAGGAAAGCGGCACCATCATCAATCTTGGCTCTATTGGCGGATTAATGGGACTACCGTATCAGGGTATCTATTCATCGATGAAATTTGCCATAGAGGGATTCAGTGAGGCACTTCGTATGGAAGTAAAGCAGTTCAATATCAAAGTCATAGTTATCAATCCTGGTGATTTCCATACCTGTAATTCTGTTAATCGAAGGGGATTCTTGTCTCCTTCAGGTGAAGAAGATCCTTACCGTACTCAATTTGCCAAAACACTGTCCATTATCGAAAATGATGAAAACAAAGGCTGGGCACCTGAGATTCTAGCCAAAAAACTGGTCAGGATAATTGAATGCAAAAACCCCAAACATCGCTATATCATTGCATCTGTTGAACAAAAGCTGGCTGTCGTCTTAAAAATTATCCTTCCGGGAAAACTCTTCAGCTGGATACTGCGCGATCATTACGGGATTAAATAACCTTTTAACACCTGTCAGGTGTTGATAAAATACCAACCAACTATTATGCTAAAAAAAATATTAATTGCACTTCTTTTGACGGGAAATGTGCAATCAATTTGGTCTCAGTCAGCTGCTAAAATAAGCAATATAAACTCAAACTTCAATCTTGCAGCTACTAATATACTGGAATCCAAGTCAATACCCGACGAACTGGAAACCCGGATCAAAATGGTCACCAATCGGATTGCATTTGGTGATGAACCAAGGCTTACCGAAGATTTTCTGCTTGCCTGTGTAACGCTCGACCCCCAATTTTCGCGGCGGTTCACAGAGTACAGTGGTGACCAGTGTGGTCGTTACCTGAGTGCCTTTTCCGGGATCGAAGTACCCGGAAATCCTGTAAACCTGAAAGACCTTGCAGCTAAAATCATCATGACCCAAAAAGCCGACGGACGTTTTGGCAATGATCAGCTAAATTTTGAGGATCCAATGAAACTGGAAGGTATACACATGGCGCTTTTGTGGGGAAACGGACGGCTGCTAACAGGACTAATGGATTATTATGCGATGAGCAAAGATCCTGCAGTACTTCAATCTGCCATCAAGCTGGGCAATTTCATGCTAAAAACTAGCCGCATTTGTTCCCAGGAAGCTGTAGTTGAAAGATTTAAAACAATGGGCGCCATGGGTTTTATCTGTTTTACACAGATCACTGACGGTCTGGTGAAACTTTACGAACATACTTCAGACAAAAACTACCTTCAGTCAGCTTCAACCATCTATCTACTACTGCCTCCGCTTGGGAATCAACACAGTCATGGATTTCTTAATACACTTCTGGGTGTTATGAGATTGTATCAGGCAACCAAAGAGAAAAAACATCTTGAATATGTTGAAAGAATCTATCAGCAAGTGCTGGATGCTCCTGATTTTCTTATATCAGGTGGCGTACCAGAATTTTTTGATGCCAGTGGCACCAGTCCGGGATCCAGAGATGAAGGCTGCTCAGAAGCTGATTTCATCATGGTAAGTTTGGAACTGTGGAAGTCAACAGGAAAAGTTAAATACCTCGAAAATGCGGAGTATTGTCTTTACAACGAACTGATGTACAACCAGTTTGATTCAGGAGATTTCGGAAGTCATCCAATCCGAAAAAATTTCGGTTTCGAAGTATCAACCTCTGCCGGGCGTTGCTGGTGGTGTTGCGACTATCATGGACTGCAGGCTATGCTTGAGGCGAAAAAAATTATCATAACATCAGAAAATGAACGCAAACTTGTTAATCTTTACGCCTACTCAAAATACAGCGATCCGGACCTGGTCATGACGCTTTTCAAGATTCCCGGGGAAAGGGCTACCTACGCCCTTCGGATTGATTCGTGCAAAAATACTTCAAGTGCGATTGCCTTGAGGATCCCATCCTGGAGCAAAAATATATCACTCATGCTGAATGGTAAAATGATCAAAGGTAAAACTGAAAATGGCTATTTACTGCTAAATCAAATCTGGACAAAAGGAGACCTTTTAAAGATCACACTGGATTATCAATTAAAGTTGACAACACCTGACAGGCATATTTATTCCCTTGGGGAAGCACCTGCTGCCTTAAAGAAGGCCGCTCTTCAGTACGGGCCCTATCTGCTCTCAGCAGATGACGGATATAGCCCATCCTTTTTGGCGGAGCCTTCCGGAAAAAATGTTATTTATCTCCCATACAATTTGAATAAAATTTCAACTCCCGGGCAGCTATCCGGATCCACACTGAAAGATGGCTACCTTGAATTAAGTTACAGGCATGATGGCTATTATACGATTGACAAAATAACCTTGCGGCCCATGTCTGAAGTTTCTTATGGGCATCCGGCCAATGTACAATTGTGGTTTAACTTCGAGAAGAAATAGCGGCCAAAAATTATGCATAAGAAAATTCTTACGGTTATTTTCATGCTTTCTTTTCTGATGGCGTGGATGATGCCAATTTATTCTACCGGACAGCATACCGGCCAATCCGCTCCAAAGGCCGAACTCACCATCCCAGACACTCCCTTTGTGCAGGAGACTCATACTGCTTTCCAGGTAGGAAGTAGCAAACAAGCCAACGAAGTGCGCAGCATTGCGGTCGATCAGTCGCAGACTATTTGGATAGCGACTGCCGACGGAATTTATAAAAAAGCCGTTGATTCAGGAACCTGGATTCCTGTTATATCAGGTAAAGAAAGAGGTCCTGCCTATGCGGTGTCTGTATGCAAGGATGGCATTGTCCTGCTGGGAACCTGGAGCGGTCTCTATACCTTCCATGACGGTGTCCTCCAGAAGGAGGAGGGACTTCAGCCTCCAATTTCTGTAACAGCAACAATCGGCACTGAAACATATGCCCTTGGACCCCATGGAATCTGGCAATTTAAAGCCAACAAGTGGGAGATGCAGAATTATAAAATCTCGCGTGCGGTAAGGGATGCTACTACTGACGGGAAAGGAAGCTTGTGGGTTGCCACTGATGTTGGTCTGTATCATTGCAAGGAAGGAAAAATGGAGTTGTACCAAAATACGAATGAATTGATCAGTTGTTATGCAAAGGCACTTTCTTTCGACACAAATGGAGATATGTGGGTTGGGGTAATGGGAGGGATATCCATTCGCAGCAACACCAAAATGATCAAGACCCTGACTCCCAAAACAGGAATGCCCTCTGCTGTAGTTCATTGTATCAGGCAGGCACCTGATGGAGTGATGTGGGTAGGGACCGACATCGGGGTGGTGCGTTACGACAAAAATTACAGCCATTCATTGCGCTTCAGTAAACGCTGGCTGACAGACGATCAGGTTAATGCCATTGCGTTTGATCAGAAAGGTGATGCCTGGATAGCTACAGCCAACGGTGTGAGCTGTATCCACAGGAACAACATGACACTGGCAGGCAAGGAGCAGAATTATTACCTTCAGCTGATGAGAAAGCATATCCGCGAGCCCTGGATCTGTGGAAATCTCCGGCTGGATATCCCTGGCGACACTACTTCATGGCACAATTCTGATGACGACAACGATGGAGAATACACCGGCGGTTATCTCGCCATGGAAAGTTTCAGGTATGCTGTAACAAAAAGCGAAGATGCCAGGATAAAAGCACGCAAAGCATTCGATTTTCTGGCCCTTTTGCAGACAGTAACAGGAACGGAAGGATTCTTTGCCCGAACCATCGTCCCGGCAGATTGGAAAGAGGTGAACGATCCCAACCGCACCTATTCCCCGCAACAACTTGCAGAAGAGCTGGTCATTGATCCACGTTACAAACCAATTGAAGTAAGGTGGCGCAAATCGGCCGATGGGAAATGGCTTTGGAAAGGCGACACCAGCAGTGACGAAATGGATGGACACATGATGGGATACTTCTTCTATTACGAGTATGCAGCCGGTGAGGCTGAGCGAATCCTGATCAGGAAACACGTCAGCAAAATAATTGATCGCCTGATGGTTACAAATTACAATCTGGTGGATACCGATGGCAGTCACACGCGTTGGGCTGTTTGGTCGCCCGACCAGCTTAACCACGATCCCGACTGGGCCTCGGAGCGCAGTCTCAACTCTTTTGAACTGTTGGCCTACCTGAAGCTGGCCGCTCATATCACTGGAGATGATAAATATGAAGATGCTTACAAACAGCTTATCGAAAAGGAGGGATATCTTGTCAATGCAAGTCGGTTGAACGCCAAAAATCCTGCCTGGCAGATTTATTTCGACCTAACGATGGAAGGCTATCTTTTCCCGATCCTTCTGAAATATGAGACAGACCCAAAGCTCCACAAATTCTATGCAGCATTGATCAAGGAGTGGATGATTAAACAGGAGGCTGGAGAAAACCTGATTAACAACCTTACTTATGCTCTGGCAACAGGGGAAAAAGTAAATATAAAGCAAACAGCAGCTTTCCTGCGAGATGCTCCACTGGATCTTGTCGACTGGGTTATAGACCACAGAATAAGGGAAGATATTCAGCTAGTCAGGACTCCCATACTGGAGGAAATACAGGTTTCAGAATTGCCTCCAGCGAGTATACGGGCCACCGTGAGATGGGACAAGAATCCCTGGTCTGCTGTAAATGGAAATCCACGGCAGGTAAGAGAGCCGGTTTTCTGGTTGTGGCCATATTGGATGGCTAGGTATCTGGAGATCATTAAGAATTAATACCTGCAAAATGAAAAACAAATTTTTATCAAATGTCGTTATATCGTGATATAGGCGTTTCCCGATGATTTGGATTCAATTGAAAGAGCCCTCCAGATCACCCCGTCAATTGAATCTGGGTTTTTCCCACCTCAGAAAACATTATTATATTCGTAAATAATATAAACTTTATGAGACGGGCAATTCTGTTTTCTTTAATTGCATTGCTTTCCTTGTCAATCTGCTCGTGCAGGCAAAAGAAAATAATTCCTGCAAAAAAAGAACCTGATGTTCAATTGCAGGTAGCAATCAACCACAAAAGTATCGTTACGTTTGATAGTACGGTGATTGCCTCCTTCTTCGCTACTTATCCTGATCTCTCGAAATACCGGAGAGATGTTGAACTCGTTTACAGGAAATATAATTTCCATCCCATCTGGTTCGATGAGAAGGGCGTGGTAGAATGTAGTCATTCACTTTACAGCAAAATCAAGGAACTTGACAAGGAGGGTGTTGCCTCGGTATTTCCCTACCATGAAAAAATAGCCGGTGTTTTTGAAGAGGAGATTCCCAATAGTCTAACAAATACAGAAACCGACATCATTCTTTCGTGTCTCTATTTGTTTTATGCTGAAAAAGTAGTCAAAGGTGTTGACAATAAAACATCAGCAGCATTGGAATGGCTGCTTCCAAGGAAGGAAGTATCCTACGAGACCTTGCTTGACTCTACCATGCTAAATCCAAAGTTATTAGATAAGGATGAGCAGGTTTTATTCAGGCAATATTACAAACTACGGGATGTATTGCAAAAATACCGGGAGATTGAGAAACATGGAGGATGGAATCTAATTGAAGCAGATCCCAAAATAAAAGCCTATAAACCAGGTGATACGGCAAAAGCCATCTTACAAATCCGTGATCTCCTTTTTATAACCGGCGATATTGGTCAAAACAGTGGAAGCAACAAATACGATACAGAACTTCTGGCAGCGATAAAAAAATACCAGTTGCGTAACGGCAAAAATGCTCAGTCATCCATAACTCCTGCCCTTATTAAGGACATGAATATACCAGTGAGCGAACGCATAAAGAAAATAATCATCAACATGGAACGTTGCCGGTGGATTTCTCCAGAGGTTATAAAATCCAAAGAGCTGATTTTTGTAAATATCCCTTCATTCAAACTGAATGTTTTTCGTGAAGGTATAGACGACTTTGAATCACCGGTTGTTGTCGGTAAAACCATGACCAAAACAGTTATTTTCAGTGGAGATGTGAGTTTTATCGTTTTCAGTCCATATTGGATGCTACCCCCAAGTATCATCAACAGTGAAGTGAAACCCGGAATGGCAAAAAATAAAAACTATCTGGAATCTCATAACATGGAATGGAACGATGGGCAGGTACGCCAAAAGCCCGGAAAGAACAATTCCCTCGGATTGGATATTTTACAGTACTGGTAGATCAAAAAGGCGAACTTAATTTTTATGAAGATGTTTACAAAAGAGACGAAAGATTGTATCAGGTATTGATAGAAAAATAGAACTTTTGTGAACTTCGGTAAACATCAATTCAGATAACAACAAAATATAAAAAAGACCATGATGCTATCCCATTTTGGCTGCGAGCTAAAATACCGTATTCAGGTCATTTCATCCGGATAGGCAAGATTATTTTTGAAACTAATATTATATAGTTGATTATCTGATATATATATTATGGAATATAGTCTTAATGGTTCTTTTATTAGGAAATTTTAACCTGTTGGTATTTCATGAAAACAGAGTTATATGCATATAAAATTTACCTTTGATGCATGAAGAAACGACTCTTTTTAATTCTATTGGTTCTGTTACCATTACTGAACAAGGCTGGTTCAGGGATATTATCAGACCTTGAGGAGAAAATGGAAATCTATTCTGTAATGAATTTGTCGGGATTCGGTTTATCGGATGAAGCCTACCGGCTTGCTTTAAAAGGCTTTGAAAAATTGAAGGCAGAGGGCAAGTTGCTAAATTCTTCTATTTTAACGATCATTGATTTTTCGCAATCGAGCAGCAGAAAAAGAATGTATGTGATCGATTTGGTAAAAAAGGCCCTTTTATACAACACCTACGTGGCTCATGGAAGAAATACAGGCGAAGAGTATGCTGAAAAATTCTCCAATGAATCCGGTACTTTCAAAAGCAGTATGGGGTTTTTTATTACCAGGAATATGGCCACCGGAGCCAAAGTAGGGTTATCGCTTATCCTTCAGGGTATGGAAAGAGGATACAATGACAAAGCGCTGCAACGCGAGATCATCATCCATGGTGCCGATTATGTTACAGAATCATTTATTCGGAAAAACGGAAGACTTGGCCGGAGTCTGGGTTGCCCTTCTCTGCCACCCGATCTGATCAAACCCGTTGCTGAAACTATCAAGGAGGGAACCTGCCTGTTTATTTACTACCACGACGACAACTACATCCGCAAATCTGCTGTACTGAATTAGAAGTTTTCATCAAGTCAGCAACGATGGTCACGATCCCAACAGAAACATTTTAAATATGCAGGCTGCTTCATCAGAGCAGCCTCTTTTGCTATAGATCATTTTTATCAGTAAAAAAATTATAAAAGCAGAAATTCATTACCTTTAAAACGATTTACGGGTTGGCATCTGAGAATTGGGGAGATCCGGGAAATCAGAATTTCTACAGACTACTATATATTATCTATTTATTTACCTCCATGAGAATCGGTATACTATTGCTGTTTATCTGTATTTTTTTCGCTTGCGCAACAAGCGAAGTTGGTTTCAAAGTCGTTGATCTTCGTTGTGAATACCTTACAGAACCAGTTGGAATAGAAGACCCTTCTCCCCGCCTCTCATGGAAAATGGAAACAGAAAAACAAGGTGCATCCCAATCTGTGTATCAAATTCAGGTGGCATCGGGCGACTCTTTGCTTGATCAGAATAAACCCGACCTTTGGGATTCAGGGATCGTCAAATCGGATAACTCCTCACAAGTAGAATACAAGGGAAAAGAGTTGCACTCCGGGATGAAAGTTTTCTGGAGAGTAAGAATCCGGGATCAGCAACATGCCACTTCCGCCTGGAGCAAAACAGCGAACTGGGAAATGGGACTCCTAAACACAGAACTTTGGAAGGCTAAATGGATTGGGGCTCCTGAATCGATTCATGCAGGAAACTTGAAACTCCCTGCGCCACAGTTTAGAAAGGAGATAAGCTTCTCCAAACCTGTTAAAAAAGGACGGGCATACATCAGCGGATTGGGTTATTACGAACTCTCTATCAACGGCAAGAAAATCGGCGATCATCTTCTCTCCCCAAACCAGACCAATTACGATAGGAGGAAGGTGGAAAAGTGGAACGAGTCCAAAATAGGGAATATGACTACAACTGTTCTCTATGAAACATATGACATTACCTCATCCCTGAAAACCGGTCGAAATGCATTCGGAATACTCCTCGGAAACGGTTGGTACATCCAAGCCGACCGACCCAACGATTCCATGTTATGGTACAACACCCCCCGTCTGATCTCCCAGTTTGAAATCGAATATGAAGATGGAACCAGTGAGCTGATAATAAGTGACGAAAGCTGGAAAACCTCCGTGAGTCCAATAATTTACAACGGACTGCACACAGGTGAGATATATGATGCCAGATTGGTACAAAAAGGATGGAACGAGGCAGGTTTTGACGATTCCAAATGGCAGAAGGCTGAACTCGTGCGACCTCCCACCGGAAAGCTGGTTTCCCAGGTTTCACCTCCCGACCGGGTTACCAGAACAATAACTCCTGCATCAGTAAAAGAGCATGGCAAAGGAGTTTATCGTTTCGATATGGGAGAGATGATCTCGGGCTGGGCCAGACTTAAGATTGAAGGTAAGAAGGGAACAAAGCTGCAGTTGCGTTTCATCGAAGAGTTGGGTCCCGGATATGATCAATCTGACACCTACATACTGAATGGCGAAGGAAAAGAAATTTGGGAGCCGAGATTCACCTGGCATGCATTCCGGTATGTCGATGTTTATGGATCACCTATCACCCTGACTACCGATAATCTGGAAGGCCGTGTGGTCAATACGGATATCCGGCCTGCCGGGAAATTTGAATGCTCCAACAATCTTTTGAATAAGATCCTAAATAATTACAGGCGCACCCAGCTTGGCAATGTACACGGAGGTTTGCCCAGTGACTGCCCCCATCGTGAACGGCGCGGCTATACCGGCGATGGTCAGATTTCGGCTGAGGCTGCAATTTATAACTTTGATCTCTCCCAGTTCTACACCAAATGGCTGAACGACATACGTGACGCACAGAACCATCAGACCGGCTATGTGCCAAATACAACACCTTACCAGGATGGAGGTGGTGGAACGGCCTGGGGATCAGCTTACATCATCATACCCTGGTATATGTACCTATATTATGGTGACACCCGCCTTCTGGCTGCGCATTATGAGGGAATGAAACATTGGATTGATTACATGAAGAACCAGTTGGACAAGAACGGAATACTTATAAACCAAGGACTTGGAGAATGGGTGCCACCCGGGCTGGTCGAAATTCCCGCTGATTTTGTAAACAGCTGTTACTATTTTCATTGCTGTAGGCTGATGACAGAAATCAGCAAGGTATTGGACAAGGAATCCGATCAGTTGCAGTTTAAAAATATGGCAGAGAAGGCAAAGAAAGACATCAATAATGCCTGGTTTGACAAGAAAAATCATACCTATTCAGTGGGCAAACAAGGGTCAAATGTCTTTCCTCTGGGATTTGGCATAACTGGGGGCAAGGATGCAGATGGTGTTTTTGAGAATTTACTGAACAGAGTGCTCAAGGAAAACAAAGCGCATTTTGATACCGGCATACTTGGAACTCCGCTATTGCTGGATGTCCTGACCAATTTCGGACGCATTGACGTTGCTTACACCCTGATGAATCAGCGCGATTATCCCAGTTTCGGACACATGATCGAAAAAGGGGCCACAACGATTTGGGAAACATGGCTTGGAGATGCCTCGCACAGCCATCCAATGTTCGGTAGTGTTTGCGCGTGGTATTACAGGAGTCTCGGCGGCATTTCGCCTGATCCTGAAAACCCCGGATTCAGAAATACGATAATCAAACCTATTCCCGTTAGTGCCCTTTCCTATGTAAATTGCAGTTACCCATCGGTATATGGAACCATCCGCTCGGATTGGAAATTAAAGGATGGAGATTACGTGCTTGAAGTTGCCATACCTGCCAACAGCACCGCTACCGTATATGTACTGGCAGAAAATGAAAAGAAGATAACAGAAAACGGATCTTCTGTGTCTGAAAATAAATTTGTAAAATTTTTACGCAACGAAGGTCAGTATGTGGTTTATTCTGTAGCTTCCGGAACATACCACTTTACATCGCATGATGCGGGAAAACTACTTCAGAAATCTATTCTCCCAACACCAATGATCCACCCAGGGGACACCCTGGTGTATAAAACAGATTCTATATTGGTAAAAATCACCTCAGACCTGGTAGATTCCAGGATTTATTATACGATAGATAATACAGAACCCGACACTTTGGCGAATCTGTACACCAATGGATTCTATCTTTCAAAACCTGTTGTAGTTAGGTCCAGAGCCTTTTTAAAAGGATTCGAATCTAGTTTTACTTCATCCAGTCATATTGAATTTATTGACGAATCCATCAATGGATTAAACGTTAAATATTATGTTGGAGAATGGTCCGAACTACCGGATTTCAACAAATTGCCTATCGTCAAAACTGGGAGTGTATTTGACTTTTCCTTGAATAAAATCTCTTCTGACCAAGATAAATTTGCCCTAGGATATGAGGGGAAAATCCTGATAACTAAAGCAGGATCCTACGATTTCTATATCCAGTCAAACGATGGAACCCGGCTCTATCTTGACAATCAAATGGTGGTAGATAATGATGGTGCCCACAGTGCTGATTCAGAGAAATCAGGAAAAATATCTCTCACAAAAGGGATGCACGATGTTAAATTGCAGTATTTTCAAGCTGGAGGAGGTATGTTTCTGGAGGTTAAGTATAGCGGGCCGGGAATTGAAAGACAGACCATACCAGCTACTATTTTATTCAAAAGATAAGCTTAACTTTAACACAATATTTCTTTTGATCACGCCGCAAAATTCAATTTCAACTCTTCAAATTATACTAATAAAAATGGAAAACAACAAAACAAAAACTCAGCTTTCACGCAGAAATTTTCTGAAGGGTGCCGCATCAGGCACAGCCATACTTGCACTTGCTCCAGCATCCAATCTCTTTGCCAACAGCTTCCAGGCAGGAACAGCGTGGACGGCAGATGCTGCAAAATTCAAAATTCATATGATTGGACAAGCTCACATCGATCCGGTATGGCTATGGAACTGGTCGGAAGGCATTTCTGTCGTCCACAGCACCTTCCAATCGGCTCTCGACCGCATGAAAGAGACGCCTGATTTCAAATTTACCGCCAGTTCAGCCCAATTTTACGAATGGGTGGCTGAAAACGATCCTGCCATGCTCAAAGAGATCCGCAAAAGGGTTGATGAGGGTCGCTGGAACGCAGTTGGAGGCTGGTGGGTTGAGCCTGATATGAATATTCCCTCCGGTGAGGCCATGGTTAGACAGGGTCTGTACGGACAGCTCACTTTGGAGCGGTTACTTGGACGTCGTTCCAAGGTAGCTTTCAATCCGGATTCATTTGGCCATACTGGCAATCTCCCCCAGATCATCAAATCCCAGGGGATGGAAAATTATATTTTCATGCGTCCCGGAATCAAGGAAAAAACCTTGCCTGCCGACCTTTTCTGGTGGCAAGGCTCTGATGGCACGCGTGTTTTAACATACCGCATCCAGATGAGCTACAATGACAGTGGGGCTGTCCGGACCAGGGTAGAAAACATTGTCTCTCAATATGGCAATCAGCCAATGAAGAGTTTCATGGCCTATTACGGTGCCGGCGACCACGGTGGCGGACCAACCAAGATAAATATCAGCTCCATCAACGAATTAAAAGTAGAGAAAGGTGCCCCAACGGTAGTCTACAGTACCCCGGATATTTATTTCAAGGAGGTCCGTGATGATAAAAGCCTCAATCTTCCTGTGATTAATGATGACCTGCAGCATCATGCCGTAGGTTGTTATACTGCTGAAAGCGAAATCAAGAAAGGAAATCGCCAGTCGGAAGCTGCCCTTGTTACTGCCGAAAAAATTGCAGCAATAGGAAATGTCGCATGGGGTGCTCATTATCCTAAGCTGGAGCTCACAAAAGCCTGGCACAAAGTATTGTTTTTACAATTTCACGACAGTCTGGCCGGTTCTTCACTATTCGACCATTCACAGAGTGCCCGTGAAGGATTCGGATATGCACTGGATGCGGCGCATCAGGCCACCTTTATGGGTGTTCAGAAACTGGAGTGGCAGGTTCCAACAGAGGATCCTGACTCACAGTATCTGTTGGTTTTCAATCCCCATGCCTGGGAGGTTCAGGGAAAGGTTGAGTATGATTACAATTGGGGTACCATGCATAAATCCTCCAGGGTGGATGATGAAAAAGGCAATGCCCTTTTGCACCAATGGGCTCCAGGTTCTTCTGAAGCAGGCAGCCGCAAGAAACTGGTGGTCAGCATGACGGTTCCAGCGATGGGATATCGCCAGATCCGACTATGGGACGGAGAGAACCCGGCACCAAAAAGTGTGGTTAAAGTAACAGAGAAAACTCTTGAGAATGATTTTGTCAAGGTTCATATTTCCTACAATGGTACCATTGGCATCTTCGACAAAGTAGCTGGCAAAGAGGTATTTGAAGGCGGAGCAACCGGATGCAGAGCTGTCATCATCGATGATCCGAGCGATACCTGGAGCCACGATATAAAAACTTACAACAAAGAAATCGGTGCATTTGGCAATGCGACCATCAAAGTGTTGGAAGAAGGTCCGCTGCGCGGTAAGATCCGTTCTACGGCTACTTATGGCAACTCCATCCTCACCATTGACTGGATCCTCTACGCAGATTCAAAAAATCCGGAAGCGGCTGTTTCCCTTGATTGGCACGAGCACCTTAAAATGGTTAAGTTCTCCTTCCCGGTGGAAGTAGATTCACCTGTAGCTACTTACGAAACCTCCTATGGTACAATCATACGTGACACCAAAGGTGATGAAGATCCCGGTCAGCGGTGGATTGACGTAACTGGTAAGCGGGGTTCCAATAACTATGGGTTGGCAGTATTCAACGATGCCAAATATGGTTACAGCATTGCAGGAAGCGACATGCGGATCTCTGTAGCACGATCAGCAGTCTTTGCCCACCACAACCCAAAAGTTCTGGACATGAAAGCCGAACACTTGTGGATGGATCAGGGAATTCAGACTTTCCGTTTGTTGTTGATTCCGCACGCAGGAAACTGGCAGCACAGCAACCTGGTCAGAATAGCTGAAGAGTTTATGGCTCCGTCAGTTCCTATGTACCAGGGAATCCACAGGGGAACCATGCCTAAATCAGGATCTTTCCTCTCAGTTGATGCTCAAAACGTGATTGTTTCAGCAGTGAAACAGGCAGAAAACGGGAATGATCTGATTATTCGATGCGTAGAAACAAATGGTGCAACTGTCACAGCCAACCTTGACCTTGGTTTTGCCAAAAAGAAATGGATTGGCGACTTCCGTCCTTATGAAATCAAGACTCTTCGTATGAACGCCAAATCAGGCACTATCAAAGAGGTCAATCTGCTGGAAGAGTAATTTGATTTATCTTCTAAACTACAAGCACCATGAAGAAAATAAACAACTTGCTATTGTCATCATTCCTGATTCTTGGCTCCTTTTCAACAGTTACAGCACAGAAAAAAGACACCATCCAGGTTGTGGGCCATGCGCATATGGATATGAACTGGCTTTGGACCTACTCGGAGACCATGCAAATGTGCAACGACAACCTCCGCCAGGTAGTCGCGTTTATGAAGGAATTTCCTGATTACACGATGGTTCAGAGTCAGGGTGCTGTATTTAACTTTGTTGAAATGGTGGATCCTCCCCTTTTGGATCAGCTAAGAAAATATGTTAAAGAGGGCCGTTTAGAACCGGTAGGTGGCATGTGGACAGAAGGAGATATGAATCTGACCTCCGGAGAGGCAATTTCCCGCTCTTTTCTCCTGGGACAGCGCTATTTCCAGAGCAGGCTTGGCAGGATGGCTAAAGTAGGCTGGCTTCCTGATAATTTTGGTCATGTTTCGCAAATGCCCCAAATCCTTAAACTGGCAGGATGTGACTATTTCTATTTTCACCGCTGTAAACCATATATAGGCACCTTTTGGTGGGTAGCACCTGATTCTTCAAGGGTATTGTGCTATGCGAATGATGGATACAATGGAAATATCAAAAAGGATTTGAAGGATGACATTCAGAAATACTCCCCCGAAAAACACCGGATTCTGCAAATTACGGGAGTTGGTGACCATGGTGGCGGTCCTACGCGTGCAAACATCGACATGGTTCATCAGCTCGATCAATCGCCTGAATATCCTGCAGTTAAATTTACAACCGCCAGTGATTTCTTCAGAAAATCCGCAGGGGAGATGGCAGGTCGTCCTACCCACAGGGGAGAGATGCAGTTCATCTTTGAAGGTTGTTACACCAGTGTTGCTGGCATCAAGGAGGGCAACCGCAACAGTGAAAATGCCCTTTATGCCGGAGAATTTTTCAACACGCTTCGTTGGCTTCAGGGCGAGAAATATCCTGCTGAAGAATTCCATGATCTATGGAAAACCGTTACCTTCAACCAGTTTCATGACATCCTGCCGGGATCTGCCATCAACGAGGCCAACAAAGAAGCGGTCGCCCGTTACAGTGAAGTATTAAGAAAGGCCACCGAATTGCGCAACAATGCATTCCGCAAATTGGCAGATGAGGTAAAGTTTCAAAAAGGAATGGGGCAACCCATTGTTGCTTGCAACCTTCAGCCCTATGGCAGCAAAAAAATAGTAGAGGCAACCATTTTTTCCAATGAAGAACCTGCTACTGCAAAAATAGCCAGCTGGGGCAATTACTATGGCTCAAAAAATATCAAACCCATCGACAAAGGGCAAGGTAATTTTCCTACCGTATTGGTCAGGGATGCTGCAGGTAAAAGTTATCCTGCACAGATCGTTTGGGCAAAATCAACTCCTCCGGGATATACCTCAAAAGTGCAGTTCATTGCTGATGAAATGCCTGCAGGCGGATATAAAACTTTTTATATTGATGTAAATCAGCCAGGTACATTCAATGATCAGATTCCTTTCCGGAACAACACTTTTGAAACAGATTATTTTACCGTGAAATTTGATATGAATACAGGCGGCATTACGAGTCTTTATGACAAACGTAGCCGAAAGGAATTCGTCACTGAAGGGAAACAACTGAACAAACTCGAAATGTTCCTTGAAGATAAAAAAGGCGGAATGAAATCTTGGACCCTCAACAAAATTGTCCGTAAAGAAGATGTCAGTAAAGTTATCAGTGTAAAGGTTGTGGAACAGGGACCTGTGAGAGCGTGTGTTGAGACTGTCAAAACCTGGGGCAAATCGCGCTTCATCGAGCGCACGATGCTTTACCGCTCCTATCCCCGGATTGATTATGATATGGAGGTACATTGGCTGGAGACAGGCAGCGACTCCACTGATTCACCCATGCTTCGTGCCATTTTCCCAATAGCCCTGGATAACCCAAGGTTCTTTTCACAAGTTCCATTCGATGTTGTAGAACGTCCTGTCGATGGTTTAATTAACGGAATTGTTGCTCCCGGCTGGCTGAAACACTCGACTGCTACCGGTAGCAGCGCAGCCAACAATGATGCGCAGGAGGTACCTGCCCAGAAATGGGTTGATATCAGCGACGGGAAAGTGGGCATCGCACTGCTGAACAAAACGAAATATGGTCACTCCTACTCCAAAAATGAACTTCGGATTACCTTGATGCGTTCAGGGGGAGAACCGGATATATACCCTAATCTCGGCAAATTCAATATCAGCTATTCCCTGTTTCCCCATGCCGGCGACTGGAAATCAGGTGTATTGGCTGAAGGCGAAGATTTCAACATCCCGGTTTATGCTGCCGAACCTCCTTCCATGGCACTGGTAAGGGCACATGACACCCGTCCCGAGGAGGCATCCTTCTTCTCTATTGATGCAAAAGGAGTAGCACTAACAGGTATTAAACAAGCTGAAGAGGGGAAAGAGTTGATAGTCAGGATAGCAGAGATGGAGGGAAAAGAGACCATCATCAACCTGAAAGTACCCGTCAGTGTTGGTAATGCTAGAAGGTTGAATATCATCGAGATGCCGTTGGAAAATAAAGAAAAACCAGTTGTTTCAGGCAATTCAGTGAGCGTAAAAGTCAGGGCGCATGAAATTGTTACCTTAGGGATTACTCCAAAATAATTAGCCTGGTTATTGAAATTGACGAAATGACATTGAAAACTATACACCATTATCTAAAACAAAAATAAAACAAATGAGAAAAGTGCTGAGAATCAGTTTAATTGGTTTATTGTTATTGATCTTGGGCTGGCAGACCATGGCCCAATCCAATTATAAGACAGAAACCCCCGAACAGAAAGCAAAACGAATGTCCTGGTGGACCGATGCCCGCTTCGGGATGTTTATCCACTGGGGATTGTATGCACTTCCCGCCCGTCACGAATGGGTGAAGAACTATGAAAGGATGACCAACGAACAGTACCAAAAGTACTTCGAAGAGTACAATCCCGATTTGTACAATCCGAAAGAGTGGGCCCGGATGGCCAAAGAGGCCGGGATGAAATACGTGGTATTGACTGCCAAACACCACGAAGGGTTTTGTAATTTCGATTCCAAATACACGGATTACAAAACGACCAATACCAAATTCGGCAGGGATGTCATCAAGGAATATGTTGAAGCACTTAGAGCCGAAGGTTTGAAAGTTGGCTTTTACTACTCGCTGATCGACTGGCACCATCCCGATTATACCATCGACCGGGTTCATCCGCAGCGTCAGGAGTCTGATTCGGCCTATGCCAGACTGAACAAAGGCAAAGATATGGCCAAATACCGCGAGTACCTAAAAAATCAGGTTCGCGAACTGTTAACCAACTACGGTGAGATCAATGTTATCTGGTTCGACTTCTCGTTCCCGGGCAAAAACGGCAAAGGGGCCGAGGATTGGGGTTCGGAAGATTTACTGAAAATGGTACGTTCTCTTCAACCAAACATCATTATCGACGACAGGCTTGATCTGAAAGACAAGGATTACGGCTGGGATTTTGAATCTCCGGAGCAGTACAAAGTGGAGAAATGGCCTGAGCGCAACGGGAAGAAAATCTACTGGGAAACCTGCCAGACGTTCTCGGGATCCTGGGGTTACTTCCGCGATGAAACCAGCTGGAAGAGTCCTGCCCAGTTGCTTGAGCTCCTGATTGAATCTGTCAGTAAAGGGGGCAATCTGTTGCTGAATGTTGGTCCGACCGCCCGCGGATTATTCGATTACAGAGCCCAGGACCGATTGAAATCAATGGGTGAATGGATGAAGTACAACAACCGTTCGATTTATGGATGTACCGAAGCGCCCGCCGAATTTGTTGCACCCGACAATACCCTTCTCACTTACAATGCAAAGACGAACAGATTGTATATCCACCTGCTTGCCTATCCGATGGGAAATCTGAAGATGAAAAACATGGCTGACAAAATTAAATATGTCCAGCTTCTGCACGATGCTTCAGAGATAAAATACCGTACCGGTAAAGATGAAGACAGTAAATCTGTCAACCTGCAGCTTCCAATGCTGAAACCACCGGTGGAGATTCCGGTGATCGAGGTTATATTAAAGTAAGTACCAGAATATTAGAGTATCTGAAGTGCCTGGAGTTCATGGATATTGAGCTTTAGGCACTTCTTATTTCAAACTCTTCAGAATTAAAAACAAGGCTGCGGCTGAAATTGCCCCCAATGCAGGTCCAAGGATAGGGACCCATGCGTATTTCCAATCACTGTTTTGCTTGTTGCGGATAGGTAGAAAATGATGCATGATCCGCGGTCCAAGATCACGGGCAGGATTGATGGCATACCCCGTTGGCCCTCCCAAAGAAAGGCCTATTCCAAGAACAACAAAAGCTACCGGCAATGCATTCAGAGCTCCCAGACCGACTTCCGGCTCTGCCATATAAAGCACCGCCATGGTAAGCATATGGGTGCCTATTATTTCTGTAATTAAATTGTATCCATAACTTCTGATAGATGGAGCCGTACAGAAAACAGCTTTTTTTGCATTCCCATCCAATGTTTCATCAAAATGCTTTTTGTAGGCAAGCCACACCAATCCTGATCCGAACATTGCCCCAAGTAGCTGTGCAGTAAAATAGGCAGGAATAAGTGCCACTGGAAACTTATCTGCCAGAACCAGGGCAAGCGTGACGGCTGGATTGAGGTGGGCGCCACTTACAGGTGCAGCAAAAAGTACACCGGTAAAAACTCCGATTGCCCACCCAAAGGAGATCACAATCCACCCACTCTTATTTCCATATGTTTTGTCAAGTACCACATTGGCAACTACACCGCCTCCCAACAACAGAATGATCGCAGTACCGAAGAATTCTCCAAAAAAAGGGTTCATTTTCTCAAAATTTTATATTTATTTCACAGCTATAAGTGACTTCTTTTAATCTTCCGCAGCCCAGGCAATCGCTGCTCTCACCGCTCTGTGCCAACCTTTAATCAGGGTTGTCGTCTCATTGGCAGGGATACCCGGTGAAAAAGTACGGTCGAGTTTCCACTGTTTTCGTATTTCATGAATATCTTTCCAGTAATCTATTGCCAGCCCGGCAAGATAGGCTGCACCCAAAGCAGTCGTTTCTGTTATCATGGGTCGCACCACTTTGGACTGCAAAAGATCTGCCTGAAATTGAAGCAGACCGTTGTTCACGGTAGCGCCCCCATCTACTCTCAACTCCCTGATGGTAACACCCGAGTCCTTTTGCATGGCCAGCAAAACATCATAGGTCTGGTAGGCGATACTGTCGACTGCGGCCCGGGCTATGTGTGCATCCGTCGAACCGCGGGTGATCCCTGTCAGTGTTCCACGGGCATGCTGTTCCCAGTAGGGAGCACCTAATCCGGCGAATGCAGGAACGAAATACACCCCTTCACTATCGTTAACTTTGGCTGCCAATTGCTCAACATCGTCTGATCTGACAATTACCCCCAGACTGTCGCGCAGCCATTGTACCACTGCCCCCCCAATGAAAATACTTCCTTCAAGTGCATAAGTTACTTCATTTCCTATCTTCCAGGCTACTGTGGTCAGGAGTTTGCTTTTCGACTCTATGGGTTTATCACCAATGTTCATCATCATGAAACATCCTGTACCATAGGTATTTTTTACCATTCCGGGTTCGATACACATCTGACCGAAAAGGGCCGACTGCTGATCACCTGCAATACCTGAAATTGGGATTGGAGAAGGAAACGGGCCCACTGTGTGTCCATAGACTTCACTGGAAGATCTTACTTCCGGAAGCATGGAGACAGGAATATCAAAAAGTTCAAGTAGTTCAGCATCCCATTGAAGCGTATGAATATTGAAAAGCATGGTTCTGGATGCATTGGAGACATCGGTGACATGCAATTTGCCACGGGTAAGATTCCATATCAGCCAGCTGTCAATCGTACCAAATGCCAGTCTGCCTTTAACTGCCAATTTTCGCGCCCCATCCACGTTGTTGAGAATCCACCTTATTTTGGTGGCAGAAAAATAGGCATCGGGTATCAATCCTGTTTTGTCCAGAATCATTTGGCCAAACCCATCTCTCTTTAGCTGGTCGCAATAATCGGCCGTTCTCCTGTCCTGCCACACGATGGCATTGTACAGCGGTCGGCCGGTTTTCCTGTCCCAAACCACTGCAGTCTCCCGTTGGTTGGTAATGCCTATCGTCGCAATGTGGCTGGCACTCACTCCTGCCTTAAAGATGACTTCCATGCCTACACCTGCCTGGGTCGACCATATCTCCTCAGGATCATGTTCCACCCAGCCTGGCTTGGGATAGATTTGCGTGAATTCTTTTTGCGCCGTAGCTACCGGCAATCCATCGTGATCGAAAACAATAGCACGCGAACTCGTTGTACCCTGATCAAATGCCAGGATGTATTTTTTCATAGTTTAGTTTTGTATCGAGTTGAAATGGATAAATATAGATTGTGTTATCAAATTTCAGTCTCTGTTATTGTCAGAATGAATTGCAAAATACGAATTTTTATAGAAAATTCACATGGATGAAAATCAGCCAAAAAATTTACAAAGAATGCGATTCAAGGTATTTTAGCTGATTAATTTATTTCGTACCCGACGGCACGTAGGCATTTGTTCGTTATGCTTTTCTACCGATATAATAAACCTGACGGGACATCAGATTAGTGGAAGCATATCCTCATGCATGTCCTTCGAGATATTTCAGCACAAACCGGATCTCGGAGTAACTGAATCTATCGCCCAATCTTGCTTTTAGATCGCTGATTTGCTTGAAATTATTGAGTTCCATACACTCTTCAATGGCTTTAATTTTTCGCTTTTCGACCAGGCGGCCGATGTCAATCTGACCTGTGCCAACATAATTCAACAAATGACTTTCGATGGTCGATACTGCCATCTGTCTGCCACGGGCAATCTCCGGAATGGTGAGGCCATTTTTAAAAAATTCATAGCTGAGCTGTTTAGAGTCTAAACCCGCCCTTTCCGCTTCCTTTTCGGCTTCCGCCGGAACCTCCATACCATGCTGATTACGATAAGCCAGGACCATTTCGATAATCTCCCTGCCGAATTGTTTCATCCTTACACCACCCATTCCCTTCACCTGCTGCAATTCCTTTCCTGTCACCGGAAGAATATGCACAATCTCAAGCAGCGTTTTCTGCGCCAGGATTCGGGAAATCTCAACCTGAAGCAGTTCAGCCTTTTCACTGCGCCATCGTTTGAGTTGAGAATAAAAATCGGCATTCACGGAGAAAGCAACCGGACTTTCTTCACTTTTCCGGCTGCGGACCGTCTCTTCTGCTTCGATAGACGCTTTCGACCTGGTTTCGAGGTATGACCTGGTATTGAAACCACTCTTGCAATGATCGATGCAAACTTTTTTTATTCGTATCTCCTTGTTTAACTTAATTGTCGCTTCGTTGATGGTTTTACGTACCGCTTTGTTGTCACATTCATAGGTCGCCTCCGACAAGGGGTGCTCCAGCAACTGTTCCAATTTGGAATAGAAAAATTCAGCAGCCTTACGGACACGATCCTGTAACTGCTGATTTTCCTCCGGAGCAGGCCCAAGTGCGACCAACTGCCTCACCTGGTTCTCAAAACGGCCTGCCACCTCAATCATTTCAGTCTGTAAAGGCGCTGCCATGCTACGCAGGACGAAATTTAAAGACCCCAGTAATTGGGCTGTATGTTCCTCCCAAAGTCGCTGCAGATATTGAATCTGTCTCAATACCGGTTTGAAATCGAACAGTTCCCCAAGAAGATGCTGCAAATACTCCTTGCGTGATTGCTCCAGCTCTGCCGGACCTGGTTGATTTTGCTCCACCTCCGCACTGAACTGTACTACTGTGGAGTCGTTTTTGACACTATGGATCGCAATGGGAGTACTGAGAACAAGTCCCTCGAAGGTCTTGCAGCGACTCAGCGCCACATATACCTGACCGTGAGCAAAAGAGGCTCTGGCATCAATAATTGCCTTCTCAAAAGTAAGTCCCTGACTCTTGTGTATCGTAATTGCCCAGGCAAGTTTGAGGGGAAACTGACTGAAGGTTCCTATCACCTCTTCTTCAATCTCCTGTGTTGTTTCATTGAGCGTATATTTTGTATTTCCCCATGTCAACCGTTCAACCCTAATGTTCATCTCCTCGCCTGGGCAGGACACTTCAATATGATCCTCCTCCAGATCAGTGATCTTGCTAATCTTTCCATTGAAGAACCGCTTACCGGGTGAGGGATCGTTTTTTACAAACATCACCTGTGCACCCACCTTCAGTTCCAGCTCCTGATCTGTTGGGTAGGAATATTCAGAAAATTCGCCTGCCACCTCAGCAGTAAAAAGGAATGCAGCAGTTTTGAGCAGGCTCAGTTTGGAGCTGTTGATCTGTTGTGACTGGTAGTTGTGGGTGGTAAGGGTAATGTAACCTTCTTTCTCGTCCGGGTTAAATCCAGGTTGATAACGTTGGTTCAACTCTTTTAAAGTATCTGCATCGAGGCGGTTGTCACGTACTTTGTTGAGTAGATCGATAAAATGCTGGTCGCTCTGCCTGAAGATGTGTTTCAGTTCGATGCTTTTGAAGGTAGACTGCTTCAATGCCCGGCTACTGAAGAAAAAGGCGGTCTCATACCAGGGCTTCAGTAGCTCCCACTCTTCGTCCTTCACAATGGGTGCCAGCTGCTGCAGGTCGCCGATCATTAACAACTGCACCCCACCAAATGGCTTATAGCGGAAACGGTACCTGCGCAGTACATCATCGATGGCATCGAGTACATCGGCCCTTACCATGCTGATCTCATCGATTACCAGCAGATCAAGGCTACGCATAATATTGATCTTCTCACGACTGAATCGTTTGATACTGGCTATGGCGTTACTACCAACCGATTTTACCGGAATTTGATTTCTGTCGGGATCCTGCGGAATCTGCGGACCAAACGAAATCTGAAAAAAAGAGTGTATCGTCACTCCACCTGCATTGATGGCTGCCACACCGGTGGGTGCGACAACAACCATTCTTTTAGGAGATTTCAGCTTTAAATTTTTGAGGAATGTGGTCTTTCCTGTTCCTGCTTTCCCTGTGAGAAAAAGGTTTTGACCTGTATACTGAATAAAGTCGTAAGCCAGCTCAAGTTGCGGATTACTTTGGTACGCAATGGTGTCAGAATCGTTCATGAAGCTCCTTTATACAAAGATAAGGCTTTTATATATTAAATTCTTATGTCACTTTTGCCGAGAAAAAAATTAAAGAAAGCTGCGTTATTTATGTATTTCTTAACTCCAATATTTGACAATAAAGAATTTTCTGTATTAACTTCAACCACTGATTCACAAAAAATCAAACGGGTATGTGTGGTCGATTTGTCCTGGTGGATAAAATAGAAGTTATTGAGAAGACTTTCAACGCAAAACTTTCTGAGGGTAGTATTTTATTTTCGCCCAGCTACAATATCACTGTTGGACAAAAGTCCCTGGTAGTAACTGATGAAAATCCAAACCAGTTGAACTATTATCAATTTGGGCTCACCCCTTCCTGGGCAAAGAAGCAGATGTATCTTTTCAATGCCCGGGCAGAAGGTGACCATAACAAAGAGAATGACCCTAACTTTCGTGGTGCAAAAGGCATTATTGAGAAACCTGCTTTCCGTAATCCAATCAGAGCAAGGAGATGCTTGATTGTTGCCAGCGCCTTTATCGAAGGATCCACAGTTGAAGGTCTGGATAAGCCTTTTCTTGTTCACCTGAAAAACAGACCATTTGCATTTGCTGGAATATGGGATAAATGGACAAACCCGGAGAACCTTGAAGTAATTCAATCTTTCTCAATCATCACAACGACTGCAAACACGCTTCTCCAGAAAATTCCTCACCATCGTATGCCTGTAATTCTTCCGGGTCACGCATATCACACCTGGTTGAATCAAAATGCATCGTTAAGTCAAATTACTGAACTTTTAGTACAGTACCCTGCTGATATGATGAATGCTTATCCAATTTCACCTTCCATAAAAAGTCCCATATGTAATTTACCTGAGTATTTGAATCCGGTCGGGGAAAGATTGGTCCCTGAAATCGGGATCATTGTATCTAAAAGCTTGGAAGAGAAGGGTTTTGGAAGAGGTAAAAAATAATAATCTTCTGTCCTTTTATTCATTAGTTTTGGAAAGGCAAAAATCCCGTAGGATTTCGCTAATTCAGTGTGAGTTAATTTTTGAAGCAGTACGAAGGGGTAGATATGGTTGGTTAAATCATTAAAATCTAACGTATGAAAACGAAAGGCAGTTTGAGGGTGAAATTGACATTGATTCTGTTTTTTATCATTTTTAGCAGCTTTGCACAGGATAAAAACAGCACAAAGATTTTCCGTCTTGAAACCAGGGATGGGAATATTTATATAGGAGAAGTTCTCTCCAGCGACACGGTTAGAATACTTTTCAGAACAGAAAAACTGGGTGAACTCACTTTTCTCAAGAATGATCTTAAGTCCCTTGGCCCCCTCGACAACAAACAGTTAAAGAATGGCAAATATTGGTTCGAAAATCCACAATCCACCCGCTACTTTTATTCGCCCAATGGTTACGGACTTAAAAAGGGTGAGGGTTATTACCAGAATATTTGGGTTCTGATGAACTCGTTTGCTGTTGGTGTGAATGATTATATATCGCTAGGCGGAGGATTGATCCCGACCTTTCTCTTTGGCGAACCAACACCTGCCTGGATTACCGCTAAAATTTCCGTCCCTGTTGTCAGGGATAAGTTTAATCTCGGAGCAGGAGTACTGGCTGGTTCAGCTCTTGGTGGCACGAATTCGGGGTTTGGCCTCTTTTATGGATTGGCCACGGCAGGTTCTAAAGACAAAAACGTTACCGTTGGAATGGGATATGCTTTTTCGTCGGAATCCGGGACCAGCTCTCCCATGTTTAACTTCAACGGGATGTTAAGAGTTGGTCCTCGTGGCTACCTTATCACAGAAAACTATCTGTTTTTCCACGACTCTACCAGTACCCTGATTCTCTCTTTTGGTGGCAGAACCATCATCAAGGGAGCCGGACTCGATTATGGTTTGATCATTCCGGCGACTGGAGGGGATTTTATTGCAATACCCTGGTTAGGGATTACCATTCCTTTCAGGAAAAAAGTACCAAAAGAGAACTGAAGTGAATAAAGTTGGGGACTCCCAATTTTTTCCATGATACCTCAGCTATCCAATCAATGAATCGTTCAAGTACATTGGTTCACTTGAGTCAATCTAGTCACGCTGGTTCACTTTAGATCACTTTCTATCAAGAATCATTCTGCTTAAGCCTTAATTTCCAGTACTTTATTTGTTTTGTATTGATATATTTATATATTTGGAGTGTTAACTATAATAACTTCCAAACAAGAATTAAATGTATGCCTCTACATCTCAAACGTTTATTATTGACCGGAATAGTGATCATCTCATTATTTCTGCTGCTCAAACACGCACTGACTCCTGAGTCTTTTGGCCAGTATGGTCATTACAGGGGCAATTCTATGAATGAAATTGCAGCGCTTCCAATCCATTTCGTTGGAAACAACAGTTGTGTCAGTTGCCATGACACGATAGTTTCGATGAAAAGTGAAGGTTACCACAGCGACTTGTCATGCGAAGGTTGCCATGGTGCCGGGTATAAGCACGTCGGAGATCCCAAAATGGAGCAACTGATCAAACCAGACTCAAGAGAATTCTGTGCTAAGTGCCATGATATCAATCTGGCACGACCTGAAAAAGCCGTCACCCAGAAGGAGCTCAAAGAGCATCATTCCGACCAAAAATGTGTCAAATGCCATAATCCCCATCAGCCATGACAGAGCAAAAAACTAGTTTATCCCGTCGCAACTTCCTTAGGAATGCCGGGGTTACAGCTGGAACGCTGGTGATTACTTCCACCCTTCCCTCATTTAATGCGGTTTTATATGCTGCTGTGAAACGCAACACCAAAGGACCGTGGTTCGGCATTGCTATTGATATCGAAAAATGTATTGGTTGTGGAACCTGCGCCAAAACTTGTAAGATAGAGAACGATGTTCCGCAGGAGCCATTTTTCTTCAGAAGCTGGGTAGAGCAGTACACCATTCGCAAAGACGGATCCCTCAAGGTGGAGTCGCCCAATGGCGGTATTGACGGTTTTAAACAATCTGTTCCGGCTGAAGAGATTGAAAAGACCTTCTTTGTTCCAAAGATGTGCAACCATTGCTCCAAGTCCCCTTGTGTACAAGTGTGTCCGGTGGGTGCTACCTATGAAACAGAAGAAGGAATTGTACTGGTTGATGAGAAGTATTGCATCGGATGCAAATATTGCATACAGGCATGCCCTTATGGCTGCCGGTACTTCCATCCCGACAAACATGTAGTAGACAAATGTACCCTTTGCTTCCATCGTGTAAAAAAAGGGTTGAATCCTGCCTGTATGGACAACTGTCCAACCAAAGCGCGCATCTCCGGTGATTTGAATGATCCGGCAAGTGAGGTTTCGAAATTTATCCGCACCAAGAATGTGTACGTACTTAAACCACATTTGAACACGGGAAGTAAATTGTACTACAATGCATTAAATCAGGAGGTAAGATAATATGAATCCAGAATTTGAACATTTATATCAGGCGCTTTCCAAGGTAGATGGATTTATCTACCCCAATGAAATAGAGCTTAGCTGGTCCATCCTAATCGTTTTGTATCCTTTCATCACGGGACTTGTAGCCGGAGCCTTCATCCTTGCATCACTGGAACGGGTTTTTAATGTAAAGTCTTTGAAACCGACCTATGTGATCGCCTTGTTAACGTCTTTTGCATTTTTGCTGGTGGCTACCATGCCGCTGATCTTTCACCTTGGTCAGCCACTCAGGGCATGGGAGATCATGATGACACCGCATCTCACTTCAGCAATGGCTATATTTGGATTTGTATATCTTTGGTATCTGATGATTGTGTTATTGCTGGAAATCTGGTTTGACTACCGGTACGACCTGGTACTCTGGGCCAGGGAATCAAAGGGAATAAAAAAATGGATGTACAAAGCCCTGGCCCTCGGCAGCGACGACATCTCCCCGAAATCATTGAAACTGGACGACAAACTAGGTTATATTGTAACGGTCATTGGTATTCCTTCCGCCTTTTTGCTCCATGGTTACGTTGGATTTATTTTTGGATCAATCAAAGCCAATCCATGGTGGTCGACTGTCATGATGCCCATAATTTTCCTATTCTCTGCCATGGTATCAGGCATTGCCCTGGTAATGGTTCTTTACATCGTCATTAATCATCTCAGGAAACAAAAGATTGATATGTTGTGTCTGGATACCATTGCCAAATATCTTTTCTACATTATCATCATCGACTTTACCATGGAGTCGCTGGATCAGATTCATCGTATATATGAAGCCGAAGAATCGTTTGAGATCATCTCACTGCTTATTTCCGGTCATCTCAATTTTACACTGCTGATCATGCAGGTTGGGCTTGGCATGTTTCTGCCACTGGCTACCCTTGGAATCATTCAATTTTATAAACCGGAAGAGAAGCTTCGCAAACTCATTTATTTTATCACAGGCATTTTGGTGCTGATCGGAATATTTTTTATGCGCTGGAATGTTGTAATAGGTGGACAGCTTTTCTCCAAGAGCTTTTTAGGCTTCACAAGCTTTAAACTCTCTCTGATCGGGCCCGAAGGATTTCTGATGGCCAGCATATGGCTCGTCGTGCCCTTCTTCATCCTTGCATTTCTGTTGTGGCTTTTCCCTCCGTGGAAAAAGACACCTGTAGAACATTGAAAAGTGCCTGAAGTGAACCAAAGTATTTGGAGTACTTCGAGTTTAGGACTCCTGACGAATGATGATTGAAGCGTAAGTGCTTCAGGCACTCTGGTTCACGTTAGACACTTTGGATCACTTTAGGCACTTATTTGTTTAACCAATAAACTTAAGATGATGGCCGAAAAAAAAATGACAGAGAAAGAGTTGTTGGATCGGATCAACTCAATCGATGAAAGGATCAGCCGGATCGAATCCCTGCTAAGGGTTGGTGTTAAGTCTTCCGGCAAAATGCGTCTGGTTGCATCTGATGCAACAACAGTTGATCAGGAGATGGAGTTTGCAAATCCACTTTCCGAATCAAAGGTTTTTGAGCATGGACTTGCGTGGATTGGCAGTTCCGTTTTACTTCTTGGGATGATTTTCACCATGCTCTTTGTGAATAATATCTTTGGAGGTATTACTGCTTTTGTGTTGGGAATTGCCTCTGCAGCCTTGACGTTTTTCCTGTCAGGGATTTTAAAGAAGAGTCTGAGCTATATGGCATTTATGTTCAATATATGCGCCCATTTACTGATTTACTACGCTTTACTAAGACTCCATTTCTTTATTGACATTCCGGCTGTAAATAATTTATGGATCGTTCTCATTTTGCTGCTCGGCTCTGTAGGATTTCTTTTTTACAAAGCCGACACCTCAAAGTCGCAGTTGATGGGCTTTATAGCTTATGGATTACTGATACTTACAGCACTCTTAGCAGATCAAACGCAGGTTACCTTATCGCTATTTGTGGTAGCTACTGCAGCAGTAGTATACCTGCTAAATAAGAATGGCTGGGATACACTGCTGATCCTCTCTATTTTTATGGTTTATATCGGTCATACCCTGTGGCTTATCGGGAATCCTATGATGGGTCATCCGGTGGGTGCTGTGGCAACACCCCAGTTTAACCTTGTTTACCTCTTGCTGTATGGCGGAATATATTCTGTCGTGCCATTTCTGAAACAAAATGGGAAACTTTCGGCTGAAGTTTGCAATGCAACAGTCATTCTAAACAGTATCGCATTTTCTGTTATATTGATGCTTGTTGTACTGACCTTCTATTCCAAAAATTATCTTTTTATTTTCCTGGGAATTTCATTGATGTGCCTTATCTATTCTATTGTATTGAACTACAAGATTGAGAGCAGATTCGACTCATTCTTTTATGTCAACTTTGGATTTATGGCACTGAGCATTGCAGTTTATGGGTACTCCGATTTACCGGGATCTTTCCTTTTTCTGGCCTGGCAAAGTATGGTAGTTCTGGCAATCGCGATCTGGTTCAGGTCAAACCTTATTGTACTGATGAACACCTCATTGTATACCGTTATTCTGCTTGCCTATCTGATCACGACCAAATCGATTGATACTTACAACATCTCCTTCACGCTGATTGCAATTGCTTCCGCCCGAATATTAAACTGGCAACAGAAAAGACTTGATCTCAAGACCGGTGCAATCCGTAACTTTTACCTGGTGATCACATTCTTTTCTATGTTGTTCATGCTATACAATGCGGTAGCTCAGGAATACATTACTATTTCATGGGGATTGGCTGCTGTTACCTACATGGTGATGAGTGCCATTCTGAAAAATGCTAAATACCGGTGGCTGGCATTTCTGACTCTTGTTGCAGCAGTAATTCATCTTTTTATGTTCGACATCTCCAAGATGGGTGTAGGTTACCGTATTATTGCCTTTATTTTTGTCGGACTAATTATCCTTGGAGTATCATTCTATTATACCAAGAAGTTAAAAAGTGATAAAAATGAGGTGCCTATGGTGAAGGAGTGAATTACTAACTGTTACTAAACTCCACGGCTGCGATGACATTGCTTCTATCTGTCCTGAAAAAAGGAAATACGAGGTTGTTTCTTGAATTAGTAGATCTGACGAGGTATTCAAGTTTAATACTCATTTTCCCTTCATGCTCAGATGCGGTATCCAACTCCAGGGAAAGCAAGCTAATCCGTGACAAAATGAACAGGATGGAATATTTAATATGATCTTTCAACAATGTTTTTGTGACAGAACTCATCGGCCTGAAAATTATGTCGTGCCTCCCGAGTTCGTATTTAGGTTTTACAAACCGCTCGACGGAAAGTGTTGCCAATAATACTTTCAGACTATCCTGAATGGCTTCCTCTTCTGCTGTCATTCTGCTTTCGCTGGTTTCAGGGACAGATTGAGATGGAAAATTCCATCTCTTGCCTTCAACCGACGCATAGGCCTGGGTCTGCTCAAGTTCATTCATATATAGTAGCTATAAAGCAATAATTATTGTATAGCAAGTTTATCTGCCTGAAAGTGATCTTTAAGGGTATTCAGACTAAAACAGCCATGCAGTTGTATTATTAATCCTGACTTGGGCAAAAAGGTTCCCCGGAAAAATGAAAAAAAATGATCTTTCTTTGAAAAAAAAATTAAAATATATTTGAGACCGATTCAGGCCCTTGATAAATAGCTTTTTGTCAAATTCAGCTGATGTGAAAACCTGAAGACTGTAAACTCAGCAGGAGCAAGCACAGCCAATCCTACCTCAACGATAATTCTTCCAGCTTGAATATCCTGTGCACTCATGGTGATACCCAGACCACTTTTTACATAAAATGCTTGTTGAGGTGTAACACCGGCAAGTGCCCCATCCATCCATTTACTACTAAGATAATTCTCAATTGTCCTGCATATTTTCAACCAGGTGCAGGAATCATTGGGTTCGAAAACCACCCAGCTGGTGGAAGTCCTGATCGATTCCCTTACCATAATGATGAAGCGACGGGCAGAAACATAACGGTCTTCGTTGTTATCAATGGACAATGTTCTGGCCCCCCACAGCAAAGTTCCTTTTTCTGAAGAGGCACGGATACTGTTCATCGATTTCCCGGTATCGGGATCAATATTCTGAATATCGGAACAGTAGTTGTCGATTTTGACCAAAGGTTCCCTGACACATGACAAATTCAAATTTGCAGGAGATTTCCACACACCCCTGTTTTTATCTGAAGTAACGTATGCACCGGCAACTGCACCGCAAGAAGGCAGGTCAACAAATCTATTTTTTAGCTCATTCTTTACAAATTTGTAAAGTTGGCTGCTTCTCTTTTTCAGCTGACCAAAGCTGGCCACTTCACCTGAATAGGTTACTTTTACATTAGATCCTTCTGTATTTACATAAGAATTTATTGTAGTACTGACAAACGGATAATAAGCGGTCCCATAATTCAGGTAATTTCCTCCGAATAAACCTCTGTTAAGGCTTAAATCCGGACTATTGAGGTCTCCATTGTAGAGATCGAAAATTGCAAACCGGTTCTCCAGGGTGTGACATTGCAACAAAGCAGCCTGAACCAGGAAGGAGTATTCTTGAACAGAAAGTTTAACCGCTTCAGGAATTACAATCAGGGAGACATCCGCAATTTCATATAACTTGTTCAGACCATCAAGAAGTCCATTGTGCTGGGAGCCGGGATTTTTTCTCAATAATACCCGTTGTGGATTCTGATATGTATCAACGGAAAGGATATAACAGGGACCACCTCCATTTTCAAAATAGATCTTCACGCTGTAGTACAGGATATACTGCAAGGATGATTCTTTGAAACTTGCCAGGAGTTTTCCTTCTGAACCACCTGACGTAATTGCAACTTCAATCTCATTTTCATAAGGGAGTCCGAATACAATTTCGAACTCCCTCATTGAATTAATTTTGGTAGGAATCAGCAATAAATCGTTGGTTAGTTTCCTGGAGGCTTTGGCGGTGTATCCTACAAAGGCAGGTAAAGCAGTTTCGACTTCCACCACAGATGGAGCAACGTCTGAAATCTCATCGGAATAAATCCCGGGACCTTGATAATTAAGCATAACCATAGAATTATTAGTTTCCGGCTTTGAATAAGGGTCCATCACCGGTAATTTATCCTCTGAAGATTACAACTGTTTATCTTGATTTAGGCAAAAAGGTAACCCGATGAAATTGAAAAAAATCAACTTCCCATGTGATAAAATTTATTTGAATCTAGAGGAGACAGGATTACCAACAGGATATGCAAAATGTGGAATTTCTATTTTTCTATTTTTTAAAATTTATGCTTAGTTTATGCAAGGATTTATTAGGAAACCTCAAAAAAAATGACTCTTTTTGTTCATGACGACAAACTAATTATTGTTTTAACAAAACCACCAAACTTTTAAAATCATGGATTTCAAAAAATTTATTGTTATTCCGGTCTTTATCGGATTTCTGGCTTGTACTTTTGTAGCATTGGATCAGTTTATTAGTCCTTATCTGCCTATTGCCGCCAACAAAGGATTTGGCTGGGTCACCTTCCAGGCGTGGGCCATGTATTTTATGGCAGGATGCACCTTAAAAGGTGGCGCGCGCACTTTTCTGGGTTATGTAATGGGAATTATAGCTGCCATACTGATCATTAAATTGGCCGGATTACTTGGTTCTACGGGATTCTGGGCGGTACCGCTTGCAGTTTTCGTCATCGTGATTCCTATGTGTTCCATGGAGCGGGCACATTCACTCATTGATTTTGTGCCGGCATTATTTGTCTCTTCCGCGGTATTCTTTGCCTTTATGAACTATATTCCAAATGCCACAATGGGCACTTCAGCAACTGTCATTCTGCTTTATTGTGCCATAGGCATGGTTTACGGAGTAGTTACAGTATGGCTGCGTGGTTTATACGAAAAGGCAGTAATAAAGATGGCCAAATGATTGGGCGGCTTTAAATATTCCTTATTTCTTTCACGATCGCGATCGCCTCCTTTACTTTCTGTTCGATAAAGCCAAAATTTCCGGATGCAATTACTTCTGCAGGAGTGAGTTGCGAACCTAATCCAACACATGCAACTCCTGCATTAAACCATGATTTGAGGTTTTCCCTGTCGGGAGTGACTCCACCGGAAGGCATGATGCTTGTCCAGGGACAAGGCGCCAGGATAGCTTTTACAAAGGAGGGGCCGCCTATCTCTTTCCCGGGAAAGATCTTTACAATCTCACATCCCAGTTCTTCTGCCATATTGATTTCTGAAAGCGTGCCGCAACCGGGCATCCAGGCAATTTTGCGACGGTTGCATACCTTCGCCATATCCGGATTCAGGCTTGGGGAAACAATAAAATTGGCTCCCAACTGAATGTAAAGTGCAGCAGTTGAAGCATCTACAACAGATCCGACACCCATAATCATCTCCGGACATTCGCCAGCACACCATTTGTTCACTTCGGCAAAGACTTCATGTGCAAAATCGCCCCTGTTGGTAAATTCAAAAACTCTCGCACCACCAGAATAGCAGGCTTTTACAACATTTTTAACCACTTCAGCATTCTTGTGATAGTACAAGGGAACTATTCCAGTGTCAACGAGTGTGTTGAGAACCTTTAATCTTTTAAAACGTGCCATGATATATCAATTACAGTTTACAAATTACAGATTCGGTGATTAGCGTGAGACCCGGCCAGAGGAGTCTCCCCCCATGAGTTTCCCGACTTCTGAGACAGTTACCCGGTTATAGTCGCCGTAGATCGTGTGTTTGAGACACGATGCAGCCACTGCGAAATCCAATGCAACCTGCATATCGTTCCGGTAGGTCAGTAATCCATAGATCAATCCACCCATAAAGGAATCCCCACCGCCCACCCGGTCGACAATATGGGTGATCTGATAGGTTGCACTCTTGTACAATTTTTTGCCATCATATAAAACGCCGCTCCACGAATTGTGGCTGGCGCTGACAGAACCGCGCAGGGTGGTAATCACCGTTTTGCATCGTGGAAACTGAGTCTTTACCTTTTGTGAAACAGAAAGATAGGCATCTGCCTCAACGTGTCCCGCAGTCACATCTACCCCATCCGGATGGATATTCAAGGCCATCGCAGCATCCTCTTCATTGCCTAATATCACATCGCAGCCTGCAACCAGTGATGGCATTACTTCATGGGCCTGCTTGCCATATTTCCACAGATTTTTGCGATAATTCAAATCTGTGGATACCATGATACCTCTTTTGTTGGCTTCCTTGATGGCTTCAAGGCATACCTCCGCGGCACCCTGCGAAATGGCCGGTGTAATACCGGTCCAGTGAAACCAGGTAGCTTCATCAAAAATCTTATTCCAGTCAATCATTCCGGATTTAATTTCGGCTATCGAGGATCCGGAACGATCGTAGATAACTTTACTTGCCCTGCTCACGGATCCGGCTTCCAGAAAATAGATGCCCATACGCTCACCGCCTCTGAGAATTCCGGAAACATCAACCCCGAACCCCCTCAACTCACGGATACAGGCATCGGCAATTTCATTTTGAGGTAAGCGGGTGATAAATTTAGCTTCTATCCCGAAATTTGCCAGCGTGACAGCTACGTTTGCCTCTCCACCTCCAAATGTAGCACTCAGATTTCCGGACTGTCCGAAACGTTCAAATCCCGGTGTTGCAAGTCGCAACATTACCTCTCCAAATGTGATGACTTTTTCCATATTTTTAAATTTCGTTTTCGCCTTTTACATATCCGAAATTAGCCAAAATTCCACCATCAACATAGAGCACATGCCCGTTCACAAAGTCACTTGCTTTTGAAGCAAGAAACAGGGCAGCATTACCCACATCTTCAGGTTCACCCCAACGGCCGGCAGGTGTGCGTGTCATGACCAGGTCATTGAATGGATGACCATTGAGCCTGATGTCGGCAGTTTGAGAAGTCGCAATGTAACCAGGACCAATGCCATTGATCTGAACGTTGTATTTGGCCCATTCGCAGCACATATTGGCTGTAAGGAGTTTGAGTCCACCTTTGGCCGAAGCATAGGCAGATACAGAATTGCGACCATAAACGCTCATCATCGAGCACATGTTGATAATTTTTCCAAAACGGCGTGCGATCATTCCAGGAGCAACCCGTTTGGCAATAATCAGGGGAGCAACCAGGTCAATATCAAGCACCAGCTTAAAATCACTAACCTTCATGTCAAGGATGGGCACACGTTTAATAATTCCTGCGTTGTTTACGAGAATATCTACGGGTCCCACCTCTTTTTCAATGGTAGAAATTCCCAAGTCAACAGCATCTTCACTGGTAACATCAAAATTGAGTGTAAAAACGTCGAGGCCGACCTTGGCATATTCCGTTTTGCAGGCTTCCAGTTTTTCGTCTGACAGGTCATTGACACATATTTTGGCGCCGGCAGCTCCAAGTGTTTTTGCAATAGCCATTCCTATTCCGTGTGTTCCTCCGGTGATCAGGGCTACCTTCCCGGTTAAGTCAAAAAGGTCGTTCATATTTATTTGAGTTGGTTGGGTTGTACAACATCCATATCGGCATAATCGAGGTTCTCACCAGCCATTCCCCAAATAAAGATGTAATTTGAGGTACCGGCTGCAGCATGAATTGACCAGTTGGGAGAAATGACTGCCTGTTCGTTAACCAGCCAGATGTGGCGTGTCTCCTGAGGCTGCCCCATAAAATGACAGATCGACTGACCTTCAGGTACGTTAAAATAGAAGTAAACTTCCATTCTGCGACTGTGCGTGTGAGCTGGCATGGTGTTCCAGACACTTCCTGGCCGCAACGCTGTCATTCCCATTTGCAGCTGGCAGGTTTCAACGACTTTACTGATCAGCAGCTGATTAATCTGTCTTTCGTTGGAAGTTTGCTGTGATCCCATCTGAAGAACGTTGGCATCTTTCAGGGTAATATGCCGCGTAGGCAGCTCCTTATGTGCCGGCGTGGAGTTCAGGTAAAAGCGTGCAGGTTGAGCCGGATCCTCCGAACTAAAGAAAATCTTCTCTGAACCCTTCCCGATGTAGAGTGCCTCCTTAAAATCGAGGGAATATCCCTTACCATCGACTGTTACTGACCCTTTGCCTCCAACATTGATAACACCCAGTTCCCGGCGGTAGCAGAAAAATGGTGCTTTCAGCGGCTCAATTGCAGTAAGTTCAAGGGAACCGCCAATCGGTACGGCACCACCGGCAATGTAACGGTCATAATGGGAATAGACCAGGTGAATCTTACCGGCTTCCATTACCGTTTCAATCAGGAAATGATCCCTAAGCTGCTGGGTATCGTAATGTTTAACATCGGAAGGATGTGAAGCGAAACGTTCTTCGAAATGGATTGACATGGTGCGGATAATAAATTATTTTGTTTTACAAATATATACAAAAAAGAAATGCGCAATCGATTGCATTAATATTTTATTAAATAGAAGAAGAGATAAAATATTTCACATCTTTGTAGTTCTTTGAATCAGAAAATGCATAAAAAATCAGACCCAACCATTCATGACATTGCCAGGGAATTGAAGATCTCTGCCTCAACCGTTTCCAGAGCATTGCAAAATAATCCCCGCATCAGCCTGAAGACGAGAGAGAAAATACTGGCAGTTGCTGAAAGTATGGGGTACCGGCCCAATGTCATTGCCTCCAATCTGCGCAACAAAAGATCAAACACGATTGGAGTTGTTGTACCGCTCATCAACCGATATTTCTTTTCTGCCGTCATCAGCGGGGTTGAAGATATTGCATTTAAAGCTGGTTATACCGTTGTGATTTCACAATCCAATGACCTTGCAAACAAGGAGATCGCCATTGTACAATCCATGTTTGCAAACAGGGTGGACGGACTCATCATTTCGATTGCCATGCAGGCAACCAATTACGAGCATTTGAAGATGTTTCGCAAAAAGAATATTCCGCTGGTTTTTTTCGACCGCGCAGTTGCTGAGATTGAAGCCGATAAAATTGTGGTGGATGATTTTAATGGAGGTTATCGGGTAACACAGCATTTGATCGACCAGGGATACAAGCGAATTGGTCATATGGCCGGTTCCCAAAATCTACAGACCTACATTGACCGCAAAAATGGATACATTGAAGCCCTGGCAAAAAATGGTATTCCGCATGACGAATCACTGGTTATTACCAATTCTCTGATCGCTGAAGATGGAGTACGTGCTGTTCAGCAATTGATGAATCTATCGGTACCTCCTGATGCCATCTTCTGTGGCAATGACACCACCGCTTTGAGTTCCATGATCTATCTGCGCGACAAGGGTATCAGGATTCCTGAAGATATGGGAATCGTAGGATTCAGCAATGAACCATTTTCCCGGGTAGTCTCGCCATCCATCTCTACCATTGCACAACCAGGATTTCTAATGGGTCAGAAGGCAGCCGAAATGATTCTGAACCAGATTGAGCACAAGGAGAGAATATTTAAGACGCTCGTATTGCCAACAGAGCTGATTATCAGAGAGTCCTCAAACAGAAAGAAAATCAAAGACGATCAATTATTTTTCTAGCTTCACTGCAAAGGCTGATACTTCCTTTTCAATGACCAATTGCTTTTCAGCATTGGAGATACCCGAATTTCTCAATGCGATATTTTCTGTCTTAGAACCCGACACATGAATAACAGGAGCTATGCCAGAAGGTGTAGTCAGCACATCCAGGCTGATATTCCTACTGTTTTTAAAGTCCATCGCCGGACTATTTTTGGTAACCAGAATGATCCCCTTCATCTTCACCCCATTGGCATCTTTGCATATCAATCCATAGTCGCATTCCATCCGGATATTCTCGAAAGAAATATTCTCCAGGTTCATCTCAGGCAAACCCTGCAGAAAAATGCCCTGGTAGGCCCCTTTGCAATTGACATCCCTGATAAAAATATCTCTGAATTGCGGTGTTTCCTCGGAAGCAGCATAAACGGCCTGTTCAGTTTTTTGACTACCTTCTTCCATTGCTTCAGAAACCGATTTGCCGCCGTAGAAAAGATCGAAGGAAATAGCCTGAGCCGGTATGTTGATCATCCCGATGTTTGAGATAAAAATATTTTTGACTACTCCTCCCCTTCCCCTGTTGCTCTTGAAGCGAAGACCAACATCCGTCCCGATAAAAGTGCAATTGGAGACATGCATATTGATTACACCTCCCGACATTTCGCTGCCAACGGTAACTCCTCCATGACCGTGGTACACCACACAATTTTTAACAATAAGATTTTCATTGGCTATTCCTCTGTCACGCCCCTCTTTATCCTTGCCGGATTTGATGCAGATAGCATCATCTCCTACATCAAAATTGCAATCGTACACTACACTGTTCTTACAGGATTCAAGATCCAGACCATCCCCGTTTTGGGAATACCAGGGGTTCTTTACTGTTGTATTTCTGACCGTTAAATCTTCACAAAGTAGCGGATGAATGCACCATGCTGGTGAATTCTGAAAAGTAGGACCATCGATCAGTACTTTTTTGCAGGATACCAAACTGATCATTACGGGCCTCAGAAAATCACGGATCTGCTCAAACTCTTCCAAGGTTTTGAGCTGGCGCGGAACGTTCATCTCAGCAATTTTTTCGCCAGCCCTGAACTGATTGGAAGGGTACCATGTTTTACCATTTTCATGCACCACACCTCCCGAGGCAACCAGCTTTTTCCACTGCGAATCGGTTAGTTTCTCCTTTTTAGCGGCTCTCCAGGCATCCCCGGACCCATCAAATACGCCTTTACCGGTAATGGACACATTTTCAAGATTCCGCCCATTAACCGGCGAAGTGCAGCGGTAAGTATTGAATCCTTCGAAATTTGTCTTTACCAGCGGATATAAATCCTTATCACCTGAAAAAAGAACCAGCGCACCGGCTTCTGTATATAATTCAATGTTGCTCTTCAGTGTGATCGGACCTGTAAACCAAGTACCCCGGGGCACAACAAGGCGTCCGCCACCTTTTTTTGACAGGGCATCTATTGCGCTGCTGAAGGCTTTGGTACAAAGCTCCTGTCCGCCGCTTAAAGCTCCAAAATCGGCGAGTGAAACTGAATAGGCAGGGATGACTGGCTCCTTTACTTTTGGCATCTTAAACTCAATGCCCTGGTACAAATCCTGGGCACTGTTCTTTTGTGACACAGACTGAGAAATTACACTCCCCGGGAACATGAACAGGGAGATTAGTGCGACTGCTGATTTTAAGAATTTCATAATTTTTGGCGTATGTATCTTGGTGTATTAAAAACTTATTTAAATATAAATATGAAGCAAAATAAATAAATGAATGAACTACGCAAGGTTAAAAATGCAATAAAATTTACTGATTTTCTATTCGAAACCAGTCGATATCCGCTGATCCTGCATCGTTGATAACCCCGTTCCGCAGGGCAAACAGTCCCACTTTGGCTCCGATCCATTTGCCCTCCCTGGCTTTGAATGATTTGCCAATCCGGGTAAAGGCATTGCCGTCGCTACTGTAACCAAAGGTGCAGTCTGCCCCATTGCGAACCTGAACCCGCAGATAGACGGTGGCATCCGCTATCGGCTTGATTTCTGTCACCTCTTCCTGCCCAGATTTATCTGCCTGTTTGCACACAACAGACTTGATTTCCAGTTTTGCATTATTTCTTACAAGGGAAACTGCTCCATAATCCAATCCCATCACGACCAGACCCACCTCTTCCCCATCGAACCGGGCATCAAAAGTAAGCCTGGTGGTGGCAGTGAACTCCGGTGCCGGAAATTTTTGCAACATAAGATTGGAGATACCCCATAGGTTAACCGCTTCTGCAGGACGTGAAATGCAATTTAGCCTGAAGAATCCCAAATTCCCAGAGCTGTAACCCCATGAGTTCTGATAATTGGCATGCCACTGCCACTGCAACCCAGGTTCATAACCATTGAACTCATCGCTTTCAGCAGGTGTCATTCTTGGATATGTTTTGCCAACATTCGGTTTTTTGAAGGTGCGAACCGGTTCACCTGTCCCGTCGCCATCTGTGTCAACGCCAATCACGGGCCAATCGTTGACCCATTTCATCGGGTTCAGGTGAACCACCCTACCATAAGCTCCCAAATCCTGAAAATTCAGGAACCAGTGCTCTCCGGTTTTTGTATCCACCCAAGCCCCCTGGTGTGGACCATTGATGTCGGTCTTGCCTTGAGCCATTACTATTTTATCTTCGTATGGTCCGAAAATATTTCTGGAACGCATCACCATCTGCCATCCGGGAGCCACTCCGCCAGCCGGGGCAAAAATGTAATACCAACCATTCCGTTTGTATATTTTTGGTCCTTCAATGGTGGGGTGATTTTTGTGACCATCAATAAGCATTACACTGTTACCAATCAGTTTGTTACCTTCAGTACTCATTCGGCTAATAAGAATGACACTTTTCACACCGGCACGACTTCCGGCAAGGGCATAAACCAGGTATGCTTTGCCGTCTTCATCCCAGAATGGAGAGGGATCAATAAGACCTTTACCGGGCTGAACCAGTAGCGGTTCCGACCAGGGTCCCGCCGGATTTTTGGCCTTGACCCGATATATTCCGAAATCAGGATCCGGAAAATAGATGTAGAATTCATTGTTGTGGGATCGGATGCAGGGGGCCCAAACACCACCACCGTGTTGTACCTTGTCGAACACCTCGAAAGGAGGTAGCTTTTGGAGCGCATAGCCAATAAGCTTCCAGTTTACCAGATCGCGGGAATGAAGTACCGGCAATCCGGGTACACAATTAAAGGAGGAGGCCACCAGGTAAAAATCATCGTTGACCCGGATGGCATCCGGATCCGAATAATCGGCATACAGAACTGGATTGGTATAGGTTCCGTCACCATTGTCAGAAACCCAAACTTTTGAAATCTCATTCGTTTTTTGAGCTGTCAACGGGTTGGTATATGCCAGAAAATGTACAAGAAGGGCAATAAATACAATTTGTCTCATCGTATGGTTCTATAAATTATCATGGTACCATTTTACTTCGGTTGGTTTTTCCCAACCGAAGGGAACAAAAATATTCTCTTTGGTATATTGAGTTGCCTCTTTTTCAGAGAGCTTAAATGCCCAGGGAACGCGTTGGCTGGTTGATGCACCTGGTCCGGAATTGTTGAATTCGGAAAAGTGGACACTCCTTTCATTTTCGGGTTTTGACCAGTTATCCCAACCTTTGGGCAGGATAAAAGAGCCAAGTTCACAATTCATGAAAGCTACTTTGGCAAAACTTCGCCAGGGGCGACCCAAATAAACTTTCTTCGCAATATCTGATGCAGTAATTTTGCAATTCCGGAAAACAAAACCGAAGGGTTTACCTTCCGGCGTGCTGGCTGCAGTGATATAGGAATCACTTTTGCAGTGAATCACGCAATCTTCAAAGAGTACTGTTGCCTCCCCAAAAATAAAATCGGTAGTTCCTTCGATTGCGCAGTTGCTAAAATACTGGCGGCTGTATCTCCCTGCTGCGTATAAAGTATCCTGATTACCCAGGATGCGGCAGTTGGCAAACAGACAGCGATCACCTTCCACATGCAAAGCAACAGCTTGCCCTACAGGCCCGGCAGAATTCTCAACGGTCACATTTTCCAACCTGAAATCGTTGGCCTGTACAAGGAGGGTGTAGGTATAAAAGGTACTGTTTCTGCCCCGGTTGATCTTACTGAAATGGTCGTCGAAGGTGATGATGGTGCTGTCGGCACTCTCTCCGATGATGGAGAGTTGCGAGTTACACGACGGCACCACCAATTTCTCTTTGTAGATTCCGTTTTCAACAAAAATAATAACCCGTGTATCCGGAAATGCTTTACAGGCATCGATGGCTTTTTGAATGGAAGTAAAATCTCCTGAGCCATCCAGTGCAACCCTCAGATTAAATTTATCCTGGGCGAAAATTTCCATGGATATTAAAATCAGTCCGAAAAAAATAGTAATTATTTTCATTCCCTTTATTTGCAATTATTTATTTCAAAATTTTATCCAGAAAAGCAACCATATAATCCACCGTTGGTTCAAACCACGGATTAAACAACCAAAAGGGATGTGGCGTATCGGGAATGGTATGAACCTCAGTATAAATATTGCATTTGGCAAGCGTAGTGATGACACTGTCGCGACCGGCATGAAACCTGGGCAGTGCACTGTTGATGAACAATACAGGTGGGGAATTTTTACCTGCATAAGTGATCGGTGAAGCCTCTAACCACTTACCCGGAAACTGTTGAAGTGAACCTCCGAACCACATGGCTCCAGCTGAAGGTTTCAGCGGGTCATTGTCTTTGGCACTTTCGTTCGGATCCCTGAAATCCAGGACACCGTCGATATCGATGATGGCCTGAATTTTGGCAGAAACCGCGTGATTTGCCTCCTCTTTGTCAAACTTCCTGTCCTCTGCAGTCATTCCTGCGAGTGCAGCCAGTTGACCGCCCGCAGAAGTTCCTGAAATTGCAATACGATCCGGATCCAGACCGTATTTATTCGCTTTGGAACGCAGAAACCGGATGGCTGCCTTAATGTCGTAAACAGCTGCAGGATAAAGTGCTTCAGGCGAAAGCCTGTATTCGACGGTAGCTGTCACATATCCGTAGGAAGCTATTTGTTGTGCCAGCGGATTTTCCATGGTTCTATCGCCAGACCGCCAGCCTCCGCCATGAATCAGGAGAAGCGCCGGATATTTACCCTGTTTCTCAGGAGAAAAAATATCGAGATGCAGGTTGCGTTTGCCATAAGGGGTAACAGGCAATGTTTTGTATACCACACCATAACTGGATTTCAATCCTGCCGGAAGTTTGGTTTCCGCAATCATGGCCTGAGGAAACTCTTTTTTGATTTTAAGCCAGGCCAGGTATGGGGTAAAAGAGCTATCCCTGGGAATTGGCAATATACCTGAAGACTTACCAGAACCCTGAAATTTAATCAGAATCAGCACCCAGTCATTGCCATTCCGGGTGATTCCCGGCGGATCAAATTCAAATTTTTCTCCTTTTTTGATCTGGCCGGCCTGCAGGAATATTCCATTCTTTGGGGAATACCAGTTTATGCTGAATTGATTTCCTGCCAGCTGCTCCGGGTTCAATGCAATGGTCCTTCCATTCCAGGTATAGACCAAAAGATAATCTTTGCCTTTCAATGCAGAGAGGTGGTTGTAACGTTCACCGGGATCAACCAGAAGAGCCTGATCAGGTACAAGATTCTCAAAATGATATTTCAGCATCAGGTTCTTCAGATAAATCATCTGGCTGGCACCAGGAGCATTTATGGCATCTTCCCATGATTGCCGTGCACCATAACTACCAGCATTCGCACCTATTTTATGCATTTGCATCACCGAATTATTTCCGTAGGTAAAGCCACAGGCTCCTGCAAACAGCGACCAGTAAGCATAGCGGCGTATATCATCCGCGGCCCATTTGGTTTGCAGGGTATCATGTAGCCCCTGTGGTATTCCTTCGTAGGAGGGTTCTCCGTCAAGCGTGGGTTTCGTGGGTGATCTGTTGTAGTCTGCCCGGACATAGCGCCAGTTGTCTTCCCCGTATTTAAGATCTGCCCGCGAAGTATCCTGCGCATAATTACGGTGACCGGACTGGAACATATTAAAATCCAGCCACGCCTCGTAGTGAAACCACATAGAGGATTGGGTACGGCCAAAAGGGTGGAAGGTAACAAGGTGGCCGGGATCGTATTTCTTCAATGTATTCCCGATAATATTCCAGATTCTTAGTGAGTCATCCCCGCGAACATCTCCACCGTTCATCCATACAATATTGGGTTTGTCCTTGAAGCGTTTCGCCAGAAAAATGGCATATCGTTCTGCCTGATTGGATGTCACCATTCCTGCTCTTACATTTGAACCCCAGACCGGCACAAGGGCCATATACAACCCTTTTTGGGCAGCCAGGTCGATGATATCTTCCAGATGGTCCCAATATCCCTTTTTTACATTTCCGGCACCTGATGACGAAAGCTTTTGCATGGCCAGGTTCTTGTTGATCAAGGCAGAATCTCCTTCTGTGTTCACGGCCGAGAGGCTGTGCAGCACCATCACATTGATCACATTGAATCCTTTTGCCTGTCTGTCATTCAGGTATTTTTCCGCTTCCTCCCTGTTTAATTTGCCAAACAATAACCAACCAGTATCGCCCAGCCAGAAGAATGGTTTTCCATTGGCTGTAAGGTAGCGTTTGTTAGCCGAGACAGCCAGCATTGGGCATTTATTCTCTGGTTGCGTTACAGCCAAAGCCACTGCATTGTTTTCAGGGGCCCATTTCTTCAGCCATTTGGGATATTCTTTCAACACCTCTTGCGGGGAATATGTATACCAGCCATATCCGTCACGTCTTTCGCGGCTCACTTCAGCCAGGGAATAGAGGAATTTACTGTTTCGGTCCGAAAATAGCGGACGCTCTGTTCCCAACTCGTAGTAGCGGGTCCAGATGGGTGGAGCCAGGGAGTCAATCACTACCACCTTGTCGGTTGTAAAGGATTTGTACTGCGATTGCTCGGGAGGAGCCTGAACTGTCGCTACCCTGGTATACAATATCCTGGACCTCTGAAACCAATTCACAGCTCCCTGAACTGCGTCAATGATCCGTTGATCCGGGTTGGCAATATTCATAAGAAATTGCACCACCGCCACACTCTCACCGTTGCAGATGCTTGGCGGTTCAAAGGCCCTGGCCCATACCGGCTGCAGGTCAATCTCGCTGTGCTGCTGGCACCATACAGTCAGTTTACCATTGGAGACAATCTGCGCCTTCAGGATGCACTCCAACCCTTTGTCGAAGGAATCCTGAACCTCTTTGCGCAGGTCAGCGCTTATAAATGTAAAGTTGGAGTCGTTTATTGTAATCTTTTTAAGTATTGCCATGATGCCAAGAAAAGCACCGTCATTGAAGGTGATTCTCCTGCTATAATTATCTTCCAGTGGAAAATACTGGGGCCAACCGCCATTGGGGTATTGGGCAGAGAGTACAAAGCGGACTCCCTTTAAACATGCCTCTTTGTATTTCTCGACCTTCGTTTGGGTATATACCTTTGCCAGGTAATCGATTTGGGTATGGGTGGTCGAGTTATCAAATGTAGTATGCAACTGATCTTTTGTCCTCACCAGGCTATCGGCCTGTTCAATTGTCAGGATGGCCTGCACGTCGTAATTTTTGGGCCAACCCCCGTTGTTGCGTTGATAAAGCAGAATATTGTCGGCAATCTTTGTGATTTCCGACTCCGGATATATGGGTTGATTGGCTTTAGGCTGGATGATATTGCCTTTATCGTATATTCCGTACCAATGGTTCCGGCTATCGGAAAAAGGCTCCATGGAGATGGGGACATACTTCTTGCCCACGCTCTCCTGGGCAAACAAATTATTGGCTGCTAACATGATAATTAGCAAAAGGCCAATTCCTGTAGTTCTGCTCTTCTTTCTCATTTCCAATAACTAATCAATATATTGAATTCTTCCTTTTCCGGACAATCCGATTAGGTCCCTTAAATCATCATATTTTACCATAAATTGCGTAGCCCGCAACATGGTTTGCCTGGCATACTTAACAGTTTGATCGTTTTGAGCTATAAGCTGAAGGTTGGTAACAATAACGAACGATACAATGAAAAAAGTTTGCATTAATATTCTCATGATTGCCATTCTATTGGTTCCTGTGACAACGTTTCTTTATCCATTACGCGGAAGCTTGTCCGCTCATCTTGTTAACCAAAGAAAATACTTGATTTGCCAGGAGAAAAGCAAAATACCTACAAGCCCATGAAGCACGCTGACTGTCTAAATTTAATAATTCAAAAACTGATTTGGTTTTAAATTATCAGGAGATATCCGGATTTTAGATGTCCACCAAGAAAAATAACCCGTCCGCAATTGGACGGGCTATTCCTGCTACTACAAATCTATCTAAAATCAAATTACTTATTGGGCAATCCGTAACCATTCGTTACATTCCCCTTCGATTGGTCAATTACAGTTAGAGGCATCGGATGAAAGTAGCGGGGGGCGCTGGTTTCTCGTCCTACTACGCCGTCCAGGATAGCAGCATTCAACATCGCTTTGGCATTTGCATCACTCCAAACCGTGAAACCCCAATTCACTTTTGTGTAACCACTGGCTACCAATGCTGCCGCTTCAGCACCGGCAGGATCAATGTAGTTATACAAGCCTTTAATGGCCAGATTTCTGGCTGTAGCAGTGTAGGCTGCAATCCCCCAATTATAGATACCGCGCCATCCGGGGTATAATGCCGGATCAGTATCAACCGGAGTTTGTGTAACCGTTGCAACATTGCCACCTATCTGGACGTACTTAGTCCAAACATAATTGGAAATGGTTCTGCCGCTTGGGAATGTGTAGTATCCGTTGGCTTGAAGGCCTGCAGTCATATCTGCCATTTCCTTGCGGATCGCGATGGCTCTTTCGTTGAACTTACCGGAACGAATCATGTCCCAACGAATAGTTCCTTCGCCCAATAGTTCCAATTTGCGCTCATTATAGATAGCATCCAGCAATGCATCACCCGACAATCCGGAAATGTTTTTGCTTGTATTGCCAAAAGCCCTTGTACGAATTTGGTTCACCAACGCGATTGCACCAGCTGCATCGCTTCCTAAGACTGCTTTTGCTTCGGCAAGCAAAAGCATTACATCGGCCATTCTCAAAATGACGTAGTTAATACCTGATGAACGGAATGTAGCATTGGTGTACAACGGTACATCGCCCCTGTTCTTGTCCCATTTGTTGATACTTGGTCCTCCGCCGCCGATACGTGTACCCACACCGAGCGGAATCAGGTTTTCCTGTCCGGTTGCAGCATTGCTGCCGGATATTACCATACTGACATCACGACGCATGTCACCGGTTTCGTATCCATTATAGAAGAACGATGGAACAATACGGATAGCTGCAAAAGTATTCAGATAAGAATTGACGGAACTATTGGAGCCAGGACGTGCCATACTGTAACCGTACTCAGCATTTCCGATACCGGGTACACAGCCAATTTCAAAGAGAGACTCCTGACTAATTCGCCTGGAGTTAATTTCTTGCCAATGTTTCTGGAAAGGATTATTGACTGCTCTGGCATCGGAAGTAATCAGCTTTACATTTCCATTCTGTGTATTCACGGCAGCATTCAGGTATTGCTCGGCCACCTTGATGTAGTCCAGATAATCTGCACGACGTGCATATACACATGTTGCGTCATCAGCACCCTTATTGACAAACTGTACATTGCCATACAAACCCTTGATATCTGTGCGAATGGTTTGCCAGCTTCCTGCATGAAGCGCAATTTCACCGATCAGCGCATTTGCAAAAGTGCGGCTGATTCGTTCGGCTGTAATTCCACCTTGCCCAACTACATACATTTTACCTTCTACTGCCTTAACATCGGCAATAATTTTATCCATTATTTCGAAGCGCGATGTCAGTGTATAGGTTGTCACCACCAGATTTTCATAACCAAAAGGAACATCACCAAAATGGCGCACCAACTCCCAGGCTAAATAAGCCCTTAAGGTTTTGGCTTCACCATAAAGTTGTGTCCAGCTGGTAGGAGCACTGCCTTTTACATCAGATTGATATTCAGCTTTTGCTCCTATCAAATCAGCAATACGGGCAGCACGGGCAAGCGCAACATTTAAACTATTGAATATATTCATATCTGTATTTACAGTAGTTGCACCGGGTTGCAATCTTGCGATGACATTGTTGACTGAAGGATATTCGCTCATATATTCAGCATCTGATCCCAATGGGTCTTGCCAGTTGTAGTTTCCTCCGGCTGCCGCATTTGTGCGATATTCAGCATATACCCACGATAGTGCTTTAAATGCCTCGCCTGGACTCGACATAACAAAATTATCGTCGGACTGGCCTGCATTCGTAACATCCAAATAGTCTTTGCACCCCGAAAACATAAACGGTAACAGTGCCAAAAATATATAGATTACTATTTTTTTCATGATTGTTTTTCTTTAAAGATGATTGACATTTATACGATTTAGAAAGTAACATTTAAGCCAATCACAAACTGACGGGCACGAGGATAGGTTCCCCAGTCAAGCCCGGGAGTCGGATATCGGGAGCTATTTGCATTTTGACTCGTATTGACATCGGGGTCAAGTCCGGAGTATCCTGTCAGGGTAAATGCATTGTAGATGGACCCATAGATGCGCATGTTGCTTGCCTTTATCTTGCTTAGCACCTGTTTTGGCAAGGTATAGCCCAAGGTCACCGTATTGAGACGCAGGTATGAACCATCTTCAATACCGATATCGGAAACATAGCCTTGTTGCAGGAAGGTCGACGGTACAGTCGCATTTATGTTGGCAGCATTCAACTGGTCGGGTGTAATAAGCTTCACCAGACTCCCGTTCTGAATTTGGTAATTCGTATAGGAGTCTTTCACGATAGCCAGTTTATTTCCGTAGAGACCTCCACCTTTGTTACCGTTAAACAGCGTAGCCAATTTATTGGCATTGTAAACGTCATTGCCGTAGCTCCAGTTGAAATACATGCCAAGATCGAAGCTCTTGTAAGCAGCGTTGACGTTGAAACCACCTGTATTTTTGGGATTCATATTACCGATTTCGACCATATCCTTGTCGTCAATCACGCCATCCTTAACTTGATCTACAAATTTCGGCAAACCAGGAAAAGCCTGCTGAGAACCGGGAACCAAACCAGCACGATAAGAGATAAATGACTTTGAAAGATCTGCAATACCGGTCTTTAATGTGTAGCTATTCGTTGTAGCATCAAAATTGAAGTCGTCCGGAGTATAAAATCCTTTGCCATCCCTTAAGTAACCCATTACGATGCCAACAGGTTTGCCAACCAACAATTTGTAGTCAGCATTTGGAATTCCCGATTGCAGGAATTGAGTTCCATAAGCGCTTTGCATTCCGTCAGCGAGTTTGTCGATGTTACCCTTGTTAAAGTTGATATTTGCGCTTGCCGTTATGTTCCAATCCTTGTTCTTCAAGATCGTGCCAGTTAATGAGATTTCCACCCCTTTGTTGCTGGTTTGCCCGATATTGGCGTAACTGGTCGTAAATCCGGTAATAGACGGAATGTCGGTCAGCATCAACAAGTCTTTGGTGCTATTTTTGTATACGTCGACAGTACCAGTCAAACGATGGTTATACAGCGAAAAGTCAAGACCGATGTTTCGTGTAATGGTGGTTTCCCATTTTAAATCGCGGTTGGCCAATTGAGCAGTAGCCAGATCATAGGAAGGCTGGAGTACCTTATTCAGGCCATACTGCCAGCGTGTGTCACTGGTGGCTGCCCACAATTGGGACCACTGGTCAGCACTGATGGCATCATTTCCTACCTCGCCGTAAGATGCGCGAATTTTCAAATCATCGAGATTTTTAATGCTTTTCATAAATGATTCTTGCGAAATACGCCAGGCAACAGAACCAGCAGGGAAGTATCCCCAACGATGCTCCGGAGAGAAGTTTGAAGAACCATCAGCACGGAAGGTAGCTGCAAACATGTACTTGTCCATCAGTGAGTAATTTGCCCTGCCGAAATATGACTGAAGACGATTTGGTGTACTCACACCCGAAGAGACTACCAGGTTTGCTCCGTATTGCGAGATCATGGCAAAAGCATTATCCATTGAAAAATTGGCAGGATATTTTTGGCCTGAGATACGCATACTGGTTCCATCCGAGTTGGTTATTTCCTGGCCAACCAAAAAATTGAGCCGGTGAATCTCTTTCATTTTTAATTCATACGCCAGGGTGTTCGCCCATCGCAATGACTTGGCATCATTCTTTCTATAGTCTGCATCGCCCGAATATTGCAGTGTTCCATCACTGTTCAGATAGTTTACCTCGTTACTGCTGGCAGGAGTGGGACCTCTCCAGTTTCTAATTTGCGTAAAATTGCGGGCCAGGGTCAATTCAGAGTGATAGATTAAACCTTTGATAATTTTCCAGTTCAAACCGGCTGTCCCGCGAAGCGATTGTGTCAATGTCAGGTTTTGTCGGTCTTTGATCACATTTACAGGATTGTACATATCATCCATGACAAACGACTCCTCACCCAAGGATGCATCACCCAGGTAAGTGATATCACCTTTTATATCACTTTTAGCAATAGGCCGGAAACGGTATGACCCGGATAGGGAAGAACCGTAACCGCTGGTAGTACCTTCATTACCCATCGTATTTTTATCAGTGTACAGCAAGTCTAAGTTGAAGTCCAGGTTTTTACCTATTTTTTGATCTACCTTGAGCGATGCTGAGGCTCTTTTGGCAAAGGAGTTCAACTTCATACCTTCATCGTCCAGATAACTAATTCCGAAAATAACCTTTGTTTTGTCAGTTCCTCCCAAAATGGTCAGGTCATGGTTTTGCGAGAATGAAGTGTTATAAACGTCCTTTTGCAGGTTGTATGGTGTCACATTTTTGTATGCATCTATACCTGCCGGGTTACTGCCTGTGTAAGCACCTGTTCCGAACAATTTTTGGAATGGCGTGGTATAAGTTGCACCAAAATAAACATCCAGAAGGCCCCATTTGAAGGAAAGGTAATCGTATGGGTTTAAGGTTTCAAGATATCCTGTTGGTGTGTTGAATTTTCCATAACCGCTATAACTCACCGAAACGTCGCCGGACTTGCCCCTTTTGGTTGTAATAAGGATAACCCCATTTGCACCACGTGCACCGAAAATTGCAGTAGAAGAAGCATCCTTCAGCACGTCAATGCTTTCTACCATTTCAGCCGGAATATCGGCAATGTTGCCTGGTACACCGTCAATCAAAATAAGTGGGTTGTTGCTTTGTGAGATGGAACCTCCCCCACGCACGCGAATTGAAATGGTCGCATCAGGTCGTCCGTCCTGAGAAAGCACATTCACACCGGCAAGACGTCCCTCGAGTGCCTGTGCCACGTTGGAAACAGGTATGGCAGCAATTTGCTTTCCGGTTACTGAAGCAACCGAACCTGTTACATCGCGCTTTTTAACTGTACCATAACCAATGGCAACAACCTCTTCAATTTGAAGGGTACTGTTTGTCAATTGAATGTTTATGACTTTCTGTCCATTGATCTTGACCTCTTTGGTTTCGTAACCAATAAAAGAGAATTGGAGAACATCATTTGCCATATCGCCCGGAGTAATGGTATACTGACCATCCACGTTGGTGATCACACCATTTGTTGTTCCTTTCACAACGACGTTGACGCCTGGCATTGGAGAGTTAGTTTCATCAACCACTACACCGGCAACTTTCTGGGCGTACAATTGTGCCCCTGTGAAAATTACAAACAGCGACAACAGGCTAATTTTTCCAAGAAAACTTCGCTTCATTTTCATCATACAGAATTGTTAATTTGAATAATTATTGAGATTTATTTTTGATTGTACTCCAATGAGGCCATGATAAACGGCCCTACACCCTTGGGATCATTGTCCCGTATGGTTTCGTGGATGTAATAATCATAGGTACCGCTACGGTAAGGTTCCCCTCCCAAGCCTGCCACAGCGCAGCATTTTGTCAGACTGATTGTTCCGTCTTTATTAACCCTGACCAGGTTTTTCACGAGTCCATGATAACCTTTCACAGCCGTCTCCTTATATTCTTTACTGATATATCCTTTGCGTACAGCTTTCAATAAGGCACAAGTAAACATAGAGGAAGCAGATGCTTCCAGATAATTCCCTTCCCTGTTACCCTGATCCAATACCTGGTACCACAATCCTGTTGCCGGATCCTGGTATTTCCGAATTCCTGCAGCCACCTGATTCAGTATTTCGATCAGTCTGGGACGGCCGGAATGATCTTGCGGAATAAAATCAAGCACATCCACGAGTGCCATGGCATACCAGCCCTCTGCCCTACCCCAAAAATTGGGTGAGCATCCGGTCTCGGGATTGGCCCATTTCTGGATCCTTTTTTCATCCCACGCATGGTAATTCAAACCAGTTGTCGGATCGTAAGTGTGCTTATGAACAATTAGAAACTGCTTCACCACATCATCGAACAGATCAGGCTCTTCGAGTAGCTGAGCGTACTGTGCATAAAACGGGGCACCCATGTACAATCCATCGAGCCACATCTGATTGGGATACCTTAACTTGTGCCAGAACCCACCTTCCTGGGTGCGAGGTTGCTTTTTCAGCTGATCCCTCAGCAGTTTGATGGCCTTCATATATCTTTCATCTTTTGTCTGCTGGTACAGAACAAAAAGAATTTTACCAGAATTCACAGCGTCAATATTGAACTCGTCAGGTTTGTATCCCAAAATGGCACCGGACGAATCAATAAAATGAAGAGCATATTTTTCTGCGTAGTTGTAATAGACCTTCTGCTGACTAACCTTCTCCAGCTGAAGCATGGATTGGGCAATTAAGCCCTGGGTATAGTTCCATACCGGCTTGGGATTGAAATCTACTGTCCATGGATCAGGGAATTGCTTTATCTCGGAATCAGCCATTCTGACTGCCATTTCCAATCCATTCATTTTTGCCTCCTGCGACCAAAGCGGTTCGGTGCAGAACATCATCAATAACAGGGGGATGATTAACACATCTTTTTTCATTTAATCCTTTGTTTGTTAGCTCAACCAATAAAATCACAAACCCGAAAAAATCAATATTGTCAGGATGATCGTCATAACTACTGTCATTGCTATAATCATCCAATTAACAATTTTAAGTTTCCTGCTTGTTTCCTTCATCGAAATAGGCGCATTTGGTCTGGTAAAGTTAGGGCAACTCACCTTGAAAGGATTCAAAATCCATATCAAAAAGGAGGGTCAGACGTATCAAGAGCGGGCTATAATTCCCAAATATCGGGTAAAAAACATCCAAAGATCGATAGAAAAATATCTAACAATCAGATTAACTACTAATTAACTATATTCCTGATTTTTTTTGGAGAGGGTGGCAAATTTACTTTTCTAAAATTTCCTTCTTGTCTATTCCCGAACAGCAGGGTGTTTCTCCATGTATTCTGAAGCACTCATGTTAAACTCCTGCCTAAAGCACTTACGAAAGTGAGAGAGGTCTTTAAAACCAACTGCATAGGCAACCTCCGATACGTTCATCTTTTTTTGAATCAACAGCTGAGCTGCTCTTTTCAAACGTATATCGCGTACGAACTCTTTGACAGTCATATCTGTCATGGCAGAAAGCTTGCGGTACAACTGCATCCTGCTGACCCCTATTTCAGTGGCGAAACGGTCGATATCCAAATCCGGATCTGCGATATTATTTTCCACTACATCCATTGCTTTCTGTAAAAACCGTTCGTCTGGAGAGCTTAACATAATATTTCTCGGCTGTAAAAAAACCTCCCCGGAGTACTTTTGCTTAAGGGATTGCCTGACCGACAATATATTTTCAATCTTGGTCTGTAACACAACCATATCGAATGGTTTTGTGATGTAATCGTCTGCACCCTGGCTTAATCCTTCAATTTCATGTTCGCGGGATCCCAGCGCTGTCAAAAGCAGAATCGGAATATGGGAGGTTCTTTCATCCTTCCTTATTTTTCGGCAGAATTCAAAACCATCCATATCGGGCATCATAACATCACTGATGATAATGTTCGGAATCGTTTTAAGGGCCATATGCCAGCCTTCCAACCCGTCTTTCGCCTCAATGATATGATATACCGGCAAAAAATGTGATTTGATAAAATAGCGGACATCTGCATTGTCATCCACCAACAGCATAATTTTTTGTCCGGCAATAGTTTGTTCATAGATGGGTTCATCGTTTAAAATCAATTGCTTATCCTCACCATCTTTATCAATAATTGTTAAATCAGCAGAATGTCCAGTTGTTTTGGCATCATCATATGGAAGTTGAATGGTGAATTTTGAATTTTTACCAGGTTTACTCGTAACAAATATCTTACCATTGTGCAATTTCACCAACTCTTTGGTCAATGCCAGACCAATCCCGGTACCGGTTTGGGCCGAGTTTTGATCCACCTGAAAGAACCGGTTGAATATTTTCTCGATATTGGATTCGGAAATTCCAATACCGGTGTCTTTTACAGTTATTTCGACCACTCTTTTTTCCGGATGATCATTGGGTGAATCCTGATCTTCTGTATCAAAAACGAGTGAAATGTTGACCACGATCTTGCCTCCTTTTGCTGTAAATTTAAAGGCATTAGACAAGAGGTTGTTCATTATTTTTGCCATCTTCTCCTCATCAAAATTGGTAACTATCTCTTTTTTGAGTGAGTTGAATTTGAGTTCGACCTCCCTCTCTTCGGCAAATTTTCCAAACGAACCCACGATCCCCGAAATGAATGCTACCAGATCGCTGCGTTTTAGATTCAGCTTTAGGTTTCCGCTCTCCATTTTCCTGAAATCGAGCAACTGGTTAATCAATTCATTCAACTGGCTCGCATTTCGATGCATCACCTCCAGGTGTCCCTTGATCTCTCCTTCAGGAATGGTATTGTTCCTCAACTTCTCAAGCGGACCCAGAATCAGGGTGAGTGGTGTGCGGATCTCATGAGAAATATTCGTATAAAACCTCAACTTAATCATGTCGAGCTCATGCAATTTTTTGGCTTTAATTTTCTCAAAAACCAGATTATGTTTTAGCTTTTCCCTGTTTTGCAGGAAAGTTATCAACCAGTAGAACAAGGCCAGGATGAAAAGGAATATTAAAATGCGGAACCACCAGGTTTGCCAGTAAGGCGGGTATACAATGATTTTCAATTCGGGTCCGGCGTTGCTTTCCTGCCTGTCAATGGAGACTGTTTTAACCCTGAAAGTATATATACCTGGGTTAAGGTTGGTGTAGGTAGCCAGCCTTTTGTCGGAAGGCTCATTCCAGTCTTTGTCAAATCCTTCCAGGTAATAGGAGTACTGGATCCCCATAATATTGGCAAAGTCGAACGAGGCAAACTCAAGTTCGACAGAATTTTGTTCGTATTTCAATTCTATCTTCTCTGTTTCGGAAATACTCTTGGTGAGAACACCGCTACCATCAGGTCGAATGGGGACACTTTTATTAAGGATTTTTAAATCCGTGAAGACAATAGGGGCAGAATAATCGCTCGATTTGATTTTTGCCGGATCAAAGATATTGAAGCCGGATATTCCTCCAAACATCAGCTCTCCAGTTGGAAGCTTAAATGCTGCACCATAGGTAAATTGATCGTTTTGAAATCCGTTTTTGGTAGAGAAATTATGAAACCGTTCCGTTTCAGGATCAAATTTAGAAAGGCCCCTGGTCGTGCTGATCCACAAAAAATGCTCGTCGTCTTCCAAAATGGCAAGGGCTTGGTTGTTGGCCAGGCCACTCTTTTCGTTGTAGTATTTGATCACCCCTTTTTCTTTTGAAAAAAGAGCGATTCCATGACTCAGTGTAGTCAGCCAGAACCGATTTTTTGAATCTTCCAGCATCAATCTGGTCGATTCATTTAATCTTATAATTTTTTGATTCTTAGGATTGTAAATAATTAAATCATTGGCGCCTATCCACAAGCATTGATCTTTGTCTTCTGCGATCCAATTTACCTGCTGTCCGTTAACCAGGTTGTTGTTATGGATAAAACCACCGGTTTGAGGGTCGTATTTATCGATACCCCTGGATGTTCCAACCCAGATATCGTTGTTGCTGTCTTTGAGCAGTGACCAGACTCTGTTGTCTGACAAGCTATTGGAATTGGAAGGGTCATTTCGAAAGTGTTTGAAAGTACCGGTTTGTCTGTTATACAGGTCAAGTCCGCCAAGGTAGGTACCAATCCAGAGATTGCCATGAACATCTTCAACTATTGCTTTGATACAGCTGCTCGATAGCGAATTCTTATTATTTTTCTGCGGTACCAGATAATCGAAGCGTCCGGTTTTTCGGTCCAGAATATTGACACCTCCATTCTCGGTCCCTATCCATATCTTTCCCTGCACATCCATCCAGAAGGCATAAATCTCACTGTTGTTAAGGTAACGGTTGTCCCCCAGCATGGATTTGAATCCCTGAATATTTATTCTTTCTTCTATCAGCAGGTTAAGCCCCTGACGGGTACCAATCCAGATATTTCCTTTCGCATCCTTTGAAATACACAGTATTGAATTGTTTATCAAACTCTTCTGCTCCCTGTCATCGTGATAGTATTTAGCATTCACCCCTTTCCTGATGTCGTAGAGATAAAGACCACCTCTGGTTCCAATCCAAAATTTCCCATTGGGATCTTTTGAAATGGCTCTGACGGTATTGCTTCTTTCATTGTCTGGATCAATAACCATATGCCTGGATTCCAGCGTCTTTGAATTAACAAGATACATACCGCCAGCATAGGTTCCAATCAGGACAGTGCCATCCTGATCTGGCAGGATCTCCCATATCTCTGCATTGGCAAGAGATCCGCTAAAATTCACTTTCTCTGCAAGGTTTGTGTCAGAATGATATAAATAGACGCCTCTGTTGGTGCCGATCCACATTCTTCCGGTGATATCCGTTCGGATCACCCTGAAATATTCAGAGAAATCGGGAAGATTAGACGGTTTTACCACCGTCAGACTGCCTTCTCCATCAATCTTGTACAAATTTGACTCGGTACCAACCCAGATGTTCCGCTGGTTGTCTTCCATAACGGCGGTGACAGATACATCTTTCAAAAGGGCTGGTTCCCCATGGTAAAAAAGATGCTGAAAAGACTCCTTCTCCCTGTCAAATTTGTTAAGACCACCGTTCTCAGTTCCAACCCATAACTGCCCTTTTCTATCTTCATAAATGACTCTTACCAGGTTCCCTTTCAAACTGGTGGAATCATCCGGATCATTCTTAAATACGGTGAAGCGATAGCCATCGAAACGGCATACTCCCTGTGAGGTACCAATCCAAATCCATCCTTTGCTGTCCTGCAAAATACAATGTATCTGATTATTGGAGAGTCCGTGCTCCTGGGAGTACAAGTCAAAAGAGAGGTTGTTAACAATCTCAATAGCCTCTGATTCAGGGGAATTAAGGAAGAACAACACACAAAACAGAAAGAATATTCCACCAAATGCATGCCTTCTTACGGTTTGCAACCGGCCAAATCTTTTAACAATAGCAAAATCTGACATCCGATGATTCTTTTGGTAGAAAGCACTAAATTACATTATTCCAGCACAGAAATTCGAATCAACCCAATAGCCAATTTCATTTCCAAAGTTGGGAATATGGGTATGGACTATTTAGCCTTTCTTGCGTTCCCGATCAGATACGCTGTAAGATTCGTTGCTGCTTTGAGGTTTTCGAAATCGTTTGGCAACATCTTGTGATCAATGTATTCGTTATAGATCCAGGGATCACCTATGGCAATAACCATTCCCTTCCCAACTTTGCTTTCAGCCATAAAGACAATGCCATTCTCTGTCAGTACTGGTTTAGCTACGCCTGATAATTTAAAAGAGGATATCTCTTTCATATAAATCTTAGATACACCTTTAAAGATAGGATGATCAGGAAACGAAGTGAATGAACCCATGTCCCAGCTTCTTAAAAGCACAGGATGAAGGCTCACATGGTTGAAATAGATGCCAAATTCGGTAGCAAGCTGGTTTAGATGTGTAAATTCACAATTTGGTGCATCGTTGGCCATGAGAATCAGCACTCCACCCTTTTTCACCCAGCTGCTAATCGCTTTGATGTCATCTGGAAGAATGTAATTTGGCGACTTTGATTCTGTTGTCGTATCCGGATCTACGATGATGTATATATCCAGCTTAGCCAAATTTTTTGCATCTGCGGCCTGCTCAAGGGTGGTTAATGTGGCTCCCTGCTTCTTGAAAAGCTCTCCCCACTGTGAATAGCCACTGTTTTCGGTATCAGTCCAAAGGTAATGAAACGGCTGACCGGTTTTGGCATTGGTTTCACGGTTGTACCAGTTGTCGAGGCCGACTACCTGCGCATTGGAAATAAACGGCGAAATAAAAAGCATAAGAAATAGTGCGGCTGCAAGAGATCGAATGTTAAACATTGGTTTGCTAAAATTCTTCATAAGGGCTATTTTAAAAAATTAAATAATGTCAGGGACAATAATCAATAAACAAAATTAGTGGATTATATCATAACTTTAGCACCATATTTTCCAAACTATGAAAACGAATTACACGCATTTAAAACCTATTCTTTTTGTCGTTCTGGCACTATTGCTCCTTTATGCCGCAAATCCAGCAAAAGCAGAACTGACCAACAAAGAGCGGAACATTCTTGCCAATGAAGCAAAAGCCATTGACCTGGCAAAATCGCTGATCACTGATAACTCCTGGAATAAATTTCCTGATTACAAAAACCGTGGATTCTGGGAGAAACTTCCGGCCAACATCAGGCAAGAGTACATTTCAAAAGCCGAAGGATACCTCACATACAACTGGCCGGCAGTCAAAGCTACAGACTACCTCGAATTCATACGTTCAGGAGATCGCAGGCAGGGGGCCTATGCTGCCTGCAGCAACGCCCTTACCACGCTGGTAATGGGTGAATTGATTGAAGGGAAAGGTCGCTTTACCGACCAAATCATCAACGCAGTCTGGTATTTCAGCGAGCAAACATGGTGGGGTTGGTCGGCCCATTTGGGTGCCCAAAAAGCGGATACCGGTTTGCCGGATGTCAATGACCCGATCATCGACCTTGGCGTAGGCGAAATTACAAGCAACCTCGCCTGGACACTCTATTTGTTCGGGGCAGAATTTGACAAGGTTCATCCGTTGATTTCCAAACGGCTGAAACAGGAAATTACCAACAAATCCCTGAAACCCTATTTTGAGCGCGACGACTTTGGCTACATGGGATTCAAAGGTGGCCGTCCGAACAACTGGAACCCATGGATCAATTACAACATGCTGAATAGTTACCTTTTAATCGAGAGCGATCCTATTAAAAAGGTAGCAGAGGTTCAGAAAATCATCCATTCGATTGACAATTTTCTGAACGGCTATTCCGACGACGGTGGTTGTGATGAAGGACCCTCCTATTGGGGTGCTGCCGGTGCACTATTGTATGAGAGTCTGGATTTACTGAAGATGGCTACAAACGGCAAATTCGATGTCTACGACAATCAACTCGTTCAAAATATTGGGAAATATTTTTACCAGGTGAATATTCATGCTCCTTATTTCATCAATTTTGCTGATGCAGATGCAACCACCGGTGGCAGTCCGTCAACGGTTTACAGATACGGCAAGGCCATCAAGGATGCACAGATGCAGCAGTTCGGTGCCTATCTGGCAAAATTGGGAGGATGGGGCGAGCACAGTCCGGGTGGAAAAATCGGTGATCAGATCAGAAATCTTGGTCTTCTGGATGAAATCAAAAACGCACAGGCCACCGAAGCACTCGTGTCAGATTTCTGGTTGCCCGATACTGAAGTTGCCGGAGCAAGGGACAAAGCGGGAAGTTATCTGGGATTTTTCTTTGGGGCCAAAGGAGGATTTAATGCTGAAAGTCATAACCACAACGATGTCGGATCTTGTGTGATGTATTACGATGGCAAACCTTGCCTGATCGACCTGGGCCGCGAGGAGTACAATGCAAAAACCTTCAGTTCAAGACGTTATGAAATATGGACCATGCAGTCTAAATTTCATAGTTTGCCGGTAATCAACGGTATGGACCAGAAAGATGGTGCTAAATTTAAGGCGAAAAACTCTAAATTCACCGCAAATACAAAGTCAGCGACCTTCTCGACAGATATTTCAGGTGCTTATCTGCCCGAAGCCCAGGTCAAAAGCTGGATTCGCAGTTACACTTTACAGAGGGGCAAAAGCTTTAAAATCAGCGATAAATTTGAGTTGAGCGGATTATCCAAAGCTCCGACCAGCTCCAACCTGATCTCCTATTGTAGAATATCAGAAATTAAACCCGGATTGCTGAAGTTTGAAGGAGAGGGATTTGTGCTGAACATGACCTATGATGCCAAGGTCGTTAAGCCAAAGATTGAATTTATCGAAATAAAAGATAAATCGTTGGTAAGATACTGGCCCAAAGGTGTTACCAGGGTTATACTTGAGTACCTGAATCCGGTAATAAAGGGTGGCCAGGAAATAGTCTTCTCTCCGGGAAAATGAAGTACGATCCGAACATTCATCGGCGCAAATCTATCCGGTAAAGAGGTTACGATTATTCGGGGTTATAAATCATCGGTTACGAAACGATTGAATTTATTAAATATTGGTCGTGCCGTTTGGCAACGTAATTATTGGGAACACATTATACGCGATGAAAAATCGTTCAAAACTATTTCGAATTATATTATTGATAATCCGGCAAAATGGGCTTCCGATAAATTATATACAAAATGAACACCATCGATATCCATGTCTGCAAAAACCCCGATCGTAACATCGTCATAGATGTTCCCCGGGAGAAGGAGACCGTTGGCATACCCAGTCGCGAATGGGTGAATTATTTGGCGACAGTAAGAAAATACTAATCAGCATTTCAAACGAATCAAAATGAGAAATTTATCCATTGCAGCACTCACCGTTTTTCTGATCATCAATTTTACAGATTCCAAGGCTCAAAACACCGGCATTTTTCTCAATCCAACAGATATTGGCGATCCGAGGATCAAGGGTAAAACCAGATATGACGACAAACAGCAGGTTTATACACTGACAGGCAGCGGATTAAACATCTGGGCCAACTCAGATCAATTTCATTTTGCACCGGTCAGGTTGAGCGGGGATTTTATTCTTACCACCTTTTGCCGGTTCGATGGCAACGGAAAAGTGCTGCACCGGAAGATGGGACTGATGATCAGAGCTGACCTTACGGCAGGCTCACGGTATGCGGATGCAGCTGTACATGGCGACGGACTCACTTCGCTGCAATTCCGGTCGGCTGAAAACCAGATCACGGGTGAGATCAAAGCCGCGATGAAAGCTCCCGATGTAATTCAACTCGAACGCAAGGGAGATACAATAGTTATGCGATGCGCTAAATCGGGAGATCCGCTGATTGAAACCGGACGTGTCGCGCAAAAATTCAATGAAATGGTCTATGTCGGGCTGTTTGTATGCTCACACGACACTACCGTGAAGGAGACGGCCAAATTTCACAATTTCAGGATCGATGTGCCCGCTGCAGATAAGGTTGATGGGTACAGGCAACCCTCCGGCAGCAGGCTTGAAATACTGGATGTATCTACTGGTGGACGAAAGGTCATTTATACAACGAAAGAGCACATCGAAGCACCAAACTGGTCAAAAGATGGTAAGTACTTGATTTACAATTCCGGTGGATTGCTGTACAATTTCCCGTTGGTAACCGGAATGCCTGAAAAGATCAACACCGGTGAGGTAACAAAACTCAACAATGATCATGGTCTCTCTTTTGACGGAAAAATACTGGCTGTATCGGCTTCTCAAAAGCTTCCTGACGGACGATCAGGCTCGGCCATCTATACTTTACCTGTGACCGGTGGAGCTCCAAAACTCATAACAAGGGATGTACCATCCTACTGGCACGGATGGTCGCCGGACGGTAAAACGCTGGTTTATTGCGCCGAAAGAAAGGGAGATTACGATATCTGGGGAATACCTTCAACCGGAGGAGATGAATTTCAACTGACCAACTCCAAAGGGTTGGATGATGGCCCCGAATATGCACCCGATGGAAAACACATCTATTTTAATTCGGTCCGGACAGGAATGATGAAGATCTGGCGGATGAACCCAGACGGAAGCAAACAGGAGCAGGTAAGCTTTGGACCCTTTCACGATTGGTTTGCACACCTTTCTCCTGACCGGTTAAGTATGATCTATATCTCTTTCCCAACAACTGTAGGAGCCAACTCGCATCCCATGAACCAACATGTATTGTTGCAGCTGCAACAGACAAATTCGATGGAATCGAAGGTTTTGGCCTATATTTACGGAGGCCAGGGAACGATGAATGTACCCTCCTGGAGCCCGGATAGTAAATCGATTGCTTTCGTCTCCTATACATATGGAGATCCAAATTATTAATTTACTGTGGTTAGCCCTGGAGTAGCATGAACAAATTTATCTTTCAAACTATGGATTTTCGCATCCTTCCATCACTCTTGCTTTTACTTTGCTGCCAGATGCTGTTTTCGGAGTGCTCGGGCAAAATAATCGATGAAATCAAGACAACCGATCCGGTTGTGGTTGACAAATATGCCTATCCGCTTAAAATTGTTGCCCCCTATCAGGTGGGAACGGTAATGAGTTTAAGTACGTTTAGCAATGCACCTGCTATGACCATTGTGAAAAAAGAATTCGGCAGTGTTACCTGTGAGAATGCCATGAAAATACAGGCGACGCAACCTACTGCTACCACTTTTGATTTTTACCAGGCAGATTCCATCACCAATTATTGTGTAAGAAACGGAATCCGTGTGCATGGTCATACCTTGGTGTGGCACCAAAACCTGCCAGTCTGGCTCACTGCTTTTCAGGGTGATTCTGCAGCCTGGGAAAATATCCTTAAAACGCGCATTAAAGCAATGCTGACCCATTACAAAGGGCGTGTTAAATCATGGGATGTTGTCAATGAGGCCATTAATGATGATGGTTCGTTGCGGGCTTTTGCTACCGCGAACAATACAAAGGTCAGCCTCTGGGCACAAAAGTTGGGTAAGGACTATGTTGCAAGGTGTTTTCAGTATGCGCATGAGGCTGATCCCGAGGCGTTGCTTTTTTACAATGACTACGGACAGGAGTATAGTCCAGCCAAAATTAATGCCATTCTTGCCATGGTGAAAGATTTTCAAAAGAGAGGTATTGCAATTCATGGGTTGGGATTGCAATTTCATACAAACCTGCAGCGGCCTGATGCAGACCTCAAAAATGCCATTTCTCAAATGGCCTCAACCGGTTTACTCATTCACATTTCTGAACTGGATATCAGCATGAATGGTTCTCAAACCTATATCCAGCCAACTGCGACCATGCTTGATCTCCAAAAAAGCAAAATGAATACAATAGCATCATTTTATAAAACCATACCTGCTCCCCAGCAATTTGGAATTACTTTTTGGGGTATTTCGGATGCAAATTCCTGGATTAAAAACGACTGGCCATTGCTCTTTGATGTCACATATGCAAAAAAACCGGCCTATTACGGATTTTGGGACGGATTAAAACAATAATAACTAAACATTATGCATTGCCTAAAAAATTTCTTTATTATTTTTTTTAGTCTGCTTCTGGCTGAATCTGCCATTGCACAACAAGAGCTGATTCCAAAATCTGCAAAATTGCAGCAGCATCCGCGTATTCTTCTTTTCTATGGTGAAGAGGGACTGATTAAACAATCCATTGCCTCCAGTCCTGCCTGGAAGAAAATGCACGAGGCTATTCTCCAATCCTGTGATAATCTGCTGGAAAAACCACCCATCGAACGCATACAGATAGGAAGGCGTTTGCTAGACAAATCGCGCGAAGCACTGCGTCGCATTTTCCAGCTCTCCTACGCCTGGAGAAGGACTGGAGAAGAGAGATATTTCATACGCTGCGAGCAGGAGATGCTGGCCATTTCGAAATTCAGCGACTGGAATCCTTCCCACTTTCTGGATGTGGCAGAGATGACCATGGTAATGGCGATCGGTTACGACTGGCTCTACCCCAAAATTTCGGACGAATCAAAAAAAACGATCGGAGAGGCCATCGTCAGCAAAGGACTTTATCCGTCTTTGGATCCAAAATACAACAGCTGGCTGGGTTCTGCAAACAACTGGAACCAGGTATTTAACAAGCCTTAAATCAATCAAACAATCAGATGAGGCTAAGAAATCTCCTTTTCGTCCTGTTTCAGCTTGCTCTGTCTCTTTCTGCTTGCAAAAAGTCAAATACACCAGCCTTTGTTGATCCGGCAATTCCCCCGGTGGTCAAATTGACAGGCGTTTTGAGTACCCTGCAACAGTCGCACCCGAGGTTATTGTTAACCGATGCCCGGTTACAGGAGTTAAAGTCTCTGAGTATTGCTGACTCCAGGCTGAAAAAGTATGCGGATGATGTGGTCGCACAAGCCGACAAGGATCTCGCCAAAGCGGTAATCCAGCACATACTGATAGGGCCAAGGCTGCTGGACAAAAGCCGCGATTGCCTGAGCCGGGTTTACAACCTTTCTTTTGCCTACCGATGGACTGGAAATGAAAAATACCTCAACGGTGCCATCTCAAACTTAAACACGGTAAGCGCATTCGCAGACTGGAACCCCTCCCATTTTCTGGATGTTGCTGAGATGACACACGCAGTTGCCATCGGCTACGACTGGCTGTACAATAAAATGGATCTCAAGACACGTGATTACATCAAATCACGTCTGCTTCTGCTGGGACTTGAAGAGGGTAAAAAGGCTTATGACGCGAATGCCTGGTGGGCAAAATCCGAATTTAACTGGAACCAGGTATGCAACAGCGGACTGATGATAGGTGCCCTTTCGGTGGCCGAAACAAATCCTGATATTGCACTCTATATCCTACCAAAAGCCATCGAGAATCTGCCTTATGCACTCAAATCCTATGGCCCGGACGGAGTATGGAGTGAAGGACCCGGATACTGGGGTTATGCCACCGATTATACTTCCTATGGCATCTCTGCCCTGCAATCAGCGCTGGGTGATACTTTCGGACTTACGCTCCTGCCGGGGATGGAGATTACTGGCTATTTCCCCATCTATTCAGCCGGTCCGACAGGATACATGCTCAACTATGCCGATGCCGGTGAAAAATCGAAACTGGGTGCTCCCCATCCGGATATGTGGCTGGCCGGAGTTTACAAAAACAACCATTTTTCAGATTTTGTACACGATCAGCTGGTTGCCAGTACTGCCAACGTATACGATGTAATCTGGTACCGCCCTTACGCCAATTCGGCAGCTCAAAGGGATTTGGATAAATATTTTGGCGGCAGCGTTGCACTCTGGTTTTCCCGTGGTTCCTGGACGGATCCCACAACTTTATGGGTTGGGATAAAAGCAGGCTACAACAAAGTCAACCATGCCCATTTGGACCTGGGTAACTTCGAGATGGATGCACTTGGTGTCCGCTGGGCACGTGATCTGGGTTCAGACGACTACAATCTGCCAAGCTATTTTGGAGCTTTGAGGTATACCTATTACAGGCTGGAATCGATCAGCCACAACCTTCCTTTGCTGAACGGTCAAAATCAACGGGAAGATGCCACATCGAAATTCATCAGACATGCAGAGGCAGTATCCGAACCATTTTCCATCCTCGATTTTACCGAAGCCTATAAAGACTATGCAAGTTCAGCACAGCGAGGGATTAAGGTGGTGGATGGCCGAAAATCGATCCTTATTCAGGATGAATTTATTCTGGCTAAATCTGCCACTATCACCTGGGGCATGACTACCGATGCAACCATTCAGCTAATCACATCAAAAGAAGCAGAGCTCACCCTAAGCGGGAAAAAACTGACAGCCAGGATCCTTTCGCCGTCAACCGCTGTTTTTTCAATCGAATCGGCCCAGCAGCTTGCACCCCAGAAAATAAACACCGGCATCAGCCGATTGATGGCCAAAACAGTCGCTACAACAGGAAATGTGACTTTCTCCATTTTACTGGCACCGCAATGGACAACTACCCCTGGCACCTATTCAGTCATAGCACCCCTGTCAAAATGGTAACTGATAAGAATTTGATCTCTGTTATGGATCACAGGCAAGCGTTGAGAATTTATTCCCGGCAAGCAAAAAAAATTATTCTTACCATTGGATGTTTGTTGCGATTATCTTGATGGGAAATGGGTAAATCGCAGACTATTCCATAGATCTAATCCAGCTACACCAGATTGTCCGGTCATATATTCTTAAAGGAAGAGCCAAATCCTTCAACGCTGAAAACCATCGTTCAATTTAAAAAACAGCAACCCTAATTTTAAAAACCGTTGAAAAAAGTAATTGAAAATAATGATGTTTCATATTGAATGGGTGCAAAATACTAGATGTTGAAAACTAAAATAAATCATAAACAGAATTTCCATCATTTTTATAATTTTAAAACATGAACCAGAATCAATCCATACTGTTTGTCTTCCTGGCAATTTCTATTTCCTTTTTTGCTGCCACAGCAGACAAATTGAAAAACATACTCCTCATAGGCGACTCGATATCAATAAGATATACTCCCTTTGTTGAAAAGACACTTACACCAAACATCCAGGCAACTCGCAATCCGGGGAATGGCCATTATACTCCTGCCGGTTATGAATTGCTTGCGGCAGAAATAATTAAATCAATCAAAACCATCTTGAAATGAGAAAAAGATTTTTAATCTTCTTATCCTGCCTGTTTTTACTGCAAACTGCTATTGCACAGGAAAGCAGTGAAGCGCGCGACAAACGCATGCAATGGTGGCGTGAAGCCCGTTTTGGCATGTTTATCCACTGGGGGCCTTATGCAGTCTGGGGTGGAGTTTACCACGGAAATGAACAGAAAAGAGGAGGTGCGGAGTGGATCATGAACCGCTGTAAAATTCCTGTACTGGAATACCAGCAGGTGGCTGCCACTTTCAACCCGGTCAAATACGATCCCGAATCCTGGGTACTGCTTGCGAAGGAGGCCGGGATGAAATACATCGTGATCACATCCAAACACCACGATGGGTTCGCCATGTTTAAATCCAATGCGAGCAAATTCAATATCGCCGACTTCACTCCCTACAAAAAAGATGTACTGGAAGAACTGGCCAAAGCCTGCAAAAAGCACAACATGAAACTGGGATTTTACTATTCTCAGGCCCAGGACTGGAATAATCCGGGCGGTGCTGTTGCCCGGAAAGTCGCCAGTGAAGGCTGGGACAATCCCGATTCTGCCAGGATTGACGCTTTTACCGCAGCTAATAAAGGGCACTGGGATCCGGCACAGCTGACCTCTTCCATGGACGAATATATGGAAAGGGTAGCCATTCCCCAGGTAAAGGAATTGATGACCAACTATGGTGAGGTTGCTGTTTTATGGTGGGATACCCCAACCAACATGACGGATGAAAATGCCCTTAAACTACAAGCTTTATTGAAACTTCAACCCAAAATTATCACCAACGACCGGCTTAAACGGCCAAATTTCCCCGGGGATACCGGCACTCCCGAGCAAAAAATCCCCAAACCTGGGGAGCTTGATGGAAAAGACTGGGAAACCTGCATGACCATGAACGGAACATGGGGATTCCGGACCAATGATGATAAATGGAAATCACCGGAAACACTGATACGGAACCTCTGTGACATCGCCTCAAAAGGAGGTAATTACCTGCTGAATGTCGGTCCGGATGCACTCGGTCAAATTCCGCGACCAAGCATTGAAAGACTCCAGGCAGTGGGTGGATGGATGAAAGTGAACAGCGAGGCCATTTACGCCACACACGCTTCACCCCTTGGGATATTGCCATGGGGGCGTTGTACTATGAAGGATTCAAATGGAAATACGATCTTGTATCTGTCTGTATTCGACTGGCCCAAAGACGGCATGTTAACCATTCCGGGTCTGAACCAGCACGTAAAATCCGCTGCACTACTGGCTGATGGCCAAATGCTGAAAACTGAAACAAAAAATGACAATTTAGAGATCTCAGTTCCCGAAAAAGCCCCGGATGCCATTGCCACTGTCATCCGGGTCATCGTAGCAGGTGTTATCGCTAATCCCGCCCGGGGCAAATAAATGAACCTAAAAAAAGGGCATTGAATTCTATCAAAGAGATGAAGAAAATAATAGGATTGATCATCGTATTAGCACTGTTTGGTTACAAAGCTGACGGACTGAATCTCGTCTGGGAAGCGGTTGCTCCGGGTGTCTGGAAAGCGGTTGCCGGCACTCCCGAAAAATTCGATTTGCTGAAGGCAGCCGGTGTCAAACCCAACCTGGAGGCGCTCAGCAAACTGGGTAATGCTCCTATCCCAATTTCAATAGACGAGAGTTTTTTAGAAATTTTTGAAGGAAAAACTTTGTTGCGGTTTCCTCTGGTGAAAGAAGAACAACTGTACGGTTTTGGGCTGAATTTTAAAACTGTGCAACAGCGGGGAAAAATTCTGCAACTGCATGTCGACCATTATGGAGGCACCGACAATGGCCGCACACATGCTCCTGTACCCTTTTATGTTTCGGACCGGGGATATGGAATTTTTGTGAATTCTGCCAGATATATCACAGTATATGCAGGCACTGCAGTCAGAAAAGATAGTCCGGAGGCTCCCATTCCACGCGATCGGAATACCGATAAAAAATGGAGCGCCCAACCCTACTCCGATGCGGTGGAGATGGTTGTCCCTGCTGCAGGAGCCGAAATCTATCTCTTTGCGGGACCTTCGATGCTGGATGTTGTTAGGAGGTTTAACCTTTACAATGGAGGCGGATGTCTCCCACCACGCTGGGGACTTGGATTCACCCAAAGGGTCAAATCACTATATACTGCCGACCAGGTCGTTGAAGAGGCTAAAGCCTTTGCCGATAAAGGATTTCCACTCGATTTTATTGGACTGGAGCCGGGATGGCAAAGCAAATCGTATCCCTGCACCTTCCAATGGGATAAATCCAGGTTTCCTGACCCTGCCGGCTTCGTGAAGAAAATGGCTGAAATGGGCATCCGGATCAATCTATGGACCAATCCATACGTTTCTCCTGACTCACCGATCTATGAAAAAATAAAACCCCTTTCCGGTTCTCATACTGTGTGGGGGGGAATAGTTGCCGATCTGACTTTGCCTGAAGCGCAACAGATCATGGCTGACCAGCTGTCGAAAGACCAGATCAGCCTGGGTGTAAGTGGATATAAAATCGATGAGTGTGATGGTTATGACCGTTGGCTATGGCCCGACGTCGCCCGATTTCCATCCAATAACAGTGCGGAACAGCTGCGCCAGAGTTATGGATTGCTGCTCCAGAGAATGACGAATTCACTCTTCAGACAGCAGAATTCCCGCACTTTCGGCCTGGTTAGAGCATCCAATGCTGGCGGTTCTTCCTTCCCGTATGTTATTTACAACGATTATTATAGTCACGAGGATTTTATTACTGCACTGATAAACAGCAGTTTTTCCGGAGTACTTTGGACACCTGAGGTACGAGGCTCCAAAACCGGTGAAGAGTGGATTCGCCGGATGCAGACAGTCTGTTTTTCTCCGATGGCGATGATCAACGCCTGGTCTGACGGCACGAAGCCCTGGTCGTTTCCCGAAGTAGAGAAAGAGGTCAAAGCCATCGCCTTGCTGCGGATGCAGCTGATGCCCTATTTCTATTCCGAATTTGCCAAATATCATTTTGAAGGAACTCCCCCATTCCGGGCAATGAATCTGGAGCCCGGATTTGGTTCACAATCCAAATCCGAATTAAAAAATTTCAATCTGGGCGAAAATCCTTATGCTGAAGCTGTCACCAAAGAGCTCAAGGATCAGTATATGGCCGGTGAATTCCTGCTGGTAGCACCCCTCTTTAAAGGTCAGACTGAGCGGAAAGTGATTCTTCCGAAAGGAAAATGGTACGATTTCTATACCGGCAAATATGTTGGAAGTGGTGAACTTATCAAAGTTTCTGCCGGAATTGAGAAGATACCCGTTTTTGTCAAAGATGGGGGAATTATTCCCCTGATGCCTCCAAGGATGCATGCACCTGCGGCCGGTGAGAAGTATGATCTTGAAATCAGGTATTATGGAACTTCCCAGGGAAAATATTTGCTTTATGACGACGATGGTGTAACCTTCAATTATGAAAAGGGAGACTATTCCTGGCGAACGATCACAGTCTCCCCGGATAAAAAGGGAAAAATAAAAGGAAGCATTTCTGTGGCAGAAAAAGGGAAACCGGATCAAATCGGAGATATTACCTGGAAAATAATGACAGAATAAATACTGGAAGAATGGATAAAATAATTCTTTGCTTTCCTTCGCGTTTCTTTGCCAACTTTGCGAGACACAACAAATTTTAAACATTATCTATAAATTATAAACCTTTTAATCAATCTCATGGAATCAAACGATGCTTCAAGGCGTTCATTTCTAAAGAACGCAGCCGCCCTCACAGCTGCGGTATCAATCCCTACACTGCTTACCAGTAATGCAAGGGGATCCAATCCATCTCCTAAACCTGTAGCCGCCAGCGACAAGGTGAACCTCGCCTGTTGCGGTGTTGGGAATCAGGGTGGATCAGATGTCAAATCTTTTTTCAGAACAGGACTTTGCAACATCGTGGCCTTGTGCGATGTCGATATGGGTGCTCCCCATACGCAGGAAATACTTAAAATGTTTCCCGACGTTCCCCGTTTTCAGGATTTCAGGATGATGATGGACAAAATGGGCAGTCAAATTGATGCTGTCTCTGCAGGAGTTCCCGACTTTGCGCATTTTCCCATTGTTATGCTGGCCATGAGCATGGGTAAACACATCTTCACGGAGAAACCCATGGGACGCACCTTCAATGAAGTTGAACTGATGATCAAAGGAGCGAAAAAATACAAAGTTGCTACACAAATGGGCAACCAGGGTCACTCCGAAGCCAACTATTTCCAGTTCAAAGCGTGGAAAGAAGCCGGCATCATCAAGGATGTGACCGCCATCACTGCCCATATGAACTCGGCACGCCGCTGGCATGGATGGGATTTCAAAAATGCCAGGTATCCTGAGAAACAAGAAATTCCTGCTTCTCTCGACTGGGAAACCTGGCACATGGCTACAAAACTTCACCACGATTACAACAAGGATTATATCAACGGTCAATGGCGTTGCTGGTACGATTTCGGGATGGGAGCCCTTGGCGACTGGGGTGCGCACATCATCGATACAGCCCACGAATTTCTGGAACTGGGACTTCCCTTCGAAATTGCGTGCCTGAAGAGTGAAGGTTACAATACCTTTTTCTTCCCGCAGACAACTACCCTATCATTTAAATTCCCCAAACGTGGGGAGATGCCTCCGCTGGATATCACATGGTATGACGGAGTCAACAATGTGCCTCAGGTTCCGGAAGGCTATGGGACCTCAACGCTCGACCCCAATATTCCTCCAGCCAGCAACGGAAAGATCCAACCCTCCAGGCTGAATCCCGGTAAGATCATCTACAGCAAAGAACTGACCTTCAAAGGTGGTTCGCACGGCAGCATCCTGTCGATTATCCCCGAAGCGAAAGCGAAAGAGATGGCATCAAAACTTCCCGAAGTTCCGAAGAGTCCTTCCAACCATTATGCCAACTTTCTGAAAGCCTGCAAAGGCGATGAAGTTTGTCGCTCCAGATTCGAGATTGCAGGTCCTTTGAGTCAGGTTTTCAACCTGGGAGTTCTGGCGCAGCAGTTAAATACCAAACTGCTATTTGATCGCGAAACAAAACAGATAACCAACAACAAAATTGCCAATGAATTGCTGGTAGGTGCGCCACCCCGAAAGGAATGGGAGCAGTATTATAAACTCTGAAAAAAAATCCAAACAAACCCCGAAGGTTATCAAAACCTTCGGGGTGGATAAAATTTTGATGACCAAATCCAAAATATTAACATGCAGCATTCTGTCATTCTTTTCAATTCCAATCAGTGATGCTCTTGAAATATTCATCATTATTGAATTATCAGCGTCAAAACATTAAATGATGACTTATCATATATATTGAAAATTATTTCAAATGGATACACCAATAATTTTTTGGATACTGTTTAACTGTTTTGTTCTGATGATGTTAGCGCTGGACTTAGGCGTTTTCCATCGCAAGAACCATGAAGTTTCAATCAAGGAAGCAATCAGCTGGACCATTGTCTGGATTATGATTGCCATGATTTTTAATTTGATTATCTATTTTTGGGAAGGCCAGGACCATGCTCTTGAGTTCCTTACCGGATATTTGGTGGAAAAAGCTTTGAGTGTCGATAATATCTTTGTATTTATTATGATATTCGCGTACTTTCAGATACCTGCCAAATACCAGCACAAAATCCTGTTTTGGGGTATTTTAGGTGCGTTGATCCTGCGGGCGATCTTTATTTTTGCCGGGATTGCATTAATCGAAAAATTTCATTTTACTATCTACATTTTTGGCGGCTTGCTGATCTATACGGGATATAAAATGTTCTTTCACAACAATGCAAAAATAGAACCCGAAAAGAATCCGGTAACCAGATTATTCAGAAAATTCATTCCGGTTACTTCTGAGTTACATTCAGGAAGTTTCTTCATAAAGCAGAATGGCAAAAAATTCGCTACTCCGCTATTCCTGGTTTTAATACTCATCGAAACTTCTGATATTATTTTTGCTGTTGACAGTATTCCAGCCATACTTGCCATAACCCAGGACCAATTTATTGTTTACACATCGAATGTTTTTGCAATTATGGGCTTAAGGTCTCTCTATTTCGCGTTGGCCGGTGTTATTCATCGTTTTTGGTTGCTAAGTTACGGCCTGGCCTTTGTGCTGATTTTTGTTGGTGTTAAAATGCTGATCGTTGACATTTACAAAATCCCCATTGAATATTCATTGATATTTATTGCGGCCATTATTACAACCAGCATTTTGCTTTCAATGAAAATCAGTCAAAAAACACCGGTAAATTTGTGATTTTGCCAGATTCCTGATTGTCATATTATTCTATGTTTGAATAAATGAACTGATGTGCTTTAACCTGTATTAAAAAGTTCAACATTATTCCATTGATCCGCAGATAATATTTTATATCTTGCCTATATTCAAATTAAATAACAAGGAACTATTCGCATGAGGGATAAAATTTTATACTCATTATGTATCGTTGCATATTTATTATGCAATAGGTCAGTTATGGCACAAAATCCGGTCAAAATTCAGTTCGACAGCAGCAAGGAGGTCTCCGGACGAAAATTTGCCATCAGGGACATCTCCCCAGGTATACCAGCTAACTGGGATGGCTATAATTTTGTGGTATTAGAGTTCAAAATATCCACTTCGCAACGGTTTCAAGTTGGATTTACCACTGAATCAGGCTACAACGAGCTGCGTTTAATGAGTTATTGCGCCAATGGATGGAACAAACTGGCCATCCCTTTGCGTTTTTACAGGGCCTTACCGGATGCAGCCCATGATCTCGCTGCCACCTACAACCAGGCACGCTATACAGGATGGATCAACCTTGGCGGCAAACGAGGGCCACTCAAAGGCATCGATTCTATCGGAATCCGGATGAATGCACCCATCAATAATCCTATCATTGAACTGCAATCCATCTCCCTTTCCATCGAAGACCCGGGAGATCAATACCTCGGCGATCAACCTGTCGCAGATGAATTTGGACAATGGAACCTGGGAGATTTTGAAGGAAAAATTAAATCCTCCGATCAGCTCCGTAAAGAGTGGGATGCCGAAGATGCTGAAACTGTAACCACAAAAGATTACAATTACTCCAAATACGGAGGATTTCTGCAGGCCAAAGTAAGTTCAACCGGTTTTTTCCGTACCCAAAAGATAGATAACCGCTGGTGGTTTGTAGACCCTGAGGGTTATCTCTTCCTCTCCGTCGGTGTCGATTGCGTTAGTCCGGGAGGTGGAGGCAATGCCATCAACCTGGATAAAAGAAAGAATCTTTACAAAGAACTACCCCCTGCCAGCATCGCATCCGGCCAAAGACGTCCCAATTCGGTGTCCTACGGCAACTGGAATCTTTTCAGACGATACGGTGAAAGCTATCCGGAAAAATCAAGGGAGTTGGTTATCAAACGGATGGATAAATGGGGCCTAAATACCATCTGCAACTGGTCGAGCCCCGAGGTAACCAGTCTTAACCGTAAGGCTTTTATGCTGCAGCTGCGTGGTGTAGGCATAGAAAATGGCATCATGGGATTACCGGATGTCTATACTCCGGATTTTGCCTCCCGGGTGGATGCAGCTATCAAAGATTTTGTCCTGCCCTACCGGGATAATCCATGGGTAATTGGGTACTTCACAGGGAATGAGCCTTCATGGACAGGACAGGAAGAACGTTTGTGCGGACTGATTCTCAGTGGCGCAGAGCGTCCAATCAAAAATGAGCTTATAAAATTCCTTGTAAATGGTGATACTCCTGATAAAAGAAAACAATTCATTTTCAATACATTCCTCATCTTTCTGCAAACAGTGAACACTACACTCAAGACCTACGATCCCAATCACCTGAATCTGGGTATGCGATTCGGACATAATCCGGGTGCAGAAATTCTGGCAATTTGCAGGGATGTCTTTGATGTCTTCAGCTTTAATTGTTACGATCTGGTACCTAAAAAAGATTTTATGGATCAGATAATGGAAGGAACCGGTTTGCCGATGATCATCGGGGAATACCATTTTGGCACTGTCGACCGTGGCATGGCCCAATCGCTCTGGCAGGTCAATTCGCAAAAAGAGCGGGGTGTAGCATACAGCTACTATACAGAACAGGGTTATTCCCATCCGGGCTTGATAGGGACAGCATGGTTCCAGTGGTGTGATCAGGATCTGACAGGTCGCTTCGATGGAGAGAACTACAACTGCGGATTGATCGATGTAACCGATCGTCCCTATCCCTACCAGGTTGAAGCCATGAGCAAGACTGCAAGGATGTTGTTCCAAATTCACAATGGAACTTCCCGGCCAACAATGCAAAAACCGATTAGAGCCCGAGGGCATGGGGCCATCCCTGATTTGTGGGAGTAGTGGGTAGATAACTCAGTCTAATATTGATGATATTTATTTTTTTAAGATGAAATTCCAATGAAAACCACGTTTCTTTTTCTAATCCTATTTTTATTATCCGCCACTGTTTTTTGCCAGAAACGGAATAATGAAATCAATCATTACATTTTCCCTGAATTTAAAAAGGGAACAGTGCATATGAGAAAAGGCGGAACGAACGTAAGCATGCTCAATTACAACTCCGTCACGGAAGAGATGATCTTTGACAGCAATGGCAAAAAACTAGCCATTGGACCTGTGGATCAGATCGATACAATTTATATCGATGACAGGATATTCTTACCACTGGAGAACAAATTTATTGAACTTCTCTACCACAACAAATACGAACTCTTTGCTGCGCACAAATGCAGCTTAATCGATCCAGGCAAGCCTGCTGCTTACGGCGGTACCTCCCAGACTTCGGCAACCACTTCTTATACCTCCATCATGGCAGGCGGGCAGATTTATCAGCTTGCGCTGCCCGAAGGAATTGGCACCAATCCTTATACAGAATATTTGCTGAAAAAGGACGATAAATTGAGTCCGTTTTTAAGTATAAGACAACTATCCAAACTCTTTGATGACAAATCCGACCTTTTCAAAAAATACGTCAAGGATCACAAAATCAATTATGAGAAGCAGGAAAGTATTGTGGAACTAATAAAATATATGGAGGCTCAATAAGATGAAGAAACTCGACACCCAACTCATGCATCCGCGCGACCAGATCACAATGGTCATAGACAAAATATACAGGAGTGGATTGACCACCACTTCGGGTGGGAATATCTCTATCATAGACGATAACGGAGATATCTGGGTAACTCCTTCGGCAATAGACAAGGGATCACTCCGTCCCTCCGATATCATGGTCATCCGTAGCAATGGCACCATCGAAGGCCGGCACAAGCCTTCCTCCGAATATCCTTTCCACAAGGCAATCTACGACTGCCGTCCGGATATCAAAGCCATCATCCATGCCCATCCCCCTGCGCTGGTCTCTTTCAGCATCGTGAGGCAGATTCCGAACACCAATGTCATTCCCCAGGCAAAAAACATCTGCGGCGGTATTGGTTATGCTCCATACCAGCTTCCCGGCAGCGTCGGACTGGGTAAGGTGATTGCTGAAGAGTTCGAAAAGGGCTTCGAGGCTGTCATCATGGAAAACCACGGTACGGTGGTAGGAGGAACCAACCTTAAAGATGCATTTCAACGATTTGAGACCCTCGAGTTTTGCGCCCGCACCATCCTCTACGGCAACATCATCGGTACTCCCAAATACCTTACGGATAAACAGATAGAAGAGTTTGAAAACCAGATTCCACGACTTTTGCCCGAGCTGAAAGAGGTGGACCACCCCTCCGAAGAACGTGCCATCCGTGAAGAGATCGTGCGGATTGTTCACAGGGCCTGCAGCCAGGGACTGATGATCAGCTCCTACGGCACTGTCTCCGTTCGCTGGAAAGGCAGTGACTTCCTGATCACTCCAACCGGCCAGTCCCGCTGGGATATTCAAATCGAGGATATTGTACAGATCAGGGACGGAAAACGAGAAACCGGAAAGATACCCAGCAGGGCAACCTGGCTGCATCAGGAGATCTACAGGCGTTTTCCTTTTGTCAACTCCATCATCCTCACCCAGACCCCGTATCTGATGACCTATAGTGTGACAGCCAAAAAATTCGATGTTCGCACCATCCCCGAAAGCTGGATCTTTCTGCAGGATGTACCGAATGTACCATTTGGATCACATTTCGCAGGCTCAGAGGTGATTCTGAACCTCCTCTCTGAAAATACCCCAGCAATGATTATCGAAAACGACTCAGTACTGATCACCGGTGACAAACTTCTTGGCACCTTCGACCGCCTGGAAGTCGCCGAGTTCAGCGCCAAATCCCTGATTATGTCCTATTCACTGGGCGATCTCAACCCCATTAACAACGAGCAGGTTGAAGAGTTAAGGAAAGTATTTTTATTGAAATAAAATTTTAATTGCCTGGGCTGATTCAGATTTATTTTATTAATTCACAGATTGTTGATCCTAACCAGCTATCAATACATATTTCCTAATAACATAAAAAAATTATATATGAGCAAGATATTCAAATTCGGAGAAGAAGTCGAAGGATACACCATCCCGGTATTAAATGAACGTGAAATAAGGGCCGCCGCAGGGATCTTGTTTTTAATGATGTTTATCTCCATCCTGGAAGTCATTTACAGAGGGAACTTTACCTGGCTGAAGTATGCCGTAGTCATCTTTATGACAGATATCTTAATCCGTGTACTGATTAATCCAAAATTTGCACCTTCCCTGATTCTTGGCCGTTTGATTGTCCGGAATCAAACGCCTGAATATGTGGGGGCCAAACAGAAAAAATTTGCCTGGATCATTGGAATTGTTTTGGCAGTCACGATGTTCGTTCACCTTGTCGTGATGAATGCATATAGCCCGATAACAGGACTGATCTGTTTTATATGCCTTATTTTCCTTTTCTTTGAATCTGCTTTTGGCATCTGCCTTGGATGCAAATTTTATTCCCTGATCTACAAAGAAAAAGCGCAGTGCTGTCCCGGCGAAGTTTGCGAGGTAAAAGACAGACAGGCCATTCAAAAAACCTCCTGGGCTCAGATTATGATCGTTCTGGTCTTTTTTGGATACATCTTCCTGACCATCTCTTTTTTGAAGGAGAATTTCAGCAAAAAACCATTTGATCTGTTTGGCATCGAAAAACATCAGCAAACAAAATAATATTTATCCTTACCTTGCCCCACGATTTCAACTACTATTAATATTTTTATCATGTTCAAAAAAGTCATGTTACTCAGCTCATTGCTGGGCACTTTTATTTGCGGGTGGGCACAGAATACGGTCACGTCCAAAGCGATTGTACAACAGGAAATTATTTTCCCTTTTCAGGACGAACACACCCATGGCAGCTCCATCGTGCAGTTGCCCAATGGCGACCTTCTGGCAGCCTGGTTCCAGGGAAATGGCGAACGTACGGCAGACGATGTGCGCATCATGGGTGCACGTCAGAAAAAAGGTGCGACTTCTTGGTCCGCTCCGTTTTTAATGGCCGATACCAAGGGGATTCCTGATTGCAATCCTACCCTTTTCCTCAGTAAGGAAGGCAAACTCTTCCTCTTTTGGGTTGCTGTACAAGCCAATAAATGGGAATATTCCATTCTCCGTTTCCGCACCTCCACCCACTTCATTGCGGAGGGCGCTCCCAGTTGGGAATGGCAGGACGATATCCTGCTGAAGCCGGATGACAGCTTTGTTACCGAAGTAATCAAAAAATTTAAGGAGATGGATGCGTCGCATGCCGGATGGGCTGCATACGCACCAAAATACGATGATATGATCATCGAAGCCAGCAAGGACAAGATGAAACGCAGTTTCGGCTGGATGACCCGCATTCCGCCGATTACCCTAGGAAGCGGAAGAATCCTGCTCCCGCTCTATTCTGACGGACTAAACATGTCGATGGTAGCCATCTCTGATGATCATGGAGCAACCTGGCGTCCCAGCCTTCCAATCGTGGGGCGAGGACCGATCCAGCCAGCACTGGCAGTTCGCAAAAGCGGTGAGGTAGTGGCTTACATGCGCGATAGCGGTGATGCACCAGGCCGTGTTTGGATGAGTACCTCCAACGACAATGGCGAATCATGGTCTTTGGCCAAAAAGACAGAAATCCCCAACGAAGCGAGTGTCGAAATTTTTGCCTTGAAAGACGGAAGATGGGTCTATTTTGGGAATGACATCTCCGACGGACGATATCAACTGTCGCTATACCTCTCGAACGATGAGGGCAACAGCTGGTACAAAAAAGAGGTGATTGAATATGCTGCCGACAAAAAAGGAAGCTTCTCCTACCCCTGTCTCATCCAAACCGATGACGGAATGATCAATATCTCTTACTCCTATGCTTTCGGAACCGGAAAAAAATCGATTAAACATATCGTCATTGATGTGAATAAAATCAAATAACAGGAAACAAGGGGAATAAAAAAAAGGCGGAATTCCGCTTTTTTTTTATTCCCCTTGTTTCCTATGCCCCTGGTGATTCCCTCTGTCCCTATGCCGAAACTCCTTCTTGGCAGGTGCAGTTCGATTACTATTATCTCTTCTGCCACTGGCGGAAGGTCTCATTGATCCCCTCCTGCGTATGGAAGGATTGTATTCAGGTCCATTGCCCATTCCTGCAGGCAATGGTATTTTGATTATTTCCCGTTCTATCAGCTCTTCAATCTTCCTGAAATCATGCATATCATTATCGGAAATCAGGGTGATAGCAACACCCGACTGCGAGGCACGTGCAGTCCGTCCGATACGGTGGACGTAATCTTCCGGATCACGAGGAACGTCGTAGTTCATTACCAGGTCGATCGAGTCAATGTCGATGCCACGGGACACGATATCGGTAGCCACCAGAATCTGTGTCTCCCGGTTACGGAAGCGAAGCATCACCTCTTCACGCTCTTTTTGCTCGAGGTCAGACAACATACCATCAGCAGAGAAACCCATTCTCCGGAGCTCGCGTACCAATCCGTTGACGTTGGCTTTGCGGGAGGTAAAGATCAATACGCTTTTGTAGTCTGTCTTCCCCTTGAGTAACTCTTTGAGCAGCTGAACTTTTTGACCTTCGTACACCATGTAGGCAGCCTGAATGATGTTTTCTGCCGGTTTGGAAATCGCAATATTTATCTGTTCCGGGTTTCTAAGAATCATACCCGCCATTTGTCGGATCTTGGGTGGCATCGTTGCAGAGAAAAGAAGGGTCTGCCTTTCCGAAGGCAGTTCGCCAATAATGCGCATGATGTCGTCGAAGAATCCCATGTCGAGCATCCGGTCGGCCTCATCAAGAATTAGTGTCTGTATGGTGCTGAAATCAGAATATTTCATGTTAATGTGCGACAGCAACCTGCCAGGTGTCGCTACAATAATATCAGCGCCCTGTACAAGTGCCGACTTTTGCTGGTCAAATGCAGCACCCACGCCACCGCCATAAACAGCCAGCGAGGAAGCTCCGGTAAAATAGGAGAATCCCTCGATCTGCTGGTCGATCTGGAGCACAAGTTCACGTGTTGGAGCAATGATCAGCGTATGCATGCCCGTATGTCCTTCCCTGGAGATGTTATTGAGTATTGGCAGCAGATAAGCTGCCGTCTTGCCGGTTCCCGTCTGTGCGCATGCAATCAGGTCTTTCCCCTTCAAAATGACAGGAATGGCAAATTCCTGAACAGGGGTGCATTTTTCGAATCCCATGGAGGTCAAGCCATCCATGACATCGCTGGTAAAGTCAAAATCTTTAAAATTCAATTTATTTATAGCTAAGATGAAATTGTTATTCTACATATAAGACCAATCCTTTCAGATATTCACCCTCGGGATGATATATATTTATCGGATGGTCGACCGGCTGGGACAATTGGTGCAGAATACGCACCTCCCTTCCGGCTACCGCAGCAGCTGAAAATACGGCTTCGCGGAAGTTGTTCCTGGTCACAACCTGCGAACAGGAAAAGGTAAAAAGTATGCCATGCGGTCTGATCTGTTGAAAAGCCTTAGCGTTCAAACGCTTGTAACCCTGCAGTGCCTGTGACAACGCGTTGCGGTGTTTGGCAAATGCCGGAGGGTCCAGTACAATCACGTCATACTTGGTCTTGATCTCCTGCATGAAGTCGAACGCATCGGCTACAAAAGACTCGTGGCGTGTATCACCGGGAAAATTAAGTTCCACATTTTCATTGGTTTGCTCAATGGCTTTTGCAGATGAATCGACCGAATGAACCAGCAGAGCACCTCCCTGCATGGCAGAGAAAGAGAATCCTCCGGTATAGCAGAACATGTTGAGCACCGATTTCCCTTGAGCAAAAGAAGCAAGCAGTTTGCGGTTTTCCCGCTGGTCGATAAAAAATCCCGTTTTCTGACCTTCCAGCCAGTCTACGCGGAAACGGTTGCCATGCTCCAGTACTTCGCCAGCAGAGGATGTTCCATAGAGATATCCGTCTTTGGCTTCTATATTTGCCTTAAAAGGAAGTGTTTTAGCACTTTTGTCATACACTGCTATCAATTTTGTTCCCAGAACAGCCTTGAGAGCATCTGTTATTGCCTTGCGAACCAGCCACATGCCGACGGTATGTGCCTGCAGAACTACTGTACCGTTGTAATAATCTGCAATCAGACCAGGCATCCCATCACCTTCACCATGTATCAGCCTGTAGACATTGGTGCCGGGAGCATCTGTCAGTCCTGTTTGCTGGCGCAGAATATAGGCCTGGTCGACCCGGTTTTTCCAAAAATCATCTCCGGGAATAGTCACCCCAAAAGAAAATATCCTTACTGCAATAGAACCAATGGCACAATGGCCATATCCGATAATTTTTCCGTCACTCCTGCTGACAGACACCAGGTCACCCTCTTCGATCGCACCATCGATCCTGTCGATGGCACCGGAAAAGACCCACGGATGAAATCTTTCCATCGACTCCTCCTTGCCCTTTTTTAAAATGACGCTGGCCAATGGTTGCATAGGATTAATTTTCGGTGAGTCCAATATAAATCATGTAAGCAATCCATGCATCGGTAGCAGCATAAATTTGTTGTTGTTCTGTTAAAACGGATGCTTCCCAGTTTGTCAGCCGCTGGGATTTTGATATTCGTACACCATGAACAATTGCGGCCAGTTTCTTTAAACTGAAATTTTCAATACCGTAAAGCTTCACCATTTCCTGGAGTTCAACAAATCCGCCAGGTTTGAATGGGCTGATTTTTTGCAATATTTTGATGTCATCACGAATGGCAGCTCCAATTTTCAGTATCGCAGGTGTTGCTAGAATTTTAATGAGCCCGGGTGACAGGCCAATCAGATTCGTTCTGATCAGGAATGCTTCATCGGCTGTTGACAGCTGCAGCAAGGCAACCTGATGATTCTGCCCTTTTTTAAAGGTAGGACGGGTCTCCGTATCAAACCCAAGAATCTTTTGATTCTTCAAATAATTTAACGCATCAGTTAATTGTTCAACCTTTTCAATCAGGTGTATTTTCCCCGCAAAAAAGGAGAGCGGAAGTTCTGATAACTCCTCATCTGTAATCGTTTTTTTAAACTCCTTGATATATTCGCTCATTGCTATTATTCGACTTCATTCTCTTTATACCAGCAGGATGGGAAAGTTCTTTCCTACTCCACATTCGTGTTCCCGTGCACCAGCATGTGAACGGCGCGCAACCCGTTCACCAATTTTTGACCCCAATATTGTTCAAAGTTATTCCGGCACTCCCAAAGGGCTGCTCTCATTACCTCTGCCGTTCCGATCCTGTAGGAAAGAATAAAATCTTTCAGATCCTGGTATATGTCGGCAACATTTTCTGAGATGTTGGCCTCAATATTTGCTTCTCCCAAAGTAATTCCTGACTCAAATATTTCAGGATAACTGTCAAATTCTCCCATCTTTGAACTTAATTTCCGAAGGATAAAATTGTAATCGCTCTCTGTGACAAATTTTTCAGGTGAGTCATCAGAATCTTCCAGTTCATTCAATAAGGGTAAAAGTGAAGCCTTCAGATAGAGTAAGGGTAACATCTTCTGCAGCTTACCCAGAAAATCTCTTCTTGGGAGTTCGCTCACAGACTCTGTAAAAGTACAAAATTCATTGGCTACGGTGGCAAATTCAATCACATTTCTGGAATAAACAACATCCGAGAAAAGGGAATCATCTATTGATCTCTGTTCCATGTTAACTTCAACAACTCTCGTCTGCAAAGGTAATCAAACTTCGGTGAGTCAACGTTCTTTAGCAAAAAAATGAACAGGCTCAGTCAATTGTCATATGGGTCAATTCATTCTGTTGCAGGATCAGACGAACCGGAGGATGTGCCCAGTTTCAAAATCAGAAGATTTGATTTGGTTAGTTCAAGATTTCCCTGATCCAGCATCCATCTTACAACGCGAAGGATCTTCTTTTCATTAACTTCCATCCCGTTAACAATTTCCCGTGTTTCCTTGGGCCCTGAAAGCAACAGTTGCACTATTTCTTTACTTATTTCATGGAATTCTACATTGGAAATGCCCGATTGATGTTCTCCGCTGCATATATCACAATGTCCGCATAGCTTAGAGTCCATTTCTCCGAAATAGGCCAGCAGCTGAACGCTGCGGCACCTGTCTTCCGAACGGGCATAAGCAATGACTGCATCCACTCGGCTCTGGTAATTGACCTTCCGGTCCCGGTAATTGGCTGATGAGATCCGGATGCGCGCAGGATCCAGTCTTTCAGTAAGAAACTGTACCACCGGCGCCTCTCTCCTGGGAATGTAATGAATGATTTTTTGCTGAGAAAGAAATTTAAGATTTTGATAAAGCTCATCGGTTGTCATCTCCAGTCTTCTGGAAAGCAACACTTCGTCAATTCTGACATAATCGTTAAACAACCCGGTATAGGAACGCAACAACATACCAATCAGTCTATCCAGGCTCTTACCGCCAGTTTCGATCCGGTACAGTTCATCTCTGTGGGCAATAAAATAGAGCCGGGACGAATTTTCGGGATCATCTGTGTAGATCAGAAATCCTTCTCGTTCCATCAATTTCAGACTATGGTACACGGTCGTAGCCGGAAAGCTGAACTTTCTGGCAAAATCTTCAGGCTGAAAAGTATAAAAGCCGTTCTTTCCGGTACCAACAGCGATCTGAAGATAATCACACAGGGCCTGATAGACCGCACGTATGCGCTCATGTTCCGGGAAAGCATCGGTAACCATTTTGTGCAACCTGCGGTTGTCCGTGCTGTTGTATATCATGAGGGCAATTGCCCGTTCCCCGTCGCGGCCAGCCCTCCCCGCTTCCTGAAAATAGGCCTCCAGTGAATCGGGAAGATCAAGATGAATTACAAACCGCACATCCGGTTTGTCAATTCCCATTCCAAAAGCATTGGTAGCCACAATCACCCTGGTAGATCCTTTCATCCATTCATTTTGCTTTTCCTTTCGCAGGGCAGGATCCAGACCGGCATGATAAAAATCGGCGGACACCTGTTGCTGCCTTAGCAGATCGGACACCTCACGGCACTTTTTCCTGCTCCTGACATAAATAATCCCCGATCCCCTGGATCTGGAAACTGTGTCGGCCAGATAACCCAGCTTGTCTTCCTTCTGCCGTACAAGGTAAATGACGTTTTCCCTGACGAAGCTCTTCCTGAGCAAATTCTTCCTGGGGAAAAGCAGCCTAACCTGGATGTCATCAATCACCTCATTGGTTGCAGTTGCCGTCAAAGCAAGCACAGGAACCTTGGGGAAAAATTTTCGAATATTGGCAATCTGCAGGTAAGAAGGACGAAAATCATATCCCCACTGTGAAATGCAGTGGGCTTCATCGACAGTAATGAGATTCAGATTGAAACGAACGAGGTACTCCATGAAATTGTCAGACAAAAGTCTTTCGGGAGAGATGTACAGAAACTTATAGTCCCCGTAAACAGCGTTGTTACAGGCTATCTCGATCTCCCGGGCCGACATCCCCGAATAGATTGCCAGAGCCTTGATTCCCTTCGAACGCAGATTGTCCACCTGATCATTCATTAGGGCAATCAAAGGTGTCACAACCAAACACATGCCTTCGGCAGAAAGAGAATATACCTGAAAGGTTATCGATTTCCCGCCCCCGGTTGGCATCAGGCCAAGGGTATCATTCCCTGAAGCAACCGAATGGATAATATCTTCTTGCAAAGGTCTGAACTGATCAAAACCCCAATGTTTTAACAATATTTCACGGTACATGTTCATCGTTAACCAAACATATTCATTTTTTCCCTCATTTTTCTTAATTTTGCGCAACAAAAGTCTCACCAAATTTTTACACCCATGTCATTTCTTTCAGATAGAGTGGTTCTCGAAGGTTTAACCTTCGATGATGTGCTTTTAATACCCGATTATTCAGAAGTGCTACCCCGCGATGTAAGCATCTCATCTCTATTTTCGCGTAACATTAAGCTCAATACACCCATTGTCTCTGCCGCAATGGATACTGTTACCGAATCAAAGTTAGCCATTGCCATCGCCCGTGAAGGTGGCATCGGGGTAATTCACAAGAACATGACCATCGAACAGCAAGCCAAGCAGGTAAGTATCGTCAAGCGGGCTGAGAACGGAATGATCTTCGATCCGATCACCATTTCCAAAGATAAACTGGTAGGTGATGTGATCAAACTGATGGAGACTTACAAGATTGGCGGAATTCCTGTGATCGATGCAGAACGTCACCTTGTAGGCATTGTTACCAACAGGGATCTTCGCTTTGAGCGGAACATGAATCGCCCCATCTCAGAGGTAATGACATCGCAAAACCTCATCACCACGGATATCACCACGGATTTGGAGAAAGCTGCAAAAATATTGCAGAACTATAAAATCGAGAAGCTTCCAGTCGTTGACAAAAGCAACAAACTGATCGGATTGGTCACATACAAGGATATAACGCAGGTCAAAGACAAGCCCAATTCCTGCAAGGACGAGAAAGGCCGGTTAAGAGTTGCAGCAGCCGTCGGAGTCACTTCAGATACCCTGGAAAGGATCGATGAACTGGTAAAAGCCAATGTAGATGCCATCGTGATCGATACGGCACACGGTCACTCCAAGGGTGTACTGGAGATGCTGAAAAGAGCCAAATACAAATATCCGGAAAAAGATTTCATAGTCGGAAATATCGCTACCGCGGAGGCTGCATCAGAATTGGTTTTTGCTGGTGCCGATGCCGTGAAGGTAGGGATTGGTCCGGGCTCCATTTGTACCACCCGTGTGGTGGCAGGAGTTGGTATTCCACAGCTTTCGGCTATCTACAATGTGGCAAAAGCAATAAAAAACAGTGGTGTACCTGTTATTGCCGATGGTGGATTGCGCTATTCAGGAGACATTGTCAAAGCACTGGCAGCAGGGGCACAGAGTGTGATGGCCGGATCATTGTTTGCCGGAGTAGAAGAATCTCCTGGCGAAACCATCATCTTTCAGGGAAGAAAATACAAATCCTATCGTGGAATGGGCTCCATCGAAGCCATGCAGCAAGGTTCGAAAGACCGTTATTTCCAGGATGTGGAAGATGATATCAAGAAATTGGTTCCCGAAGGAATCGTAGCAAGGGTAGCATACAAAGGCTCTTTAAACGAAGTGCTGTTCCAGCTGATTGGTGGCTTGCGCGCCGGAATGGGATATTGCGGAGCTTCAACTATCAACAAACTGCACGAAACAAAATTCTGCAGGATTACCAATGCAGGGGTAGCCGAGAGTCATCCGCACGATGTGACCATCACCAGGGAATCCCCTAATTACAGCCGTGAATAAAATTAAAGCGGTCAGACCTGCTGAATTTTGATAAAAATTGAGGAAAGTTTACAACCTTTCTGAAATAGCTGTCATTTGTTATCCGGTAATTTATTGCTATGCGAAAGAGTATTCATATTCATCATCAGAGACATACACGCTGGATCATCCTATTGCTGATTGTTGTGACTCTTATGTGTTGTAAATATTTTGGCAAATCTGCAGATGAAGCTTATGTTGCGAAAGTGGATGAAAAAACCTATTCGCTAAGGGATCTTCGTTCTCAATTACCCTCCGGGATGACCAAATCTGACAGCCTGGCAAGGGTCAATGATATACTGACACGCTGGATAAAAAAAGAGCTGTTGCTCAAAATGGCAGAGGAGAATCTGGACGAAGCTCAGCGCGATCTCACACAAGAGTTGGAGGAGTATAAAAATGCCCTTATAATATACCGGTACCAGCAGCAGCTACTCAGTCAGAAACTGGATACCGTGCTGACTGAAGCAGACATCCGGCATTATTACGATATCTATCCCGAAAAATTCACGCTGGACTATAACATTGTTAAAGCAGTTTATGTTGAAATTCCCAAAAATGTGGCTAAATCAGACCAGATTAAACGATGGATGTCTGAGAATAGTCCACGTTCAATGAGTGAGCTGGAGAGCTACAGTTTTCAATACGCTTCAAAATATGATCACTTTAACAATGAATGGGTCGATTTCAATAAAATCTTATCCCAAATTCCGGGAGTAAAACAACAGCCGGAAATATTATTAAAAGATTCTAAATTCCATCAATTCAGTGATTTAAACAACTATTACTTCGTCATGATTAACGATTATATTCTAGCTGGAGAAAAAGCACCCTTCGTTTTCGTTAAGGATCGGATAGAAAGTTTAATTTTGAACACCCGTAAAATGGAATTTCTTCATGAACTCGAAAAAAATATCTACGAGAAAGGGAAGAGAGAAAACCGGTTTATCATCAAGGAATTCAAATAAGTACTTAAATATATGTCAAGACTATTTATTAAAAGCATACTGGTATCAGGACTTATCCTGGCAACTGCAGTTGTTTCTATCGCCCAGGATAAAGTTGTGGATCAGATTGTTGCTATTGTTGGAAGTAATCCAATCCTGAAATCCGACATTGAGAGCCAGGCGATACAAATGCAGGCAGAAGGACAAACCACTGAGGGAGATATTAAATGTGAAATTCTTGAGACGCTGCTGGAACAAAAACTACTCCTGGCAGAGGCAGAACTTGACACCAATATCGTGGTCACCGACAACCAGATCAACCAGAATATGGACCGAAGAATGAAATATTTCATCGAAAACATCGGCTCGGAAAAAGAGGTTGAAAAATATTTCAATAAATCGATCAACCAGCTTAAATCAGATATGAGTGAAATGATCAAAGAGCAGTTGAAAACAGAGGAGATGCAAAATAATATCACTAAAAAAGTTACTTCAACACCTTCTGAGGTAAGAACTTATTTCAGACAACTGCCCAAGGATAAAATTCCTATGATAGGCTCCCAGATAGAATATGCCCAGATTACCATTCTACCTGTCATCACTGAACAGGAGGATCTGGAGGTGAAGAGCAAGTTGAGAGAGTTCAAACGAAGGGTAGAGAGCGGGGAAAATTTTGCAACCCTGGCTGTCCTGTATTCTGAAGATCCGGGTTCTGCCCGAAATGGCGGAGAAATGGACTATGTTGGCCGTGCCCAGCTGGATCCTGCTTTTGCAACAGAAGCTTTTAATCTGAAGGTAGGGGCAGTTTCCAAAGTGGTTAAAAGTGAATTTGGTTACCACATAATCCAGCTGATAGACAAAAGAGGAGAAAAAATCAAATGTCGTCACATTCTGATCCGTCCTAAGATTGACCCAAATGAGCTCGAGAAATCAAAATCACGTATCGATAGCCTGGCTCTTTTCATCCAAAAAAAATCAATGAGCTGGGAACAGTCCGCCTATCTTTACTCTTCAGATAAGAGTACCCGAAACAATGGCGGATTGGTTACTTCACAAAGAACAGGATCCTCCAAGTTTCAGATGGAAGAACTTGATCCGGATGTAAGTAAATTGATTCCGGATTTAAAGGTTGGTGAAATATCAGCGCCATTCCTGGGGATGGATGAAAAGCAACGCCAGGTATACAAGATCATCAAGCTGGTTTCCAGATCGACCGCACATCCTGCCAATCTTCAGGAAGACTATCAGCACTTAAGTGAAGTCTTTCTGGGAAAAAAGAAAGAAGATACATACCGTTCATGGATTGCTAAGCAGCAGTCAAAGACTTATATCCATATTGATGATATTTACAGCAACTGTAATTTCAAGCTGAAATCCTGGAAAAAATGATTAGGATTAATGGATTTACGGATTGTAGGATTAAATAAAGTTGATTATGAGAATCCGGAAATCAGGTTACAGCCTATTGGCCTCACTGCTTATGATCGTGGCATTTCATGTCGTATCCGGCTCTTTGCCTCAACCTGACAGCCGCAAAAAAAGAATCGAAATTCTCAATTCCGATTTATACACCTATGATGTCAGAATTATAGCAAATGCCGACCGACTTATTGGCAATGTGGAACTAAGCCACAACAATGTACTTCTATATTGCGACAGCGCTTACTCATACAAAGACAGCAATATGGTGGATGCTTTTGGCCATGTGCATATCGTTCAGGGAGATACGCTGAATCTATATGGAGACCGGATCAAGTACGACGGTAATAGTAAAATTGCCAGAGTGAAAGGGCATGTTAAGCTTGTCAACAAATCCATTGTACTAACCACCGATGAGCTGATATTTGACCTGAAAGCCAATGTAGGCAACTACCAAACCTGGGGCACAATCGTCGACACAGCCAATGTCCTCGTCAGCAAAATTGGACGGTACTATTCCAACGAAGATCTATTCTTCTTCAAAGACTCCGTCAAGGTAACCAACAAAGATTTTATTCTTACTGCTGATACCCTGAAATACAACAGCAAGACCGAAAGAGTTTTCATCGTCGGTCCCACGCACATAGTGGGAACGACCAGGCAGGGTACCCTGTATTCGGAAAAGGGATGGTATGACACCAGAACCAACATTGCAGAGCTTTACAAAGCATCCAAAATAATAGGTAAAGAGCAGTCTCTTCAGGGTGATACCATCTTTTACTCCAGAAGTGCCGGAACCGGGCGAGCCAGGAGCAGGGTTCTTTTATCGGATACGACCAATCATATCGGCATAACCGGTCGTAACGGCATTTACAACGAAAAAACAAAGATTGCCTTTGTCACCGATTCTGCAGTATTTATGCAATTCTCCCCCAAAGACACACTTTTCCTCCATGCAGACACGTTAAAATCAATCCCGGATTTGGCTAAAAAAGAGGTTGCCAAAAAAAGTGCCGGCAAGATTGTTGCACCGACGAAGCCTGTTAAGGGCAAACCAGATATGGCAAGATCAGTTCCGGCAAAATCAGATACAACAAAAATAAAATCATTTAAAAAAGAGGCAGCAGTTATCCAACATCCATTGGTCGAGGACTCTGCGGTTCCTGTGCCGGATCCAAAAGGTATGACCGAATCTACAAATGGTAAAAAACCTGCAGCAACACCAGATTCTCGTTTGGCACCTCCCGACACCAGCAAGGCCTCACCTGGAGAAAAAAGCAAAGTATCGTCTGGTCGCACCCGCCGCAGAAGCTCGCGTGCACGTGCCGGAAAAGTATCTACTGCAGACACCAGCAATGTATCTGCTACAGACACCAGCAAAGTTTCGCTTCCTGACACCAGCAAGGTTCCGGCGAAGATGGTTCGGGAAGTGAAAGAGAAACCGGTGATCCTGGATTCATTATACACAGTTTTAGATACGGCCAAAGTGTCATCCCGAATATCCATACCCGTTAAGGATAATTCAGCAGTCATAGATTCTCTTGCTACGGCTTCTGATACATTAAAAAAGAAAGACGATAAAATTTTTATGGCCTATCACAGGGTGCGATTTTACAAAAAAGATCTTCAGGGGATATGTGACTCTCTCTCATACCAAATGAAAGATTCTGTCATGAGATTATTCAATGACCCTGTACTTTGGTCAGAAGTACATCAGATGACAGCTGAACGGATTGAATACAGACCCCACCATCCCGGCCCGGATATAGCCCGGTTAGACAACAATGGGTTTATCATCTCCAGGGAGGATTCCATCAAATACAACCAGATTTCAGGAAAGGTGCTGATTGGGTACATCTTTAACAATGCCTTGAAAACAATTGAAGTTAACGGGAATGCAGTTACCCTTTACTATCTGAAAAGCAAGGATCGCTATTCAGGAATGAACAAGTTGGAGAGCAGCAAGATCAATGTTTATCTGCTAAACAGCAAAATTGACAGCATCACTTTCTTTCCTAAACCGGAAGGAAAAACTATTCCAATGAAAGAATTAACTACTGAAGATGCTACCCTGAAGGGATTCCAATGGAGAGAGAGTGAAAAACCAAAAGACCGTTTTGATATCTTCCCGCTCGAAGAGAAACGTAAAAAAATAGCAGGCCCCGAAAAGAAACCTGCATCCAAAAAGCAAGAAAAAACTATTCTTTAGTACTCATCTTCATTGAAAAAGAAGTCGTCCTTGCTCGGATAATCCGGCCAGATATCCTCAATAGATTCATAAATCTCACCTTCATCTTCCATCTCCTGCAAATTTTCAATTACTTCAAGTGGCGCACCTGAACGTATTGCGAAATCAATCAGTTCATCCTTGGTTGCAGGCCAGGGAGCATCTTCTAATTTTGAAGCCAATTCCAATGTCCAGTACATATTTGAATAATTTAGATTATTGTTAACGGTTTTGCGATGTTACTATTTTTTTGTGAGAATAAAAATTAATACGCATAAATTTTACGGCCGCCACTGAACTTCATCAACTTGCTCATCTACAGCTATCTTACGTGAGAGAACAAAAAGATAGTCTGATAGTCGGTTTAGATATTTAATAATCTCGGGCGGAGTGCTTACCCCTTTAGCCAGCTGGCAAACCCTCCGTTCCGCGCGTCTGCATACAGTCCTGGCAAGATGACAATATGAGATTGTATTGCTACCTCCAGGAAGAACAAAATGTTCCATCGGAGGCAAATGATCAAGAATCAGGTCCATCTCCTTTTCCAATTTTGCAATGTCATCCATACTCAGGGGCAATTTGTCTGCCAGATCTGCCCGGGAAAGATCAGTGGCTAACCTGGCACCAATCACGAATAGATTGTTTTGAACAGAAAGCAAAACTTCCCGGGTATTTTGGTCTATTGGCTGAGACCTTATCAAGCCCAGCCAGCTGTTCAGTTCGTCAACAGTTCCATACGACTCAAGACGCAGATCATACTTCTCCACCCTCGTACCCCCAATTAAACCGGAAGTACCATCATCGCCTGTTTTGGTATATACTCTCATTTTGTTAATTACTCTCTATTAACAGACATTAAAATTTAGCTATTAGCCTGTTAGCCCAAATTTTTGGAATCTGCACAACCGGTTCCTCAAACCTTCCGTCAACCCCGTCCTTTCCGTCAACTCCGTCTTTTTTCTCAACCTTCTACGTTAATATATAGGATTTGGGTTCAAATAATCGTGCTCAACGATACCATCTTTCAATTTAATGATTCTGTAAGCATGGCGGGCAATGTCCTCTTCATGTGTTACCAGAATAATGGTATTCCCTTTCAAATGAATTTCAGCAAAGAGTTTCATAATTTCTTCAGAAGTCTTGGAGTCGAGATTCCCGGTAGGTTCATCGGCCAAAAGAATGGAAGGGGTATTTACCAATGCCCTGGCAACTGCCACACGCTGACGCTGTCCGCCTGACAACTCATTGGGCTTGTGCTCCATACGGTCTTCCAGCCCTACACTCACGAGCTGACCGGAAGCAATCTCTTCCCTTCTTGCTTTACCTACACCGGCATAAACCAAAGGAAGCATCACGTTTTCGAGGGCTGAATATCTTGGTAAAAGATTAAAAGTCTGAAAAACAAATCCAATCTCCGTATTGCGGATCTCTGCAAGGCGGTCATCATCCATCAGACTGACATCTTTGTCATTCAACTTATAATTTCCGGATGTTGGGGTATCCAAACAACCAATAATATTCATCAGCGTAGATTTTCCAGAGCCTGAAGCACCCATAATGGCTACATATTCGCCCCTTTTTATATCCAGAGACACCATTCTTAGCGCCCTGACTACCTGATTGCCAACCTGATAATTCTTAACAATATCCTTTAATCTGATCACATTTTCCATCAGAAACAATTTTAGAATTACAAACTTAAAGGAAATTTTTAATTACCTGTCAGGTTTATATTCAAAATCGCACCACAAAATCTTCCTTCTGCAACCCTTTCCTGCAAATGAAAATCCCAAACTCAAAAAGATCCAATGCAATACGGACGGAAAGATTGCTTTTATTTCTTATCCAGACAGTCTCCATTTCTTCAGAGGTATGAATTCCGCAAAGAACAATCACCCCATTGTAGTCTGGTTGATGCAGAAGTTTTGTGAGAATGGAGTTGCAATCATCCGGATCCAGCGGATTCTGAACCACAATAAAATCTGAAGCAACGACTTTCCCATA
>JANYKW010000091.1 GCA_025358025.1 Bacteroidia bacterium | reverse complement strand
GTCGTAGCATGGTAGCTTTGTTTTTGTTTGACAACTTAATATTACTGATTTTCAGTAATATAAACAAATTTCCATGCTACTTTTTTTATCTTAGGCCTATCTTTTTTTGTATCTAATTTCTAATGCGAAACTTCAGTAATGATAAACAAATGGATCATAACAAAAATAGGGTAATTGTTTACATTGACGGGTTTAATCTCTATTTTGGGATGATTGATGCTGGATTTAGTCGCTGTAAATGGCTAAATGTTGAAAAATTAGTACGAAGCTATTTGACATAAAATCAAGAATTGGTTGAAGTAAAATACTTTACGAGCAGAATAACAAACAATCCTCAAAAGCAAAAAAGGCAATCTACCTACCTGGAGGCTCTAGAAACTACGGAAGTAAAAATAATCTATGGTCTTTATAAAGCAAAAAAAATTGAATGTGGTAACTGTGGTCACAATTGGAGTATATCCAACGAGAAAATGACCGATGTAAACATTGCCACCCACTTAATTGTCGATGCTTTTCATGACAGATACGATACAGCAATCTTAATTTCAGGCGATAGCGATTTAGTTTCACCTATCAAAGCAGTGCATCATAATTTTCCATGTAAAGTAGTATCAGTTTTTTTTCCTCCTTATCGCCATAACAATACCGTGGCAGGAGTGGCTAAGGGATTTCAAATAATTGGAAGAAAGAAACTATTCGACAATCAATTTGAGAAGGAAGTAATAAAAAAAGATGGGTACATACTGCACAAGCCTGCTGAATGGTTTTAGAATAAATGTTTGAAAATAGTATTCACAAATCATCGTATCAGTTTATCCTCTTGAAACGAATAGTTTTATTGAAATGAGCTACCAAAACGTCCCACTAATAATAACCGGTCCTTTCAAACAGCTTTTAACCATGGATCATATACCATTGAAAGGCAGTCTGAAAGATGCCCAATTGGAGGTGGTTGAGGAAGCTGGAATTGTCCATCAGGATGGGAAAATTCTGGAGGTTGGACTCTTCAAGGAAATTTGTATTAAGTACAATTCTTTCAATTCTGAAATTCAACTTGTTGACAATGATATAATTGCAATTCCTGGTCTGGTAGATCCGCACACCCATATTTGCTGGGCAGGCAGCCGTGAAAATGACTTTGCCATGAGACTGGAAGGGAAGAGTTATCAGGAAATTGCCCAAAGCGGTGGTGGCATCTGGGATACCGTGACCAAAACCCGAGCTGCCTCTGATGAGGAGCTGAAAAAACAACTGATTTTGAGAGCAAACCGCCTTCTCAAAAATGGAATAACAACTTGTGAGGTAAAAAGCGGTTACGCACTTGATCTTGCAGGTGAACTTCGTTTGCTTGAAATCATCCGGTCGGTCCGGGAGGAACATCCCATTGATCTGGTCTCAACCTGCCTGGCAGCGCATATCAAACCGAAGGATTTTGAGGGAGGTACCGGGGAGTATCTCCATTTCCTGACAGAACAACTGCTTCCGGCAATCAATAAGAACAGGCTCTCTTACCGGGTAGATATTTTCGTGGAAGAGGGGGCCTTTGGCGTTCGCGAGGCAGGGATATATTTGAGAAAGGCAAAAAGCATGGGATTTGAACTTGTTGTACATGGTGAGCAATTTACCTCTGGAGGGGCTTCACTGGCAGTAAAAGTTGGTGCCAGAAGTGTAGATCATCTGGAAATGATTGGCAGTAAGGCAGTTAAACAACTTGCAGCCTCTGAGGTAGTTGCAATTGCCCTGCCAGGGGCTTCCCTGGGATTAGGATGCAGATTTGCTCCAGTCCGAAAAATGCTTGATGCCGGTTGTAGCCTGGCTGTCGGATCTGACTGGAATCCGGGTTCTGCGCCGATGGGTGATCTGTTGCTGCAGACAGCCATCCTGGGTACTTTTGAAAAGCTGACCAATGCCGAGCAGCTGTCGGCCATTACATGCAGAGCCGCCCATTCGCTGAATCTGGATGACAGGGGAATTCTCAAAAAGGGCAAAATAGCCGATTTTACAGGTTTTCCCGGCAGGAATTACAAAGAAATATTGTACCAGCAGGGTATGTTGAAACCTTCCATGATATGGAAAAGAGGGATTCTGGTAAAGAGATAAGAGATGAGACATGAGAAATAAGAGTTTGGATATAAGTCATTGAGAAAGGATTTGAGATTTTTGCAATGTTGTTCTACCAACACTTTCACGGATCTCATGTCACAAGTTCTATATCTAATTTCTCATGTCTCAAGTCTCATGTCTTATTTCTTGTTAAAAAAGGATCAAAGGATCGTATTTTTACAACTATCTGAAAAATGATAATATTATGAAAAGAATCATCGAGTGTGTACCCAATTTTTCTGAGGGACGAGAGATGGAAGTAATCCGTCTGATTACCGAAACGATAGAAAAAGTGCAGGGGATCAAGTTGCTCAATGTGGATCCTGGATATGCCACCAACCGGACTGTTGTCACCTTTGCGGGAGAACCGGACAGCGTGGTGGAAGCAGCTTTTCAGGCGATAAAAAAGGCTTCAGATCTGATCGACATGCGCCACCATTCCGGTGAGCATCCGCGCTTCGGGGCAACGGATGTTTGTCCGTTGGTGCCTGTTTCCGGCATTACCATGGAAGAGACCATTCAATATGCCAGAGCCCTGGCCAAGCGGGTCGGTGATGAACTCCGGATTCCCGTATATTGTTACGAACAGGCAGCGTATCAACCCAAACGTCAGAGTTTGGCAAACTGTCGTTCGGGAGAATACGAAGGACTACCGGTCAAAGTTGTATCCAAGGATTGGAAACCGGATTTTGGTCCGGCTCAATTCAATGCCCGTTCCGGTGCCATCGCCATTGGAGCAAGGAATTTTCTCGTGGCATACAACGTCAACCTCAATACAACTTCAGTCCGAAGGGCTAACTCCATCGCATTCGATGTGAGGGAAGCAGGCCGGATCCTGCGGGAGGGCGATCCATTAACCGGTAAAATAGTCAACGACGAAAAAGGTGAGCCGGTTCGCATTCCTGGAACACTTAAAAAGGTCAGGGCCATTGGTTGGTACATCAGGGAGTACCGGATGGCTCAAATCTCCATGAATCTCACCGATATCGCTGTAACGCCTGTTCATGCTGCTTTTGACGAAGTGTGTGAAAGGGCCGCTGAAAGGGGAATCAGGGTTACTGGTTCAGAACTGATCGGTGTTGTACCTCTTAAGTGCATGCTCGATGCGGGTAAATATTTTCTGCACAAACAAAAGCGATCTTCCGGTATACCTGATGAGGAGATCATCGGGATAGCTGTTCGTTCACTCGGACTGAATGAACTGGCACCTTTCGATCCGAAAAAGAGGATTATTGAATACTTGCTGAAAGATGAGGCGAAAAATCAACTCGTCGACCTCTCCCTGAGAAAATTGATCTATGAAACAGCATCCGACTCTCCCGCTCCCGGCGGCGGATCTGTATCTGCTGCAGTCGGGGCTCTGGGTGCCGCACTCGGATCCATGGTGGCCAACCTTTCTGCCCATAAACGCGGATGGGACGACCGTTGGGAAGAGTTCTCCGATCTGGCTGAAAAAGGCAAAAGTACCTATGAGAATTTGCTGACGATGGTTGACGAAGATACCCGGGTATTTAACCGGGTAATGGAGGCTATTGGTATGCCAAAGGAGAGTTTGGAGCAAAAAGAAATTCGCAGGGAAGCCATTCAGGAGGCTACGCTTCTTGCCATAGATATTCCCTTTCAGGTAATGAAAATGGCAGCTGATGCGGTTGATCTGCTGGAGAGGATGGTCGAAATTGGTAATCCCAATTCTGCCAGTGATGTGGCTGTGGGTTCACTTTGCCTGAGGACAGCAGTTTCAGGAGCCTGCCTAAATGTCAGGATCAACGCGGTGGAAATTAAGGATCCAAATTTGGTGAAAGAGACGTTGGCACAAGCTGATCGTATTGAAAAAGAGGTTATTAAACGATGTGATGAAATTCAGAAACAGGTTCTTTTTAAGATTTACGCTAAATAGTTATTACACAGAGTTGCACAGAGAAACTCAGAGTTTCACGGAGAAACATAAAATATTCTCTGTGTTCCTCTGTATAACCTTTTGGTGTTCCTCTGTGTAATAATAAAATTTAGTAGCATCAAAAAAATTGATTACTATATTTGCACCCATCTATGAATTCAAACAATCCTTATAAAAAATATCTGATCATATTCTGGTCTGTTTTTGCAACCGGAATCATTTTTGTGGTCATTCTTTTTAGCCTGATCGGCAATGGGAAGCTTGGATATATGCCAACACTGACAGAGCTGGAAAACATTGAATCTTCGCTCGCTTCTGAAGTTTATACTGCAGACAGTCTGGTCATGCGCAGATATTACTTCAAAGAGAACCGCACCTTTATCGGATTTGATGCAATCAGTCCACATGTCATTCATGCTTTGATAGCCACAGAAGATGTACGCTTTTACAGTCATCCTGGTATCGACCTTCGCGGTTTATTCAGGGTTTTTAAGGGCCTTGCTACCGGAGATCAGCGTGCAGGGGGTGGAAGTACGCTCTCTCAACAGCTTGCCAAGATGCTCTTTCCCCGGGAAGATATTACGAACAAATTTCAACTGGCAATCAGGAAATTAAGGGAATGGATTATTGCCGTGAAACTGGAACGAAGTTTTACCAAGGAGGAGATCATCTCCATGTATCTTAATAAGTATGACTTTCTTAATCTGGCGGTCGGCATCAAATCTGCATCAGAAATTTATTTCAGCACCACTCCCGATCAGCTGAAATTGGAACAGGCAGCCATGTTGGTTGGCATGGCTAAAAATTCCTCCCTGTACAACCCCATCAGAAGACCTGAACTGGTCTTGAGCCGAAGAAATGTTGTTTTGTCACAGATGAATAAAAATGGATATATCACGGATGCAGAATATAATTCGTGCAAAAATCTTCCGTTAAATCTGAATTTTCACAAGGAGGACTACAAATCAACTCCGGGAACCTATTTTACAGAGTATCTGCGCTCAATTCTTACCGCTCCAAAGCCTGACCGCGAAAGATACAAGGCCTGGCAGATGCAGCAATTTGTAGATGATTCTGTTGAGTGGGAGAATAATCCACTTTATGGATGGTGTGCAAAAAATCCCAAACCTGATGGAAAACTATACAATATTTATACAGATGGTCTGAGGATTTTTTCGACCATTGATATGCGGATGCAGTCATACGCTGAGAAGGCAGTCGTTACCCATCTGAGTAAGAATGTTCAGCCATTGTTCAATGAACGGATTAAAAGTCAGCGGAATCGTCCATTCTCTAACGACCTGACAAACGAGCAGGCCCAGCAGGTATATGACAACATGATGAAGGGGAGTGATCGCTACCGCTCGATGCATTCGCAGGGATTAAGTGCTGAAGAGATCAAAAAGGCATTCAACACTCGCACGGAGATGACTGTTTTTTCCTGGAGAGGGGAGACAGATACCCTCATGTCACCGTTGGATTCAATTAAATACCACCTGGGATTTTTGCGTTCCGCCATGATGACGATGGAGGTTAAAACAGGTAAAGTCAAGGCATGGGTCGGTGGCCCCAACTACAAGCATTTTATGTATGACATGGTGAAAAACGGACGCCGGCAGGTTGGGTCGACTGTAAAGCCATTTTTATATACGCTGGCCATGCAGAACGGTTTTTCGCCTTGTACCCTGGTTCCAAATACTGAACACTCGTTTTCTTTGTTTGACGGTACTACCTGGACAGCCAAAAACTCCGGTGAGACCAAAATGGACGGCAAGATGGTGACGCTTAAATGGGGTTTGGCTAACTCTGTCAACCAGATCTCCGCCTGGGTGATGAAGCAATTCAATCCGCAGGCCATGGCAGATATGATGCATAAACTGGGAATTACCAGTCCGATCGATGCTGTTCCTTCCATGTTCCTGGGTACATCTGATGTTTCAGTGTACGAGATGGTAGGTGC
>JANYKW010000079.1 GCA_025358025.1 Bacteroidia bacterium | reverse complement strand
CCCGATGGGATTTTTTGAAATGGGTATAAATTCCGGGCCTGGTTTAAATACAGTTATCACACCATCGTCGTTGGGGATGTAAACCAATCCATTTGCAAGGATCGGTGAAGAATATTGTTTGCCCATCCCTTCCGTCCATTTAATATTACCCGTGGCTACGTCAATGCAGTGAACCTGACCATTAGTCATGGTTGTAATAAGATAATCATCCGTACATATCGGTGACGGAACATAATAAGCACCTTTTGAGGATTTCCAAACGACGTGGGTTTCGGTTACATTGCCCTGTCCGTCCGGTTTAATCGCTACCAGCGTACGTACAGGCCAGGCACTGCTGACAAGAATTAATCCCGACTTTTCATTGTACACCGGGCTGGAACAGAAGTCTTCAGAAGGGCCTGATACGAACCAATTTCTGGTACCATCGTTCGGATTATAGGATGAGATTTCCTTGTTGCCGCAAAAAATCATCTGCATTTTTCCTGCCATCTCCCTGATGATCGGTGTACTAAAACTGTGAGCCTTCTGATCATGATCAATTCGCCAAATGATATGTCCATCCGCACGGCTCAGCGCAGCAACGAAAGGATGATCTCCTTTGCTGTTCCCATTAATAATCACTTTGTCTTCGAATAGCACCGGAGAACAACTATACCCGTGTGGGCTGCTAAATGTGCCGGGTCGCTGAAGCCAGACCTGCTGCCCTTCAAAGTCATAGGCAGCAACTACAACATCAGGACCATCAAGGAAAGAGACATAAACAAAGGTTCCATCTGTGGCCGGAGTTCCGGAAGCATGGCTGTTGTCGTTGTGTTTGGCCTCAAACCTGCCTTTCAGAACGGTTTTTTGCCACAATAATTTGCCGTTGTTACTGTCATAGCAAAGCAGAATTTTCTCTTCGGTCTCAGGCAATGCAGTAGCAGTGAACAGCCTGTCTTTCCAGACAATCGGGGAAGAATATCCAATGCCGGGAATCGCACTTTTCCATATTATATTTGTAGTAGAATCCCAATACAGGGGTAAGTTCATTTCTGAGCTGGTTCCATCCCCATTGGGTCCACGCCACCCGGGCCAGTTTTGTGCCTTGGATAAATTTACAGAACTGATTAGCATAAACAGAAGAAAAATTCTCACTAATTTATTGTTGGCCATGTTGATCATTGTTTTGTTATGTATGGTTTAGGGAATTTAGTCAGTAATAAGATAAAATGCGGGACCAAAGGTGAAATATCCTCGGGGAAATCTATTTGTGCAACTTCAAAGATTTCCCTGAAGTCCTATTCCTTCTGCCGACTTTTGCATGGCTGTAATGGTCTCTTCAACGAGATCCCCGACTGTTTTTTCCAGCATTTCGGCTCCTTTGGCAATCACATCCCGGTTGGCTCCTGCGGCAAAAGCGCGGGTGTTCCATTTCTTCATCACCGATTTGGCTGTCAGATCAAGAATGCTTTTGGAGGGCCTGACATAAACGCAGGCAGTGATTAATCCGGTGAGTTCATCTGTTGCGAAGAGTACTTTCTCCAGTGGATCCAGGGGTTCAACATCAGAACAGATACCCCAGCCATGACTTACAATGGCTCTGATACTGCTTTCCGGCCAGTTATTCTCTTCAAGTATTTTCCTGGTCATTGTACAATGCTGATCAGGATACATTTCATAATCAAGGTCATGGCATAGTCCGATGTTGCCCCATTTTTCGACATCATCGCCGGCCTGCTCTGCAAAATAACGCATGACAGCCTCCACGGCCAATCCGTGCCGAATCAGACTATCCGTTTTGTTGTATTTGCAGAGGAGGTTAAATGCCTCTGCTCTTGAGGGTTGTTTCTCCATATTGATGATCGGATTTGTTTGGCAAAAAATACAAAAAATCCCCTTAAGTAGTTTGAAACTGTCTAAAATTAGAATTAAAGTTAAAAAATCAAAAATTTAACCCGGCCCCAGAGGGGGATTTTTGATTTTTCTTCGATGCTATTCTCCAATCTGTCTATGAAATAGCACAATTCGTCTATCGTATTTTTGAACCTGTTTTGCATCCATTATGTTTGATTAAAATTATTTCAAAAACAATTTAAATTATACATTATTATGAAAGCAAAATCATTTTTATTGGGATTAACATTTTTCTTTGTTGGTATGGTAGTCACATTAGGCGTTGGAGCAAATTTGAAACACAACCATTACAGCCATCAGGCCGGAGTTAGAAAAGCTGCAATTATCGAAGTCGGAGCTCCGCTTACTTTAACAGAACTAAAGCATCTGGGTTTAATTTAAACGCATACTCACCTGTAAAAAAACACTGACACCCATCAGTGTTTTTTTTGTCCTATCATAATATAGACGGGAAAATGGCTTTCCTGTTTTTAGGGTAATCCGGAAATTCTTTCCGATACCACTTATGATGATCCAATGCCCTGGCTGTAAGGTTTACAAAGGTCCAGGCAAGAAACGACAAGGCTGGCAGGTTAACCGTGACGAGAAGAAATCCTGTCCAGGAAATGAGCTCACCAAGGAAATTCGGACAGGAGACATAGGTGAAAAGTCCGCCAAAAGGAATTTTATATCCACCCGCCGAAGATGTGCGGAGTCTGATCAATATCCGGTCGTGATATTTGTTAATGAAAAATCCTGTTAGAAAAAGGATTACCCCGGTTGATATTCGGATAGCAGAGAATAGACCCGGACTGTATTCAGGAGCAAAATGTGCCAGCCAATAGCCGTTCAAAAAACCATTTACCGTATTGAATAAAATAGCAAAGAGGACGATGACGACCGGCATCTTCTTTCCTGATGTCCTTATTTGAAGCGGGAAAATAAATACCCGGTGAAAATAATGCAACCCCCAGAGGAAAAGTGCCGTGAGAACGATCGTATTGAACTGACCGGTTTTAAAACTCAGGAAGTAACCGAATACTGCCAACGCAGGTAATTCCATTAAAAACCATCCAATTCTGTTCCCAATCATCGGGCCCCAGTTGTTTTTTGAATGTTTTCCATATGGCTGTCGAACTTTTAAAAGTACCGGGAATATGATAGCCGCTATGGCTATCCACAACCAGCAAATCATGTTAAAGGTCTCATGTAATATCATATCAGCTTAAGTATTTGTTTTCCTTGTACCAGTTATATGTTTCGATAAGAGTCTGTTTAATAGGACGTGGTTCATATCCCAGCTCATTTTTTGCTTTTTCGGACGAAATATTTGCAGGTGAGCTTACCAGCAGATCAAGAGAATGGTTCGTGTAAAGCGGCTCTTTTCTTGTCACTGCCGAATATAGCTGCAAGAAAGGACAGGCCAGTCGTGCCAGGATAACAGGGACCAAAGCAGGTACTTTGCATCCCGAAATCTCACTTAGCAGCAAAGCCGTATCAAGCAAGGTGCAGAAGTTTCCGGAAAGTATATACTTCTCTCCCTTTCTTCCCGATTCTATTGCCTGAATGGAAGCTGACACCACATCGTGTACATCTACCCAGTTGTAACCTCCTGAGATCAAATAGGGCATTCTGTTCTGATATATTTTTATTAGCGCCTGTCCAAGCAGGGAGCCTCTGTAATCATAGGGCCCAATCACGGCTGTTGGACTTAAAATGACAGCATGCAGGCCTTCTTTCGCGGCTTTGAGCACCACTCTCTCACTTTCAGCTTTCGTAAAACCATAGATTGATGTTTTTGTTTCAATCAAGGATCTGTTTTCGTCCAATATCAGATCTGAAGGTTTGGTCTGAAAAGCTTCAATACTGCTGAAGTGAATGAATTTTTTGACTCTTCCAGACTGAGCTGCCTTTATCAGGTTTATGGTACCTGTAACATTGGTGGCAAAGACCTGGTCAGAAAAGCGGTTGTCGACTGATATTTGGGCTGCAAGATGAAAAACAACATCCACACCTTCACACAGGAAATTCAGGGATTCAGGATCGAGTAAATTTCCCTGAATAAGCTCGACATCCATTTCATCCAAGTCATTTCTGAAATTGTGGACAAGGACTCTGATCCTGACTCCCTGTTTTTTCAGTTCGCGCACAAGGCAATTCCCAATATGTCCGCTGGCTCCGGTAACTGCAACTATCATAAAGCGATGTCAGAATTATATGGCTATAAAGCTAGATATTAATTGCAGAAACACTATTTTCGTAATGCTAAAACTGATTTTAATCTAATGCGAACTATACTCTGCCTGGTATCTTTTGTGGTACTCTTTTTTATTTCGGGTGCTGTATCTGCCCAGGGTTTTGAAATTAAAGGGAAGGTAACCGAGTCTAAAACCGGTAAATCCATGATTGGAGTAAATATCATCATGGTTGGTGATGTACGTGGGACGGTTAGCGGATACAGCGGGGATTTTGTATTCAAGAGCAAAGTTGCTCCGCCCTTCAAATTATTTTTCTCCTTTGTAGGCTTTGAATCTAAAACGATTGAAATAACTGAGCCAGGTAAGTATCTCACTGTCAAATTGGAGGAGCAGGACTTTTTGGGACAGGAAATAGTCGTCTCTGCCAGCCGGGTGGAAGAAAATATATTGAGGTCGCCTGTTAGCATCGAGAAGATGAACCTGAAGGATATTCAACAAATGTCGGCTTCCAATTTCTACGATGGTTTGTATCAACTTAAAGGGGTGGATATGAATGTACACGGGCTTACATTTCGTTTGCCCAATACCAGGGGTTTTAATGATTACACCAATTACCGCATGAACCAGATTATTGATGGCGTTGAGAATGTTTCTCCCGGTTTGAGTTTTTCTGCCGGTAATATTTTCGGATTATCGCAACTCGACATAGAGAGCCTGGAGATGGTAGTTGGAGCATCATCTGCATTGTATGGGCCAGGCGGAATGAATGGCACCTTGGTTATGCAGAGCCGTAATCCGTTTAACTACCAGGGTCTTTCGGTTTCTGTGCAAAATGCTATTATGAACATCGGAAGTAAGACCGTTGATCATCCAACGCCAATGTATGATGTCAATATCAGGTATGCGAAGGCTTTTAATGACAGGTTCGCCCTGAAATTTGTTGGTTCCTATTTGTCGGCAACCGATTGGCAAGCCAATGATTTGAGAGACCGGAGCGATTTGAATGATCCTTCCTTAACCAGGTTGTCAAACCCGGGATACGATGGAGTGAATACTTACGGCGACGAATCACTGGTATCGCTGAATTTAAAAGAGGTGGGGCCTCAGGTAATAAACGGTATTGCAGCGTCGCAGGGAATAAAGCCGGGAACTCCGGAATATGATGCTCTTTATCAAAAAGCGATCCCGTTTTTCCCTGACCAGATGGTTACCCGTACCGGTTGGATTGAAAGAGAGTTAGCGGATAATAAAACTGAAAATATCAGGTTGGCAGGGGCACTGCACTATTTTCTCACGGATAAAACTGAAGCAATTTTTCAGGCAAATTATGCACAGGGGACCAGTGTTTATACAGCTCAGAACCGTTTCTCCGCACGTGAGTTCAATATCCTTACCGGGAAGATTGAGATCAATGACCCCAACTATTATGTCAGGGCGTGGGGTGTTACTGAAAATTCAGGCTCTTCATTTGATATTGGTGGAGCCGCGTTGCGGATGAACGAAGATTGGAAACCATCGCAAAACTGGTTCCAGGATTATTTAACTGCTTATACGCAAACAGCCCTTGTTTCGGGGGATATGAGCGGAGCCCATCAATTTGCCCGGCTGATGTCTGACAACAGGGATCCGCAAACCGGAATTGTTTTTGACAATTCAAAACCATCCTTCCCGATTTACGGCACAGCAGAATTTGATCAGCTGCTACATAAAATATCCTCTGCCTCAATTTCCGACGGGGGAGCTGGGGTAACCGATAAAAGCAAGCTGGGGCAGGTCGAAGGAATGTACAATTTTACGCATTTGATCAAGGTAATGGAGTTACAGGTTGGCCTTTCAGAGCGATTCCAATCGGTTAACAGCAATGGGACAATTTTCACTGACGAACCGGGGCACCCAATCAATATCAATCAATTTGGCTCATTTCTGCAGGCAAGTAAAAACCTGATTGGAGACCGATTGAGGGTAACCGGCGCTTTCCGGTTCGATAAGAATCAAAATTTCAAAGCCCAATATACACCACGGGTTTCACTGATCTATTTTCTTGACAACAAAAAGGAACACAGCGTCAGGGGGACCTTTCAGACGGCCTATCGTTTTCCCTCCTCGTCAGATCAATGGGTTGACATCAATGCAGGTATCTACCGCACGATCGGTGGAATGCCCGAAGTACAGAATAAATATGGATTTGACACCATCCCACTTTACCCGATGTCGGGTAGAAATCCGGTAAAAGATAAACCGATCACCGATAATGGACCCATTTTTTTACCCGGATTAAAGACTGAAAAAGTTAGATCGACCGAAATTGGGTACAAAGGATTGTTATTGGGCAAGAAACTTTTTCTGGATGCCTATACCTATTATAACAAATACAAGGGGTTTGAAGCAGTACAGCTGGTGGCCCAGCTGGCCAAAGATGCAGGGACAGAAAAGGACCAGTATTACCAGACCTATTTTACTACCGACGAACCGGTTTCTTCGTTCGGTTGGGCATTGGGACTCGATTACAGGTTGCCAAACGGTATAATGTTCAGGAGTAACCTTGCATATGATAAGTTGTTGAAAGACATTGAATCTCCCGGTGTGGAAACCCGGTTCAATACCCCTGATTACCGAGCCAACTTATCCATTGGCCATCCTGAAATTACACGGAACCTGGGATTTAATGTTAATCTTCACTGGCAGAACAGTTTTTGGTGGGAGTCAGGTTTTGGCGCGGGAGAGATTCCGGCAGCAACGACAATCGATGCCCATGTCGCCTATAAGGTCCCGGCCATAAAAACGACTTTTAAAGTTGGAGGCTCAAACATTTTGAACCACTATTACACGACAAGTTTTGGGAGTGCTCAAATTGGAGGTTTGTACTATTTTACACTCGTTTATGAAGATATTTTGGGATCTGCAGGTCGAAAAAGAAATTGAATGAACCAGAATATGTTTATTGAAAATTGGATCGGAATAGCAATTCGTGCAGCTATTCATGCAGGGAAAGAAATACTTGATGTCTATTATAATGCTGATTTTGGCCTTGAGTATAAGAGCGACCACTCGCCGCTAACAAATGCCGATAAAAGAGCTCATCGGGTGATTGTTGACTGCTTAACCGCTACAAAAATTCCGGTATTAAGCGAAGAGGGCAAGTCTGTTGCCTACCCTGAAAGGAATCAATGGGAAGCGTTCTGGTTGGTTGATCCGTTGGACGGAACAAAGGAATTCATAAAAAGAAATGATGATTTTACTGTAAATATCGCCCTAATCCGGGGTAATACTCCCATTGGAGGCGTTGTGTTTGTGCCGGTAACCCGTTCCATTTACTGGGCTGACGAGCGGGGGTCTTTTAAGGCAATTGTTGATGAAAATGAAGTTTTAAACAATATTCAACAGTTGCCGTTAACGATGGTGAAGGAAAATTTTGTCGTTGCAGTTAGCAGATCTCACATGAGCCCGGAAACGGAAGCCTATATTCGATCGATGGATACAAAAGGTAGATCCATTGAAATGAAACCGAGAGGAAGCTCCCTGAAAATATGTATGGTTGCGGAGGGTTCTGCAGATATTTATCCCAGGCTGGGGTCTACCATGGAATGGGATACTGCTGCCGGGCATGCAATCGTAAAGTTTGCAGGCAAGAATGTTTATCAGATCGAAAATAATGAACCTTTGGTTTACAATAAAGAAAACTTGTTAAATCCCTGGTTTGTAGTTAAATAAATAATGCTTTTCTGGTGATGAATCATATTTATCCGGATTTTGACAGAATTGTATCACGGAAAGAGAAGGAGTTAAGGCTTCATCAAAAATCCAAAGTGATATGGTTTACGGGACTTTCGGGATCAGGGAAAACCACTTTGGCCACTGCCCTGGAACGGGATCTTTTCAACAAAGGATATCTTTGCCAGGTCTTGGATGGCGACAACATTCGTTCGGGGATCAACAACAATCTCGGTTTTTCAAATGAGGACAGGATAGAAAATATTCGCCGGATAGCGGAAATATCAAAACTCCTCATTAACTCAGGATTGATCTGTATCTGCGCTTTTGTTAGTCCGACCGAAGAAACCAGGAAAATTGTGCGTGATATTATAGGAATGGATGACTTTTTGGAAGTCTTCGTAAGCACCCCACTCGAAGTTTGTGAAAGTCGTGATGTAAAAGGGTTGTATCAAAAGGCCAGGGCAGGGATGATTAAAGATTTTACAGGAATAAGCGCCCCATTTGAAATGCCACAAAATGCTATTTTGTCCATCAATACCGCGAAGTGTGGAGGAGTGTTTAGGCATGCTTTTAGACAGACTATATGCAGAAATAGCAGGCTCATAAAAAAACCACTAACTTTCGGTAAGCGGTTTTTTAAAATCAAAACGATTGTTTTGATCATTTATTTCTTTGTAAAATCAATAGAAAAGGCTACCATATAAAGAGCCGGAGTGGCAGCGATTGTCATTCCCAAGGCTCCGAGTACGGGTGCAAACATAGTATTCGGCATTGGAACACTTGTTTTACCAGTCAACCCGGTAGAGGTTTTCACAACATTCGAAACTGTTAAAGCAAAACCGTTGGGTTTTACAGCGACGCTATTCATGTTCAATAGCAAGGTTGTTGCATCCACTTCCTGCCAGGTTCCTGCATTAATAGCATTTGCCCCTTCACAGCTCATGTACATCGATTTATCCCTCCGCAATTCAACCCATGCTTTGTCGGCAGTTGAACAACTGACAGAACTCAATAATGCGCTTTGAATATTCTGGGTGATCGGGGTACCGACAGGGATAGGAACTGCTACACCTGGTATAGTAGTAATTAGTGAGAAAGCTTCTGTTACCGCCGCCTTAGTAATTGTATAATTTCCGACGAAGGGAGAGACTACTTCTTCTGTATCATTCTTACACCCGCTAATCAGGGCAAAAGAAGCAAACAGGACTGCCAGAACTTTAAATTTTAGACTTTTCATACGATTAAAATTATTGGTTAATACTTGAATTCAATGAAGATATAAAAGCAATTCGGAGTTAAAATAAAGATCCGAAATCTGAATGATGCAATAATACAATTTCTATTTTACTTTGCCAACCTACGTTTCAGATTATTCAGTGTTTTATACGGATGCGTCTCAACAAATGAATTCGCGAGCCAGGAAGGGATCTCTCCGGCCGGGTCGGGCTGAAACTGGTAAATCACATGTACATTTCCCTCACTGTCTTCTTCGAGGTCCCAAAAACCAGAACCCTTCCGGATTCTCACCATCTCGCTGTACTCCGGAATATAATCTGGCAGGGCTATTAAAGTAACCAATGCGTGTTTCCCATCTTTGTCAATTACCGTATATTGTTCAAAAACACTATCCCTATCTTTAACCGGGAATGGTCCTTTTGTTTGAATGTAATGAATGTCAAAGATAATTTCATCAGCATTAATTGCAATCATTTATTTTTTATCATTTCTGGTTGCTTTTTTTCTTTACCCACACATTCCATTTTCTCAAACCATGATGGATGTGCTGGTCGTCGATATTGCTGCTACCCTCGCGATCTTTATATTTAGCTTAATCATCAACAAATCAAGTGTTTACGATCCGTACTGGAGCGTTGCTCCCCCTGTTATCGCTATCTTTCTGGTGAGGCAGTTTCCGCAGGGAAATCAGATCAGGCAGTTCTTCATACTGGCATTGGTTCTATTCTGGAGTATCCGTTTAACGGCTAACTGGTATAGGGGCTGGCAGGGGATAAGGCATCAGGATTGGCGCTATACATCCATTGCCCAAAAAACCGGGAACTGGTATTGGCCTGTTAGTTTGCTGGGAATTCATTTAATGCCAACAATTTTCGTTTTTCTTGGATGCCTTCCATTGTGGTATTCTTTATCAAGCACGGAGATCTTCGGTGTTTATGATATAATCGCAGCGATGTTTACATTCACCGCTATATTGACAGAATGGATAGCAGATGAGCAACTCATTCGATTCAGGAAGGGGAACATGGAAAACTCATTCATCAGAACCGGAATCTGGAGTTATTCGAGACATCCAAATTACCTTGGCGAAATTTGTTTTTGGGGAGGATTGTTCCTGTTTGTTATATCTTCAAACAGTTTAATTAGCTTAACTGGATATTGGACTGCCATTGGATTGGTTTCAATGATAATACTATTTAAATTTATCAGTATTCCATTGATGGAAAAAAGAAATATTGGCAGTAAAACCGGATATGTTGAATATATAAATCAGGTTCCTGCGTTGTTCCCTCACTTCAGCGCGGGTAAAAAATAAGATCTTTTTAGAATGAAAAATATATTCACGATTAATAAGATTGCTTTACTGCTTATTTTGTTTCAACTGCCCTTGTTCCTGCCGGCTCAAAATGATACGCTTTCTTATAATTTAAAACAACTGTTGATCCTTGCCAGGGAAAACAGCAAAGAGATGCAGCTGGTGAGTTTAGGTCTTCAAAAAACGCAACAGCAAATTGCACTTAAGAAATCTCTCTTTTTACCAAAAATTGATGCGTTTGCCAATTATTACACATACCTGGGTAATGTCCCTTTGGCAATATTTCCTGCAAGTGAAGGGGCTGTTTTATCTGGAGGAACTTCGGGTGGAGCATATCCTGTCCCGATTGGCCTACCCAATAATTTGCTGACAGGTGTCTCTTTGTCTCAACGACTTTTCGAGTTTTCGTACCTGAATTTTGGGAAAAGCAAGGATATTTTCAGTGTTATTGAGTCGAACAAAATGAAAGAAAAACAGGAACAGCTATATTTCGATGTGGCAGTTTGTTATTATGAAATACTACAGCTGAAAACAAAAGGGGATTTAATGGATTTTAATGTTTCAAGGCTCAACCGGATGATCGGGATTATGCAAATTCAGTTGAATAATCAGATGATTGACAGTTTGCAGTTATGGGATTTGAACTTAAAAAAAGCAGAATTATTACTCAGGAAAAGAGAATTTACTTCGGGCCTGCAACGCAAAACCGATTATCTGAAGATGTTGGCCGGAATACGAAATGAAATTGTAATCAGTTGTGATGTGGCTGACTATACCCCTGATTTTGAATCTATTCCTGACTCAGGTGTCGTAAAAGATAGCCCACAAATGAACCTGTTAAATCAGGCACAGAATTTAAATGAATTTTCTCAGAAGCAGGTTCAGTCTGAATATTTACCGACGCTTGATTTTAAGTTCAATCTTTTGTGGAATTCGCAGAGTCCGAATTTGGCTTTTTTTTCAAATGAAGCTTTTGGGAACAATATCAGTACGCTTGGACTAAAGCTTGACATTCCTATTTACCATGGAGCAGAGAAGAAAAAGAAGTTGCAGGAGTTGGAAATTGACCGGCACATGCTTGAAATACAAAAGGAAAAACTCAAAGAAGGTTTTCAGTTCCAATATTCCAGTTCAATGAAAGAATTGGAAATTAAATCGGATCAGTATCTGCATCAGAAGGAAATTGCCCGGTTGAAGAAACGTTATCTGGAAAAAGCAAACAGTCAGTTTGAACAGGGAATTTTGCCAATAAAAGAGCTTCTTGAGGCTCAATCCGCATTACTTGAAGCACAGATTAAAACCTCAGAACTATTATTTGGTTTAAAATTGGCCGAGCTGGATTATTTTAAATGGAGTAATCAGATTTTGATCAAATTTGAATAAAACGGTATTCGCAAATCTGATTGATGATAATTCCTGGTACCCTGACTTTCGCAAATGATATGATAAAACAAAATAGTAACAAATGAAGAATATCTTTCAGATCCTGACATTGTTGATAATCATCACTTTGTTAACAGTTGTTCTGACAAAAAATAAAAGGGCAATTCAATTTGAAGTGGGAAAAGCAAAAACAACGATCGATTCCATTCCCGTAACAATATTTTATCTTAAGCTTGATTCTGCAAGTTATAAGCTGGAGACTGTCGGGCGGGTAAAATCGACTGATGAGGTGTTTGTCGTTTCACAAACTCCCGGTGAAATAAAAAATGTTTTTGTCAAAATAGGGGAAAAGGTAAAAAAAGGAGATATCCTGGTACAAATTGACGACTTCTATGCCAGGCAAGAATTTGAAATAGCTAAAAAGGCTTTCGAACAGATTCAGAAGGATTATCTTCGTTTTGCTAACCTTGCCGGGGTGGATGCTGTTACGCAGCAGCAACTGGAGCAATTCCGGCTACAACTTGACGGAGCACAGACAAAGATGAACAGCCTGGAAAAGCGACTGAATGATTATGTCATCAAGGCTCCTGCAGGTGGTTCGATTAACCAGATCTTTGTTTCAAGAGGTAATTCTACCGGAATGGGAACACCTGTTTGCGAAATCATTGGAGGAACATCTGTTAAGATTGAAGCAAGCGTAAGCCCCGATCAGGCAAAATATTTGCATGTGGGAATAAATGCAGTCCTGTCTGGTGACTTTGGACATGGAGAGAATTATCGTGTTCAACTTTCCGAAATTGGAGAAAAGGCCGGAAAATTCGGAGGAATTGCCACCCTATTTACAATGGCTCCTGATGAAAATAATTCACCGAAGACCGGCAGTATTGTAAATATTCAGATTGAAATAATGGATGAGCCGAAGCTCCTATTGCCCAGGCGTTCACTCACAAATAATAATGGTGTGATGGGGTTGTTTGTCGTACAACAGAACAACAGGGTTGAGTTTACACCCGTTAAATATTTTGATTTTGACGACAATCAAATCAAAATTATTGGTAATGAACTCAACAATGCAAAAATTGTTGTTGAAGGAAACTATCTTTTAAAAACCGGAGATTTGGTCATTGAGATGAATTAGCATGGTAATCTGAAAAATAAGTATGGGTCCCAGAGTCAATTTAAGTAGGCAGGGAAAAATATGAACATTACGCGTATTTCCATAGAACGCCCTACGCTACTCGCGGTATTTTATATCCTGATTATCTTTTCGGGAATATATTGTTTCTTTTTACTGAGCTACGAATTGGTCCCCCAGTTTAATCCCCCTGTAATTACTGTAGTAACAATCTATCCCGGAGCTTCTCCCAAGGAGGTGGAACAGGAGGTTTCCATTCATGTAGAAGATGCATTGGCCTCGCTTGAGGGCATTGAAACCATTTCATCCAATTCGCGGGATAATTTCTCGTTGGTAAAACTTGAATTGAAATCCAATGCCAACGTGGATGAGGTATTACAAAACGCCTCCCGTAAACTGCTTGCAGCCGTATCGGACTTGCCTGCGGAGGCTCGTCCGCCGGTATTAACCAGGTTTGATTTTAATGATTTGCCTGTCATACGTTTAGCAGCTTTCTCGGATGTCGGGATTTTGAAATTAACTAAATTCTGTAAAGAGACTGTAATCCCCTCGGTTTCACAAATCAATGGAGTGGCTGAGGTGGAAATTACAGGTGGCATGGAAAATGAAGTGAAGATTAGTGTCGATGCAGACCGACTTAAACTCAATCATGTTAGTTTGTTGCAGATCTTAAAAGCAGTCGGTCAGGCTAACAGGAATATCCCGGCAGGCAGTGTGGAATCACTTGATTTGGATATACCCGTTGAAATGAAAGGACGTTTCAAGACGCTCGATGAATTGCGCAATCTGGTTATATTTAAACATCCCGAGTATGGTATTGTCGTTAAAATCAGGGATGTGGCAGAGGTATTTGAAAATCAAAAACCAGTTAAGGTATTTTCAAGGCTGAACGGACAGCCTGCTATCGGGCTGAGTATTAAGAAGCAAAGCGATGCCAATGCTGTAGATATCAGCGACAAGGTGATATCCACCTTGATGAATCTGGAGAAGATGTATAGCGGCGAAAAGCTGACTTTTGAATTCATTCAGGACAACTCGGATTTTACCAAAGCGGCGGCACGTTCAGTCGGTCTCGATCTGGTTTTGGCTATTATCCTGGTTTCCTTAGTGATGCTTGTTTTTTTGCACAGCATCCGGAATGCATTAATTGTTTTTGTTTCCATACCGACATCTATCCTGACCACTTTTATTGTGATGTATTATGCAGGATATTCCCTTAATTTGCTCACCCTGCTTGGTTTAACATTATCCATTGGAATACTGGTCGACGATTCAATCGTTGTGCTCGAGAATATTAACCGTCACTTAAAGATGGGCAAATCATCCAGGCAGGCGGCTTATGAAGGTCGGGTAGAGATTGGGTATACCGCGATTTCAATAACCTTGATTGATGTAGTTGTGTTTGTCCCAATCATCATGGCACAAGGTATGGTGGCCGATATGTTGCGACCATTTTCAGTGGTTTTGGTTGCGTCAACCTTGATGAGTTTGTTCGTCTCCTTTACCCTGGTCCCTTTTTTGGCATCCAGGTACAGCAGCGCAAGACTTTATCAATACAACCTGCATTATAAATTGAGTTCATGGGTAGAAAAACTAATTGATAAAACCATAGCTGAAATATCCAGGGGACTAACCTGGTCTTTTCGTCATGCCAGGATCGTTATGATCAGTGCTTTTCTTTTATTTGCAGGTAGCATTATGCTTATCCCGGCAGGGTTTATCGGAATTGAATTTACGAAAGGCGGAGACAGATCAGAATTTATTATTGAACTCGAACTTGACCAGAATGCTACACTGCATGAATCGAACCGGGTAGCAAGGCAAGTTGAGGATATTCTTAAAAAATACAAAGATGTGGGAACTATTTATACCAATGTTGGATTGACAAGCAGTGGCCGGATTATCTCAAATTCACAATATCTGTCTGAAGTATATGTAAAACTTAAATCAAAAAATTTGCGGGAATATAAAACATCGGCTTTCGCTCGTCATATAAAGTATGAGCTGATGAAAGAAATTCCCGGGCTTAAAGTGAGGCCGGTAGAAATAAATCTAATTGGATTGCGCGATGATGATGCTGTTCAGATAACGCTAACAGGCAGTAATGCTGATACTTTATTGCAGGCAGCGCAAAAGGTCTATGCCATACTGGAGGCTATCCCAGGCGCTATTGAATTGCAAAGTAATATTGATGCAGGCAAAAGGGTTATTTCGGTAACGCCAAACCGCGAAGCGATGGATTTACTCGATATTGATATGATGCAAGCCGGTTTAACCTTGCGTACTGCCTTGAATGGAGCCGAAGATTTTAGATTTAAGAATGACAATATGGATTTACCAATCAGGATTATTCTCAACGAAAATTTCCGGAATTCTGTTAACGACATTCAGCGTCTCACGGTACTTAACAATTCAGGTGCCAGTATACCTTTCAGTGAATTTTCCAGGATTGAAGAGAACTATGTAAGCAGCAGCATTGAACGCATTAACCGTGCTCCTTCTATTACCATAAAATCTCAGGTAATCGGTCATCCGGCTGGAACGATCAGCAATATGCTGCGTTCGAAGATTCAGGCACTCAATCTATCTCCTGCCATCCTCATTGTATGGGGCGGGGCAACAAAACGTACGCTCGACGGAATATTGTCATTAACAATCGCATTTGTAATTTCTATTTTGCTGATCTATTTTGTACTGGTGGCATTGTACAATTCGTTTTCCTATCCATGGGTGGTGTTGCTTTCGATTCCCCTGGCTGTGATAGGAGCCTTTCTGACACTGGCCGTAAATATGGAAGCACTAAGTATTTTTACCATCCTCGGACTTATTATTCTGGTGGGATTAATCGGTAAGAACTCAATTTTGATTGTCGATTTTGCCAATAAGCTACAAAAGCAGTCACTACCGGCCAAAGACGCAATTGTTAAATCAGTCAATCTGCGGTTCAGACCGGTCATCATGACCTCTTTAGCCATGATTATCGGATTGTTGCCGATTGCTCTCTCAAGGGGTGCCGGGGCAGAATGGAAAAACGGAATGGCCTGGGCCCTCATCGGCGGACTAACCAGTTCTTTGATACTGACCTTTTTTGTAGTTCCGATAATTTATTTGGGTGTCCATAAACTCTTCAGGAAGTAAAAATCACTTGCAAAAAAAGAAACAGATGAATTCACTAAAATTAAATGGCCTGTTTTCATTGATCAATTAACTTTGGACTTCAATATATTTTGAAAATTATCGGGTATAGTCAGGTATTTCTTTTTTTCACTTCGTAAAAAAGCAGAATATGAAAGCAAATTTTACAATCTTATTGGGTATTGTGATGGTTGTTTCAGGATGCTTAAAGAATGGTGGATTGGTTACCGAACAGGCTCCTCAAATAAATCTTTCTGGTTCTTCCGGATCAACAAAGGTCAGCAAATATCTTACCGGAGATCCTTCGGATGTCACAAAGAGCACAACCGGCGGTACTTGCCTGATGGGTGGCGGAACGGATGTAGATGCTGCCTTTAAATGGATGATTCAAAAATCCGGTGGCGGTGATTTTGTCGTCATACGTTTTGACAACTCAAACGGGTACAATTCCTATATCTACAATATGGGCAGTGTAAATTCGGTCGAGACGGTAGTTATTGCCAGTATAACCGACCAGCACTACACACAACGAGGCCGCGAAGGCAGGCTTGTGACTTTTATGGCCCGGATGAACAAAGATCTGGGTAAAGACGCACATGGTATTGCGGTAGATGAACAAACGGCTGTTTGCGTGGAAGGAAATGGTATTGCAAAAGTATTCGGCATCAACAAAGCTTTCTTTTTGCAGATCAATAATATGGGACCTGAAACCTGTACATCAGGTTCTCCATTGACATGGAACAGGGATACGCAAGCAATTAAGGTTTATCGTATTCCAGGTTTGGCAGCAGGAAATGGGTCATTCGATTTGAACAATTATTCTACTGCCACAGCAGGAGAATGGGGGTATTATTATGTAAACAATGGTATTTTCTTCCCTTTTAGATTGATGTAAAAATAAACTGCCCAAAACTCCGGTTTAGATGACATAAAATTAAGGAATTCACTATCCTGGAATCATCATTTACAACCTAAGAATGCCAATTGCAGGGAATGTGAAGTATACAGAATTGTCGAGAATAATCCTGATGTAAAATCTTACCTTAAAATGCTGATTCCGTGAATAATACTAATTTGAAACAGGTGCGGTAATGTCTGACTTTCTGTAATGATGTTCCAGCTGTTTCGGCTTCATATTATTCTCACTACTCTTTGCCGCTTAATGATGGAGGAACATCCTCCGGATTATTTCCCCATTGCTTATTTGGCTTTGGACCCATTTCAAAGACCAGGATTCCTCCTTTTACAATATCATCATGGGTGATCCATGATTTACGATATTCTTTCCCATTTAAAGTTGCTGATTGTATGTAAAAATTAGCAGAAGAGACACCTTTTGCTTTGACGGTAAATTTTTTGCCGCCGAAATAATTCCCAAGATTGAGGGTTGATTCTTCAAACAATGGTGTTCCTATCACAAATATATTTTGCCCGGGGGCAACAGGGTAAAAACCCATTGCACTGAAGATGTACCAGGCCGACATTTGTCCCATATCATCGTTTCCACACAACCCATCCGGAGTTGCTATGTATTTTTCATCCATAATCTGCCGGACCCTTTTTTGGGTCTTCCAGGGTTCGCCTGCATAATTGAAAAAATAGGCAACATGGTGTACCGGTTCATTGCCATGAACGTATTGCCCTATTTTACTGTACATGGGAGCATATTCAGGCCCGGTTTCATGCGGGGTCATAATAAACAGTGAATCCAGTTTACCAAGGAAGTTCTTTTTTCCGCCCATGGTATTCATCAGCCCCTGAACATCGTAGGGTACGTGCCATAAGTATTGCCAGGCATTGGATTCGGTAAAGTGGCGGTTCGGACTTACGCCGACCCACAGGGGATCAAAACAGCTATAGTATGGACGACCATCGGCTGCAATAATAATTTTGGGAGGTTCATTGCACATTTCCAACCAGGTTCCGTCTGCTTTTCTCGGTCGCATAAAACCGGTCGACTTATCGTATAGATTCTTGTAATACAGGGCTCTTTTTGAAAACAAATTGTAATCGTCGGATTTTCCCAGGATCTTGGCCAGTTGAGCCAGGCACCAGTCATCATAAGCATATTCCATCGTGACTGAAACAGATTCCCGTACTTTATCTGCCGACAAATATCCCATGTCCTTATAATCATTTAAGCCTGTTCGGCTGTCTGCGACCTCACCTGGCACCATGGCATTTTTTCTCATGGCGGCATATGCTTTTTCAATATCGTAGCCACGAATCCCTTTCATGTAGGAATCAACGATGACGGATGTGGCATGATCGCCAATCATGCCCTTCATATAGTAATTCTTGTAGCAGACGTATTGGGGAATCCGACCTCCCTGGTCATACATATCGAGAAAAGTATGGATCATTTCATTTTGTCTTTCCGGTTCAAGATAAGCCAGTAATGGATGTTCAGTACGGTAGGTATCCCAAAATGAGAAATCTACATAGTATCGTCCGCCATTTGATTGATGTTCTTGATTATCAAAATGGCTGTAATAGGTTCCATCTGCATCAGAGAATGTCCGCGGAAACATTAAAGCGTGGTAAATGGAGGTGTAGAAACTGGTTTTCTGGCTTTCAGTACCACCCTTTACCTGTATCTTATTTAGTTTTTCATTCCAGACGTTTTTTGCCTCATTCCTTATTTTATCAAAATCCCAGTGAGGTATTTCTGCCATCAGATTTTTTCTCGCCCCTTCGATGCTTTTAAATGAAATGCCAACCTTTATTAAGACCTGTTCTCCTTTGGAAGTTGAGAAATTTAGGAAAGCGCCAATGCCATTCTTTCCCGACATCTCATGGGTGCCCTGATTAATATCGTTGCCACTCCAGGTCCCACAAGAGGTCATGGATTTGTTGATTTCTGCAAAAAAATAGCATTTTAAGGGATGACTGTTATCACCCTCCTGATCCGTCGTGACATACCCCTCGATTTGATTCTTGTTTAGAATTTTTACATACGAGTCCCGGCCGGAACTCAGGGAATGGGTCACATCAATGATCAGGTGGGCATTCTGAGTTTCCGGGAAGGTATATCTATGAAAGCCAACACGTTCAGTTGCAGTTAATTCTGCCTTTACGTTATAGTCCTTCAATTGAACTGCATAATATCCGGGAGCTGCTTCTTCTTCTGCATGACTGTAATTTGACTCATATCCTTTGGGTAAATTTGTAGTATCATAACCGGATTTGGCCAATTCTGTCATGATTCTATGTTGTTCTTCCTGAAGCAGAGCTCTCCATCTCTGTCGTCGTTCGGTACCAGACAACTTTTCCAGTTCCTGCTTCTCACTCACGGAGAGGTTATCCATTTTGGTTTCCAGGTTCTTTCTTGCAATCCTTTCCGGAGATTTAGCTACTCCCGGGAATACAAGCAATTCTCCAACTGTCGGCATGATGAGGATATTGCAGTAATTTGTCAGGGTGTTATCCCCGGTTCCACTTAGCTGGGTATGGCTGAATCCTAAAATGGAACTTTTGGCATAGTTGTATGCTTTGACTCCCTGGTAACCGTTGTCTGGACTCAATTGTACCATTCCGAAGGGTAAACAGGCTCCGGGAAAAGTATTCCCTTCCTTGTCCGTTCCAATAAAAGGATTAACATAATTAACAAGGTCCAAAGGTTTTGACTTTTTTTCCGGTTTATTGTTAGCAGAAGAAAGGACAAAAATTAATACTATACAGATCGGAATATAATAAAGGGACTTCATATTTGTTGTGAAAAATTTGTTTTTTCTCATCGGTTTGTCATTTTTTAGATTACTGATTTGGGAATGGACAACTATCCAGACTGATCACCTAATTGTCTCTATTTCATATGATTATAACGAAAATGCTGTTTTTACAATTTTAATTAAAACTTTTGAGAATTCCTCTCTCAGGGAACACCCGATCTTCAATTTTTTAATTTTTCAAATTAAATTTTAATTATCTTTAAAGGTAAAATTCTTTCACCGCAAAAAAGGTTTTTATGAAATATCCCTGAAATGGGTAATATCAATTAAGATGAAGATGACAAGGTTATTCCATTTGACCATTAAAAACAAATTACTAACAGATGAAACGTCGTGATTTTCTCAAAACAACAGCTTACATCACACCTGTGATAAGCCTGTTTCCTGCAGATCTCTCTTTTATTAACAGGGAATCTGTTCCGGGAAAACTGGAAAAAAGGTCACTGGGGAAAACCGGAGAGATGCTGTCAATGATTGGTTTCGGAGGGATAGTTGTTAAAGATGCAACACCAGAGGAAGCATCAGTGTATGTTAAACTGGCCATTGATGCAGGGGTCAATTATTTTGATGTTGCACCATCTTACGGTGATGCCGAGGTCAAACTGGGGCCAGCACTGGAACCTTACCGCAAAAATGTTTTTCTTTCATGCAAAACCGGGAAAAGGACGAAAGATGAGGCAAGGAAGGAATTGGATCAATCCCTGATAAATCTTCGTACCGATCATTTTGATTTATATCAGATGCATGCTGTTACAACGCTAAAAGATGTTGATACAATTCTGGGAAAGGGAGGAGCACTTGAGGCTTTCACCGAGGCCAGAAAAGAAGGCAAAATACGATTTATCGGTTTTTCAGCCCATTCAGTTGAGGCTGCCCTTGCATTAATAAATGGCTTTGATTTTGACACTATTTTGTTTCCATTTAGCATCAACACTTGGCATGCAGGGAATTTCGGTCCCCAGGTGTTGCAAAAGGCGCAAGAGAAGAATATGGGCATTCTTGCTTTGAAAGCCATGGCAAAAGGCCCCTGGCCAAATGGTGCCGATCGTTCAAGATATCCCAAAGCGTGGTATGAGCCCTATACTAACGAAGAAGATATCCTGACGGGATTACGGTTTACCTTGTCTCACCCGGTTACAGCGGCACTGCCACCCGGAGAAGCTGAGCTTTTCAAGATTGCGGTGAGTCTGAGAGACAAGATTACCCCTCTTTCCGGGGAGGAGGTTGAAGCAATAAAAGCAAAAGCCATGATGGGAAGTCCACTGTTTAAATATCCTTCTCTGCCTGCTGTCAAATGAAGTATTCTATATTGTCAATTAGTCCTGCTTTGATCGCGTGCAGAATCAGCTCTGACGAATTGGAAACTGCCATCTTTCGGAAGATATTCTTTCGATGGGTATTCACTGTGTGATGGCTGATGTTTCTTTTTGCGGCGATCTCCTTGGTGGTCATTCCATTAGCTATAAGTTTGACAATATCAATCTCGGAAGTGGTTAATTTTACAGTTGCATCTGGTACTGTTTTTCTTTCATTGGATTCCCGTGCTAGATCCAATACTTCGTCAGAGAAGAATTTTTTCCCTTCCCATGTTGATTTAATGGCAGCAAGCAAATCCTGCTTCTCAATATTCTTGTATACAATATTTTTGATTCCGGACTTAATGAGTTCATCAAATTCAGTTTTTGTCAAAATATCGGTCAGGATCAGCCACGAAAATGACGGGAATTGCTGTTTGATCTGATTGAGTTGGGTTTTGCTGATTCCGAGTCCGGATGCATCGATAATCAGAATACCACTTTTGATTTTTTCAAGCCAGGCAAGTAGCTCCTCCTGAGATTTTGCGACTGCTTTAACCAAATAGCCGGAATTCTGACTGATTAACGACTGAAGTGCTTCAATGACCAGGTATTTGGAATCTGCCAGTATGACATTAATTATTTTTTCTGCCAATGGATTATTTCTCATTCAGCAACCCTTCAATTAGAGAATTGAATTCCACTTTAAATTCCTCATAGAATTTGCCCGTTGCCGGACCATTAAATCCGGTATGCACTTTTCTGACTACTCCTTTTTTGTCAATGAAAATGGTAGTTGGAAAGGCTGAGATCCCGTTTATAGCAGGAAGTGCCTTCGAAGCAGAAGCAGTCCCGGATTGACCTGCGAAAAGTATCTCATAGGTAATGCCCAATCGGTTTTTGAGATTTGTGAGAGACTTCTTTGCTGACTCAAAATCATTTTTTCTTTCGAAACCCAGTCCGATGATTTCTACACCGCGTGCCTTGTTCGCCTTGTACCATCCGGATAGAAATGCATTTTCATCCAGACAATTGGGACACCAGCTTCCAAGAATTGTTACCACCACAACTTTGCCTGAATATCTGGCATCGCTGAGGGATATTTGCTTTCCTTCAAGATTTGGGAATGAGAATTCGATGGTGGAGTATCCTGGTTTAAGTTGTGAGCCTTTGTAAGGATCAGGTAATGATGCCTCAGGATTTCTCGAACCAAAAAGTTTGGTTTTGCGCTTTGGGGTGATAAATTCACCTGTGAAACGATTTTCATCACTTAATTCTCCTTTTAGCAAATAAGGAGTTGAGCCTCCAAATGCTGACAACTCAAATTTGTTTCCATGGACAATACCCTCTAAAAAGCGGTAATCTCCAGTTGTTGTTAAGATTGACCCGGTGATAATTGATTGTTTCTGTTTGAAAGTGCCTACAGTTTTCTCTGTGTCATTGGCGTTGATGAGATATATATCCCATGTTTCGTTGAGGAAAACGGATGGGGCTTCTTTAATTTGAGAAAATCTGGGCTTACCATACTGCGCAAAGAATGGAAACTTTTCATCTGGTTTCCCGGCAAAATGCTTTACCAGATTACCATGAAGAACATCTCCGTCCAGTTTGCCAAGAAGCTCAGCGTCATAAAGGTCTATTGGAATTGACAATGAATCTTTGTTGTATGAAATTTTGTTAAGTGGAAATCTGTCTTCGCCGTTGATCAGGAATATTCCGGCACTGTCAGTGTTTGTGCCCGACACTTCAAATTGAAATGGAATTTCGTTGTCAGATAATATGAATGTGCCTCTCCATTTTCCCTCTTTCAAACCTTCTGTTTTTTTCTGGCAGGAAACTAATGTCAGAATGCAAAGAATGGCCAAAACATGATAAAATCTCATCTTATTGAGTGTATTAACTTGTAAGTGTGCAAAAGTACAAATTATACTTTAGTGCATCATACGCCATAAAAACATTAAAATTTTCAATTTTGAAACTTCAATATAAAACTATATTTTCACTCTCTGCTCGAAAGCTCACTAGAATTATTTTTTTGCGTTTAATTTTGCCATTAATGAACTACCAGTCAACTAATAGAGAAGAGATTATTCGGCAATTGCTGGAATTGCAGCATGAAAATAACTCATTAAGGGCAACTCACAATCAGGAAATTCTTGATCTCCGGCAATCATTAGATGCATGGAGAGAAGGTCATATGTTGTTCAAAGCTATTTTTGATGATTCTCCTTTCGGTGTTGCAATCGTTGACTCCATAACAGGAAGAATTTTCGAGGTCAATCCAATGTTTGCAAAAATTGCCGGTAGATCCATGGAAGAAATGCGCAATATTGATTGGATAAGCATCACACATCCAGACGATATTCAACCTGATCTGGACAAGATGGCACTTTTGGTCAAGGGTGTCATCAATGGTTTCCGGATGGAAAAAAGGTATTTCCATCCCGATGGCTCAATCGTCTGGATAAATATGACAATCTCAAAACTGATCAGTCATGACGATATTTCACTGCATCATCTATGTATGATTGAGGATATTACGGAGCGCAAGCAGAAGGAAGAACTTGTCCGAAAGTTATCAGAAGCTGTACAACAAAGTCCAATCAGTATTGTTATTACGAATCTTGACGGGTGCATAGAATATGCAAATCCAAAAACTTGTGAAACTACCGGATACACTTTAAATGAACTTTTGGGGGAAAATCCAAGGATATTGAAATCGGGAGAAACCCCTTCTGAAGAATATCAGCATCTTTGGGACTCAATCACCCATGGTAATACATGGAAGGGAGTGTTCCATAATAAAAGAAAAAACGGAGAATATTATTGGGAATTCGCCAGAATAGCGCCTATTGTAGACGGTCAGGGAAGGACGATCAGCTATCTGGCTATAAAAGAAGATATCACTGAACGAAGGAAGACAGAAGAAGCCCTGCAGTCTAAAACGACTTTGTTGGAAGCTCAGATCAATGCCACATCAGAAGGTATTTTAGTCGTGGATGAGGACGGAAAAAAAAATCTCATGAATCAGCGTTTCATCGAGTTATTCGATTTGCCTCAAGATATTGTCGTTGAAAATGAAGCTCTTGCAATACTAAATTATGGAGCCCTGCAGACCAAATACCCTGATCAGTTTATTAATAAAGTGATGTACCTTTTTGACCATTCCGATGAGGTTAGCAAAGATGAGATTGAATTTGGGAATGGGATGGTCCTTGAAAGTTTCTCCGCTCCGATTTTAGGAAAGGATGAACGGAACTATGGCAGAATCTGGACTTTCAGAGACACGACAGAGCAGAAGAAAGCAGAACAGGAGATTACCTTAAAAAACAAAGAGCTTCAAAAAGCCAACGCTGAAAAGGATAAATTTTTCTCGATCATTGCCCACGATCTTCGCAGTCCATTCAGCGGATTGTTGGGTTTAACCGATTTAATGTCTGATGAGTCGGAGGAAATGTCGGCTGAAGAAATGAAGGAGTTGTCAAGGTACCTGAATATCTCGGCGCATAATACATTTAATCTGCTTGAAGATCTGCTTGAATGGGCAAAAATGGAGCGAGGCCTCATAGAATTCAAACCACAAAAAATTTCATTAAAAAATGCTGTAACCGAAAGTTTGTATCTTCTGGGAGAATCGGCCCGGAAAAAATTAATTGATCTGGTTACTGATATTCAGAATCAGGAAGTGTATGCTGATTCTCATATGTTACAGACTGTTTTGCGTAATCTGACCTCCAATGCCATAAAATACACCAACAAGGGAGGAAAGGTCACGATTTCTTGTTCCGGTTCAGATAATAACAATCTTCTGATTTTAGTAAAGGATTCAGGCATTGGTATGAGTGCATATATACGTGACAATATTTTTAAAATCGGTGCCAATACCAAACGCATCGGAACACAAGGAGAGCATAGCAGCGGACTTGGATTACTCCTATGCAAGGAATTTGTCGAGAAACAGGGTGGAGAAATATGGGTGGAGAGTGAAGAAGGTTTTGGGTCTGCATTTTATTTTACAGTTCCATTATTAACTTAGATTCACCCTCATTATAAATTTTCAATAACTTAAAAACAAGATGAAAAATCGAATTTATTTGCTTTTTGTTGCAGTATTTTGTTTGCCTTATGTAATGTTTGCGCAACCAATTGAAAGAAGAGAGAAATATGATATTTCAAAAGATAAAGTTTTGTACACCATTGGGTATGCTCACCTGGATACAGAATGGAACTGGGAATACCCCACAACCATAAATGAATACATAAAGAGCACGATGGAAGATAATTTCAAGCTTCTGGAAAAGTATCCGGACTATGTCTTCAATTTTACCGGTTCGCGCCGATACAATATGATGAAAGAATATTATCCCGAATCATACAAAAAAGTTGCTAATTATATCAAACAAGGACGCTGGTATATATCAGGCTCTTCTGTCGATGAAGGGGAAGTAAATATTTCTTCCTCAGAATCAGTTCTGCGTCAGGTATTGTATGGAAATCAATATTTCAGAAAGGAATTTAATAAAGAGAGCTTTGACTATATGCTTCCAGACTGTTTTGGCTTTGTTGCTACGTTGCCTTCGGTTTGGAACCATGCTGGTCTGCTTGGTTTCTCTACCCAGAAGTTAACATGGCGTTCAACAAACGGAGTCCCATTCAATGTCGGAATATGGGAAGGACCTGATGGCAAAGGTTTATTGGCTGCATTAAATGCCACAAGCTATGCAGGTGGAGTTGAAGAACGACTTGACAAGAACAAAGAGTGGTCTGACCGTATGACGGGTAATATTAATAAATATGGTGTTTCATTTGATTTTCGGTATTATGGCACAGGAGATATTGGCGGAAGTCCCAAGGAAAAAGATGTCATCAATGCAGTAAATAGTATTAAACATGATGACAGTAATTTTAAGGTTGTTTTGACCTCTTCTGATCAGATTTTTAAAGATATCACACCAGAGCTACGTGAAAAACTCCCGACTTTTTCAGGGGACTTACTCCTTACAGAGCATAGTGCAGGATCCATGACTTCTCAGTCCTTCATGAAAAGGGCCAACAGAAAAAACGAGCAACTTGCAAAATCAGCAGAACAGCTTTCATCTGTTGCCGACTGGATTGGCGGAGCTAGCTATCCTTTCCAAAAGTTAAATAATTCCTGGGATTTGGTTCTGGGAAGTCAGTTTCATGATATCCTTCCCGGAACGAGTACGGTATTGGCATATAATTATGCATGGAACGATGAATTTATCGCGATGAACGGATTTTCTGAAGTAATAAAAAATTCGGTAAGCGCAATTTCGCACAGACTTAATACGCTCGTGTCGGGGAAAGCTGTAATTGTTTATAATCCGGTGGCTATGAGCCGGGAAGATGTTGTAACAACAGAACTTACCTACACCAAAATGCCTGCCGGTATCAGCGTTTTTGACAAGAACAACAAACCTGTGCCTTCACAGATTATCTCATCAAAAGGGAACAAGCTCAAAATTATTTTCCTTGCTCAAATTCCTTCAGCCGGATTATCAGTCTATGATGTGCGGGAAACCAAAGAATCAACAGGGGAAACAACATTGATTGCCAAAGATCAGACACTTGAAAATAATTTTTTCAAGGTAGAAATAGATAATAATGGGGATATTGCAAGAATATATGACAAAAAAGCGTTAAAAGAGGTTCTGTCCAAACCTGCCTCGCTTCAATTTCAACAGGAACGTCCTTCACAGTGGCCTGCCTGGAATATGGATTGGAATGACCGTAAGAATCCACCCTTCGACTTCATGAATAAAGAAGTTACTGTTAAAATCGTTGAACAAGGAGATGTACGGGTTGCACTGGAAGTGACTAAGAAGGGCCAGAATTCAGCTATTACCCAGATCATCAGCCTTGCCGCCGGTGAAGCTGGCAAAAGGATTGAGGTCAATAACAAAATTGACTGGCAGTCAAAAGAAGTGAGCTTGAAAGCAGCTTTCCCAACAACAGTGGTCAACGAATTCGCTACATACGGTTTAAACACTGCAGCTGTTCAGCGAACTAACAATAATGACGTTAAATTTGAAGTTCCCGGTAGGCAATGGATAGATATAACAGACAGACCAAATAACTATGGTGTTTCAATTCTGGAAGACTGCAAATATGGTTCAGATAAACCCGACAATAATACATTGAGACTGACCCTGATGTATACCCCGAAGGCAAATTCATATGTATACCAGGGTTCTCAGGATTGGGGAATACATGATGTAAAGTATGCCATTTATGCACACTCCGGCGACTGGGCTTATGCTATGACACCATGGCAGGGGAGTTTCGTGAATGCACCGCTCCTGGCATTCGAAACATCCAAACACGATGGAGAAATAGGGAAAGAAATCTCTCTAATTAAAATCAATTCGGGTAAGGTTGATGTGATGGCGTTCAAAAAAGCAGAAGCAAGTGATTACTATATTGTCCGCTTTAACGAATTGTATGGTAAAGATGCAAAAAGCATCTCAGTGAATTTCCCGGGCAAAATTGTTGATGCCTTCGAAGTGAATGGGCAGGAAAAGCAAATTGGTACGGCCAATTTTGCAAACGGTATTTTAAATTTTGACATGACCAGGTTCAGCATCCGTAGTTTTGCAGTAAAGTTTGCGCAGTCTGATCTTACCGCCATAAAAATAGTGCAGCAAAATGTGGATTTGCCTTTTAACGGAGATGTGCTCAGCAGTGACAATAACAGGGCTGACGGCAATATGACAGACGGGTTAACAATCCCGGCCGAATTAGTCCCCGCTTCCATAGTAAGTGAGGATATCAGCTTTAAAACAGGAAGTGGTGCCGATGGACAAAATAATGTTGTGGTTGCAAAAGGGCAGAAAATTAATTTGCCGGCCGGGGATTTCAATAAACTGTATGTTATTGCTTCCGCGACACAGGATGTCCGGGATAATCTAAAAATAGGAAACCAGACTTTCCCATTAAATGTGCAGGATTGGACCGGTTGGATCGGTCAACATTATGGCCGTAAACTTTATTTCAACGACATGAAGGTGGCCGAAATTACCAGTCCGTATTCCAAAGGTGATGATATTGCATGGTATGCATCACACCGTCACTCCCCCAAAGCCAATGATGCCTATCAATACAGCTACTTGTATAAATATGAGTTTAATTTACCGAAAGGAGCAAAGTCTTTTACGCTGCCAAATAATGAAAAAATCAAGATTTTTGCAGCAACAGTTGCCAAAAGCATCCAGGAGGATATCACACCTTTGCAACCACTTTACGATGATTTCAAAGACAGTAAACCTGCTGAATTAAGGGTAAAAGAGGTGATAACCCCTGAGATGAAATCACTGAAATATTTGCAGAAACCCTTGTTTGGCAATAATATTGATCAAAGGATTCAAAGTAATCCAAGATTTAAAGCATATCTGAAAAGCCTTGGTATGGATACCGTCCTTGTCCAGACTCTACCCTCAACAACCGATTATGCTGATCTGAAATCGGGGAATATGGTAAGCGCGGTATATTATGCGACAGGTAGATCATCCAACGGAAAGGATTACCGGAATTCTAAGCTCGATATGTCTCAGATCCTTGATTCACAATCAGGAAAGCTTGCCGATACTATCTGGTTTGACAATGGAGAAGGCCGATATATATTGGATTTGCAGAAATCCGTTTCAATTGATAAAATTGACCTCTTCCTTAACCAGTTCAGAGGTCGTGGAAACCAGATTTTCAGTATGTGGGTTTCAGATAATCCGGCAGGAACAGATGGAGATCCCAAGACCAAAGGTTGGAAATATGTGGGGTTTTATGGTGCAGGAGGCAGAGGCATGATGGGTGCCTCAGGAACTTCCATGCAATTTGAAGAACCCCTGAAATGCCGCTATTTCATGCTGCTTACCGATGGCAAATGGCATGGGAATGATTACCTCAAACAGGTGGATATTTTTGTAAAATAAGAAGGCAGTTAGTTTATAATTCTACTCTCGCTGCGGAACAAACCCTCTTTAGATTTAGAATTTCCTACTCTGTTAAGGATTTTAGGATTCCTCCTCGATGATTTATTGAGACAGTAATTAATAAGTTTAATTACCTGCAATATCTTTATTGACCATTATGTAATTGTAAATATATGTAAATAAATACATATTATAATTCACTCTTGTTGATGTAAACTTCAAATAATCACAGTTTTATGGATAAATTAGGGCGATTTATAGATTTTTATCAATCAATCAATCAACTGACAGGGTAGAATTTTAATAGAAATGGCTGCCTAATTTATTTGTGTATTTTTGTGCCATGGCAAAATCTTACGACACATCCGTCAAAAAGGAGAAGGTAATTCTGGTCGGATTAATATACGGTAAGCAGGAAGAGAAGGTCGTGCATGAGTACCTCGATGAGCTTGAATTTCTTGCAGAAACGGCCGGGGCCGAAATCTACAATCGTTTCACCCAACGGTTGGTAAATCCGCATCCTGCCACTTTTGTAGGTTCAGGCAAACTACAGGAGATACTCGATTATGTTACAGTGCACGAAATCGATTCCGTTATTTTTGACGATGAACTATCGGCAACTCAACTCCGGAACATTGAAAAGGTAATTGATTGCAAAATACTGGACCGAACCAACCTGATCCTGGATATTTTTGCCAGGAGAGCCCAAACCGCACATGCCAAAACACAGGTTGAACTGGCACAATATCAATATCTCCTGCCGCGGCTGACCCGCATGTGGACTCACCTCGAACGGCAGCAGGGAGGTATTGGAATGCGTGGTCCGGGAGAATCTCAGATTGAAACAGATAAACGTATCATACTCGATAAAATATCTTTGCTAAAAAGTGATCTGGCAAAAATTGACAGACAGATGATGGTCCAGCGAAAGAATCGTGGAAACATGGTTCGGGTGGCTCTGGTCGGTTACACCAACGTTGGAAAATCAACCATTATGAACATGATCAGCAAGTCTGAGGTATTTGCTGAAGACAAGCTTTTTGCCACGCTGGACACAACTGTCCGCAAGGTAGTAGTTGGTAACCTCCCTTTTTTGCTGACTGACACAGTTGGCTTTATTCGTAAGTTACCCCACCATCTGGTCGAATCGTTTAAATCTACCCTGGATGAAACACGTGAGTCTGATATTCTTATCCATGTAGTAGACATTGCTCATCCGGGATTCGAAGACCAGATCGAAGTAGTAAACAAAACGCTTACCGACATTGGGGCATCAGATAAACCCATGATTTACCTTTTCAACAAGATTGATGCTTTTACCCATGTCGAAAAAGAAGAGGATGACCTCACTCCTTCAACACGTGAGAACAAGAGTCTGGAAGAATGGAAGAATTCATGGATGGCAAAGGAGCGTGGGAATGCCATTTTTATCTCAGCAAAGCAAAAGATCAACATCCCAAATTTCAAAAGGGAGCTTTATGAAGAGGTTAAAAGAATACATATCACCCGCTTTCCCTTCAACGATTATTTGTTCCCGAATTTTGATGATTAGTGTATTCAAACCTGACAGGTTTTAGGAAGCCTGTCAGGTCTGAAAAATTACTTCACAACTCCTTCTCTTACAAGATATTCTGCGATCTGAACAGCATTCAGGGCTGCCCCTTTTTTTATTTGATCGGATACAGTCCAGAAGGCCAGTCCGTTGGGAGTTGTAAGATCCTTACGGATTCTTCCCACAAAAACTTCATCGCGGCCTGCAAGGTATAACGGCATTGGATATTGTTTCTCAGCCGGATTGTCTATCACAAGGACCCCTTCCGCTTTTTCGAAGGCAGCGCGCGCTTGTTCAACGGAAATTTCATCTTCTGTTTCTACCCATATTGCCTCTGAGTGGGCACGCATAACGGGTACACGAACCGCTGTAGCACTTACCAGGATGTCGGAGTGCATGATCTTGCGCGTTTCATGAAACATTTTCATTTCCTCTTTGGTGTAATCGTTTTCGAGGAAAACATCGATGTGAGGGATCAGGTTCTGAACAATCTGAAAGGCGAATTTTTTTACTGTAGGCTCTTCGTTGTTGGCTACCTGAACAGTCTGTGTCTTCAGCTCATCCATCCCAGAAGCACCGGCACCACTGGCACTTTGGTAAGTGGAGATGCGGACCCGTTTGATATGAGAGAGTTCTTCAATTGGTTTTAATGCAACCACCATCTGGATCGTGGTACAGTTTGGATTGGCAATAATTCGGCGGGGCATATTCTTTGCGTCCGCTGCGTTTACTTCAGGCACAACCAGCGGAATGTCAGCCTCCATCCTGAAAGCACTGGAGTTGTCGATCATGATGGTACCGAATTTTGTAATTGTTCCGGCAAATTCTTTGGAGATGCCAGCTCCCGCAGAAACCAGGGCAATATCTATCCCCTCAAAATCATCGTTGTGCTGCAACTCTTTTACGGTAAGGGTCTTTCCTTTGAATTCGTAAGTAGTTCCACTGCTTCTGGCCGATCCGAAAAGGACAAGCTCATCCATTGGAAAATTACGCTCTGCCAATACGCTTAAAAACTCCTGGCCTACTGCGCCACTGGTTCCGACAATTGCTACTTTCATAACGGTTTTATTTTATTCTCCTCGATTTTAATCCTCATCCTCCTTCCTACATCATCTTTCATCCTGTATTCGTTAATGATACGGAGATGAGTTAACTTTATTGGAAACAACTCAACTCCGGATGAAATTTGAAAGTTTGATTCGGCAAAATTAATGATTATTCTTATTATTTTCCAAAATATGGCAGTATTTATTTACATTTTTATTTTTTTACTCCTCTCTTTTGGTCCAATCGAAAGTAAAGCTGAAATGACGGAGCCAAATCGAAGGCCTGATCCATATGTGATGATGGAACTTTCTTCCGGGATGGAATCCGGGGAGTCTTTTTTTACCGCACCTGGTATAAAGAGATCTTTAAGCCTGAATTTATTGCAACCATCAGATGATGAAATTGTTATGAACGAAATCATGGCTGATCCTACTCCTGTTGCTGGTCTGCCCGACCGCGAATTCCTGGAACTTTATAACCCAGGCATTGCATCAGTGAACCTTAAAAATTGGATGCTGGAGTTGGGGAGTAAGCAAAAATTCTTCGCCGATATAATTATGGAACCCGGAGGATTTCTGTTGGTGACTTCGACCGGAGGGGCTAAAGATCTTCAAAAATATGGGAAAGTAATTGAGATTTCCGGATTCACGCTTACAAATTCCGGTCTCACATTATCGTTATACAATCCTTTAAAAGAATTGGTTGATCAGTTGATCTATTTGCCATCTATGCACACAAAACAATTTGCTGAGGGTGGTTATTCCCTGGAAAGGATTGATCCGGAAAGGTTATGCGGACAGTCTGGTAACTGGCTGACCACTCTCTCCGGCGCAGGGGGTACACCTGGAGCAGAAAATACCATCAGGGCGACGAATACGGATCGGATTGCCCCGCACATTCTTGCCACGACTTTTGTCGATAAGAGCAGGCTGCAGATTCAGTTTTCGGAAAGAGTAATCAAACCGGTTGTGCAGATGGATTATATCAGGAATATCACATTTGGTGTAGTTGTCGACTCGATCAGGATGGATCAGAATTCCTTCGTAATGAAGATTTTTTTTAATCCTGCTTCTATTCTTAATGGGATAAACTATTCCCTGGATCTGTTTGGAATGAAAGATGAATGCGGCAATGTCCTTCCTGTTCAAACATTGAAGTTTGGATTTTATCAGCCAGTTAAATCTGATCTTCTGATCAGTGAGGTATTGTTCAACCCCTTTCCGGATGGAACAGATTTTATTGAGATTTATAATAATAGTGGTCATGAAGTAGATCTTTCCGGGCTTTTTCTGGCCACAAGGGACGATTCTAAGATGCTCAAGCAATTTTCGCAAGTGTCTGTTATTCAGAAATATATTGCAGCAGGGGCCTATCTGGCAGTAACTAAATCATTGGAAGGAATTTTGCTTTTTTACCGGACGAAGTGTCAGCCATGCCTCCTAAATATGGATAAATTTCCTACGCTGTCGGATCTGTCCGGCAGCGTAGTTTTGCTGGACATGAACCTGGAGATAATTGATGAGATGTCATACAATGAGGGGATGCATCATCCATTAATAACTGAAAAGGAGGGAATATCTCTTGAGCGGATTAGTTTTGAAAAGCAGTCATCACGAAGGGACAACTGGAATTCGGCAGCTGAAAGCACAGGATTTGCGACTCCCGGTTACCAAAACTCGGCAAGAGAGGTTGCCGACTCGACAATTCAGGCGGTGATAATTGAACCTGCAATTTTTTCTCCAAACGGGGATGGGATAAACGATCAGCTGAAAATACGCCTAAATTCTGAATTTTCCGGATGGATTTTGAATATTACAATACTGAATTATGCAGGGAAAACCATCAGAAATTTGGCAAACAACATCACTACGGGTAGTTCAGACATGCTCTATTGGGATGGGCTGGATTCTGATTCACAAAATGTTGATCCCGGCATTTATATCTTGAATGTCTCGCTGTTCCATCAATCAGGTAATCGCCGAACAATGAGGATTGCCTGCGTTGTTACAGATCGGATATAAATTTTTTATTTTGAATCTTACAAGCAGAACCGCTTAACAGATATTTACTGCAGAGTATCACTGATTAATTACTTATGTCAACTTGATCTTCCTTGCTCTGATCATTCGCTCTTTTCCCTGAAGATCCTTCCTGCTGAGGATTTCGTTAAATCCAAATTCAAGCAATAATTCTACAATCGGTTCTTTCATTCGCTCATTTATTTCCAGATAGAGACTGCCAGGAAGTTGCAAATGTGTGGAGGCGAATTGAGCAATCGCCCTGTAAAAGATCAGAGGATCATTATCCGGGACGAAAAGAGCGAGATGAGGTTCAAAATCGGTTACAATTTTTTCCATCAGGGCTGACTCTGCCAATAGTACATACGGAGGATTACTGACAATCACATCCCACATGTCGGATTCGGGTATCTCGCCGGTATCAAAGATATTCCGCATGATAAACTGAACCCTGGAACTGTTTATTCCGGCATTGATCCGGGCAATTTTCAGTGCATCATCCGAGATATCCCATCCTTCGATCTTTTCTAAGTGCATATTTCTGTCGAGGGCAATTGGGATGCATCCGCTTCCTGTACCTATATCCAGCAAGGTTTTACAGTGGATCTTCTCTTCTGAGATGATCCAGTCGACGAGTTCTTCCGTTTCGGCTCTTGGTATCAGCACTCCGGGAGACACTGTGATTTTCAATCCGTAAAATTCGGTTTCACCAAAAATGTACTGAATGGGTTCGTTTGCAAGTAACCGGATTAAGATCTCCCCGATTTGCATTATCTTTGATTCCGGAAGCTGATCTGATTGGTTCATATGCATTTGCAATCGGCTGTAACCGGTAACATGTTCCATGATGAGCCGGGTCAGACTATCCACCTCCTTGGAGGAGTAAAGGGGGGAGAGTTTCTCCCTGATTATTTTTTTTGTTTTTAACATGGCGGAAAATACAAAAGTAGAGAATCACGACAGCTTTGATACTGCACCGACCGAAGAAAAATTCATGGTCCGGGCCATTGAACTTGCCAGGCTTGGTATGGGAAAGGTAGCTCCAAATCCAATGGTCGGCTGCGTAATTGTTCATGAGGGATTGATAATAGGAGAAGGTTGCCACCGCAAATACGGCGAAGCACATGCTGAAGTAAACGCCATCCAGTCTGTTAAAAATCAGGATTTTCTTTGCAAATCAACTATGTATGTGACACTTGAGCCTTGTTCTCACTTTGGCAAAACTCCTCCATGCGCGGATTTGATTGTCAGGATGAAAATTCCTAAAGTTGTTGTCGGTAGCACGGATCCCAACGAAAAAGTCGCCGGAAGAGGTCTTGCATGCCTGAGAGATGCCGGATGTGATGTAGAAACTGGCCTTCTGGAAGAGGAGTGCAACAGGATGAATCGCCGTTTTCTGACAGTCCATCAAAAAAAGAGACCCTACATCATTTTAAAATGGGCACAGACGGAAGACGGTTTTATTGACTGTTTGCGCGATGAGGAAGAATTTGGTCAGCCAACCTGGATAACGAATGATCTTTCCAGAATTGCCGTTCATAAGATGCGTTCGGATGAAGCGGCCATTCTTGTAGGAACCAAAACAGCGCTAAAAGATAATCCTTCACTGACGGTGCGGGATTGGAGCGGAAACCATCCGCTACGTTTGGTGCTCGATCGCAGAGCAATTCTTCCTGAGAGTTCTGCACTGTTGGATCAATCAACAGAAACGCTTGTTTTTACGGAGAAGGAGATGTCTTCGAAGCCCAATTTGGAATATATCAGGATCAATTTCACCAGGGATATGTTAAATGAGATCAATACCATCCTGGTCGGGAGAGGAATTCAGTCTCTGCTTGTTGAGGGAGGGAAATCCCTGCTGGAATCGTATCTGCGCGATGGGATATGGGATGAGGCAAGAATCTACATTGGTAATAAGAGATTTGGTTCAGGCATCAAAGCGCCGGAAACTGACTGGATACTTGACCGTGAAGAGGCGCTGGATGATAGTTTGATGCGGATTTACTACAGAAACGAGCACCAGGGCTAAAAAGGTGAGGGTTTTCACTTGCCAAATACTTCACAAAATAATCATTCACATCAATCAATCGTTCCGTTATCCTACTTTTCGGTGTTGATAATGATGGTATCTTCATTATTTTTAGATTTCAGCAAAGCATTAGCCTTGCTTTGGGCACTCCAGATGCTCACATTCAGCTCGAACCCCATCAAAAGTATCAATGCCATAAAATAGAACCACAACATAACGACAACAAGTGTGCCGATCGATCCGTAAAGTGTATTGTACCGGCCGAAATTGTTTATATAATAAGAAAAGCCGACCGATATTACGATGGAAAAAAGGGTTGCGAGTGTGCCCCCTGCAGAGATAAACCTGAATTTCATTTTACGTGCTGGAGCGTAATAGAACAGGAAAGCAAAGGCAAAAAAGAAAAGCAATAGAATAACCAGCCATTTCCCACCAATCAGCAGGTAGTAGATATAATCGTCCCGGATAAATTGCCTGGCCATCAGAAAATCCAAAGCACGCTGACTTCCTGTAATCAGGGCAACACTTAAAGTCGTCAGGGTAGTTAGTATCAAGGATAAACCAAAAGCTGTGAGGTAAAGGCTTACAATATTTCGCGTTTCAATAGCATGAATCGTTCCGTTGAAAGCGACAATAATTGAGACCAGTCCATTGGTGGAAAAAATGAAGGCTGCCAGAAATCCAAAAGAGAGAAGGCTCCCACGGGGTTGAGTTACAATATCCTGTATCGTACTCCTGACGACCAAATAAGCATTGTCGGGAAGAACGCTTTGGATTAATGCCATCAATTGAACCTGAAAATTGTCGATGGGGATGTAAGGAATCAGCGTAAAAAGGAAGATTATAGTAGGGAAAACTGCCAAAATAAAATTGAATGCAATGGCAGAGGCCCTGGTTGTAATCGCGCCATCTACAATGCCTTTCCAGAAAAAAAGAGCCACGTCATAGAGGGGTATTCCATCAAAAAAGGGAAATGTGATTTTTTTTGCCCGATGGACAATTCCATCCAGAATTTTTAAGGCCCAAGTTTTTAAAGTGTTTAGCACAGTAGGCATGCGCGTTTTAATTTACTAGTCCTTCTCAATTCTCAGTTGCACAATCAGCGGCTTGTTTTCAAATGATTTGAGCATAAAATAGATGCGAAAATTGGTGCCTGCTGTTTGCATTTTACCAATTCCATAAACTGAATCGGATCCTCCCTGATGGGTAAGTTTGAAATCGGAAGGTTTGTTTTTGCTGAAAAAATCGCTGAGAATCATTTCGCCCTGCTCTTTTGAACATACATTTTCCTTGTCAAGGATCACTAGCTCCACATTATTGTTGAAGAAAGATGCAACCATTCTTGCATCACCGGATTTTAGTCCGGTGATGATCTGGCCCGGGATCTGTCCAAAGCCATTATTTGTCACGAACAACATAATTAGAACAGGGATGAAAGCAAAAAGAATCTTCTTCATTATAATGGATTGAACTGTTCAGAATATTAAAAATAAAAGTATTAAACTGTCAAATATAACCATTACCAGCAAATTTAATGCCCGATTTTATACCATATGCAAAAATAACATTACTTTGTAGGATCTCTAACATTCATGATGCCGTGCGAATAACTTTACTTCTGGTTGGAGCCACAGACAAAAAATACATCCTTGAGGGAATAGAGGATTACCAGAAAAGGTTGGTTCACTACATCCCTTTCGAGATCAAGGTAATCCCTGATATAAAAAACAGCCGCAATCTTTCGGTTGATCAGCAGAAAGAGCGTGAAGGTAAAGCACTTCTTGATCAGTTATCCACTGTGGATGAGCTGGTATTGCTTGATGTAGAAGGAGCTGAATTCTCCTCTTCCGGATTGGCAAACTGGATTGAAAAAAAGATGCTTACCGGAACCCGGCAGGTCGTGATTGCAGTTGGTGGCCCTTACGGTTTTTCTGAGGCTGTCTATAAAAGGGCCAATGCCAGGATGTCACTTTCCCGTTTAACTTTCCCACATCAGTTGGTACGCTTGCTGTTTATTGAGCAGTTGTACAGGGCTATGACTATTATCAGAGGAGAACCATACCACCATGCTTAAAAGAACAGGACATATCTTTTACGGAAACATCCTGCTGATACTAGGAGTAATCGCATTGGGGTTGTCATGCATCTGGGGACCGGTGTTTTTTTCAGGTACGGACCAGAAAGCAGAAGGAGAAAGAATTTTCAAAATTTTCGAGGGCAAAGAGAAGGCAATCAGAGCGGAGATGGAACTGTTGGCCACCAAACTCGTTCCAGGAATTGAGGTAAAAGGACTTTGGTCTGGTACAGATAAGGAAAATCAGGAAAAAAATGGGCTCTTTTATACCGTATCCTTTCATGATACATTGATTTACTGGAATTCGTCTCTGGTTGCCTTTGACAGCAATTCTGACTCCATCAGGCAGGAAGGGATCTTGAAAAAGATGCCAACGGGTTGGTTTTATATTTTCTCTAAGAAGGTAAATTACTATACGATAAATGGTTATATGCTTATTAAGCGGGATTTCCCCTACCAGAATAAGTATGTTCAGTCTGCTTTTCAGGATGATTTTAATCTTTCCGATCAGTGTGAGGTGGTATCAGAAATGGAAAATGATAATATCCAGGTATTCTGCAGAGAGGGAAAGTTTCATTTCGGAATCCATTTCAAACAAAAACCTGATGGAAGCACCAGACAGGAAGTCCAGGTATTTCTCTTTTTTCTGCTTTTTGTAATACTGGTATCTGTTCATTTTAGCAGGTGGATTTCCCGACAGGTGTTTAAACCCGTGATCAAATTTTTGTTTTCCATTTTATTCTCCGGTTCGTTCTATCTTTTGATGAATTATTTTAAGTTTCCGGATGAAGTATATTCGGGTAAGCTTTTTACCCCTTTCCATTTTGCTTGGGGGAAGACGCTCTCTTCATTGGGTGATTACCTGCTTTTATCCTTCTTTCTTTTCTTTATAGCCCAATCTTTTTTTATTTTGTTCAGGAAGGTGCGAGACCTGGCTTCGTTTTCTCTTAAAAATATTTTTTTGCACCTCTTTGCTTCCTTATATTTTATCGGTTCAACCGGACTTTTTTTACTGCTAATTGATAACTCAGATCTGTCATTGCAACTGTACAGCAATTTTACTCTTTCCTTATCAAATATTCTGGCAGCGGGCTGTATCGCAATGCAGATGGTCGGCCTGGGAGTTATCCTGGTAAGAATCAGATGTACCATGCCAAAGGAAAGAGGTCATTTTGCATTTTTTATTCCTGCACTGATATCCCTGGGGGTCATTTTACCTGGATTACTGCTTTGGGGTATTGAAATTCCTCTTGAAGCGGTTATCATATATCTGATTATACTCTTTTTACTCGACCGTGCAGTAATTGAACTGTTATCAAATTACAAATTTACCACTTTGCTGGTGTATGGTATGTTGCTTGGTTTCGGACTGAACCTGGTATCACAGAAAGAGAGTGCAAAGAAAAGATCTGCGGTTCAGCAGGTAATAGCCGTAACCCTGGCGACCGAACGGGATCCGGCAGCGGAAATTTTCTTGTCTGATTTTGAAGCGAAGGTGGTTAAAGACTCTGTAATCCGATCCTTGATGGTACCTCCTTACCGAAAGCTTGAATCCTATCTTAAGGAGAATTATTTCGCTGGTTTTTGGAACAATTATGAGCTGCAGGTCACCCTATGCGAGGCAACTGACAGCGTTTTCCTTCCGGATGAGAGACGTATGTTTCCTTGTTTGGAATTTTTTAATCAGCTTACATTATCGAAGGGAGTGATCTTACCGGGATCAAACTTTTATTTTATGGATAGACTCAATGGAAGGATTTCTTACCTCGGAGAACTACACCTGAAAGATCAGCAAAAGGGACTACCGCTAATGGCATTTATCGAACTCAATTCAAAAATCATACCGGAGGGGAAAGGTTATCCGCAATTGCTCATGGATCAGCAGGCAGCCAGGAGGAGCCGGACAGAAGGCTATAGCTACGCTAAATATTTCGACAACAAATTGGTTGACAGGGGCGGAAGCTATTTGTATGATCCTGTTATAGCTCCTGGAATGACTTATTCGAAGGAGTTTACTTATTTTGAAAAGGGGGGTTTTTCGCATTGTGTATACAAGCGAAGCGAAGCAAATTATGTGGTGGTCAGCTATCCTGTTGAATCACTTATTGAAAAGGGAAGAGGTTTTCCTCCCTTGTTCCTTCTAATTTATATCATAGGTTTTGGTTGGATTTTGTTCATTCAACGGATGAAATTTCTTCCCAAAGACAGAATGGAATTAAGAGGCAAAATTCAGTTCACCCTTTTATCAACCTTGTTGGGATTGCTGTTCCTGATTGGGTGGGCATTAATCAAATATAATTATCAGGAGTTTCAGCGTTCCTTAAAAGAGAATCTGGACCAGAAGGTACGGGCTATCTCTTCCGAACTCGGTCTGAGGATAGGTCATTCTGCTAAGCTGGATTTCATACATGATTTTCTGGGGGATCAGCTTGTGGAGATTTCAGATATTACATGGACAGATATCAATGTATATGACCTGACCGGAAAGCTTGCGGCCACCTCCAGGAAAGAGATTTTTGAACAGGGATTAACGTCCCAAAGAATGAATCCTCAGGCTTATAATGCCCTGCATATAAAAGGAGGAGCCACTTTTCTGCACAATGAAAATCTTGGCAGAATGGAGTTCTTCTCTGTCTACACACCGCTGTTCAACCAAAGGGATGAATTGGTCGGTTATGTCAATTTGCCTTATTTCAACAGGCAGGATGATTTTACCAGACAAGTCTCTGGATTCATTATTGCATTTATTAACCTATACATCTTATTGGCATTATTTACCATGGTAATTGCTTTGGTCATCAGCACCAAGTTGACGGTGCCATTACTTCAGATTGAAAAGAAGTTGAAAGGTATTGCACTGGGAAAACAAAATGCCAGAATAGAGTACCTGGGAGAAGATGAAATTGGCAGGCTAGTTGAAGCGTATAACAAAAAGGTTGCTGAACTGGCTGAAAGTGCTGCTTTGTTGGCGCGATCAGAACGTGAATCAGCATGGAAAGAGATGGCACGACAGATTGCGCACGAAATCAACAATCCGCTAACTCCGATGAAGTTGAATATTCAGTATTTGCAAAAGGTTAAGGATGAGGGCTCTCCAAATTTTGACACATACTTTAACCGCGTAACCAGGATGTTGGTGGCGCAGATTGATGCTTTATCCTCTATAGCCTCAGCCTTCTCGGATTTTGCCAGAATGCCTTCTACCCTGATTGAACCAGTCGAGATGATTGGACTCATCAGGGAGATCGCGACACTTTTTGATGCTCCTGATGAGTATCAGCTGACGGTAATTTATCCGGATGCGCCAGTGGTTTTTGTTTCCGGGGATCGTAATCAGCTTCGCAGAGCTTTGGTAAATATCATCAGGAATGCCATACAAGCAATTCATAATCAAGATAATAGGACCATCCTGGTAAAGGCAGAGGTACAGAATCAAAAGATGACTATTGCTATCCATGACAATGGGCCGGGGATTACTGAGACAGACCGTGACCGGTTATTCGAACCAAATTTTACTACAAAAAGTGGTGGTATGGGACTTGGTTTGGCAATTACGAAAAGTATACTGGAAAACTACAAAGGAGCGATAAGTTTTCAAAGTTCGCTGGAGGAGACGATTTTCATCCTTGATCTCCCCCTGACGGCAAAGGAAGAATGATACGAGCAACCATAAACTTCAGGCCTGCACGGATAGAAAATAAGTCCGGTTCCAATTAAAATTAATTCCCCATTTCGGCCAGAAATTTAATGCGGATCAGCCGGATTTCTGCTACTTCGTAGTCGTCACCCAACTCAGCTATTGCCTCTTCCATGGAGTCGGTCTCGGCATCATCCTTAAAATAATTGAAGATGTCGGCTACCTGTTCCTCATCCATGATGTCGTTAATATAATAGTCAAGGTTAATTTTTGTCCCTGAGTTAACAATAGCTTCGATTTCCGTCAATAAGGTATCCATGTCCAGGTCTTTGGATGCACATAATTCGTCGAGAGGCAATTTTCGGTCGATATTCTGGATAATAAATACCTTATTTTTGGATTTATTGGCTACGGAACGGACTACAAAATCCTGGGCACGTTCAATTCCATTGTCTTCTACATGTTTTTTAATTAGCTCAATAAAAGGCAAGCCATAACGCTGGGCTTTACCTTGTCCGACACCGATAATGTTTTGCATTTCGTCGAGTGTGGTTGGATATTGAATGGACATGTCGGCAAGTGAGGGATCCTGAAAAATTACGAACGGTGGAAGATTATTTTTGACGGCTACTTTTTTGCGCAAATCCTTCAGCATCGAAAACAGTTCTGGATCTCCAACAGCTCCTGCACCCTGAGGTACATCGTCGGCATCCTCTTCTGCTTCATAATCATGATTCTTGACAATTGCAAAGGCATGAGGATTAGCTAGATATCCTTTCCCTTTGCTGGTCATTTTTAAAACGCCGTAATTTTCAATGTCTTTGGTAAGGAATCCGGCAATAATACACTGGCGGTAAACTGCGTTCCATAATTTATCCTTGTGGTCATCTCCCTCTCCGAAAATCTCCAGTTTATTATGCATGAAGGATTTCACCTGGGCTGTTTCGTTTCCGGTAAGGATGTTGACAAGGTGCTCACTTTTGCATTGTTCCTTGACATCTAGAACGGCTTGCAGTGCCAGGGTTACCATTTCTTTTCCTTCTATTAATTCCTTGGGGTTAAGGCAGTTGTCGCAGTGTTCGCAATTTTCCGTGATGTATTTTTCACCAAAATAGTGCAACAGGATGGTTCTTCTGCAGAGCGAAGATTCTGCGAATGCTACCGTGTCGAGTAACAGTTGTTTCCCAATTTCCTGTTCGGCTACAGGTTTACCCTGCATGAATTTTTCCAGTTTCTGGATATCCTTGTAACTATAGAAAGTGATACAGCGTCCATCGCCACCATCGCGACCTGCGCGGCCTGTTTCCTGGTAAAAGCCCTCCAGTGATTTGGGGATATCGTAGTGAATTACAAAACGGACATCGGGTTTATCGATACCCATTCCAAATGCGATAGTAGCCACGATTACATCAACCTCTTCCATCAGGAATTTGTCCTGATTCGTGGAGCGTGTGGTAGAATCCATACCGGCGTGGTACGCCAGCGCTTTGATGCCATTAACTTGAAGCAGTTCGGTGATCTCCTCTACTTTTTTACGACTAAGGCAGTAAATGATGGAGGATTTTCCAACATTGTTTTTAAAAAGGCGGATAATCTGGTCTTTGGCTTTCACTTTAGGCCGAACTTCATAAAAAAGGTTGGGCCTGTTGAAAGAGGATTTGAAAACATTCGCATTGAGCATCCCAAGATTTTTTTGAATATCGCTTTGAACCTTTGGTGTAGCTGTAGCAGTCAGTGCAATGATAGGAGCCTGACCAATTTCATTGACAATCGGCCTGATCCGGCGATATTCCGGACGGAAGTCATGTCCCCATTCCGATATGCAGTGCGCCTCGTCGATGGCATAAAAAGATATTTTGATAGTTTTCAGGAAATCGATGTTTTCCTGTTTTGTCAATGACTCAGGTGCAACATAGAGTAATTTGGTCTGACCCTTGCCTATATCTTCTTTCACCTTTTGAATGGCCGATTTGGTCAGACTTGAGTTGAGGAAGTGCGCGATACCGTCGTGAACGCTGAAGCTTCTGATGGCATCTACCTGGTTTTTCATCAGCGCGATCAATGGAGAGATGACAATTGCCGTACCTTCCTGAAGAAGGGCAGGCAGTTGGTAACAAAGAGATTTACCACCACCTGTAGGCATCAGAACGAAGGTGTCATTTCCTGCAAGTACACTTTTTATCACCTCTTCCTGTTGGCCTTTGAAGCGGTCGAATCCGAAATATTTTTGAAGTTCAGCAGTCAGGGTATTTTTATCCTTGATGATCATCTGTCTGTACAATACCTTATTTTATTTAAATTACTAAGTTATAAAATATTGTCTCGTAAACAAGTCTATTAGATAATATGAGTAAAATTTAACATTCAAGTTCAATTGTTTTCTGTTTTACGCTAATGGGTAAAGAATCGTATATTTGCCGACAGAATTTGAATATTAATTACGGTATTTTTTCATGGCAGGAAACGAAAAGAAAGCGATTAATTCTAAAACTAAAGACGGGAGTGCCACCAAAGGCAATGAAATGTCCTTTCTTCAACATCTGGAAGAGCTTAGATGGCATCTGGTTAGGGCGTCCGCGGCCGTAATGGTAGCCGGGATAGTTGTATTTCTTAACAAACAGTTTGTATTTGATAAAGTAATTCTGGCTCCAAGAGATCCCGGTTTTGTGACCAACCGATTTTTTGGCTGGCTGGCGGTGCAATTAAATTCACCTGATCTTGCTATCAATACCAAACCCTTTCAGCTTATCAACATTGATCTTTCGGGTCAGTTTAGCATTCACCTGAATTTGGCAATAATTGGTGGAATCATCATTTCCATACCTTATATTTTATGGGAGTTTTGGCGTTTTGTTCGTCCTGCACTATATGAAAACGAGCGGAAGCATGTGACTTCTGCCGTCGTTTACAGCTCCTTACTCTTTATTATGGGGATTTGCTTTGGCTATTTCATGATTGTTCCGCTTACCACCCATTTTTTTGGGAGCTACCAGGTTAGTCAGGAAGTTCTCAACCAGATCAACCTGACCTCTTACATCAGTTCTGTCAATACCATTGTTTTGGGCAGTGGCATCGTATTTGAGTTACCTATTGTCATGTTTTTTCTGGCGAAGGTTGGTTTGGCAGGAAGCTCATTCTTTAAGACTTACCGAAAACATGCATTCATTCTATTGCTTTGCCTTGCAGCTATTATCACTCCGCCTGATGCTTTCAGCATGTTGCTGGTGACAGGCCCCCTGGCCTTGTTATATGAGCTTGGAGTCTTTATGGCCCGAATGGTCGAGAAGAAGAGAAACAATATTGATCTCCTGGAGCCTTAAGAGAAGTGAACTAAAAAACACGAACCATGAAATTACGTGCAGAAAATATCGTCAAAAAATACCGTAACCGGACAGTCGTCAAGGGTGTTTCAATTGAAGTCCAGCAGGGCGAGATCGTTGGATTGCTCGGGCCAAATGGTGCCGGTAAAACCACCTCTTTTTATATGATTGTTGGGTTGATAAAGGCAAATGGCGGTAATATTTTTCTTGACGATACAGAGATTACATCGTTCCCGGTTTACAAAAGAGCCAAGCTGGGAATAGGTTACCTGGCTCAGGAAGCCTCAGTTTTCAGGCAAATGAGTGTGGAAGATAACATTAAATCTATTTTAGAAATGACATCCTTCTCCAGTGAATATCAGCATGAAAAACTTGAATCATTGCTTGATGAGTTTGGACTGCAGCATATACGTAAAAGTCTTGGAATCCAACTTTCGGGTGGAGAGCGCAGGCGTACGGAAATAGCCAGATGTTTGGCAATCAATCCTGCTTTTATTTTGCTTGATGAGCCCTTTGCCGGCGTAGACCCTATTGCAGTGGAGGATATTCAGCAGATCGTCTTTAAACTGAAAGATAAGAATATTGGAATTCTGATTACGGATCATAACGTTCATGAGACCCTCTCTATTACAGACAGGTCTTATCTTCTTTATGATGGCAGAATTTTGAACAGCGGTACAGCCGAGGATTTGGCGGCAGATGATGAAGTCAGAAGGCTCTATCTTGGGCAAAATTTTGAACTAAGACGCCCAACACGAAAGGTGAAAGATGAAGATTCACTGGAAGTATCAGGGGATGCATAGGTTCAGATTTTTCACAATTCACAATCTTTATAGGCGGATTAAAAAAATATAGTATATTTGCAGCTCGAAAAATGCGGACGTGGCGTAATTGGTAGCCGTGCCAGACTTAGGATCTGGTGCCGAGAGGCGTGGGGGTTCGAGTCCCTTCGTCCGCACGAAAAAACAACCGCCTCTTCTTTGCCGGAAGCACAGGCGGTTTTTTAAATGTATAGGAATCTTTTCAATCTTTGAATAGAGACAATTTTTTGTTAATTTTATAACAATCAATATGTTAACAAATATATTTGTTAACTAATAACACAATTCAATGCATATTTCCAGAACAAACTCCGACGAGCTCAATGCAGTGATCCGACTATCCATTGAGAAGAGTGATTACGAAGCAACAGTCAATGAAACGCTGAAAGATTACCGCAAAAAAGCCAATATGCCAGGTTTCCGCAAGGGAATGGTTCCGGCCGGATTGATTAAGAAGATGTATGGCAAGGCTGTCCTGGCAGAAGAAATCAACAAGTTGCTGAGTGGTGAGCTCACCAGATACATCAACGATGAAAATCTTCAGATTCTGGGCGAACCACTTCCAAATGAGACAGAACAAAAGCCAATAGATTTCCAACACGACGAAAACTTTGAATTTGTTTTTGACCTTGGTATATCGCCTGCGATAGATATAGATTTCAAAATGACGGGGAAATTGCCTTATTATGAGATTACCATCGATGAGGAGATGATCAACAACCAGGTGGAAGCATTTCAGAACCGTTTTGGCAGTTATGTAGATGCTGAAGTGTCAACTGAAAAGGATAATCTGATTGGCAGTGTCAGGCAGCTTGACGAAAACGGTGCAATTCTTGAAGGGGGCATTCAGGTTGAAGATGCCCAGGTTTCACTCCAGATGGTGAAAGCCAAAAAATCAAGGACAACTCTTTTGGGTAAGAAAGCCGGTGACGTGGTGATATTTGATCCCAAAAAAGCGTTTGAAAATGATCATTACCTCAAACAGGTACTTAAAATCGATGATGCACAGGCTGAGTCACTTAAAAGTGATTTTGAACTGACTGTAGCTGCTGTCAATACTTTTGTTCCCGCAGAACTCAATGAAGAGATGTTCAAAAAGGCACTTGGTGGAGTCACAGATGTTACAACGGTTGAGCAATTTAAAGAAAAAATAGCGGAAGATCTGAAGGTAAACCTCAGTTATTCATCAGAATACCGTTTCCTGGTTGATACCAAGGAGGCGTTGGTCAACTACGTTGGGATGAAGTTGCCAGAGGAATTTTTAAAAAGATGGCTGGTCTATTCCAATGAAAATATTTCCAGAGAACAGGTTGAAGAAGAATTCGGTCATTTTGTGAAGGATCTGGAGTGGACCCTGATAAAGAACAGGCTGGCCAAGGATAATCAATTGCAGGTAACTGAGGCTGATGTTGTTGCATTGGCGAAAGAGACTGCATTGATGCAATTTCGTCAATATGGTATGTTCAATGTTCCGGATGACTATCTTGATAATTATGCCAAGTCTATCTTAAAAAATGAAGAAGAGCGTCATCGCCTCATTGAAAAGAAATCGGAGAGCATGATACTTGATTTCGTCAAGGTTAATGCAGAACTGGATGTTAAAACAGTTACGCAGAAAGCCTTTGATGATCTTTTTGAAAAATAGCACCCTGCTTTATCAAGAATGTCTCTTGGATAATTCGTTGCAAGGGGTATTTTAGTAACTTTGTAGAACAAACCTTTTGCTTTGCCACAAATGCAAAACGTTTGATTTTTACAAAGTTTTTTCATAATTAAATCATTTTACCATGAATCTAAAAAGTGATGAATTTCGCAAATTTGCGACAAAACAGATGGGAATCAGTAGTTTATCCTTGCATAAATTTGAGTCAATTCACGCGAGTTATATTTCCCCGACCATCATTGAAGAGCGCCAGATGAATATCGCCCAAATGGATGTTTTCTCCCGGTTAATGATGGACAGAATCATTTTTTTGGGAATTCCTATCGATGATTATGTCGCAAATATCATTCAGGCACAATTGCTGTTTCTTGAATCTTCAGATCCGGGGAAAGATATCCAAATCTATTTCAATTCACCAGGAGGTTCAGTTCATGCCGGTTTGGGTATCTACGACACCATGCAATACATCAATTGCAAAATTGCCACAATTTGTACAGGTATGGCTGCCTCTATGGCTGCAGTCCTGATGACTGCCGGTGAAAAGGGGAAGCGCTCGGCTTTGAAACACTCCAGGATTATGATTCACCAACCCATGGGTGGGGCCCAGGGTCAGGCATCTGATATTGAAATTACCGCCAGGGAGATCACGAAACTCAAGCGTGAACTTTATGAGATTATCGCCTTTCACTCCGGGCAAACGCTGGAGAAAGTAGAAAAAGATTCAGACAGGGATTATTGGATGACAGCTGAAGAAGCCAAAGAGTATGGTATGATTGACGAAATTTTGATTCGCCAGAAAAAGTAGGGGAAAGGCCTTATTCTGGTCACTAATTCATATGGAATGAAGAAAACCGACAAGTGTTCGTTTTGTGGACGTGAGAAAAAAGAAGTTCAAATCCTTATTGCAGGGTTGGAAGGGCATATTTGCGAGAACTGTATTGAACAGGCACATTCGATCGTTGAAGAGGAGTTCAAGAAAAATGTGGACTTTGACCTCAAGGGAATAGAATTAAAAAAGCCAAAGGAAATTAAAGCCTTTCTTGATCAATATGTAATTGGGCAGGACAACGCCAAGAAAATTCTTGCCGTAGCGGTATACAACCACTACAAAAGGTTAAGTCAAAAAATCACCGACGATGGTACTGAAATCGAAAAATCCAATATCATTCTGGTAGGTCCCACCGGAACCGGTAAAACATTGCTGGCCAAAACAATTGCACGAATGTTGCATGTCCCTTTTACCATTGTCGATGCAACGGTTCTGACAGAAGCAGGATATGTAGGCGAGGACATTGAAAGTCTGCTTACCCGATTGCTTCAGGCTGCTGATTACAACGTGGAAGCTGCAGAACGGGGAATCGTCTTCATCGATGAAATCGATAAAATTGCCAGAAAAGGAGACAATCCATCCATCACCCGCGACGTGTCTGGTGAGGGCGTGCAACAGGGATTGCTCAAATTGCTCGAAGGGGCAATCGTTAACGTACCACCACAGGGAGGAAGAAAACATCCTGAACAGAAGATGATACCTGTGGATACGAAAAATATTTTATTTGTATGCGGAGGCGCTTTTGAAGGTATTGAACGTAAAATTGGTTTGAGACTGAATACGAAAGTAGTGGGCTATAAAGCGATTGCAGAACATGGTAAAATCGACAGGGATCATTTGCTGCAATATATCGCACCGCAAGATTTGCGCGCTTTTGGCCTGATCCCTGAAATTGTAGGACGCTTACCCGTTTTGACCTATCTGGTACCGCTGGACAGAGACTCTTTGCGCAGAATTCTCACAGAACCCAAAAATTCAATTATCAAACAGTACCACAAACTGTTCGAGATGGATGGCATCAAGCTTGAGTTCATGGAAGAAACCCTTGACGTGATTGTTGACAAAGCCATTGAGTTCAAACTAGGTGCCCGAGGGTTGAGATCAATATGTGAAACCATCATGATTGATGCGATGTTTGACATGCCATCAGAGGGCGGATCCTCCATGGTGATCACTCCGGAATTTGCCAGCGATAAAATTGAACGTATCAGTACATTGCGTCTTCAGGCAGGTTAACAGAATATAAGAAATATTATTACCTTTGACACGAATTAAAATTATAATAAATGAGTAAAGGAATTGTCAAATTCTTTAATGTAACAAAAGGATTTGGGTTTATCAAAGACGATGAGTCTCAAAATGAGTACTTTGTACACGTAACTGGCTTAATCGATCAAATCAAAGAAAATGATCAAGTGACTTTCGAACTACAAGACGGAAGGAAAGGTCTTATCGCTGTAAACGTAAAACAAGCTTAAATAAAGCAAGTTTCGAACAAAAAAAAGAGGGAATCCGTTGGGTTCCCTCTTTTTTTTATTTTTTTTTAATGGATGCCTGCATATATTATCAACCCTATTCCAATTACGAAAAGAAAAAACATGGCAGCGAGTAAACCGGATGTACCTTTTGAACCTTTGAATTCTTTCCAGATAAACACTCCCCACAAAGCCGCAACAAGTGTCGCTCCCTGACCCAGGCCATAAGAGATGGGAAACCCTGCTTTGCCCGCCGCAATGATGCTTAGGGACATTCCAACACACCAGATCATCCCTCCAAGAATACCGGTCAGGTGCTCTTTCGCTCCACCCATGAAATATTGCACATAACTGACAGGAGACCCTTCGAAAGGCTTTTTCATCAAAATCGTATTGAAAAGCAGATTGCTTAGCAGCACACCAAGAGAGAAAATAAAAGTTGCAGTATAGGGTGTGAGAAATCCTGCTTTTGGATGAATAAAATCATCTGTCATGGAACTGGCGACAAATCTGTAAAAAAGAGCCATCATCACTCCCCCAACCAGCGACAAGAGAATCCCTTTTGAAGGAATTTTCATGGACTGTGAAGTTTTTTTGCGGTAGGCCAGGGCATCAATTACTATGGCTGCCATTACCAGCCCTACCCCCGCGAACAGCCATACCGCGTTACCCTGGGGAGTAGCTGCATAGTTGATGATGACACCCAGAACGAGTGCTATGCCAATACCAACAGGAAAAGCCACCGACATGCCGGCAATGGCGATGGCAGCCGCTACGAGTATATTGGCTGCATTAAAAATGATTCCTCCCAATAGCGCTTTTTGTAAATTGGCAGGATCAGCCTGCTTCAGGTCTGCCAGAAAACTGCGACCCTGATCGCCGATGCTGCCCAGGGAAAATGCAAAAAATAGCGACATCATCACGATGCCAACCACGTAATCCCAGTAGAAAAGTTCAAATCTCCATGATTTCTCAGCCAGTTTTTGCGTGTTCGCCCACGAACCCCAGCAAAGCATGGTAACAAAAGTCAGGATGACAGCCAGTGTGTAACTTTCAACGATGTACATGTGCAGAAAATTTAGATTTGTATTAGAAGTGAACTAAAGTGCATAAAATACCTAAAGTGAGCTAAAGTGCCTAAAGTACTTCAGTCGCACCATTTCGTATCTCATGTCTCATATCTCATGTCTCATAACTTTTCTCTGAAAACCAAAGCATTGCTCACGTAAATTCTGCTGTCCAGGGATTCCGGTTTTTTCTCTCCGGTCACAACCAGTTTTAGTGTATGTTTGCCAGGTAAAAGGTTAAGTGCATGGCAGATATTGATGGGGGTTTGTTCCTGATTATTGTAATAAAAATAGGTATCAAAGGTAGAATGCTTTTTGCCGTCAATATAAAGAACTGCTTTTCCTGCATCTTTTTTCCATTCTCCTTCCAGAGAGATGGCAGTTCCTTCGAAATCAAATTCGAGAGAATCACCATTCTTAGCGGCAAATTTTGCCTGGTTGGCTTTTTTGTCAGACTCTTCCGGGGCCAATTTAAAAGATTGCCAGGCACCTTTTAGCTTCCATCTTTTTTCGTCGAAAATGGAGATCTTTTCGCTCAGAACCATTTTTGGAAAGCTTACTTCCATAACCGCAGGCACAGGATTCTGTAATTTGACACTTATTTTGTCGGAAGCAACTGTTCCTCCTTCTGCAATAACTTGATTGATAGCATATTGGTATGTATTGTCAACTGCTTTGCGAAACGAATAGCTGGTATAGATGAAAAGCGAGTCCTGGATTTTAGTTACAGCCTGTTTCATCGGTTCCGGCAGGTGGCTAAAGCCGTTAATCACTCCCAGGATGGCCAGCGCGTTGGAAGGATTGCAGTCGGAGTCCTGACCGCACCGCGTGGATATCTCCAGTGTTTTCAACGGATCGCTGCTTCCATACAACAGCCCCATCACGATGAAGGCTCCATTGAATTTAGCGTCAATATTGAATAGTTCTCCAGCCGTACAGATATGTGTTTTACCCCACTTCTCTTCCAATTCTTTCCACGAAGCGCGCCAGTCATTTGGATATTTTACTTCCAGGACAAGCACATCACGTACGATTTTTGCATAGTCAGATTCAGCAGGCAAAGAGATCAACGCTTTTTCAACAATTTTGCGGATATCCTTTTCAAAAAATGCCTCAGCATAGAGTGCAGAAAGAAATACCCCGCCATAGTAACCATCCCCATAATTCATAATATGGCCAATTTTATCGGCCAGTTTAGTCGCACTGTTGGGCATTCCCGGAGAGATGAATCCGATGTAATCAGCCTCAATCTGGAAATCGATGTCGTTGGCATGAAAGTTAAACTCAGGGGCGCCTGAACGGGGAGGGAAGATACTGTCAAAATAATTTTTACGCGACTGCGCATTGGCGTGCCAAAGCATATACCCGGCCTTGGCAAACAACTCCTGGTATTTCTTTGCAGGAGCGTCAATACCATACTGATCCATGGTCATCAGGAAAGTGAGCTGTACATACAGATCATCCTGGGTAAGGGCTCCCCGTGCATCATTGGGAGTCCAGCGAATGGAATCTTCATAAGTTCTGCCCAATGCACGAAATTCGGTTGGAGCACCATAAGTTACCCCAATAATTTTCCCTGCCCATCCTCCGGCAATTTTGTCTTTCAGCATTTCCGGAGATATGGCCCGAAATTTCGGGTCAGGTTGATGCATCATCCGCTCCTCTATAAAATTACCCAAACGATCGGGTGGCATTTCCATCCTGACATAAGTGTGTTTTCCTTCAGGGTTATCTACCCATGTGTTGCTGCCATCGGGATTTACCCTGATAGTCCCTTTCACGGTGGTGAAAAACGGCTCAGTACCATAAATTGCAATCAGAACAGCTGTCTGGTCCCAGCTCATGCGGCCATACTGATCCTCTTTGGATCCGGCCATGGCGATGCGGAAAGCATCCTTCACCGGGCTGTTCCGAATGGAGCTCCCAACCAGTTCCAAACCGGTTTTCACCTTCGACCCAATTTCGAACCCGCTAAAGATGATGGGAGTAGGCCAGTGTTCAAAACAATATTTTGAAGCCGTTGAATCCATGAAAACGTTGAACTCCCTTCCTTTGGGAAATGTTCCGGCCATGGAGACCAGTTTATTGACTTTCCTTACTACCAGCTCAGTACCGTCCAGGTTACTAAACTGATCGGGAGGCGACTGGAGTAAATTGCTGAGGTTGGTCAGAAAGCCAACTGTGACAAGCGTTACCGAACCATCAGGTTGATTCGCCAGTATTTTTCGGTACTGAGCTACCGCATCCGGCGCTTCGGCTGTTGAGCGACTTTGGTGCGGATACCGTGCTGCAATTGAGTCGGGCCAGTGCTGTGAGGCAGAAATGGAAACACCTTCAGATTTTGGCGACCCTACCGGGATGTCTGTTCTTCCGAAATAGTTGTTCAGTACTTCAATCACAGGTACTACAAGGGAATCTTTGTTACTGGCAAGAATGCCCAGTATTTCTGCTTTACCGCTGTCTGCCAGGCCATGAAGAATGGCAACTGCACCCACGTCATCATAATCCGGACCAATATCGGTGTCGAGGATGATTTTGATTGGTTTATTAATTTCAGGTTTGTTGGGTGTGCTGCAATCAAACAAGAACAATAATGCAACGAACAGGAAAAGGCCAATGGAATTCTTCATATTGTAAATATCAGAAGGTAAAATCAATCTCGTTCCGGTAGGGTGCTGAAGCCTGTGCACCCATCCTGGTTACTGAAACTGCGGCAGCCGCGTTGGCAAAAGTTACGGCATCCTTAAGCGTTGCACCCTCTGCGATGGCGACAGCCAGTGCCCCATTGAAGCAATCTCCGGCAGCGGTAGTATCGACAGCAGTTACAATACAGGAAGGAATCAAATCAGCGCCGGTCTTGGTAACAAGCAGAGCCCCTTTGTCCCCCAAAGTTATAACCACCACATGAACACCCTTTTCCAAAAGCATACGTGCGGCTGTCTCAGCTGAAAAAGGATCGGTAATCTGGATCCCTGTCAGCAGCTCGGCTTCTGTTTCGTTCGGAGTAATCATGTAAAGCATTTTCAAGAGTTCGTCCGGAAGCCGCTGTGCAGGGGCCGGATTAAGGATTACTTTTTTACCTGATTTAAAGGCTATTTCAGTTGTATAAATAACTGTATCCAATGGAATTTCCAGTTGCATCAAAATGATTTCTGAAATCAGGACAGCTTCCCTGGCACGGTCGATATCAGCCCGGAGCAGCCGGGCATTGGCTCCTGGTGCAACTACAATACAATTCTCTGCATTTCCATCGACAGTGATCAGAGCAATTCCGGACGGACAATCCGGGTCTGAGAACAGATAATCGGTATTCAGATTTTCAGCTTGGAATATTTTTTTTGCCTGCGAACCAAAAACATCTGCTCCGGTTTTGGCTATCAGGATGACTTCTCCATTCAATCTCGCTGCAGCAACTGCCTGATTAGCCCCTTTCCCCCCTGGATTCATGAGAAAATCACCACCTAGGATGGTCTCACCAGGTTTGGGCAGTTTGGTGGTTTTTATCACCATGTCAGTGTTGGTGCTGCCTACAACGGTTATTCTTTTGTTGGTCATAAGAAATTGAACTAAAGTGAGTAAGGTGAACTAAAGTACTTAAAGTATCCTGAATTGAGACTGGGGGAATAAGGTTGGAGCCTCCTTTTCAAAATGAGAATCATACAAGCAGCTAAGTACTTTAGCTCACTTGAGTCACTTATTCTGTAACCAAATTTAAGATAAATTTCCAGAAAGGCACTTCGCCGAATTTATTAAAGGAAATTCTTGTTTATTTTGCACTCTTAATGCACCAATATATGAACATTTTAATCATTGGGTCAGGGGGAAGAGAACATGCTTTTGCCTGGAAATTGAGACAGAGCAAAAAAATCGACAAACTTTATATCGCACCAGGGAATGCCGGGACCGCTGGTCTTGGGCACAACCTGGAGATTGATACAACAGATTTTTCTTCTATTCGCCAGGCAGTTCTGGAAAACCACGTAGATATGGTGCTGGTTGGGCCAGAGATACCTTTGGTCGCCGGAATTCACGACTTCTTTCTTGCAGACGAACAACTGAAAAATATACCGGTTATTGGGCCGGATAGTTATGGCGCACGTTTGGAAGGCAGCAAGGAGTTTGCCAAAGAGTTCATGCTGAAAAACAATATTCCTACAGCAAAATATCTGGCAGTACACCGGGGAAATCTCGACCTTGGTATAAAATTTCTTGAAAGTATGCAAGCTCCCTATGTTTTAAAAGCAGATGGTTTGGCTGCCGGCAAGGGAGTGTTGATCATAGAAAACCTTTCCGAAGCCATACATTCTCTGCAGGAGATGCTCAACGGGCTTTTTGGAAGTGCCAGTTCAACTGTTGTTATTGAAGAGTTTCTCACCGGGGTCGAGTGTTCCATCTTTGTTCTTACAGACGGTACGCATTATAAAATTCTACCAGAAGCCAAGGATTACAAACGAATAGGGGAGGGAGATACAGGACTAAATACAGGAGGTATGGGTGCAATATCTCCCGTGCCATTTGTCACTTCTGAATTTATGCGTGCGGTAGAGGAACGCATGGTTGTGCCTACTATTCGTGGATTACAGCAAGAGGGGATCAATTTCAAAGGGTTTCTTTTTTTTGGACTGATGAACTGCAAAGGTGATCCTTTTCTCATCGAATACAATGTCAGGATGGGTGATCCGGAGACTGAAGCTGTTATGATGCGCATTCAATCTGATCTGGTCGGCCTTTTTGAGGGAGTAGCTCAGGGGAATCTGGATGAGAAAGAACTGGTTATTGATCCGAAAACCGCTGTTACCGTTGTTGTTGTTGCAGGGGGGTATCCCGGCTACTATGAAAAGGGAAAGATTATCAGAAATCTTGATCTTGTTGAGGCGAGTGTGGTATTTCATGCTGGCACCAGGCTGGAAGGAAGAGATGTGCTCACCAATGGTGGAAGAGTTTTGGCAGTTAGTTCACTGGCAGATTCAATGGATGAGGCTTTGTCCCTGAGTTATAAAAATATCGAAGCGATATTTTTTGACAAGATGTACTACCGTTCTGATTTGGGTTTTGACTTAAAATAATCCAGGATGTTTTTGAGGCTTTTTAACAGCAAAAATGTGTACAGTGCTATACTGATTCCTCTGGTTGGTTTCCTTTTCTGGATGGAGCCGTTAAGAGTACCGGTATCCCTTGTGGTAATGCCGGGAGAAGGAATGATGCCCCTGTATACATTTTTTGCACGGTTTTATAGCGGTATTTCGGTTTGGCCTACCGTTACCGGATTTGTGCTGGTTTTATTCAATGCAATGATTCTTTCTTTGCTGAGTTATGAATTCCAGTTTTTGCAACACAGAACCTTTCTTCCCGGGATTTTATATGTTAGTATTATCTCCTCGTTCCCCTCCTTGCAGACATTCCATCCGGTATTTCCTGCCACCTTTTTCGTATTGTTGTCGGTATATTATATATTCTCTACCTATCACCGAAAAAAAGAAATTTCTTCAACTTTTAACGCCTCATTTTTGCTTTCCATTGGTGCCCTCTTCTATTTGCCGGTAATAACCTTTTTCCCACTTATCTGGATTTCCATTTTCATTTTGCAGAAAAGCGATAACTGGAGGTTGCTTGTCATTCCGATGATCGGAATCTCTCTTCCGTGGCTTTTGGTCTGGACTTTTCTTTTTATCTCCGGATCTGATCAGACTTTTATTTCTTCTATATTAATGGGAATTAAGTCAGTAAACAATCAGTTTATTTTCAATATTGGATTTTTGATTGTTACCTGTTTTATTTTTTTGCTTTCTGCATTCGGGAGTATCTCTCTTGTCAACTCTGTCAATATCCGTAAAATGAGTACGAGGAAGTACTTTGTAATACTTTACTGGATGTTGGGACTGAGCATTCCGTCTGTCTTTCTGTTTCCCTTGACCGGATTGGGCATTATTGCCATTTCAACTGTTCCGGTATCGTTTTTAATCTCTCATTTTTTTATGTCGGGTAAGCGTAACTTCTGGAGAGAATTTCTCTTTTTCCTTTTTATGGCAGCATTGGTGGCAAGTCATTTATTACTCTTTGATCAAATCTGAGTCCGGATCCGGTAATGCTGCCGGCAGGTCATCCTCAATCAAATAATCGGGAAGCGCTTTCTGAGTCTTGATACCAAGTTCCTTTAATTTCTCAGACGTACGCACCAGATTGCCCTTGCCAGTGTGCAACTTGTTCAGAGCATTATTATAATTGGATTGTGCTGTTTCTATGCCTTTCCCGACCTTCTCAAGATCCTGGACAAAATTGACAAACTTGTCGTATAGGGAAGCTCCGAGTGACGCTATCTCGAGTGCATTTTTTGTTTGATTCTCCTGCTTCCAGATCGAAGCAATGGTACGAAGTGATGCCAGCAAAGTCGAAGGGCTCACAACCACCACTTTATTGTCCCAGGCAAAATTGAACAGTTCCTGATCTTCCTGAATTGCAATGCTGAAGGAAGATTCAATGGGAAGAAACAGCAAAACGAAATCGGGGCTATTCAGGTTTCTTGCAGTAGGATAATGTCTGTCTGACAGCATTTTGATATGCGACCGGAGCGATTTCAGATGATCAGCCAAATGATGAACCCTGTGTTCTTCATTCGTTTCGTTCACTAGTTTTTCGTAGGCAACCAGGGATACCTTTGAATCAACTATCAGATGCTTTTTATCTGGTAAGTGTATTATTACGTCGGGGCGGATCTGTTTCCCATCACTATTCTCATCCACAACTTCTCTCTCATACTCTCTGCCCAGCGTCAATCCTGAACGTTCGAGAACTCTTTCAAGAACTACTTCACCCCAATTGCCTTGTTTCTTCACGTCTCCTTTTAAGGCATTGGTCAAATTTTGGGCATCGGTGCCGATTTTTTGATTGAGTTCCTGTAGTTTCTTCAATTCGACCTTCAGATCGGTCTGATCTCTCAATGATTTTTCATAGGATTCCTCCACCTTCTTCTCAAATGTCATGATTTTTTCTTTGAGTGGGGAGAGGATCTCTCCGATATTTTTCTGATTCAGCGTAGTGAACTCAGCAGAATGCTCTTTCAAAATTTTGTGGGCGACATTTTCGAATTCTACCGTCAGCCTTTTCTGTATCTGCTCAAGCTCTGCCGCTTTTTCTGTCAGCTGTTTTTTAGCATGTTCCAGTTCCGCCATGGCAATCGTCAATCGTCTGATAGAATCTTCGTTTTTCTGCCTTTCAGAATTAAGTGCCACTTTTACCTCTTCAAAATCTCTGGAAAGGGAAGAAAGCTGCTGCTCAGCCAATGACCTGTTTTTTTCAGTTTCGGCAATCTTTGCCAGCCCTTGCTTCTCGGTTTCATGGAGGATGGCTGCGTGTGAAGTCCTTTCATCGTTTAAACGACGCTGATGCCAAAGGAATATAAGGGCAACGCCAAGCAGGAAGGATAGCAGAGGATAGAGGATTTCCATGTTGTGATATTTTTTCTAAATATAAAAAAAGCGCAGCCGTTTGAGGTGACTACGCTTGAAATTTATGATGTAATTTTTTTATGGGAAACGATATACGATTGAGTTGACGATCATACCGGCTCCTACGGAAGTGAGGATAATGTTATCCCCGGATTCTAAAGCATGGTCATCCATTTTGTTTTTCAAGATCAGGTCGAGCAAGGTAGGAACCGTGGCTGTCGACGAATTTCCCAGAGTTCGTATGGTCATTGGCATCACATCGATATTGAATTCCCTGATGCCATAAAGCTTAAATACCCTTTGAAGGATCGCCTCATCCATTTTTTCATTGGCCTGGTGGATTAATACTTTCTTAATGTCTGTAAGGTGAAGACCGGCCTTGTCGAGGCTCTCCTTCACTACGCCAGGAACCGCACTGAGTGCATAAGCATATACTTTGTGCCCGGCCATCCGGATATTTAATTCAGTACCATGGTAGTTGGGATTTAAAGAGACGCCCATTTTCAACATGCCCGGATCATTGTCGGATCTGCTTGCCTGAGACAATATTCCTACCGGAGTCTCACTTTCGAAAGCCTGCACAACGACAGCACCGGCACCGTCTGAAAAGATCATCCGGTCGCGGTCGTAAGGATCAGATACCCGGGAGTTCACGTCAGAACCGATCACCAGTCCGCATTTAAACAAACCGCTTTTGATATAAGCATCGGCAATAATCATTGCAGTAGTCCAGCCAGGACATCCGGCATTCACATCATGGGTCAGTACGTTGGTGTTTTTAATACCAAGTCCCAGTTTAACCCTGTTGGCAATGGCTGGGATCATTTCAGATCTGTAAGTACCCGGAAAGATATCTCCGAAATTGTGCGCAGCGATGATAAACTCAAGTTTCTCGCGATCGAATCCGGAAGATGTGATCGCATTTTTCGCCGCGAAGGTAGCCAAATGACTTGTTGACTGATCCGGCTCTGCGTAGCGGCGTTCTTCTATGTTGGTGATTTCATTGAATTTTCGGATAATCTCCTCATTTGGAGTTTCGAACTGTTTTCCGGTAGCAGGATCATAGAATTCTGCATCCAGGAAATAATCGTTGTGTATAACCTTTGGAGGAATATAGGATCCTGTACCTGTGATAATGGTATAAAGCTTTTTGCTCATGATTTAAATGTTAAACTGTACTCTTCTAATTTATTATGTTCAATTTTTTCGACTGTAAATGCATTTCCGTCAAAAACTCCATAGCTGAATTTTCTGATCCAGTCGCCCAGGATAATCAGTCTGCTATTGGTATTTAGCGGTTCATTCAGTATAATATGACGGTGGCCAAACACGAAATAATCAAAATGTTCTTTTTCAAGGACGCTTTTAGCAAACAAATACTGTTCTTCCGATTCGAAATTTTTATGTCCCGGTTCTCCGTTTTTATAAGAAAGGCGGCTTTTTTTCGACCAGTAATGGGCTAGTCGGAAGGAGAGATCAGGATGTATCTTGGCGAAGCTCCACTGGGCAATCCGGTTGTGAAAAAAGTTCTTTATAAGTTGATAGCCGAAATCTTTTTTCCCAAGATCATCACCATGAGAGAGAAAGAATTTTTTGCCCAGAAGCTCCATGCTGACGGTTTCCCTGTGTATGATCATGCCTACCTCTTCCGACAAGTAATCATAAGCCCAGATATCGTGGTTGCCAGTAAAAAAATGAACGGGGATACCACTGTCGCAGATCTCTGCAAGAACACCCAGCGACCTGACAAAACCTTTTGGAACTGTTTTCTTGTATTCGAACCAAAAATCAAAATAATCACCCATTAGAAATAGCATGGAAGCATCTCCTCTGATGGATTGGAGCCAGTCAACAAAAAGCAATTCGCGCTCTTTGTTATTCTTTAGCGCCAGCGCACCAAGGTGCAGGTCTGATACAAAATAGATTTTCTTTCCGATAACCACAGGAAATTAATGTGACTGATCTTTGCTGATAAATTTTGCGACAAAGATAGAGCTAAATCATTATTTCGCAAGACCAAATTTAAAGAGATCCGACTTATTAAATATTTGATTAAAACATCCGGGATGGATTTCTCGGAACTATTTATTGAAAATCCCTGTATTTGAGTTCGTTTGGATTGTTCCTGTTACAGAACTTTGGATAATGCAGCATTAAGTTCAGGACCCTTCAGGTTCTTCGCAAGTATCGTACCCTCTTTGTCGAGTAGGTAGTTGGCAGGGGTGGAATGAATATTATAGTTCATTAAAGCGGAGACACAGCCTTTCATATCACCTACATTTATCCAGGTAAGCTGATCTTCATCAATGGCCGCTTTCCATGCTGTTCTGTCATCATCAATACTTACCATATATATTTCAAAGCCTCTGTTTTTGTATTTGGCATAAAGTTCGACCAATACCTGATTCTGAATACGTGAAGTGCGGTCTTTTGCTGACCAGAAATGCAGAAGCACGTATTTCCCGTGCAACGACCAAAGCTCACGGTCTATACCCGATGTGTCAGGTAGTTTGATGTTTGGCGAGTTGACGGCCTTCTGACTCATCAGGGTGTTAAGTTTGGCTTTTTTTTGTTCTCTGATAATGGTCAGCGTATTGTTGTAAAGTGCTTTGACCTGATCGCTATTGGGATATATTGCATTTAGTGCGGATGCAGCAGATTTCATTGTCTGGAAATCGTTTGCAACATAATTGTTCTCCCCCCACTTCTGGTAAAGGGCATAGACACTGGCCATGGAGAATGGATTTCTTTTGATGAAATCATTAAGATATGCAGTATAATCAGAAATCTGTTTAGCGTACTCGTTGTTCCATCTTTCCAGTTCAGAAGTGTAACCCAATTCGTTCTGATGTTTCAGATAGAGTTTACTCAGGGAGTCAACCTTTGATTTTGCTGCGTTAAACTTGAAGGTAAGTTCACGTACTTTGGATGAATTGTCAGACCCACTGACAGTATAATCTGTCGAGAAATGATGGTATGTCCCGGCGAGAGTTACATTTTCTGTTGAATCGAGTAACAATGTGGCGAAATTATTGTCTGAGAGTTTCAGCAGGAAAAAAGTAGGCTCGCTAACTTTTCCTTTCATCTTAAATTGGCCGCTTGCATCTATTTTAACAGAATCAGCAAGAATCTGCGAAGAAGTGAGTAATTGGCTTAAGTATATCGTTTTGCCGGCTCCGCCTTCAATTTTTCCGGAGATCGTAAAATTATTATTTTTCCCGCAAGCAACGGTAAGAAGAACAAGTGCCAACAATGCAAGTGTACGGTTCATTATATTCCTTTTAATAATATTGATGGTTGTGAATAATCATTCCGGTTTAATTTCCCGTGAGGAAACTGAATCCGCAACAAAAATAAAAATTAGTAGCTAATAAATGGATTTAAAACGCAAAGTGCAGGCGAAAATTGAGAAATGAGGGAAGGGGGGAGCATTTTTGATTATTTTTGCATTTTATTTGAACGTGAAGCTACATTACGGATTAAAGAATTTTAAAGCAACAAGACCTGTTGTGACAATCGGAACCTTTGATGGAGTCCACCTTGGACACCGGGAGGTTATCGCTGAACTCATCCGTATCAGTAATGAAACAGGAGGGGAATCGGTTGTCTTTACTTTCTTCCCGCATCCGCGGATGGTAGTTTCACCAGAAGAAGACTCGATAAGGCTGTTGTCTACCAATGAGGAGAAGGCGTTATTATTGGAAGAGCTGGGTCTGGATCATTTGGTAATATATCCGTTCACCAAAGAATTTGCTGCACTTACCTATATGGATTTTGTAAAGAATATTCTGGTTGACCGGATGAACATTTGCAAATTGATTACCGGATATGATCATAAACTCGGGCATGACCGGCAGGGAGATTTTCATGCGCTCAAACTTTTGGGTGAACAATATGACTTTGAAGTTGAGCAGTTAAATCCCCTTGTTGTCGAGAATGTAGCTGTCAGTTCTACCAAAATCAGGCACTCGCTTGAAGCAGGAGATATGAGAAAAGCCAATCATTTTCTGGGTTACGAGTATTTGCTGAACGGCACGGTGGTTGAAGGAAGGCGACTTGGACGTGAACTTGGATTCCCGACTGCGAATATTCTGCCGGATGACAATCACAAATTGGTGCCTCCTGATGGGGTTTATGCAGTATATGTCTGGGTTGACGGAGTTCAGTTTCAAGGAATGCTTAATGTCGGTACCCGGCCTACAGTGAACAGCAATGTGGATCACCGGAGTATTGAGGTTCATATTTTTGACTTTTCTCAGGATATTTATCACAGCGACATATCAATCCGCTTTATCGACCGTATCAGAAATGAAGTCAAATTTGAAAACCTGGAAAAACTCAGGGAGCAGCTGATAAAAGATAAAACCACAACAATGCATATATTTGCAAACAAAAATCAACATGATGTTGATTTAAAACAACAAAAAATGAACGATTACAAAGTACAGGATATTAATTTGGCGGCATTCGGCCGCAAAGAGATTGAAATTGCAGAGAAAGAGATGCCGGGACTGATGGCATTGAGAGCTAAATATGGTGTTGACAAACCATTAAAAGGCGTCAGGATTATGGGATCACTGCACATGACCATTCAGACAGCCGTTCTGATTGAAACACTGGCACAGCTTGGTGCAAATGTCCGATGGGCATCTTGTAATATCTTTTCCACGCAGGACCATGCGGCTGCCGCTATTGCTGCCACAGGGATTCCTGTTTTTGCCTGGAAGGGAGAGACGCTTGAAGAGTATTGGTGGTGTACCGAACGGGCACTGGATTTTGGTAGTGGCACTGGGCCGCAAATGATTGTCGACGATGGTGGGGATGCTACCATGATGGTTCACATCGGAAATGCTGCTGAGAAAAATCCGGCCATGCTGGACGTTGAGATGGAGGGTGCAGACGAAAAAGAACTTTACAAGATTCTCAAAAAGATACTTAAGGAGACTCCAACCCGCTGGAGCAATGCCATCAAAGAGATCAAAGGTGTTTCTGAAGAGACTACTACCGGTGTGCATCGTTTGTACCAGATGCTCGAAAGGGGAGAATTGATGTTTCCCGCCATCAACGTCAATGACTCGGTTACCAAATCAAAATTTGATAACTTGTATGGGTGTCGCGAATCGTTGGCAGACGGAATCAAAAGAGCCACCGATGTGATGATTGCCGGAAAAGTGGTCCTGGTTTGCGGATACGGGGATGTCGGTAAGGGATGTTCCCATTCTATGAGAACCTACGGTGCCCGTGTCATCGTGACAGAGATCGACCCAATCTGTGCGCTGCAGGCAGCCATGGAGGGATTTCAGGTTGCCACCATTGAAGATGTTGTCGGAGAGTGCAATATTTTTGTGACGACTACAGGCAACAAGGATATCATTACGGCAGAACACCTGGCTGCAATGCCTGACCAGGCCATCGTCTGCAATATTGGCCATTTCGATAATGAAATTCAGGTTAACAGACTTGAGAAATGGCCGGGGATTCAAAAAATTAATATCAAGCCACAAGTAGATAAATATGTCTATCCCGACGGGCACGCGATCTTTCTGCTTGCTGAAGGGAGGCTGGTGAATCTGGGGTGTGCAACAGGACACCCGTCATTCGTAATGAGCAATTCATTTACAAACCAGACTCTGGCCCAGCTTGATTTGTGGAAGAATAATTACGAAGTAGGAGTCTACAGGCTTCCTAAATACCTGGACGAAGAGGTGGCAAGACTGCACCTGGCTCAGATCGGGGTTCGGTTGACTACTTTAACCACAGAACAGTCAGAATATTTGGGTATCCCCAAAGAAGGGCCATATAAACCAGAGCATTACAGGTACTAGAAGAAAGATATGAGATATAAGATATGAGATATAAGAGAGCAAATACAAATCTCATGTCTAATATCTCATATCTTATATCTCTTTTAGTTGTGTATCCAGAGCCGGTTGTCAAGTACCGATACGACATATTGTTTCAGGTTTCGGGTTGACGGACCTTTTACGGGATAACCCTCGCTGAACAAATTATATTGCGAGCCACATGTTTTGCAGATTGCAATGGGCGTGCTGCTTGCAAAAATATTGGGTTTTCCGGGATTTGTCTCTACATAGGACGTTCTGGTACCTTCCAGTGGACAACAGGCATCATAGGCACGGTATTGCTGATCGCCGATGCAAATGACAATCAATCCTGCATAACCGTCAGCGGGATATGTCATGGAATTTACTGGAATTAACAGGTTGTTGTAATTCACAAGAGAGATGTATTTGTCAACCCTTGCATAAGGGACGAAATTGTTTTGATTATCTGAGCAGCCTGAAAAACCTATTAACAGGGCCAAAAATAAACTGGAAGAGAAGATTCCGGAACGGAGGAACCTGGAGGTATGTTCAATTTTTTCCATGATACAAAAATAACAAAAAGGATCATTGAAGCGCCAACTCCGCCCATAACGCAGTCTGCATGTCCATGAATCCCGTAAATTTGGAAATTTTTTATGGGGATATGATAAAAAATTGCATATTTATATGCAAAATAAAAAAGAAAATTTTCTACATTTGTAAGATATCGAATAGTAGAAGAGCTCCGAGGTTTGGAGTTCTTCTGTTTTTTTATGTATAATATCTGAAAACAGAAATATAGAATGTCCAAAGTTACTTATATCTCCGCCGAAGGGTTGAAGAAGCTGAAAGCAGATCTCGACCGAATGCTGAATGTTGAAAGACCTGGTATCTCCAGACTTATAGGTGAAGCCATAGAAAAGGGGGATATCTCCGAGAATGCAGAATACGATGCAGCAAAGGACGCCCAAGGTATGCTGGAAGCTAAGATCGCTGTTTTGCAGGATCAGATAGCCAATGCCCGAATCATTGATCAGTCCAAGATTGATACGGATGTTGTTCAAATCATGAATAAAGTGACCATCAAAAACGTGAAAAATAATGCAGTGATGGTTTATACCATTGTATCCGAGCATGAGTCGGACCTGAAAATGGCTAAGATCAGCGTTAGTACGCCCATCGCAAAAGGCCTTCTTGGGAAAAAAATTGGTGATGTGGTTAATATTCAGGTTCCTTCAGGTGTCATTCCTTTCGAAATTATCAACATTGAACTAGGTCAGTAAATTATTGAACAATGGCCTCAATTTTCTCTAAAATTGTAACAGGTGAGATTCCTTCTTATAAAGTGGCAGAAGATGCAGATTATTTAGCTTTCCTGGATATATTTCCGCTGACCACCGGGCATGTTTTGGTCATTCCCAAAAAGGAGGTCGACTACCTTTTTGATTTGGATAAAGAAACATATTCCGGTTTGATGGAATTTTCCCGCAGAGTTGCTCTGGCGATTGGGAAAGTTATAGCTTGTAAAAGGGTAGGTGTGGCTGTCCTGGGTCTTGAGGTTCCCCATGCGCACATTCACCTGATTCCGATAAACAGTGAAAGAGACCTGGATTTTTCAAGGCCAAAATTGCAATTCTCACCCGAGGAGTTTGCCTCCATGGCAAAATCCATTGCAGATTTATTTGTGTAATTCAAGGAAATTTATTGGTTGAAATTTTTGTGAAGTTGATATAAGTATAAAAGTTCAACTCTGTTAATTTTCACAATCATTTTTTCGGTGCCACCGGGCATCCCTGACAGGATTTTCCGCAACCTCCGCATGGGTTTGGGGTTGTGAGGCTTCGGATCGCTTTATATCCTTTGTATAAAACCAGAATGGCTGTGGCCAAAATCAAAATGTAGACTATGATTTCTTGCATGATATTGGTTAAATAAAGAATAATGCAATATTATAAGTAATAAAAGCTCCGAACCAGGCTGCTGCAGTGGTATATAACACCGTAAAAAGTGCATATTTCCAGCTTCCGGATTCCCTTTTGATCGAAGCGATTACAGCGATACAAGGGAAATAAAGCAACACAAAGACCAAAAATGAAAGTGCTACGGCCTGGTTAAATACGGGTTTGCCAATTTTGGGTCCTGATTCGTACATTTGTTTCTGCAGACTGGTTTGAAGCAGTTCATTTTTATGCTGATCGTTCTCCGTTCCATACAAAACTGCCATCGTTCCAATCACGATCTCTTTGGCAGGAATGCCAGCTATCAGTGAAACACCCATTCTCCAGTCGAATCCCAGCGGACGGATCACTGGTTCAATAGCATGACCAATATGGCCAAGGTAAGATTGCTCCATTTGGGAAGCTGGCTTTGCCGTGGCATTTGATGAGGTAATAAATTGGTTATTGGCTACATGGTTCTCTTGCCTGGGGAAATACTCAAGTGCCCAAATCAGCACCACTGCCACAAGAATCGTCCCGCCAATTTTTTTCAGGTACTGACTGGCTTTGTCCCACATGTGCAGCATTGTGTTTTTAAATACGGGCATTCTGTATGGAGGAAGTTCCATCACAAAAGGAGTCTCCTTGCGTTTGAAAATGGTCCGGTTCAATATTTTGGAAAACAGAATGGCAACCGCGATGCCTAGAAGATAAATACCTATAAAAACCAAAGCCGGATATTTAGGGAAGAAAGCGGAGATTAGTACGACGTAAACAGGCAACCTGGCCGAACATGACATAAACGGAATGATCATCATGGTAAGTAACCGGTCACCACGGTTACGGATGGTTCGGGTCGCCATGATGGCAGGTACGTTACATCCAAATCCCATTACCATCGGTATGAATGAGCGGCCATGCAGTCCGAGTTTGTGCATCAGCTTGTCCATGATAAATGCGGCACGTGCCATGTAGCCTGTATCTTCCATCAGGGAGATGAAGAAAAAGAGTATCAGTATGTTGGGCATAAAAACAATTACACTTCCCAGACCCTGGATAATTCCATCAATCAGAAGATCTTTCAACATCCCATTGACCATCACAGAGGCCAGCCCTTCTGAAATAAACAGGATCGCTTTCTGGATCCATTCAGTTGGAAGGGCTCCCAGGGAAAAAGTTGCATAGAAAGTAAAGAACATCATTCCCAAAAATATCGGAAACCCAAAATATTTGCCAGTCATTAATTTGTCTATCTTTTCAGTAGCGATGATCCGGTTCATAACACCAGGCTGATAACACTCTTTCAGTGCGCCGGCAATAAAACCGTACTTGGCATCTGTAATCAGCTGCGCACTATCGTCAGACAGGCGTGATTCCAGACGAATAATCTCGTGTTCAGTTATCTCTTTAATGGATTGGTAATTCGAAGAAGATTCAAGTACGGTCAATGCTTCAGGATCCTTGCCAATAAGACTGATTGAGAGGTATCGGGATGAAAATGTGGCGGTAAGAGGTTTGTCTTTTTTGATTTCCTTGCGGATGAGATCGATCGATTTCTCCATCTCTTCTCCATAATGGATATGAATATGCCGTACAATCGGGTCACGGTCTTCATACACATCAATCAATTTTTCAAGAAGCTCTGCCATCCCTTGTCCGCTGCTGGCTGTTGTAGGAACAATCGGAATGCCTGTCAGTTTGGCTAACTTCTTAATTTTCAATTGAGATCCGCTGGCCAACAGGTCGTCATACATATTCAGGGCAATAACCACCTTGATGTCCATGTCTATCAGCTGTGATGTCAAAAAAAGGTTTCGTTCCACATTGGAGGCATCGACCACATTGACAACAATATCAGGCATCTCCTGGAGAATGAAATTTCTTGTATAGAGTTCTTCCGGAGTATAGCTGGTCAGGGAATAGGTGCCAGGCAGGTCTGTCAGATCAAAGTGGTATCCATTCTTTTCCAGCGTGGATTTGCTGGCTCCAACTGTAACCCCGCTGTAGTTGCCAACATGTTCCTTGGAGTTGGTTAGACGATTGAAAAGAGTTGTTTTGCCGCAATTTGGATTTCCTACCAGCGCAATACTGATCATGCGCCCTTTCTCTTTGGCCGATGTTTTCAGCTCTTCCAGATCAATTGTACCGTCATAGTTATGCGGATGCAGCAATAGTGCCTCTTCGGGCGTGACAACCTCAATAAGTCCGGCCTCTACCCGGCGTAATGAAACATTGTAACCCATCAGGCGGTATTCTACAGGATCTTTGAAGGGGGCATTCTTGAGTACAGACACCTCTTTCCCGGCAACAAATCCCATCTCTGAGATTCTTCTCCGGAAAGATCCATGTCCCAATACCTTGGATATGACCACTGTCCTGCTCTCGTCTACTTCTGATAACCGCACAGATTAATCTTATTAAGAATAAATAAAAATAGCACACAAATATAGTCTAAAAAATAATTGTGGAAATTGGTAAATTGAAAAATGTGGAAATTAATGCTTAGGCCACTCATTTACTTCACCCGATCCGGATTTTTACGAATATACTCCTCCCAGTTTTTTGCCCCTTTTTCAGTTACAGGATTTTTCATCTGCAGGTAGTGGCAAACCGCGGCAGCCAGTCCGTCGGTGGCATCCAGATCTGAAGGCATGATGGTCATGCCGAACATTTGTTTGAGGAAATAGGCTACCTGTTCTTTGGAAGAAGCCCCGTTTCCCGTAATAGCCTGTTTGATCCGAAGCGGAGCATATTCGAAGATGGGGACTCCCCGGTAGAGTGATGCAGCCATCGCAACTCCCTGAGCCCTGCCAAGTTTCAGCATGGATTGAACGTTTTTTCCAAAAAAAGGAGCTTCAAGCGCGGTTTCATCCGGTTTATATTCATCCACCAGATACAAAGTGCGATCAAAAATGTGACTTAGTTTTTGATAATGGCCCGTAAATCCTGACGTCTTCACGACTCCAAGTGTGATGATGCTTACTTTGTTATCGTTCACCTGAATGACGCCATAACCCATGATATTTGTTCCTGGGTCTATTCCTAAAATAGTCTTTTTGATAATCAATTCTTTTTGATCAAATTTAAAGCATTTATTTTTTAATATTAATACTATATTTGAACTTCCTAGGATCTTTATTTATAGGACATTCAGCGAATTAGATCAAAATTGATAAAAGATAGTTCTTCGCATGACCCGCTTTTAAATATGGATAGAAATGGTATAATTTTTTAAATTTAAAAAAAGGTATTTATCTTATTGAAAATGTTTTTATAACTTAAAATTTCTTTGTAACATCAAACGAAAATGATATGTGCCGGATTCCGTTAATTATATCTGTCTGAACAATTCCAGTCATATCTTGCTGATTTTTATGAAAATATAAATTCTGTTTATGGTTGCGGGTTACCTTTAAAGCATTTTCGAGATAAATAAAATGGTGTAATTTATAATTGCCTCGTTTATATACTATGAACAGGAGGTAGAAATCAGGTGATTTTAATTTTATCTGGTTGCAATAAAATTAATAGAATGAGTGTATTTGCTGTGCCATATATTGGATTTATATTTAGGGGAAAAGGTTGGAGGTTAGTAGCCTTGTTTTTGATATTGCCCTTCTTCTCAGCATTTTCGGCACCTTCTTCTATTCTATCTCTGTCAACTGAACCATCGGTTTCTCCCATTAATAATATTGATGCTTTTTATCCTGCACCTCCTCCAAATAGCGTAACAGTTTGTGAAGGCGGTAATGCCGTTTTTCAGGTATTTACTGGTACAGCATGGCAGTGGCAGGAAAGTATTGGTGGAGGTCCATTTACTCCTATCCCAGGGCAAGTAACTCCAAAACTGACTCTTTCGGGTGTATCTTTTGCGATGAATGGGAATCAATACCTCTGTCTGGTTGATGGTATTGCTACTTTTCCTGCTATTTTGACAGTAAACCAGGCTCCTTCCGTTACAACGCCAAATACCACAACGATATGCAGTGGATTGGGTACAAATATTGCATTGTCGGCTACCGCTCCCAGCACGTATTCCTGGACTATCGGAACGATAAACGGAAGCATTACCGGAATGAGTTCAGGATCAGGGTCAACCATCAATCAGACCCTGACCAATCCGAGCAATACTGCAGCCGGTTCAGTTGAGTATATTATTACACCTGTCTCAATTACCGGATCCTGCCCAGGAAATCCCTATTCGATTACTGTTAATGTCAATCCTGGGCCTGCTGTAACAACACCTATCGCAAAGACAATATGCAGTGGAACAGATGCAAATATTGTCTTGGCAGCGACTGTTGCAAGTAAATTTGCATGGACAACAGGAACGATAACAGGCGGCATCACCGGTGCGAGCGCCGGATCAGGATCAACCATCAATCAGATACTCACCAACCCGAGCAGTACTGTAACAGGAACTGTTCAATATATTGTCACGCCTACCTCAATTACCGGATTGTGTGCAGGAATTCCCTATACGATTACTGTTTCCGTCAATCCTTCGCCGGTTGTTACAACAACAATCGTGGCTACTATTTGTAGTGGAACAACAACAAGCCTTGGTTTAACAGCTTCAATACCCAGTACATATAGCTGGATGACTGGAGCAATTACGGGTGGAATCTCCGGCGCAAGTGCCGGTATCGGATCAAGCATCAGTCAGGTATTGACTAATCCAAGCAACATTGCTGCAGGAACAGTCGATTATATTGTGACGCCAACTTCCACAGCTGGTTCCTGTGTGGGAGCACCTTATACAATCAAAGTAACGGTTAATCCTGCTCCGGTGGTATTAACATCCAATTTCGAAACTATATGCAGCGGCACTGCTACAAATATTGCCTTAACGGCCAACGTTCCCTGTACATATACCTGGGTTATCGGAGCAATCACAGGAGGAATTACCGGGGCGGTTTCAGGGTCAGGGGCATCTATTAATCAGATTCTTAACAATCCTCTTGCCACAACACCCGGAACAGTAGAATACCTTATAACACCAGTTTCAATAGCTGGTTTATGTGCTGGAAGTCCTTATTCAATTACTGTTACTGTCAATCCGTTACCGGCAGTAACAACATCAAATCTGATAACCATGTGTAGCGGAACAAGTCCAGGTATTGCCCTGACCGCAACCGTCGGGAGTACATATACCTGGACTGTGGGGACTATCACCGGAGGGATTACGGGTGCAGGAGCAGGATCCGGACCAATAATCAATCAGATACTTACAAACCCAGGCAATACATTTGCGGGAACAGTCAAGTATATTGTTACACCTACTTCAACTTTTGGTTCATGCACAGGAAATCCTTATACAATCACAGTTACCGTCAATCCCTCGCCGGTAGTGACAACACCTAACTCGGTAACAATATGCAGCGGCAAAACACCCAATATTGGCTTAATGGCTTCAGTGCCAAGTTCATTTACCTGGAATATTGGATCTGTGACGGGTGGTATCACTGGAGCTATCGCCGGATCCGGATCAAACATCAATCAGGTATTGACAAATCCGAGCAACGTAGCTGCAGGAACAGTTGATTATATTGTGACTCCAACATCAACAATAGGTTCCTGCATGGGAATACCTTTTACAATTACTGTTACCGTTAGTCCTGCTCCTGACGTAACTGCTATGAACGCTGCAACAATTTGCAGTGGTAATAATACAGCCATTAATCTGAGTGCAACTCTTGCAAGTACATATACCTGGACTATCGGTACTATTACCGGTGGTATCACCGGAGCAAGTTCAGGATCTGGATCTACTATTAATCAGGCATTGACGAATACAATGAGTCCTACAGTCGGTACTGTGCAATATTTAGTTACTCCGACAACGATATCGGGCTCTTGTGTAGGTAATGCTTATCCAATTACTGTTTCGGTAAATCCAACTCCTACTGTGACTAATTCTTCTTCTGCAAAGGTTTGCAGTGGTATTGGACCAAATATTATTTTGACCTCTTCTGCTCCCAGCAGCTTCTCATGGACAATTGGAACAATTACAGGGGGAATTACCGGCGCGAGCCCGGGGTCAGGACCATTAATCAATCAGATACTTACTAATCCTAGCAATACATCATCCGGATCGGTTCAATATATCGTTACTCCGACAGCCACCTCAGGTTCTTGTGCCGGCATCCCTAATTCAATAACTGTTACGGTTGATCCTATACCTATACTGACATCTTTGGGTCCGGTTAATACTTGTAATGGAACGGGACCAAATATTGTGCTGACTGCCACAGGACCAAGTACCTATACGTGGACGATTGGAACAATTGTTGGAGGAATTACCGGAGCAGTTCCTGGGTCAGGAGCGACCATTAATCAGATATTAAATAATCCGAGCAATGTTTCTTCAGGAACTGTAAATTATGTAGTGACACCAACCTCTAGTTCTAATGCATGTTTAGGTAATCCCACGGTCATTCCGGTAACTGTTAGTCCAACACCAATTTTGACAACACCAAACGCTGCTACCATTTGCAGCGGATTTAGCACTGGGATTTCTCTGACTTCGTCAGATCCAACAAGTACTTTCACCTGGACCATTGGCACTGTTACAGGTGGTATCTCAGGTGCTAGTGCTGGGTCAGGCCCAACAATTAATGAGGTTTTGACCAATCCAAGCAATGCAAATGCCGGAACGGTACAATATCTGATTACTCCAACTTCCGCAGCAGGAGCATGTGCTATTTTTTCCATCATTGTAACGGTTAATCCGAAACCAGTAGTGACCAATTCGCCCTCTTCAATCATTTGTAGCGGGTCAAGTCCGACAATAAACCTGACTGCCAGTGTAGCAAGTAATTTTTCCTGGACTATAGGCAACATTACAGGGGGCATCACCTGGGCAAGCGCCGGATCGGGACCTATAATAAATCAGATTTTGATAAATCCGAGTGGGACATCTTCAGGTACAGTTGATTATGTTATTACTCCAATATCCTCATCCGGGTTATGTGCAGGTGATCCGCTCACAATCACTGTGAGAGTCAATCCGGCACCAATCGTGACTACGCTGAATACAAGTACGATCTGTAGTGGATCAAATCCGAATATTTTATTGTCAGCCTCTATTGCCAGCACCTTTACATGGAACATTGGAGCTAATGTGGGAGGTATTGCAGGATCTGGTGCAGGATCCGGAGCTACAATCAATCAAGTGTTAACAAATCCAAGTGCAACCAATCCCGGGTCAGTTGAGTACCTTGTTACGCCAAAATCAGTAGCAGGATCATGCATTGGGACCCCTTTCCCGATTACAGTAAATATTAATCCGGCACCTACAGTAACCAATCCTTCCACAGCCAGTACATGCAATGGAACAAGTCCGAACATTAACCTGACTGCAAGCATTCCCAGTAATTTTACCTGGACAATCGGGACCATCACTGGAGGTGTTACGGGAGCCAGTCCAGGATCCGGCCCTTTAATTGGCCAGATTCTTAACAATCCAAGTAACGTTGTGGCAGGAACTGTTCAATATATTGTTACACCAACCTCCTTAGCCGGTTTGTGCATGGGCAATCCCTATCCGATCACAGTGACTGTTAATCCAACCCCTACTATTTACAATTCTTCTACAGCTTCCGTTTGTAGCGGATCCAATTCGAGTATTATGTTGACCTCCAGTACGCCCAGTAGTTATACCTGGACAGTTGGAGGAATTATAGGTGGAATTACAGGAGCAAGTGCAGGTTCCGGACCATCCATTAATCAGGTTTTGACCAATCCAAGTGGTTTATCTGAGGGTACTGTCCTTTATATTGTTACTCCCATTTCATTGTCCGGATTATGTACAGGTGTTCCTTTTGCTATTACAGTTACTGTTTTGCCTGTCCCAATCCTGACAAGTTCGCTAACTACTCCTGATATCTGCAGCAATTCAATTTTCAGCTACGTACCATCAGGTTCTTCAGGTGCTACTTTTAGTTGGAGCAGGGCCGTTGTTGCCGGTATCAGTAATCCTGCAGCTTCCGGCATAGGCAATCCAAGTGAGACACTAATCAATACGGCTGTGTCGGCAGTGACAGTAACTTATGTTTATACGGCAATGGTAAATGGATGTACAAATCCTATTACATACAACGTAATGGTTGTAGTCTATCCATCCCCATCACTTTCGAGTAGCCTGACACCACCTTCAATCTGTAATAACATGTTGTTCACTTATGTGCCACTGACAAGCACCGCGGGAACGACTTTCAGTTGGAATCGTGCTGCTGTTCCCGGGATAAGCAATGCTCCAGCATCCGGAACCGGTAATGTGAGTGAGGTTCTGATCAATACAACTCCAAATGTTTTGACTGTTAATTATACTTTTTCCCTTACATCCAATGGTTGTTCCAATACTCAGGTTGTTCAGGTTGACGTCAATCCATCACCTGTCCTGAATAGTGTTTTAAATCCACCGGCCGTATGCAGCAACACCTTGTTTAGTTATATTCCTACCAGTCTCACCCCTGGAACAGTGTTTGACTGGAGCAGACCATTTGTTGCTGGGATCAGCAATGCGCCCGCTACAGGAACAGGAAATCCGAATGAGGTCCTTATCAATACAACCGTGGCATCCATACCCGTTACCTATACATACACTTTGACAGCCTTTGCATGCATCAATCCGATTACCTACAGCGTGACTGTATGGGTGGATCCGGCTCCAACACTGAGCAGTACACTTACGCCGGGTTCTATATGCAGTAATTCTGTTTTTGTCTATGTTCCTACATCCTCCAATGGCACTGTAACCGGTTGGACAAGAGCTGCAGTTGCCGGTATAAATAATCCAGCATCGAGCGGATCAGCGAATCCCAATGAGTTACTGATCAATACAACTCCTTTGCCGGTAAATGTAACTTATGTATATACGCTAACTACGGCTGGGTGTACAAATACACAGAATGTAGTTGTAACTGTTAATCCAAACCCGATACTTTCAGGAACATTGACTCCGCCAGACGTTTGCAGCAACGCTGTTTTCAATTATACACCTGCAAGCCTCACCCCTGGAGCTGTCTTTAACTGGAGTCGTGTTTCCATTTCCGGAATAAGTAATTTATCTGCATCAGGTATTGGTGATCCCAATGAGACATTGGTCAATACCACCTCTTCACCCATACCGGTAACGTATAATTACCAGATATCATCCCTCGGCTGTTATTCATCACAGAACCTGGTAGTAAATGTCAAACCATTGCCGGTTTTGACAAGCACCCTTTTGCCTCCTGCTATTTGCAGTAATACTGCCTTCAGTTATTCTCCAACTTCTGCAACAGCAGGAACAACTTTTTCCTGGAGTCGTGTGGCTGTTGCGGGAATTGCTAATCCTGTTACATCAGGCAATGGCAATCCAAACGAGACACTTCTAAATCTCACTGCTGCTCCTATCAATGTCACCTATGTTTTTTCGCTATCTGCCAATGGATGCACCAATCCTGTGACATACAATGTAGTGGTGACAGTTAATCCTGCTGCCACCCTGACAAGTACACTGACTCCTCCTGCTGTTTGCAGCGGGTTACTGTTTAATTATTCGGCAACAAGTTCGACCCCGGGAGCAGTTCTGTTGTGGTCGCGTCCTACCCTGTCAGGGATTGTGCAGCCTGCATCATCGGGGTCAGGGAATATTAGTGAGTTTCTGACCAGTTCAACAGCCTTACCAGTCAATGTTACCTATTTATATACTTTGTTTTTCAATGGTTGTACCACAACGCAAAATGTTACGGTAACTGTGAATCCTGCTCCTGCCCTGACAAGTTCACTGACCCCTCCGGCTATCTGTACCGGTTCAGTATTCCACTATGCTGCCACCAGTTCTACTCCGGGCGTAACGTATAGCTGGAACAGAGCCGCCGTAGCTGGAATTGTTCAGCCAGCCTCTTCAGGGGCAGGAGATATAAACGAGACACTGGCAAATACCTCAGCTGTTCCTGTGGCCGTGACTTATATGTATTCCCTAAGTTCTAATGGTTGTACAAGTAGTTCCTTCAGTGTTGTTGTGGTAGTCAATCCAGCACCTCCTTTGCCTGTTATTGTTCCTTCAGGACCAACAACATTCTGTTCAGGGGGTGATGTTGTTCTCACTGCGCCTGCCGGGTATAATTATCTGTGGTCGAATGGTGAAGCGACACAATCTATTCGCGTTACAACATCGGGTAGCTTCTCTGTGATCATAAGTGACGCCATCGGCTGTCAAAGCTCCCCGTCTATTCCTTTAATAACTACCGCCCTGCCTGCTCCGACACCTCCTACTTCCGCTGGAGACATTAAACAATGTCTGGATATGCCTGCCCAGACAATCGTGCCTGTTGCTATTGCACCTGTTGGCTGTACTGTGAACTGGTATGATGCACCTGCGGGAGGAATCCTTGTTCCCGCACCTTCTTTAACAGGTCTGGGAATGGTAAGTTTTTATGCTGAATCGTACAATATTCTGACAGGTTGCACCAGTTTAATCAGGACCCAGGTTACACTTAGTATAATTCCTCATCCTGCTCCGCCTGTCCCGGATCCAGATGTAGTGGAATGCCAAAAAAGTCCGCTGCAGACACTTACTGCTACTGCGAAAGTTCCGGTTGGTTCAACCATCAAATGGTATACCGCTCCTTTGGGAGGCATTCCTGTAACACCTACGCTAAAGGCAGTTGGCACTGTTACCTACTACGCAGAAGCTAACAATGGGATTTGCACCAGTTCAACCCGATCCATGGTTACCCTGACAATTAATCCTGTACCTATGGCTCCTGTCAGCCTTGGTAATATTACGGAGTGTGAAAAGGCCCCCATCCAAACACTTATTGCGCTGTCTTCTGATCCTGCCGCCATCTGGTATGTTTCAGCATCAGGAGGAGCACCTGTTAGTAGTCCTACTTTAAATCAGATAGGAACAGCAACCTATTATGCAGAGTCTTTACTTGGAAGTTGTTCCAGCCTGACACGATCTGCACCGGTAGTTCTGAAAATTGAAGCGGTTCCCGATGCACCAGTCAGTGGGGGAGATATCAGGGTATGTGAACAAAGTCCGATACAGGTATTAACAGCTACGGCAACTGCCCCTGCCGGTTCAACAGTGAAGTGGTATATTACGGCAACCGGAGGACTTCCTGTGGGAAGCCCGACATTGAACACGGTCAAATCAATCACTTATTACGCAGAATCAGATAATGGGAAATGCAAGAGTTTAACCAGAACAGCTGTTACACTGCAGATCGATGTTGCACCAAAGGCCCCTGTTCCCGGATTAGACATCACAGAATGCGCAAAGGATACAATACAGACGTTAACAGCTACAGCAACTGCTGCCGGTTCTTCCATACTTTGGTATTCAACACCTACAGGAGGTGAACCTGTTTCTCCGATCTTGAATCAGGTTGGAACAGTAAGTTACTTTGCTGAGGCCAACAACGGAAGTTGTAATAGTGTTAACCGTTCGGCAGCTGTTGTTTTAACAATTAATCCAACCCCCGCGGCTCCTCTTGCGATCAATAAAACTGAATGTCCCTTAAAACCTTTACAAGTATTAACAGCTGAGGTGGAGACACCGCCGGCAGGGGTTACTATCAAGTGGTACAACTCAGATATAGGAGGAACTTCTGTTGCATCTCCTATTCTAAAGACGATAGGGTCCAGGATTTATTATGCAGAAGCCACGCTTGACAAATGCATCAATCCGACCCGAACACCTGTAACTCTGACAATCAATAGTATGGTTGCCGACCCTGTACTTAAGGTAAAGGGACAGGATTCACTGGTGTCCTGTGAGTCCAACCCAATTGCACCATTAGATGCCAGGAAGCTATTTGTCGTAATTCCAGGAATTTCCATTGTGTGCTATGATGCTGCTACCGGAGGATTTGAGGTCTCCCCGATATTGGATTTCGCCGGTTCCAAAACAATGTATGTTGCGGCAAAAAATGATACCACCCAATGTGTGAGTAGCAACAGAATTCCTGTCAGACTGGTCATACATGCAGCTCCTCCTGCTCCTATAAGTGCTGGTGACATCACCGAATGCGCCAAAAATCCGCTTCAGACCCTTGATGCAAATAGGAGTATCACTCCTACCGCAGGCACAACAGTGGTGTGGTACACCCTGGCCAAAGGAGGCACTGTAGTAACAAGTCCAACCTTAAATAAAGTCAGTTCGACTGTTACCTATTATGCTGAAAGCGTGGATGATATTACAAAATGTGTCAGCTTAACCAGAACAGCAGTTACACTTACCATTGGTTCAACCACTGCCAGTGCTGCTTCAAACAGTCCGCTGGCCCTGGGGCAGACTCTTCAGCTCAAGGGTGGGCCTGAATTACCGGGAAATACCTACCTCTGGACCGATCCCAATGGTTTTGTCTTCAGCACGATGGATGTAATAATCCCCAGCGTTACAGTAGCTGCAGCGGGTCTGTATAAGTTGACAGTCACCTCATTGAATGGTTGTTCAGCTACTGATTCTGTCATGGTAGTGCTTGATATTGCCAGAGCTGAGGCTCAACTTCCTGTATGTATCGGGGCAACCCTGTACCTTTCAGGTTTTCCTGATAACATGAAATCTTATGCATGGTCGGGTCCGAATGGATATACCTCTTCAGAACAAAATCCCTCCATCAGCAAGGTCACTATTGCCAACAGCGGTACCTATACGCTAATTGTTACCAATGCCAGCAATGCAACCTCCTCCGACACGGTAAGCGTATCCTTTAAGCCATTGCCCATTCCAATCGCTGAGGCTACAACCATCTGTCCGGCAGGTACCATGCAGTTAAATGCATTACCCAATGGGATGACCTCCTATACCTGGTCTGATCAAAATGGAGCAATCTGGTCAACTTCGCAAAAGCCTCCAGCTATACCTTTTCCTAATCCTCCTCAATCGTTCAAACTAACTATTGTAGACTGGAACGGATGTGAAGCATCGAAAACCATAACGCCAACGCCATTCCAGCCTAAAGCAACCTCCAATAGTCCTGTATGCGCAGGTGATACCCTCAGGTTTAGGGGAGAACCCAATGGAATGGTCAGTTACTCGTGGACCGGTCCCAACAGTTTTGCCTCCAATTTACAAAGTCCGTCGCGTAACAACGTCAATCCTGCCACTGATACAGGTGATTATACACTGACTGTAGTCGACAAGGACGGTTGTAGCTATTCAACAAAAGTTGCCGTATCATTCAATACAGCAGTGCCTATTCCAACGATAACACCAAATATCAATCCGATCTGTGAGGGAAGTACCCTGATTCTTAAAGGAGGTCCCAATGGTATGTCTTTCTATGACTGGACAGGTCCGGATGGATTTGTCTCCAAAGACCAAAGTCCTCAAATTCCCAATATGTCAATTGCCAAAGCAGGAACATATACCCTGAATATTACCAACAGCACCGGATGCAAAAATGTTTTCCAGACTGACATAACCGTAAATACGGTGAATTTTAATGGCACATATGGCCCATATTGTGTGGCAGACCCTCCTGTAACCGTATCGGTTTCTCCTGCCGGAGGTACATTCACCGGCCCTGGCATGAAAGGGGACATCTTTGATCCAAAACTGGCAGGAGCAGGAACACATGCCATCCAATATACCTATACCCTTGCAGGTGGTGCATGTTCTATCATTGCCACAAAGTATATAGAGGTTGTCACAGCTCCGAAATTGGTTATCCACAACCCTGTTTTAAAATCCTGTTCGGGAACAACGGCTGATTTGACGCTGCCGGAAGTTACTGCAGGTTCCACGCCCGGATTGCTTTTAACCTATTGGCAAGATTCAACAGCAACATCTGTTCTGGCTTCACCCAAAACTGTGGCTGCAGGAAGATACTTTATCAAAGGAGGCACACCATCTGGCAAGTGTTCTGATATTAAGCCGGTTCAGGTTTTACAGCCCGATTCGCTGCGTGCAGCAATGGTAATTTCATCGGGATTGAATTGCTCTGGTGATTCCACCGGATCACTGACTGTAAATATTACCATGGGGACTGCACCTTACACTTATCTTTGGGATACGCAACCAGCCCAGACAACCGATACCATAAAAAATCTTCCTTCCGGGACCTATACTGTAATAGTAACAGATGCAAAGATGTGTACCAAGGCATTTACCGGGAAAATTTTGGAACCTGTTGCAATCAAACTGGGTTTTGTGACAAAATCTATCATGTGCAGGAGTGATATCAATGGAAGTGCAAGAATCGATACCATCAATGGAAGTACTGACTTGGCTGTTCTGAACAGTTATACCTATTTATGGGAGACAACTCCTGTTCAAACCACCCGGGAAGCCGTCCGACTGCCTGCATATTGGCAAAAGGTTTCAATAACCAGTCCCAATGGCTGTTTAGAAAAGGACAGCGTTTTTATCGATGTATTGGATAACATACCTCCTGTACTTACTTGCCCGAAAGATGTCGAGCTGACTGTTGCCTATTTGAAATCGGATGATGGATCTCCCAACAAATATACTGCTAAACTAGGGGATCCAGTCGCTACGGATAATTGTGCAATAGATACTATTACCAATGATGCACCCGCAAAATTCAGAAAAGGATTAACCTATGTAATCTGGACTGTAACAGATCAGATTGGCCTGATGGATACGTGTACCCAGCGGGTTTTTATCAAAGAAATTCCTACAATTCCGCAGTTAATATCACCCAATGGGGATGGTTTAAACGACACATTCGTTATTGATGGGTTGACCAGTGAAGACTATCCTGATTCTCAGATGCTAATTTATACAAGGTCCGGGCAGCTGGTCTTTAGAAGCAATAATTACGAGCTGCCTGAAAATGCCTGGGATGGAAAGTATACTGAGTCAAGTTTTTCGAAAAATAATCTCGTAGCGACAGGTGTTTATTATTACATCCTGAAATTGGGTGGGGCCAGAAGTCAAACATTAAAAGGGTACATGTATGTATATTATTAATCAAAATAGCAACTTCTTAAATATTCCGCTTTGAATTGCAAAAACTTAATATTTAAGGGTTTTTTAAAATTAGTGTTTGGAATCCTGTTCCTGGGATTCCAGCTGGGTTTGTATGCTCAGCAGGATCCGGTCTTTAATCAATATATGAACAACCTGCTTTCTATTCAGCCTGCATATGCAGGATTGTCGGGGTATATCAATGCTACTGCTATATCCAGAATACAATGGGTCGGCTTTGATGGCGCACCAATAACCAGCACATTAACGATTCAGGGTCCTTACAGAAGATACAATGTTGGATTGGGATTATCCATCGTTACCGACAGATATGGGCCTGTAAGGCAAACAGGCTTCTATGCTGACTACTCGTTCCGGATAAAGCTTGAAAAAGATAAGTATGTATCCTTTGGTATCAAAGGAGGATTTAACCGGTATGAAGCTATGCTGACAGATTTAACCATCCATGATCCAAACGATCCGGTTGTTGCCTTTGACATCAATAAAAAATATCTGCCTAATTTTGGTGTTGGTTTTTTGTGGCATGCTGATGATTTCTTCCTGGGGGCATCAATTCCTAAAATCTTCCAAAACAAAATCAATTCTGATAGCGGTGCACCCGTGTACCAGGAAGAGATGAATTTTTATCTCATGGGAGGCTATGTCGCTGATATTGCTGATAATGTCAAATTTAAGCCGACAATTTTAGCCAGATGGAGCCAAAATACTCCGACTGTTGTTGACTTAACTGCAAATGCACTTTTTTACGAAAAGGTTTGGATTGGTGCAACTTACAGGTTTATGAATTCATACGGTCTTCTTCTTCAGATTTATGTTAGTGAAGGTGTAAAGCTGGGTTATGCCTATGATCTTACCACTTTTGTCCCCTCTCAATATAACGCAGGGACTCACGAATTTATGCTTAGCTATGATTTTCCAGCGAGGCGGAAGAGGTTCAGCAGGTTTACGCCAAGATATTTTTAAGAAGAAATCAATCAGCAATCAAATTTAAAGAGCGTTAAAAAGGAGCGGTATATTAAAATGGAAGATTTGACAGATCAACATTCCCTCCTGAAAGTATGATGCCAATTCTATGGCCGGCGAATTTTTCCCTGTTCTCCATGATAACGGCCAGGGGGAGCGCACTGGATGGTTCGATGATGATTTTCATTCGCTCCCAGATCATGCGCATAGCGGCGATTATCGACTCTTCAGATGCTGTCAGAATATCATCCACCTTTTGTTGAATCACCGCAAAATTTAGCTCTCCCAGCGATGTTAGGAGTCCGTCAGCGATAGTTAGTGGCTGGACAGAAGGATGAATGTATCCGTCGCGGAACGATCGGTAGGCGTCGTCCGCACCTCTGGGTTCAGCCGCAATCACCCTGCACCCCGGGATGAGATTTTTAGTTGCAATGGCAGTTCCTGCCAGCAGACCTCCTCCTCCAACCGGACACATCATTATTTCCAGTTCCTTACAATCTTCAAAAAGCTCAAGTGCAGCGGTTCCCTGACCACTTATCACTTTAAAATTGTTGTAGGGATGAATGACTGTAAGTCCAAGATCCTCCGTAATTTTTTTTAAGGTCTCTTCCCTGGACTGAAGGGTGGGTTCGCAGAAAGTAATGTGGGCTCCATAACCAGCTACAGCGATTTTCTTGACTGCAGGAGCATTGGAAGGCATCACGATGTGAGCCTCAATCCCGCGTATTTTTGCAGCCAGGGCGAGTGCAGCCGCATGATTTCCGGAGGAGTGTGTCCCGACTCCTAAAATTGCTGCCTCATCGCGAAGTGAGAAGACCGCATTGGAAGCCCCCCGGAATTTAAAAGCGCCTACTTTCTGAAAATTTTCACACTTGAAAAATAGTTCGCATCCCATCAGAAAATTGATGCTGCGACTGGTCAGAACTGGTGTTCTGAGGATGTAGGGCTTGATAAGTTCATGAGCCGAGAGAATATCTGAAAATTCAGGTAAAAGCATGGGGCAGAAAGTTATGAGTTATAAGATATGCGTTATAGATGGAAGGAGCCTGACCCCTTCCTGATATTCAAGATAAACTATTGTTTATCAGGCTTTTTCGTGGTTTTTTCAACCACTTTTGGGTCCAATTGTTTTTTTTTGTAATCATCAAAAACCTCATTTACTCTTTTTTCAACCTCATAGGTGGAGGCGCTGAAAAGAAGGTTGCTGTAAGCATTAAAATAGACCATGAAATTATCCAGTTCTTCACCCTTTAATCCGGTCAGCCTTTCTGCAATCTCTTTGTTGTATACCAAAGAAAAAAGCTGCCATTCCCTATCTGATCTGATAGCAGAAATGGTGTGCCTTTTCTCTTTTTCCTCCCTATTAAATTTATAATAGAGGTAGGATGTCGGATGGACGATGGCTGCTAATATTCCTGGTTTTTTGTTAAATTCGCCACGCAGTTCACTGGGAGTTGTGTCCATCTTTGCATGGTCAAGTAGTCCTGACATATTCACCTTTGGACCCTTTCCCGTTATTTCTACTCCTTCCAGCTGGTACCTCACCGGAGACATGGTAACAGTGGTATTTTCTTTATTAAGAAGTTCGCTTACCGGCACTTTTTTATCAATATATCCGATGGATCTGAAAGTGAGGGTATCTATCGGATCTGCCTGCAGCGAGAATTTGCCATCTTTATCGGTCATCGTCCCCCCCCTGACCCGCTGATTTATCACATTGGCATACGGAATTGCCAGCCCGGTCAAATCATCCCGGACCTGGGCAGAAACTTTCACCATATCCTCGGGAAAATAAACCTGAGCATGACTGCTCATGGACAGTCCGCAAACCAAAATAACAAGAAACAATAATTTTTCAATCCGCATATCCTTATCTCAGGAAGTGACTAAAGTGACTAAAGTGGCTAAAGTGAACTAAAGTGACTAAAGTACTTAAGTTCGAAGCGAGATTATCAATGGTCATTGATAATAGAACGAAAAAAGTGTTAAAAATTCAAAAGTTTAAGCCTTTCCATGGCTTTCAGTACATTCGTTCTTTCAGCGAAAGCAGAGAAGCGGAAATATCCTTCACCGGAAGGGCCAAATCCAGACCCGGGAGTTCCAACAACATTGGCCTCATGGAGCAGGTGGTCGAAAAATTCCCAGGAGGAGAGTCCTTTCTTTGTTTTTACCCATACATAGGGAGCATTGACTCCTCCGAAGACGGTATACCCTTGCTCCTGCAGACTATTTATCATGATGCGGGCATTCCCGAGGTAATAGTTGATAACTGCTTTTACCTCTCTGGCTCCCTCCTCGGAATAAATGGCCGCAGCAGCCTTCTGAACGGGGTAAGATACTCCGTTGAATTTAGTAGTTTGCCGGCGCATCCACAATGGTTTAACAGGATGTGGCATTCCGGCTCCGTCGTAGGCCATCAACTCCTCAGGTATGACAGTAAAAGCGCAGCGGGTGCCGGTAAAACCGGCAGTTTTCGAAAAACTTCTGAATTCAATGGCAACTTTTTTAGCTCCTTCTATTTCATAGATGGAATGAGGTATAGATGGATCCGTAATAAACGCTTCATAGGCAGCATCATAAAGAATGATGCATTGGTTTTTTGTAGCATAATCCACCCATTTTCTAAGAACTTCCGTGGAAGCAACACTGCCAGTCGGATTGTTCGGGAAACAGAGGAAAATAAGATCGGGACGTTCTGCCGGAAGTTCGGGTAAAAATCCATTGGCCTCATTGCAGGGCATATAAATGATTCCGTCAAAATACCCATTCTGCTGGCAGCTCCCTGTTTTACCCGACATCACGGTAGTATCGGCATATACAGGGTAAACAGGATCACAGATCGCAATTTTGTTGTCACTTCCAAAAACTTCCTGAATATTTCCGGTATCGCATTTTGATCCGTCTGAGACAAATATCTCATCTGCTGATATCTGGACGCCACGTGCCTGATAATCGTTCGCGGAAATGGCATTACGGAGAAATTCATAGCCTTGTTCCGGACCATAACCCTTGAATGTTGCTACTGCAGCCATCTCATCCACGCCTTGGTGAAAAGCCTTGATGATAGTAGGCGTAAGCGGTTGAGTGACATCACCGATACCCATCCTGATAATCTCTTTTCCCGGATTTGCCATTGCAAATTCCCTCACACGTCTGCCAATTTCCGGAAACAGGTATCCTGCTTTCAGCATCAGATAATTTTCGTTTATTTTTGCCATAATAGTAGAAATTGCACGGTAAACAATCTTTAAAAGACAAAGATACAAAATAAATTTTTGGGTACTTTTACCACATACATTACAAACCGGCAGCTATGGAAACGAATTTTTTCGTCAAATCACATGGTCTTGGAAACGAATACATTGTATTTGATCTGGCTTCTATTGATTTTGAACTAACCCTGGAGCGAATCGTCCAGCTGTGCAACATTCATGTGGGCATCGGTTCGGATGGAATTTTACTGAAAGTTCCTACCGGGGATGCTGATTTTGGACTGAGAATCCTCAATCCGGATGGTTCAGAAGCAGAAAAAAGCGGAAATGGGTTGAGGATTTTTGCCAAGTATCTGTTTGATTTTGGATTTACAAAACAACTGCAATTTACCATCGACACCCTGGGTGGTATAGTAACCGTTCACATCCTTGAACAAATTAATGGGAAAGCCTTTATGATCCGGGTCGACATGGGGAAAGCCAATTTTAGGTCGGACGAAATACCAGTAAACTTTCTCAAAGCGGAGTGTTTTAACGAGCCGGTCACCATTGCAGGCAATGTGTACTATTTTCATTGCGTTTCTGTGGGAAATCCGCATTGTGTTGTTTTAAGGGATGAACTGGATGAGGATGAAATAAAAAAAGTGGGCACATGGATTGAAAATCATCCCATGTTTCCCAACCGTATCAATGTGCAGTTTGTCAAAGTAGTATCAAGGGAGGTTGTTGATGCGCTGATCTGGGAAAGAGGCGCGGGTTTTACCCAGGCTTCCGGTAGTTCAGCAAGCGCCATCGCTGCAGTGTTGGTTAAAAAAGGACTAATCAACAATGAAATTTCCGTCCGGATGCCCGGAGGTATCCTGAAAATTGAGGTAGATGCCTCATGGAACATTTTCCTTACCGGGGAGGTAAAGGAAATAGCAACAGGGGTTCTTAGCCGTGAACTGTTTAGATAAATAACAATTAATTCACAATTTCTTCTTTTTTAGAATTATTTTAAATAACAGCATTCTTCCTTTTTTAGTAAATTTGCAGATTCAATTTTTCTACAATGACCGAGAAGAAATTACCATTTTCTAAAGAAGAGTTAGCAGTAATTGCTGAAAAATATCCAACTCCATTTCATATTTACGATGAAAATGGAATGCGCCAATATGCCAGAAAGTTTGTGAAAGCATTCTCCTGGAATCCGGGCTTTAAAGAATATTATGCCATCAAGTCGGCCCCGAATCCATTTTTAATGAAAATCCTTCGGCAGGAAGGTTTTGGAATCGACTGCAGTTCGATGGCGGAACTGGTTCTGGCCGAAAAAATCGGGATGCATGGTGAAGAAATCATGTTTACATCGAATGATACCCCGGCGTATGAATACAAAAAGGCGATCGAACTGGGAGCAATCATCAATCTTGACGATTTTGGGCATATCCGTTACGTGGAGGAACAGGCAGGTTTGCCGGAATTGGTCTGCTTCAGATACAATCCCGGAGCCCTAAAAGAAGGTAATGCCATCATAGGCCATCCTGAAGAAGCCAAATATGGATTTACACGCGAGCAACTCTTTGAGGGGTATAAGATCTTGCGTGACAAAGGGATTAAACGATTTGGTATTCATACCATGGTGGCCTCCAATGAACTGAATCCTGATTATTTTATCGAAACAGCCCACATCCTTTTCGAATTGATCGTAGAGCTTTACCACACGCTGGGCATCCGTTTCGAATTTGCCAACCTTGGAGGAGGAATTGGCATTCCATATAAGCAGGATCAGCAGGCAGTAGATCTCGACAGGATGAGCAGTGGAATTCAGGCTTGTTACAGCCAGCTCATTGCTGCCAACGGACTTGATCCACTTAAAATCTATTTTGAGTCGGGAAGAGCCATTACAGGTCCTTTTGGATTTCTGGTTGCCAGGGTACTTCACATTAAAAATACCTATAAAAAATATGCCGGGCTTGATGCCTCCATGGCTAACCTGATGCGTCCTGCCCTCTATGGATCTTACCACCATATCACAGTTCTTGGCAATGAGGAGAATCCTTCGAAATTCATGTATGATGTGACAGGTTCACTCTGTGAGAACAATGACAAGTTCGCTATCAACAGGGTACTTCCCAAAATGATGCCGGGAGACCTGGTTGTGATTCACGATACCGGTGCACATGGTCATGCCATGGGATTTAACTACAACGGAAAATTGCGGTCTGCCGAGTTGCTGAAAAGAGAAAACGGGGAAGTGGTTGAAATCAGAAGGGCTGAAACACTGAAAGACTATTTCGCTACCCTGAATTTTGAGAATTTACCTGGGTTTAATGTTTAGTAGCATGCATGGAGTTAATTTCAACGGTTGATTATTACCAACTAACTGCTTGATTTTTTCTAATAGCTAAAAGCTAAATGCTAATAGCTTAAATATTGTAGTTATTGATAAAACTCAAATTTAAAATAACCTACCTTGAAAGTTTGTGGATTTAGTTTTGTTAAAAACGGAGTCAAGTTTGATTACCCTGTGGTTGAGGCGATAACCTCTATATTGCCGATATGCGATCATTTTATTGTGGCTGTTGGCGATTGCACAGATGGTACAAGAGAGCTTATTCAATCGATTGGATCAGAAAAAATTCAAATCATTGACACCGTATGGGATCCCTCTCTGAAAGAAAAGGGTAGAGTGCTTGCATCTGAAACGAACAAGGCATTCGATTCGATCACGACTGGTTACGACTGGTGTTTTTACATCCAGGGGGATGAAGTGGTTCATGAAAAATATCTCCCTGTGATCCATGCTGCCATGGAAAAGCAACTTTCAAATAATGCGGTGGATGGATTGATATTTAACTACTGCCATTTTTACGGAACATACGACTACATAGCAGATTCACGCAGGTGGTACCGGAGCGAGATTCGCATCATCCGTAATGACAAAGGCATTCGGTCCTGGAACGACGCGCAGGGATTTCGCTGGAACGATGCAAGAAAACTGAAAGGAAAATTCATCGATGCTTCAGTTTACCACTACGGCTGGGTTCGTCCTCCCAGGCAAATGCAGGAAAAGGTGGAGGAGACCAGAAAATACTGGTTGCCGGATTCGAAGCACATAAAAGCCATCAATCAATCCGCTGTAGAATACGATTATGCCCAATCCATTGACAGTCTGACCCGGTTCGCGGGAACCCATCCTGCGGTGATGCAGAAACGGCTGGATCAACTCAACTGGCATCCTGAGCTATCAGAGAAAAAGAAGAAATTTACAACAAGATATTTTGTTCTTTATTGGTTTGAGAAGATATTTCATTACAGACCTTTTGAGAACAAGCATTTCATTGAAGTAAGATAGAAATATTCATTATTGTATCTGGTCAGATATCAAAAAATGGTGAGTAAAATATTTTATAACGCTAATAATCAGCTATGTTCCTACAGGAAGATTTAAAAAAAGCATTGGAAGTATTGCGTCAGGGAGGGGTTATTTTATATCCGACGGATACCGTTTGGGGAATTGGATGTGATGCGACCAACCCGGAAGCTGTAAAACGTATATTCGGGATAAAGCAACGCGAAGATGTCAAAAATATGCTTGTTCTGATCGAAAATCCCAATATGCTTAACTCCTACGTGAAGGAGGTACCCGAAGTTGCCTGGCAATTAATTGAAGTAGCTGATAAACCGTTAACCATCATCTATCCCGGGGCCAAAAATCTGGCATCCAACCTGATCGGATCTGATGGATCTGCAGGCATCAGGGTTACTACCGAACCATTTACAGAACAGCTCATCCAACGTTTTCGTAGGCCCATAGTCTCTACCTCTGCAAACCTGTCCGGAAAGTCAACCCCTCAGAATTTTGATGAGATTGGAGAAGAAATCAAGTCTGCTGTGGATTATGTTGTTCTGTACAGACAGGACGAAAGAACCCGGAATTCACCTTCCTCCATTCTGAAGCTTGGCACCGGTGGGGAGATCAGCATTATCCGGTCTTAACGTTATCTTGCCTCTTTGACAGTTCCTGAACCAACAATGGTTGATTCTATTGTGGGATTTCCAACATAGGTTACACTTCCCGATCCGGCAATTTTACATGAAAGGTTTTCTGTTGCATGAACAGAACAACTTCCTGATCCTGATATTAATACGTTAACTTTTTTGGATTCCAACCCGGAAGCTTTCACCTCACCTGATCCGGAAACGATCATTTTCAATTCGGAAACCACCCGCTCTCCGGCGAGTTGCAGATTTCCTGACCCTGATAATGTTGAGGATATTTTTTCGGCTTTCAAATATTTTAACCTGATTGATCCACTTCCGCCAACGTAGAGGTCAAGTATTCTGGAGCTGATAAGTTGTTCTGCTATGATTGACCCTGATCCTGATTGAGAAAGGGCATCAATCTGGGGCATTGAAACAGTTATCAGAACTTCTCCCGGTGACCATTTGGAATCGAACCAGACGTTGCCGGGATAACGGATCACCAATTTGCGGTTACTAACTTCTACAATGAGTTTATTAATCGTTTCCTCCCTGGCTTTTACAGTAACCGTCTGAACACTGTCCTGGGTCAAAAAGAGTTTGGCATCACTTTTCAATGATATCTCTGTAAAGGCCGGAAGATCATACTTGACAGTCTTTTGAGCACGTGACACCTGTGCAGATAAAACACAAAAAAAGATTGAAAGTACAATGACGGAATTTTTCATACGGTAGTCTGTATTAAATATTTTTAAATTATTCTTTGATCTTGAAAATTAAGATTATTAACCATCATAGCGCCCACGAGCAACGAAAGGGAAAGTAATCTGAAGTGCCATGTCAGCTTATCTTTATATAGCCAATGAATGCTCTAAATTAATAATCTTTTTTTACCTGGCTCACCATTTTCACTCCAGATATAAATCGATTAATCCTTCCGGACAATCGAGGTGAAGCTCCTGTTTAACTTCATCAAACTGAATAATCAGTCTTTCTGAGAAGGGAATTAAAATTTCATGGGGACCATATTCTATTGTCAGGACAACATTGCCGGAAAAATTATCAACACGGATAATCTTTCCCAATTTACCCCTCATTTTATCTAAAACTGTAACTCCCATTAGTTCGCTGAATTCTTCATTGGAATCTTGTTCAATAGTCCCCTCCTTGCGCAAATATATTTTACATCCGCAGTAGGGTCGCAACTTTTCTGCAGTGTCAATTTCATCAAAGGCAAGACAAAGGGTGGTTGAGGTACGGAAATTAATGCCCTCGTCACTGATAAAGAATGGAACCAGTCCTCCCTCTATCTCAACCAACAGATAATCAGATTCTGTGAGAACATCTTCAAAGCCTTCCTCTACTTCAATAATCATACTACCCTTTAATCCATGAGGTTTAATAATTGTTCCGATTGAAAAGAAATCTTGTATGTCGAGTGGATTCATGCAGGTTTGTTCAATTGTTTAAGCAAAAATAGCAAATAAAAAAGCGATGGTTGTGCACCATCGCTCTAATTTCTTCCCCGGGTTAAACCGGTTAAAATGTTGTTTATGCTTCAGTATTCTCTTCAGCAACTTCAACTTCAGGAGCAGAATCTTCAACAACTGCTACTGGAGTTATCTCTTCTGCTACTGGAGCAGGAGCAGGTAATTTCGCGGCAGCAGCTGCAGCATTGCGTTTTGCAATTTCTGCCAGGCGCGCTTCATTCACTTTTACTTCGGCTTTCAATCTGGCCTTTTTCTCTTCAATTTGAGAACTGGTCATTTTTTCTTTTGATTCCTGAACTCTGGCGGTTTTCTCTTTCATCCAGGCCTCAAATTTTACCTCGGCATCTGCTTCGCTGAAAGCTCCTTTCTTTGCTCCGTCCAAAAGATGTTTTTTCATCAAAACCCCTTGGTGGGAAAGGATTGAACGGGTGGTATCTGTAGGCTGAGCCCCTTTGTAAAGCCATGAAATGGCTTTGTCAAAGTCAAGATCGATGGTGGCAGGATTAGTGTTTGGATTGTAAGAACCGATCCTTTCAATAAACCTGCCATCTCGTGGCGCCCTGCTGTTTGCTACCACAATGTGATAGTAGGCATGTTGTTTGCGGCCATGCCTAGCCAAACGAATCTTTACTGACATACAGTTTTCTCTTAAATGTTTATTAATTAAAACGAGGGGCAAAGGTACATTATTTCTTCGGAATAAAAATTGTAGTTTTGCTTTTTATATATCAGAGTGGATAATTTTGTGAAAATGACAGACAATAATTCTTTCAAACCATATTGCTTCACAGATTAGCCACAAAAAATTGCCGATGAATTCAAACAGGAAATGGCTGATTCTATTAGAAAATATTTTTAAATTTACAGGATATGAAAAATAAATTTTACAGTGCCTTCGTAGCAGGATTTTTTCTAATTTCAATTCTTGCGTCCTGCAATAAAACTGAAGTTGACTCAAATGTATATGTTGATTCATATATCAATGCAATCATTGACAATGGCGTAACAAAATATTCTGTCATGCATACCGCGTATAGTTTTGTTCAGCTTGGCAGTGTGGTGGCGAAGGGATCCGGGGGCACATCACAACCCCTTACCAATTTTTCTGATCAGGGATACTCATTTTATACCCCGGTGGTTCCTTCAACCTATACGACTACGGTTCCTGCTGCAGATACTTTCACCTATGATGTTGTTTACCTCAGTGGTGAAAAGGCTGCAAGAACGAATGCAATAAATGGTAAATTTCTGATTCCTGCCCAGGAACTAAAAGCAACAAAAAATTCTGCGGATATTACCTTGTCGTGGAAACCGGTACTAAATTCCGAAGCATATAAGGTCCGTATTTTTAGTGAAGACCCGGTTACATTAAAAAGTATCCTGATCTATGAATCTGGTTATCTGGTTCCCATAGATGCTACTACAGATCCCTCCATACCCTTCTCCTTGATAAGCCTGTCACCATATTTGTCAAATAACCTGACCTTCGACGTTTCTGCATTTATTTTTGAGCAAGGTCAGGATACATTCCATGCGGTCAGTGTTGCATCTGTAAAAGGATATTTTGGAATATAAACCCATGATCCCTTTTACTCATCTTCATGTTCACAGTCAATATTCGATTCTGGATGGTGCTGCCAGCATTGGTGGTCTTGTCTCGAAGGCAAAAGCCGATGGAATGAGTGCCCTGGCACTTACTGATCACGGAAATATGTTCGGAGTAAAGGATTTTCATGAATCCTGCAAAAAAAATGACATCAAGCCGATATTAGGCGTTGAGACCTACGTTGCATCCAGGGGAATTCAATACAAGGACAAGAATGAAAAAGAGGACCGGTCGGGTGATCACCTGATCCTGCTAGCCAAAAACATGAAAGGGTATCGCAATCTTTTGAAGTTGGTAACCATCGCCAACACGGAAGGTATGTACTACAAACCCAGGATTGACAAAGATTTGCTCAAAAAATACAGCGAGGGTCTGATTGTATCATCTGCCTGTCTGGGCGGAGAGATACCGCAATTGATTTTGAAGGGAGATGAAGCTGGCGTGCATGAGACAATCAAGTGGTACAAATCTCTTTTTGGAGATGATTTTTACCTGGAAGTACAACGACATCCTGCAGCGGATCCCATACTTAGGAGAGACGTATATGATAAGCAGGTAAGCGTTAATAACGAGTTGATCAAATTGGCCCGGCTCCATCAGGTAAAGCTGATTGCCACCAACGATGTCCATTTTGTAAACCAGGAAGATGCAGATGCACATGATTTGCTTATCTGCCTAAATACAGGAAAAGATCTCGATGACCCTTCCAGGATGAAATACACCAAAGAGGAGTGGCTAAAGAGTACAGCGGAAATGAACAGCTTATTTGCAGATCTGCCCGAGGTACTTGACAATACCCGGGAGATTGCTGATAAAGTGGAGTTTTATGAATTGAATGCCAAACCTATCATGCCTGAATTTCCAATACCTGAAAATTTTGGGACTACGGATGATTACAGAATAAATTTTTCTGAAGAACAACTCAAAGAGGAGTTTGGAGATGACTTTAATCGGATGGGTGGTTATGAAAATACACTCAGGGTAAAATTTGAGTCCGACTATCTGCAATCGCTGGTATACAAGGGAGCCTACGATCGGTATGGTGAAAATATCGGTTCTGATACCTTGGAAAGGATTAATTTTGAGCTTCACGTGATCAAAACGATGGGTTATCCCGGTTATTTCCTGATCGTTCAGGATTTCATCAATGCAGCCAGGAAGATGGGTGTCATCGTTGGCCCCGGACGAGGCTCTGCTGCAGGTTCTGTCGTCGCCTACACTACAGGCATTACCAATGTGGATCCCCTTAAGTATGAGCTTCTTTTCGAGCGTTTCCTCAATCCAGACCGGATCTCCATGCCTGATATCGATATTGACTTTGACGACGATGGCCGGCAGTTGGTACTCGATTGGGTAAAAGAGAAATATGGGAGAGACAGGGTTGCTCACATCTGCACATTTGGCACCATGGCAGCAAAAATGGCCATTCGTGATGTCGGCAGGGTCCTTAGAATACCTCTCTCTGAGACCGACCGTATCGCAAAGTTGGTACCTGATACCCCAAAGATCACTTTAAAAGAGGCTTTTATAGTCAATCCGTTGCTGGAGCGGGAGAGAAATTCTGTGAATCCGATGGTGGTTCAGATGCTTAAATTCGCAGGTACCCTTGAAGGATGCATCAGACAGTTCGGTGTCCATGCTTGTGGCGTCATCATCGGAAGAGATCCGCTTGATATGCATATTCCACTGATGCCCACCAAGGATGAAGATCTGCTTACTACCCAGTATGATGGCCATTTTGTGGAGTCGATTGGATTAATGAAGATGGACTTCTTGGGGCTTAAAACTCTCTCAATCATTAAGGAATGTCTCGAAAATATCAGGCTTAGCAGGAAAATTGAGCTGGACATCGATCGTCTTCCCATGGATGACGCAAAAACTTTCGAACTATTCAGTAATGCCGAAACGACGGCAATTTTTCAGTTTGAATCCGCTGGCATGAAAAAATGGCTGAAACAACTGCAATCCAACTGTTTCGAAGATCTGGTCGCGATGAACGCCTTGTACCGTCCCGGACCCATGGACTACATCCCTTCGTATATCAACCGGAAACATGGCCGGGAAGAAGTCGTCTATGATCACCCCATGATGGAAACCTATCTGAAAGATACGTATGGTATCACCGTTTACCAGGAACAGGTGATGCTCCAGGCCAGAGCCCTGGCAAATTTCACCAGGGGAGAGTCTGATTCCCTTCGGAAAGTAATGGGGAAAAAGGATCGTAAGGGGATGGATGTACTCAAAATACTTTTCAAAGAGGGTTGTAAAAAAAACAGTTTATTTGTTGAAGGATGCAAAGATATGGGTAGGGCTCCCGATACGCTCATCGAGAAAATCTGGAAAGACTGGGAGTCGTTTGCCTCCTATGCCTTCAACAAATCCCATTCTGTTTGCTATGCTTTCATTGCTTACCAAACTGGTTATCTCAAAGCACACTATCCCTCTGAGTTCATGGCAGCTGTATTAAGCTGCAACCTGTCCAACTCAGATAAGATCTCCCTTTTCATGGACGAATGCAACCACATGGACATGAAAGTTCTGGGGCCTGATGTGAATGAGTCGAGAGCTTCATTCTTTGTAAATAAGAACGGCGCACTTCGTTTTGGTCTGACGGCAATCAAAGGAGTCGGTGCCGGTGCTGTAGCTGATATCCTTAAAGAAAGGGATCTGAATGGAGACTATAAAAGTATTTTTGATCTGGTAGAGCGTGTTAACCTTCAGTCGACCAACAAAAAAAATCTGGAAGGTTTGGCAATGGCAGGAGCCTTTGATAGTTTTCAAACCATGAACAGGGCTCAGTTTTTTGCGGATACAGGTGATGGAACTACATTTATTGAAGCACTGCTCAAATATGGAAACAAGATACAAAGTGAAAAAATGAGTTCTATGGCGAATCTTTTTGGTGACATACAACCCATATCCATCAAACTGCCTGCCATCCCCAATGTACCTGAATGGCCGGGCATCGTTGCGCTGGAGAAAGAGAAAAACCTAATTGGCATCTATCTTTCTGCTCATCCTCTGGATGATTACAAGATGGAAATTGCCAGTTACTGTACCAATGGAATTACCCTGTCAGACCTGAGCGCGGATATCAATGCTTACAAAAACAGAGATCTGACAGTTGTGGGAATAGTGACCGAAGCCCAGGAAGGAATATCCAAAACCGGGAAGAACTTTGCCAGTATGGTATTAACTGATTTCAACGGATCCCTGAAAATAATGGTGTTTGGCAACGATTATGTCTCATTTAGTAAATTCTGCAGAAAGGGGCTGTTTTTGCTGGTAAAGGGTAAGGTATCTGAGCGATGGAATGGTGGAAATGAATTTGAATTCAAACCCGTCAAGATGGAGTTATTGGAAGAGCTTGCAGCCAAAGCTGAGAGTCTGACCCTGGAAATCCCTGTCGACAAAGTGGAGGAAAATACCATTCATGAGCTGGAAAATATTCTTTTGAATAACCAGGGCAGGACATCCCTGCGGTTTGATCTTGTGGACACAGAATCCGATACTCGTTTTAAGATGTTTTCAAGAACAAAGAGCGTTACACTGAGTCAGGAACTTAAAAGCTATTTGCAAAAACACAGTGAAATTAACTTTAGTATAAATTAAATTTGTAATTTTATACCTTTGTGAACTCGATTCAATATTCAATTTTAAAATATTTATCATGACCATTGAAGTTACTGACGCAAATTTTGAGGAGATTGTCCTCCAATCTGACAAACCCGTTTTGGTTGATTTTTGGGCAGAATGGTGTGGTCCATGCAGGATGATTGGTCCGCTGGTAAGTGAACTTGCCAATGATTATAAAGATCGCGCTGTTATTACCAAGATGGATGTAGACTCTAACCCGGGTACTGTAGCAAGATTCGGAATTCGAAACATCCCTACAATTCTTTTTTTTAAAGGAGGAGATATCGCCGACAAGCAGGTCGGAGCTGTCCCCAAAACAATACTTGCAGCAAAAATTGATGCACTGCTTTAATGACCTCTTTTTAGCAGAATAAACAGAATGCCCTGAAATTTTCAGGGCATTCTGTTTATTCTGCTAAAAGGAGCTCTTCCGCATTCCGGACTATACTTTTAGGAAGATTTTCCTTTTGTACATAAAATGAAGCAATATCAGAGAGAGCCCCATTGATACTGCCATTAACAGAAGATAGGCCCACTGTTCACCAATCATCAGAGCCAGGTTTCCACCCACCAGTTTTTTAGATATAAGATTGAAATCGATGAGATTTCTTGCCATGTAGATAGTTATTGGATTAACGCCGATCCACACAAACATGGGAGTCCATTTTTTATATCCCTTAACATCGATCAGGTAGTAAAAGATTCCCATCAACATCATGCTATATCCACCAGCTACCAGTACATAAGTTGATGTCCATACTTTTTTTATGACAGGGAATTGTATGCCCCAAAAGTATCCGATTAAAACCATGGCCAATCCTCCACCTGCAAGGTAGATAAACCGTTTTTTGTCCGAAAGTTTTTTAGATTGAAGTATATTGGCCGCAAATACGCCAAGCAAACAGGATACAGTTGCAGGAAAGGTTCCCAGTATTCCAACAATGTCCCAGGTTCCACCAGGTCCGTTTTTCTTACCTGGAAGGAGTATGGTATCAATGTATTGAGCCCAGTTGGATTGTTGTGTCAGGGCTATTACACCTGTGTCAGGAACAGGAATGAAACAGAACAAAATCCAGTAACCGATCAGGATCAGAGCAGATAAGATGGCCATGCCCCGGATTTCAAAATGGATAAAGATCATTCCAGTAAGGAGATAGGTGAGAGCCAGTCGCTGTAAAACGCCCAGAATCCGGATCTCTGGCCAAACATTGGATAGCCCTCCGTAATAGATGATTCCCAGGATAAACAATAAAACGAATCTCGTGAGCAATCTGCGATAGGCAGCAACTTTTCCCTCGTGAAGCAAAATTTTCTTCAGAGAGAAGACTACAGACATTCCCATTACAAATTCAAACAGGGGAAAGATCAGGTCGTAAAAGGTAAATCCGATCCATTCAGCATGGTCAAACTGCGGTATCAAAAGATTCTGAATTCCCTGACCGAATAGTTTTGTGATAGCCAATGCCAGCCCGGTACCTCCAACCAGCCAGAACATGTCGAAGCCACGTAATACATCGACAGACAAGATGCGCTTCTCAGCAGATTTGGTTGTTTCCATGATTTGTTATTAGAAGTAGATTCTTACAAATGTAGGAAAAAGAAAATTACGGTGAAATAAGGCCGATAGATTCGCGAAGTTACTTAGAGAGCTTTGGCTTTCGCCTCAGCTCTGTCTAAGTACTTCTATGGTTAGGCTACGGTTCTACTAGAAGGTCTTGATGGTTGGTAAAGCAGTTCTAAGGGTTAACAACTGATCCCACGTATATAAAACAATAGTATAACAATAGAAATCAAAAAAAATGACAATTGAGTAAAAGGCATATTTGGTCTGATGAATGGCTGTGTATTATTATTTAACGGAAGCGGACTTTTAGTTAAGATCTGATTTTCCGAAAAGCAAGGGTACGATAATGACCACTTTTGTTCCGGGATCGTGTGCCCCGGGAAATTTTTCACTGTAAGTATAGCCAGCCTCGATATTATATTTTCGACTCAGCAACTCCAACCTTTTTTTTGTAATATTCATCCCTAATTTTAAATGCTGATTGCCCCCTGTTCTGTATTTTTCTGCCTTTTTGAGTCCGATACCGTTATCTTCAACAATAATTTGAAGTGATTTCTCATTGTGCAAAAGAAATGAAAGGCTGATTGAACCATGTTCCTCCAAATAGGATATCCCATGCCAGATGGAGTTTTCGACAAAAGGTTGAATTATCATCGACGGGATTAATATATTCTCCGACTCGACCTCTTCATCAATTTCAATAATATAATCGAATTTATTTTCCATCCTCAATTTTTCGAGATCCATATAATTCCTCAGACGATCTACCTCCTCTTCCAGATTGACCATGGATGTGTCAATGGCATTAAGATTTTGTCTGATTAATCTTGCAAACTGCGACAGGTAAATCCCTGCTTCGTCCGGTTTGTTATGAAGAAGATAATTTTGGATCGATCCGATTGAATTGAAAATGAAATGGGGATTCATCATGGCTTGTAACGATTTTTGCTCAAGAAGAATGATTTGATGTTCCATTTGACGACGATCCAGTTCAATATTCTTTCTTCTCAAAACAATAAGAAAAGCAAAACCGGAAACACATAATAAAATAAAAAAATAAAATAGCGGATGTTGCCAGAAGGTTGCATTTACTGTAATACCAAAATCAATCGGTTGGCTCCATTCTGACGAAGATTTTCCGGAACGGAGTTTGAAGGTGTATTGTCCCTTGCTCAAATTTTGAAAAACCACATCATTGCCTTTTACGGTAATCCAATCAGTATCAGATCCTTCTAATTTGTATGAATAAATCGCAGGAAAGATGGAGTAATTAATGGAGCTAAAAGTGATATTGATTCGATTACCGCTTATCATCGAAATCTTATCGCTTTTGACCAGATTCTCCAGTTCATTAACCTGAATGGATTGAAAATAAGGGATTGGAGGTGTGGAATTTGTCTCTCGCAAATACTTATAAGGAATTACATCCAATCCTTCATCACTTGCCACATAAAGTTTTTCGTCCCTGAACAAGATGCTATGGATGGATTTGAAGTTAATGTTGATCAGGTTTAAATCAACAGGTTTTCTTTTCAGGCTGTTTAAGGGGTTTTTGCATACATAAATATTTCTCGAAGTTGCAATGTACAAGGTGGAATCCTGATAGGCCAAATGCTTTATCTGTAAATTGATCGGTTGATCAAAAGCAGCTGTCAAGTTATATAATCGTTTGTTGTAAAGAATAAACAGACTGTCTCCCTCGAGATTGAATAATTCGGTATTCTCGTCTAAATTTAGGTGATCTGAAACCATTTGATTGTTGAAATCGGAGAGTTCCTTACATTCTTTAAAAAATGGAGCATTGAGTTGATAAATGTAATTCTTGGTTGAATTGATGATTAATTCGTTCTTAGTATTGTAATATGTATTAAATACCTGTTTTGTCAGGCCTTTGATGGTCAGCTTTTTGAATAATTGATCCTGGGGAATTGACACGATTGAATTCGTTTTGAACGAACTGATTTCGTTCTTCTGCTCGTTATAGATGATTTTATTCAAAACAAGGGGGGACCTGCTAACTTTGTCAATGGAAATCTTTTTTTGTGAATGATTGATCCGGAGGCCTTCCAATGCATAGGGTAGTTTACCAATTTCACCTATCAACAGCGTACGCTGACTAACTTGTATTAGTTGATTAAATCCTTGATCGGTGAGCTGAAAATTCTCTGATTCGTATAATTCATTATCTTTCAAGAAATAGACCAATTTGCCATTTGTACACCAAATTCCCAGGCTGTCAGTTTGGCTAAGGGCAAGAATTCCAGAGTTCTGAAAAGCCTCTATTCCAAAGTGCTGGTGAAGATGAAAGAATGGACTGATTTTATAGACTCCTTCCTTCAATGAGCTGATCCATATATTTTCTTCATGATCCTGAATAATCGACGTTGCATCCCGGATATCAAAATGATAGATTATTTTACTTCCATTAAAGCAAAAGACTCCTTTGTCACTAGTTGAAAGCCATAAGAAGCCATTATGGTCTTCAATAATGGAAGAAATATTGTCAGAAACCAGGCTCGCAACAGATTCCATCTTGCCATATACGATTTCTTCATTAAATCTTTTTATCTCAAAGGTTCCACTGTCTCTTTCATGGACTATGGCATACTTGTTCCTGGTTGAGGAGGTAATGATATCTCTGAATTTAAGGGTGTCATTAATCAAAATGGGTCTTTGTGACAATTTTTTGGTTTTGTAACATCCTCCTGGTGTCCAGAAAATAAATTCGCCATTTACATCCTTTTTCATATAACGAATGGACATTCCTTGTACTATACGCGGTCTGAGATTGTTCTTTACAAGGATGCTCGGTAATTTGTATTTGGTTACTTGATTTTGTTTATCGAGTGAATAGATCAAAAGATCGGGATGAAAATAGAAATAGATGTTATGATTATCATCTTCATAAAATCTACGAAAGGAATTTTGACTTTTTAGTGAATCAAGAAATGGAGTACTTTTTTCGTTGTAGATGGTGTTGTTTTGGAAAAAATTGAGAGAGGAATTCTTGTTAAAGAACCAAATCCGGCCAAATGAGTCCTCTTTAATGGATAAGATTTCATTGCTGCTCAACCCATCTTGTTTCCTGTAATGAATAAATTTTGATCCGTCATATCTTGATACCCCTGCGTCAGTGGCAAACCAGATAAATTTTTTGTTGTCCTGAAAGATCTTGTACACACGGTTTGATGGTAACCCCTCGAAAGTTGTAAAGTGCTGAACAAAAGGATTTTGAGCCGAAACATTCGTCGCAGCAAACAAAAGCATCAAAAGAAGCAACCAATTATCTATTTTCAAGCTATTCAATTGATTTTGTGAAATGTTTGATGGTTTCGCGAAAATCATTTACTCTTCTTCGGGAAATACTCAAGGATGTTCCATCCGATAATGAAACAAAATTTCCCTGATAACTTGAATACGCTTTCAAAAAAGCCAGGTTGATAATGATGGATTTATGAATCCGGAAGAAATCGGGCTGGTCAAGGATCTTTTCAAAATCGCCCATTGTTTTGGTTGCAATTATTTTCTTCGATCCGGAAAGATGTAAGATGGTATAGTTGCTGTCGGCTTCAAGATACATGATATCAGAAGTATTAATAAGTTGAAATCCAAACTGTTCAGATACAGTAATCTTGTTTATTTTCATGGACCCCAAATGGATGTTGTCGCTCAGGTTTTTTATGGAGTCCTGGTAAGTGATTTTCTCAACTTCTCGGCTTTGTATTAATTCATAATGTATTACCGCTTTTGAAACAGCCTCTACAAGATCTCTGGGTGTGATGGGTTTTAACAGATAGTCAATCGCACTGGCTTTCAATGCACGTAAAGCATAGTTTTCGAATGCTGTAACAAAAATGATGCAGTAATCTTCTTTTGGTATGGATGAAAGGAAAGAAAAACCATCTTCCTTTGGCATGTTTATATCCAAAAAAATAAAATCTATGGTATGTTGCTTTAGCAATTCGCGTGCTTCTGCAGCGGAAGAGGCCAGCGCTACTACTTCAACCTCTTTGCAATATTGGAAAATGAGCAATTCCAATACTTCCCGAACATTCTTTTCATCGTCGACTATTATGGTGCGATATTTTTTCATAATCCAAATATACCAAATTCCAGCAAAAGATATCAGGTCATTTTATTGACTCCAGGACGGCCGTCACGGGGAAATGATCCGATAGATCAACAGATCCACGGGAGTAGGAAATTGCATTAAACCGATTGCTGTAAAGGATATAATCAATCCTGAAAAGCGGGATGAAACCATTGTAGGTATTTGAGATTCCAAAGCCAGCCCTGGTAAATGAATCATTCAATTGTTTTCGGAGAAGATGGTAGGTATAGGAATTAGGGGTATCATTGAAATCACCGCAAACGATCACCGGATAGGGGCATTTTTTGATGTGAGCGGATACTGCCCTGGCTTGTCTTGCGCGGATCGTAAATGCAAGGATCATCTTCTTGCTGATTAACCTGGCCTCGCGCAGTTGTTGCTCATTTGTTCCGGATTTATCTGGATCAGTGATGGAATAATCTTCGGGTGTAATTCTGTAAGATTGAAAATGACAGTTGTAAACCCTGACTGTATCGCCTCGTGGAAGAATGATATCTGAAAAAAGGACCATATTGGCACTCTGTTCAAACCTGATCTCACCCAACCCGACGATGGGATATTTTGAAAGAGTCATAGGACCGGCATTGGATATCGAGTGTGCGAGATGGTAATGCTTGATCCCGGGCAGGGCATCTTTAATTCCTTCAGGGCTTAATTCCCCCGTTTTAAACAACCGGGTTTCCTGTAAACAAACGATATCGGCATTCACATTTCGCAAATATTCCAAAATCCCGGGGCTTGCTACTCGCGTTCCCGCAATATCCTTTGTGAAATAATGTACATTAAAAGTGATAATTTTTACCCCTTCTTTTCCGGATTTAAAGGATGGAAGAGGCTGTATGAAGCTAAAAAATTGCTGATTGCCGACCAGGATTATGAATAAAGAGAGAAATAGTTTTTTTGATTTCAGCAGTGCGTAGATGCCAACAAAAAGCAGATTGATCGCGAGAAGGTAAGGATATAACAACCCCATAAAAGCGGCTGGCCAATACTTATCAGGAGGAATAAGAACTGATAAACTGATCATTAAAAGCAGCCCGCCAAAAAACAGGTTTACAAAGAATCCGAATTTAGCAAAAGAATTTTTAATGGCGCTTTTTTTCAATGGACGAAAGTTGGTTGAGAAGCTTCTTTATTTAATACTTGAGTCACCGGAAAATAATTTATTTAATGATGAACCTCTCCTTGTTATTTATTTTTTCCGCTCATTTTGAATAGTATCTCTTTTTCTTCAGGATTTAATGTTTCATAACCGGTTGTACTGATTTTATCAAGAATGCGGTTGACCTCCTCCTGCTGTGCTTTTTTATTTTTATTGTAACTGTAGTCGCGATAATGGCCTGAATTATATTCAACAGTCAGTTTTCTTTTTGGTTTAGACCAGTTAAACAGCCTGTCGAAAAATCGCTCTGACTTTGTGGAGATATCCATTCCCGATCTTAAAAGGGACATGTAAAAGAGTCCCCAGAATGCACCACCCAGGTGGGCGAAATTGCCTCCGGCATTGTCGCCTGTCAGATTTACTACATAAAGCAATACAGACAACAGTGCAACCCATTTAATTCTTACAGGGCCAATCAATATGATATGAATCACGTGATTGGGAACATAGACTGCTGTTGCAACGACGATAGTTATCACAGCTGCCGAGGCTCCGAGTAGCTGAGAGAATGCAATGGCATGCTGGAAATAGGGGAAGAAGTTATATGCAGCCATAAAAAAGATGCCTCCTGAAATTCCTCCGAAAATATAAATGCACAGCAATTTGCGTGGCTGGTGATATTCAAGGAAGATTTTTCCGAATGAGTAAAGCCAAAGCAGATTGAACAGGATATGCCAAAGCTCATAATGCAAAAACATGTAGGTGATAAGTGTCCACGGACGGGTTAAGAATTGTCCGAAAGAGGCTGGTAATGCCAGCCAGCTGATGAAGGCAAGATTTTCATTACCGCCAAGAACCAGAAATACAGCAGCCAGCCGAACAACAATCCATACTGCGATGTTGATATATATCAATTTCGTCAAATAGGATCCATGCTGGTAGGAAAGCTTTATCTCATCGGTAATTCCCATTTCAGTCAGATTTTAAATCACCTGTTACAATTTTTCCGATCTTTTTTAAACTTAATATTAATCCAGTGTTGAAAAGGAATCGTTAATAAAAATCTTTCGAGCTGACGTTCCAGTATCTTATCAGCATGTACCCGAAAAGCATCCCTCCCAGATGGGCGAAATGGGCCACGTTGCTATTGGATTGAGTAAAACCAAGATAGACCTCTATCAAGCCGTAGCCCATCACAAAGTATTTGGCTTTGATAGGTACAGGAGGAAAAAGTAACATCAATTCAGTATTGGGGAAAAGAACTCCAAATGCGAGAAGGATACCAAATACAGCCCCGGAGGCCCCTACCGTCGGAATATTAATTTTTTGCTGGAAGATTTGTTGTACAATGTCAATGCCTTTCTGTGTTAGTGCAGGATTGCCTGGTGAATCAGACCATTGATTAATAAAATCCTGAACCCATGGTGCAGCCTGGCTGCCTAAATTGGTTTTTACAAATGTGGCAAGAAGTTCGGGTGACGGTGTGTTGCTAAAGGCTTCCACAGTCCTGGCAACATGCGATAATTCAAGATAATTTACAAAAAGATGTAATGTCGCAGCACCCAAACCAGTGACCAAAAAATAGATCAGAAAGCGTTTTGGACCCCAAACCATTTCAAGAACCTTGCCAAACATATATAAGGCGAACATATTGAAAAACAAATGTCCAAAGCTGGCATGCATAAAAATATGCGTCACAAGCTGATAGGGTCTGAAATTCGAAGATCCGGGATAATAGAGTCCCAGTTTTTCAGTGAGATCCAATCCGGTGGACTTCAAAGCCCAGGTGGCAACCAGCATGACCACATTGATCATAATCAGATTCTTGACAACAGGTGGCATCGCAAAAGGGGAGGAAGAACGAAATTGCATGGTACTAATTTTCAGATCATTTTTTGCAAAAATAAGGAAACGGATGAGAAACGCTAATCTTTGAAGAGATTTTCAATATCTGTCAGCGCGATGATAGAGATGATTTTCTTCCCTGCAGGAGAAAATCCGGGCGAGTGGCAGGCAAATAGCTGGTTGAATAGAGCACCCATCTCCTCCTGTTTCAGGGATACTCCATAATTGACGGAGGATGATTGTGCCAAAACCAGTGCCAGCTGAGATTTGATCTCCTCCATCAGATCAACCGGGCGAAACTGGAATGAAGCGATTACACTTTCAACCAAATCTTTGGCATCCAGATGGCTCAATACTCCGGGTGTCCCGTCTATGTAAAAATGGTGATCTGCTTCCGGTCGGATTTCAAATCCGAGATGGTGCAGCTCTTCCCTGAGCGCATTTAAAATTTCGGCATCCGCAGCGTTAAGTTCCAATACAGGAGGGAAGAGTTGCCGTTGACTGGCAGCAAGGTGTGTGCTGAAATTCTGCATGAAATTTTCATATAGAATTCTTGCATGTGCCTCCCGCTGGTCGATAAGCATTATTCCGGATTTAACAGGCGTGAGAATGTATCTGTTTTTGACCTGCATAAAGTTGGTCGTCTGGTACTCCTGCTCGCTTCCCAACGAATGTGTCCCCTGCCAATTCTCCGTCTCTTCGTCTCCCCGCCTCCCCGTCTCTCCGTCACTGTTTCTCTCTGTTCCCGGGTAAAGTTTTTCCCACTGTCCTGCCTGGTTGTGATTTCTTCCTGAATCAGTCCACGCTCCCGGATAGCTCTCCTGCTTAAAAGGGTTGTAATAGCGGTTTATCTCTACTTCAGGAGGAGAGAAACTGCTTCCTTTTCCTGGAGGTATAGGAATATCAATCGAACCCCGCTGATCAAAATCAATGGTTGGCATCAGATTGTATTTGCCGATAGCTTCACGGATGCATGCACTGAGAATGTGCCATATTGCCTGCTCATCTTCAAATTTTATCTCCGTTTTGGTAGGGTGTATATTGATGTCTATGGTGGCAGGATCAACTTCAAGGAAAAGAAAATACGAGGGGATCGCATCGGGAGGTAAAATTCTTTCAAAGGCATTCATTACCGCTTTATGGAAGAAGGGGTGCTTCATGAAGCGGCCGTTCACAAAGAAAAACTGCTCGCCAAAACTTTTTTTGGCAAACTTTGGCTGACCGATAAATCCGGAAACTTTGACCAAAGAAGTCTCTGCTTCTACCGGCGTGAGGCTCTGATTGATCGCTTTACCGAAAAGTCCGACAATTCTTTTCCGTACATTTTCCGAAGGAAGTTCATATACCGGTGACTGGTTGTGGAAGAAAGAGATCGCCAACCCGGGATTGGCGAGGGAAATACGCTGAACCTCTGTAATAATATTTTTTAGTTCGTAGCTGTTTGATTTTAAGAATTTTCGTCGGGCTGGTACGTTGAAAAAGAGATTTTTTACAGCAAAATTTGAACCTTCCGGACAGTGGTCTGTTTGTTGTTTTTGTAAAACAGAGCCAAGGATATGCATGAAAGTACCCAGCTCTTCACCCTGCTGACGGGTACGTAATTCCACCTCTGCCACAGAAGCTACCGAGGCAAGTGCTTCACCCCGAAACCCCATTGTCCGGACAGAAAACAGGTCGTTCGCTTCCCGGATCTTTGAAGTTGCATGACGCTCAAATGCCATGCGGGCATCGGTGGGAGACATTCCCTTGCCATTGTCGATGACCTGGATCAGTGTTCTGCCGGCATCTTTAACATGGATAGTGACAGTATCTCCGCCGGCATCTATGGCATTCTCGACCAGCTCCTTGACAACGGAAGCAGGTCGCTGAATTACTTCACCGGCAGCGATCTGGTTGGCAACGGAGTCGGGTAAGAGATGGATAACGTCTGACACTGGCAAAGAAGTTATAGATATTCAATTTTCGGCATTAACCGGCTCAACAATAATCATGCAAATATAACGGATAATTCAGCTTTAATATTGAAAAACTCAATGGAGTTTGATCTTAATTATACGCACCGATTTCCTTTTCTCCTCAAAAATCGGTATATTTAAGAGTATCCCACAAAAAGATTGAAAACACTGGAATTATGCTGGTAAAAACTTACGGAAGTGCGGTCCACGGTATCGATGCAACTACCATTACAATCGAGGTAGATGTTTCAAGGGGCATTCGATTTAACATGGTCGGCCTGGCTGACCAGGCAGTCAGGGAGAGCCAGCAAAGAATTGATGCTGCTCTCCGTTTCAATGGATTTAAATTACCAGGTAAAAAGACGGTAATTAACATGGCTCCGGCAAATATTCACAAAGAGGGTTCGGCTTATGATCTTCCCATAGCAATGGGAATACTTTCAGCATCAGAACAGATTAATGCCCGCGAGATTGGGCGGTTTGTTATGATGGGAGAACTTTCTCTCGATGGCGGATTGCAGTCTGTCAAAGGAGTGCTCCCAATAGCCATCAGGGCAAGGGAAGAGGGTTTTGAAGGATTGATTGTTCCTTTGAGTAATGCAAGAGAAGCAGCTGTAGTTGATAAACTTAAAGTATATGGTGTCGAAAATATCCGGGAGGTGATCGATTATTTCAATTGTGGCATTTCGCTCAAACAAACAGTAATTGATACACGCGAAGAGTTCAATTCTGGAAAGAATCGTTTCGAGGTTGATTTTTCTGAAGTGAAGGGGCAGGAAAATGTTAAGAGAGCACTGGAAATTGCGGCCGGAGGGGGGCATAATCTAATCATGATCGGACCTCCCGGAGCAGGAAAAACCATGTTAGCGAAGCGAATAGCGACGATTCTTCCCCCTTTCACCTTGAAAGAAGCGCTGGAAACCACCAAGATACATTCTGTAGCGGGGAAGATTGAAACCCAAACTTCTTTGATGATCTGCAGACCTTTTCGCAGCCCGCATCATTCTATTTCCGATGCTGCGCTTGTAGGTGGGGGCTCTATACCGCAACCGGGTGAAATTTCCCTGGCCCATAACGGGGTGTTGTTTCTGGATGAATTACCTGAATTCAAACGATCTGTTTTGGAGGTAATGAGACAGCCTCTCGAGGACCGGACTATTACCGTATCCAGGGCAAAGAGTTCTGTTGAGTTCCCGGCTGGCTTCATGTTGGTAGCTTCGATGAATCCATGCCCGTGCGGTTATTACAACCATCCAACCAAACAGTGTGTATGTGCTCCGGGGATCGTGCAAAAATATCTGAACAGGATATCTGGTCCCTTGCTTGATCGGATTGACATCCACCTTGAGGTGGTGCCGGTACCATTCAACCAGCTTTCTGCCATGAGTTCGGGTGAATCAAGCGATACCATTCGTGCCCGGGTAATTTCAGCACGGGAGATTCAACGGCTTAGATTTGAGGAGGCCGGTATTTATTGTAATGCACAGATGAACACCAAACTTTTGCATTTGTATTGCAATCCGGACAGGGCAGGTGAAGCATTACTCAAAAATGCCATGGAAAAGCTGGGACTCTCCGCCAGGGCATACGACAGGATCTTAAAAGTTGCAAGAACCATTGCCGATCTTGAAGGAGTTGAAAATATCCAATCCGATCACCTGGGGGAGGCAATCCAGTACCGGAGTCTGGATCGGGAGGGTTGGGGGTCATAAAGTTCAAAATTTGCTGCGCTCAACGAAGGGGATTGAAATTTTGGATTAATAAGAAAAAAATGTATTTTGATGCAGGAAAACCAACTTTGGGAATTTAAATTTTTTTGCAATTTACTTTATGGTAAACAGAAGTTCCAATGGCCGGAATACTGGCAGCCCCGACCTGGACTGGACAGCCTCCATGTTGCCGACTTTCTTGATGCCATCCGCAACAACTGTCGTCCAAATTGATCTGTTGAAACCGGATTTAAAAGTGTGGTAGCCATGCAACTGTGAAATATCGCATGGCGGGTGGGGCGTGACATTCATGTTGATCCGATAAATGGTCATATTATCGGGGACAAAGAGGCTCAAAAACTCAGGAGCAGATCATGCGAAAAGGGCTGGGAGCCTAAAGTATAAATTAGGATATTCAGGATATGAACTGCAATAAATTCCTTTTTTTATACTATTATCGTGATCTTCACAACAATTAAGCCTAATTAAGGGTATAATTGTAATAAGATAAAAAACATATTATGGCAGATAAATTCTCAGATCCGATTGGACGATTGATGGGGTTGCGTTACAAATCGCATCCATGGCATGGTATTCACATTGGGGATCATGCGCCGGATAAAGTTACTGCTTTCATTGAGGTAGTACCTACTGATACAGTGAAATACGAAGTGGATAAAGACTCAGGTTACCTTAAAATAGACAGGCCTCAGCAGTATTCCAATGTTTGTCCGGCCTTGTACGGATTTATCCCTCAAACTTATTGCGGAAAACTTGTCGGCGACCTTTGTTCAAAAAAAACAGGCAAGAAGGGCGTTAAAGGCGACGGAGACCCTATAGATATTGTTGTGCTTACTGAGAAATCTATTCATCATGGCGACATTTTAGTAACTGCCAAACCAATCGGAGGCTTAAGAATGATTGATGGAGATGAAGCGGATGATAAAATTATCGCTGTTTTGAATAACGATTTTGTTTATGGTCACTTTACCTCCCTGAATGATGTTCCCAAACATGTCATTACACGCTTGCGACACTATTTCCTTACCTACAAGGATATTCCCGGAGAAGAGGGGAATACAGTGATTGAAGCGATATACGACCGGGAGGAAGCACTTGAAGTAATCAGAACCTCGATGCAGGATTACAGCAATCGTTTCGATAACCTGGGGAAAATGCTGGTACTGGATGATTAATAACCCATTACCTTACCAGATCCAGGTATGAATAATGAATTCCGTTTCTTTCATCGAAAAGATCTTCGCGTGCTGTTTCATTCCATTCCCTGAAATCGATTGCAGGGAAAAAAGTATCCCCCTCCATCTCTTTGTGCACGAGTGTCAGGTATAGTTTTCCCGCCAGGGGATAAAACTGCTTATAAATCAATCCGCCGCCAATAACAAAAGCTTCCGGTTCGTTCTTTACCAGACTGATAGCTTCTTCAATTGAATTAGCTGATTCGCAACCCGGAAAAGTTTCTCCGGGAATATCAGTTATTACAATATTCCTCCGATTGGGAAGCGGAGCCCTTGGAAGCGAGTGATAAGTACGTTTTCCCATAATCAGGGCTTTCCCTGTGGTGATTCTTTTGAAGCGTTTCAGATCTTCGGGGAGATGAAAAAGCAAATCGTTACTGAGGCCAATGGCAAAATTCCGGGCAACAGCGACAATGATGGAGATATTTGGGTGGATCATATTTGCTTGTTTTTTCTTTCAATTTATTTCATCTTTCACACCGATACATCTCCTCTGATATGCGGATGGGCCTGATAATTTACCAGTTCAAAATCGGAGAATATAAAATCAAAGATGTTTTTCACTGCCGGATTGATCTTCATCTGCGGAAGCGGATAGGGTTCCCTTGACAGCTGCAGTCTGACCTGATCCAAATGGTTGTTGTAAATATGAGCATCCCCGAAAGTGTGTATAAAATCTCCAGGTTTCAGCCCAGTTACCTGGGCTACCATCATAGTCAGGAGGGCATAAGAGGCGATGTTGAAGGGCACTCCCAGAAATACATCGGCACTTCGCTGGTACAACTGGCAGGAGAGTTTCCCATCGTTGACATAAAACTGGAAAAGCAGATGGCATGGTGGAAGTTTCATTTTATCAAGATCACCTACATTCCATGCACTGACGATAAGTCTTCGTGAGGAAGGCCTGGATTTAATCAGGTCAATCACCTGAGAAATCTGGTCGATCTCTCTTCCATCAGGGGCAGACCAGGAACGCCATTGGTGGCCATATACAGGTCCTAGCTCACCATCCTCTCCGGCCCATTCGTTCCAGATCTTCACCCCATTATCCTGCAGATATTTCACATTGGTATCTCCTTTCAGAAACCACAGAAGTTCATGAATGATTGATTTGAGATGTACCTTTTTTGTTGTTATAACCGGAAAACCTTGTTCCAGGTTGAAGCGCATCTGGTGGCCAAACCGGCTGATTGTTCCAGTCCCGGTACGGTCAGGCCGGTCATTCCCGGTTTCGAGCAGGAGTGTTAACAGATCGAGATATTGTCTCATTCAAATAGTTATTCGATGGTTGGGGGTTGTTCCGGATATCCTCTTTTACTGATTTCATCCCTAATAACGGAAGCTTTTTCGTATTCCTCATCGCCTATAGCCTTTTCGAGCATTTCGTTAAGTTCATCCAGCGTGAATTCATCGTAGACAGAATGTTCGTCCAGTTCATCCTCTATGGCAGGTTCCTCCTCAATGTCTTCGAAATCGATAAGAATGCCGGTTTTACTCATTACCTCTTCTGTTGTATAGATTGGGCAATTGCAACGCAGTGCCAGGGCTATGGCGTCTGATGTTCTGGAGTCAATGCTGAAATTTCCTTTTTCTCCGGTTAATTTCATCTCTGCATAAAAGATGCCCTCTTCGAATGCGTGGATAAACACCTCTGTAATCAGAATTTCAAAGGTCGAAAGCACAGTTGTAAAAAGATCGTGTGTCAATGGACGTGGAGGTTTCAGTCCCTCGAGATTGATGGCAATAGCCTGAGCTTCAACAGCACCAATGATAATAGGTATGCGCCTGTTTCCATCGGTTTCGGCCAGTACCAGTGCATAGGCACCAGACTGATCCTGACTGTAGGATAGCCCGAGAATTTTCAATCTGATTTTTTTCACATGAAATAACTTATTTAACCTTCTCCTGCAAAGATAAAACTTTTGTATTACTGGAGTCCTCGTTTTTTCAATAATGGGGTGATATCAGGATCCTTTCCTCTAAATTTTCTGTAAATAACCATTCCCTCGTCTGTGCCACAGTTGGTGAGCAGATCGCGGAATTTTGCCGCCAATTCGGGATTGAAAATATTTCCCGACGATTTGAAGGCCTCAAATGCATCTGCATCGAGAACTGAGGCCCAGAGATAGACGTAGTAGCCTGCGGTATAACCGCCACTGAAAGAATGCTGAAAGTAGGTGCTTCTGTACCTGGGAAGAATTTCATCGATCAATCCAATTTTATCCATAGATTTTTTCTCAAAAGCCCTGACATCTGTTATTGCAGGATCAGCAGCCGTATTATAGTCCATATCAAGAATGGACGCAGCCAGTAATTCTGTCGTCATAAATCCCTGGTTGAACTGACTGCTTTTCTCCAATTTATTTATCAGTGCATCAGGTATTACCTGGCCGGTTTTGTAATGTTTGGCATAAGCTTTTAAAACCTCTGGTTCGGCAGCCCAGTTCTCGTCAACCTGTGATGGAAGTTCTACGAAATCGCGCGGGACATCCCTTGCCGTGCGGTCATAAGGTCCATCTGCAAAAACACTGTGAAGCGCATGACCAAATTCATGGAAAGCAGTGGTTACTTCCTCAAAACTTAACAAGGCCGGGGCGTTCCCGGTAGGGCGTGTGAAATTCATTACCATGGATATGATTGGGTCGATTTTCTTGCCGTTCCGGTATTGACGGCTCCCATAGCCAGTGCACCACGCGCCGACTCTTTTCCCGTCTCTGGGATGAAAGTCCATATAAAGCACTGCCAGGTGGGAATTGTCCTTGTCTTTAACTTCATAGGCTACTACCTCAGGGTGGTAAATGGGTAGGTCGCTCCTCTTTTCGAAGGTGATACCATAGAGTTTGTTGGCGACATAAAACATGCCTTTCTGCACGTTATCCAGCGAGAAATAGGGCTTAAGCTCAGCCTCGTCGAGATTGTATTTGGCTTTTCTGACTTTTTCAGAATAATACCACCAATCCCATGATTGCAGTCTGAATTTCCCTCCTTCTTTGTCAATGATTGCCTGTAAATCGGCTCGCTCATTTTTTGCTCTTTCGAGAGCAGGCACCCATAATTTGTTCAGAAACTGGTATACCATTTCGGGAGTTTTGGCCATGTTCTCAGCAATGACATAGGAAGCGAAATTTTTAAAGCCCAGTAATTTTGCCTTTTCATCTCTTAGTAGCACCATTTTTTTGATCAGTTCCTTGTTGTCGAATTGATTACCATAGTCACCACGCATAAAATAACCACGGTAAAGTTTTTCACGCAAATCACGGTTGTTGGCATATGTAAGGAATGGTAGCATACTTGGCTTGGCAAGGGTAAAAACCCATTTGCCCGACATGCTGTCTTTCTTCGCTTCGAGGGCTGCTGCATCAATCAAATCAGCAGGAAGTCCGGAAAGATCCTGTTTTTTTTCAATCACCAATTTGAAATTCTTGTTCGTTTCGGCCAGGAGGTTTTCTCCAAATTGAAGTACCGTTTTTGACAATTCTTCATTAATTTGACGAAGTCTGGTTTGATTCTCCGGAGAAAGATTCGCTCCGTTACGTTCGAAATCCTTGTAATATTTTTCTGTGACGCGAATTTGCTGAGCGTTCAATCCCATGGAATTTCTTTTTTCGTATACTGCCTTCACCTTGTTGAAAAGCGCAGGATTGAGTGAGATATTATCCCGGTGGCGGGTCAGTTTGGGCGTTATCTCCCTGGCCAGTTTCTGCATGGCAGGATTTGTATTGGCCCCGTTTAGATTTGAAAAAATACGGGAGGCCACTGAGAGCTGATCTCCAGCGATGTCATAGGCCAGAATGGTGTTATTAAAGTCAGGTGCAGCCTGGTTCATTACGATGGCATCAATTTCAGCAAGATTGGCAATAATACCCGCATCGATGGCCGGAACAAAATGCTCCAGTTTAATTTCACCGAAAGGGGGAACCTGGAAAGGAGTTGAAAATGACTTTAAAAGTGGGTTCTCATCTACTGCCGCTTTATCTGTTGCAGGACCGAAAGAGCCTAAAGTAAATAGTAAAACAAGCATAAAAAGTGCAAATTTTTTCATTGTAATGGGTTTTGTTGTTCAGATTGAAAAGGTACAATTTATTTTTGGGAGCAAAAATGATAAATATAATATCGGGATAGTTCAATTTATTATATAAATCTCGCTTGCATCATAACGGTCTGTTAATTTTATATGAAATTTGTTTTCAAGGAATTTAAATTCGTTGAGAGCCAGTTCCGGCTTGTTATTCTCCCTGGAAAGGTGGCTAAGGAATACGCATTGCAATCCGGGATGCGCATGTTCTTTTACTAATTCATACGCCTGAACATTTGAGAGGTGACCAACGGAAGAGTCGATTCTGACTTTCAGATAGTAAGGATATGGCCCTTCTTTCAACATCTGCTGGTCGTAGTTCGTCTCAAGAAAGAGTGCATGGCACCTGCTCAGATGATTCCTGACATTTTCGCATGGGGAGCCGATATCTGTAAAAACACCCACACTGATATCCTTGTACTCAATTCTAAATGAGGTCGGTTCAGCGGCATCATGGTTTTTTAAAATTGGGAAAATTGTAAATGAACCAACCTCTATTGGAACATTATCCTGAATAACCTGGAAAGAAACAGGTTTCCACATTCGGAAAGAGGCAGTGAAAGTCCCTTCTGTCATGTAAACTGGAATGTCAAGTTTTTTCCCCGTAACCCGGGCGCCTCTTACATGATCTCCATGTTCGTGGGTGATAAACAGTGCTTTGATTTTTTTCGGATCCAGCTTTTTGGCTTCCAGTCTTTTGAGTATTTGCTTAAACGACAGCCCTGCATCAATTAAGACCGCCTCTTCGCTGTTTCCTATATAATAACAATTTCCATTGCTTCCCGAAGCCAGGGCACAAATTTCGACCATTCCTTTATCTTAAGGGGGCGAATTTAAGATTTTTTAATGAACTGATTTTTGTACTTAAAGTACATTGTTCTCCGAATTCATTTTCCCCGCCTCCTTTCCGGTCTAAATGAATATGAAGATAATGCATAACTACCTGAATATTAAATGGTTATTTTCGCTGTCAATAACAATCTCCCCATCTTTTTGAATTCTGCCAGCAAGAATCTCCTTTGAAAGATCGTTTAGTAAATATTTCTGCATGATTCGTTTAACAGGACGAGCCCCAAATTGCGGATCAAAGCCTGCTTCCGCAATCCAGTCGATGGCTGATTCAGTTAACTTTGCAGTATAACCGCTCTTAGCCAGACGCAATGCCACCAATTCAAATTGCAGCCTGACGATCTGCCGGATCTCCCCGCGGCTTAGCGGAGCAAAGAGGATAACTTCATCGATCCGGTTGAGAAACTCAGGACGGATTGTTTGTTTAAGCATTTCCATCAGCTCTGTTTGAAGATTTTCCATTTCAGCAGCGCGGTTGGAATCTGTCATTCGTTCTGTCCTTTCACGGATAAGGTGTGATCCGAGGTTGGAGGTCATGATAATAATGGTATTTTTAAAGTTGACGGTTCTGCCCTTGTTGTCGGTTAGCCTGCCATCGTCAAGCACCTGAAGGAGCACATTGAAAATATCGGGATGAGCCTTCTCAATCTCGTCAAAAAGCAGCACAGAGTATGGTTTTCTTCTTACTGCTTCTGTCAGTTGCCCCCCTTCGTCGTATCCTACATATCCCGGAGGTGATCCTATCAGCCTGGTAACAGCGAATTTCTCCTGGTATTCAGACATATCAATCCTGGTAAGCATATTTTCATCATCAAAAAGATATTCTGCCAGGGCCTTTGCCAGCTCTGTCTTACCGACCCCTGTAGTTCCGAGGAAGATAAAGGAGCCTATCGGGCGTTTTTCGTCTTGCAGTCCTGCCCTGGAGCGCCGAACAGCGTCTGAAACAGCAGCGATTGCCTCCTCCTGACCAATCACGCGTGTATGCAGCTCCGCTTCCAGGTGAATCAGCTTTTCCCGCTCACTTTGCAACATTTTGGAAACCGGAATACCTGTCCAGCGAGCCACAACCCCTGCAATGTCCTCAGCATCCACCTCCTCTTTGATCAGGGATTGGGTGCTTTGCTTAACAATCAGTTGTTCCTGCAGCGAGGCAATTGCACCTTCGGCCTCTTTGATTTTACCATACCTTATCTCAGCCACCCGCCCATAATCACCTTGACGTTCAGCTTGTTCAGCCTGAAGTTTCAATTCTTCAATCTCCTGTTTTTTTGACTGAATACGCTCGATCAGGCTCTTTTCTGCTTGCCAGGCGGCCCTGAATTTTCGCTGTTCTTCTTTGAGATTTGCAATCTCTTCCTCCAGTCTTGAGAGCTTGGTATGGTCGTTTTCGCGTTGTATGGCAGCCCTTTCAATCTCCAGTTGGGTTAATTTTCGGTCGATTTCGTCGAGTTCTCCTGGCAGGGAATTCATCTCCATTCTCAGTTTTGCCGCAGCTTCATCCATCAAATCTATGGCCTTGTCGGGAAGAAACCGATCCGTTATGTACCGTTGAGACAATTCGACAGCAGCGATGATTGCATCATCCTTAATTCTCACTTTGTGGTGATTCTCATATCTTTCTTTCAAACCGCGGAGGATGGATATAGCAGACTGGTTATCCGGTTCATCTACCATCACCAGCTGAAAACGGCGTTCAAGTGCTTTATCCTTTTCAAAATATTTCTGGTATTCTCCAAGTGTAGTAGCACCAACTGCTCTCAGATCGCCACGGGCCAGTGCTGGTTTTAGGATGTTGGCTGCGTCCATTGCTCCCTCGCTCTTGCCTGCTCCAACCAGGGTATGTATTTCATCTATAAAGAGGATTACCTCGCCTTCAGACTGAATAACCTCCTGAATCACTGATTTAAGACGTTCTTCAAATTCGCCCTTGTACTTGGCTCCGGCAATCAGTGCTCCCATATCGAGTGAAAAAATCTGCTTGCTTTGAAGATTTTCAGGGACATCTCCCCGGACAATCCGCTGAGCCAAACCTTCTGCAATAGCAGTCTTACCTGTTCCGGGTTCACCAACCAGGATCGGATTGTTTTTTGTTCTTCTGGAAAGGATTTGCAAAATCCGCCGAATTTCTTCGTCACGGCCTATCACCGGATCGAGCTTGCCCAAACGGGCGGCATCGTTGAGGTTAACAGCAAACCGGCTGAGGGAATTGAAGGTCTCTTCTGCAGTCTGGCTCTCCACCTTTGATCCCTTTCTCAGTTCACGGATGGCTTGTTCCAGTACTTTTTTGTCGACACCCTGCTCTTTAAGGAGTGTGCTGACTCCCTCTCCATTTTCCAGGAATGCGAGTAGCAAATGTTCGACCGAGACAAATTTGTCAGCCATCTTTTGGGAGAGAGAAATGGCTTTTTGTACCGCTGAATTGGATGCATTTGAAAGAAATGGCTCTCCGCCGGTTACTTTGGGATAGCCGGAAATGATGCGGTCAAGCTCTTTGGTGAAATAATTAATGTTCACACCGGTTTTCTGAAGCAAAAAAGCGGTTACATTTTCTGCTTCTGACAACAATCCCTTCATCAGGTGAGTAGGTTCAATGGATTGTTGGTTATTTCCTGAAGCTATCTGGATACCTTGCTGAACAGCTTCCTGTGCCTTAATGGTGAAATTTTTGAAATTCATATATGCTCTTTTAAAGTTTTCATGTAAGTACAACTACCACATTCAAAACATTTGCCACAACATAGAATTCCGACAAAATGGCATTAACATACTGATAAAGAACAAATAATGTCAGTAATATCTTTGAAGAACAGCCAGAATGACAAAAGGATCAGCTTAGCCAGAGATCTGATCCGGGTGCGAAAGAATCAGCTGGTCCCCCAAACCGATATCCTGCATTTTCAACAGCCATTTTGACCATTTCTTCTTGAAACTGAGCTCCATCCACAGTAACAAGCCCAGTGAGATGGTCTGCAACAACTTCCTGAACACCATTTATCCCTTTAATCTCTTTTTCGACATGCGCTTTGCAGTTTTTGCAGGTCATTCCCCCAACCAAATATATTTTTGCTGACATAACAATAAAATTAAACCATTTAAAAGTATTGGATTTTGTAATCAATATAATTTTCCAAAGATGAAAAATTTTAAAATTAAAATGAGAGAATTTCAGTTAAAAAATGTTTTCTGAATGTATTAACCGAAAACGTTTACTGGGCTACGAATAGGTAGGTAATGGTTCCGCGTTCCCTTTCCGGTGCTGAGTTGTCTGCATTGAAAAGTGTTTTCTCAGCTGCCTGCTTAGCATAGGCCAGAATAGTAGGATCGCTGATATTGACCCTTTCGCGGGGTATGGCTGTTATAACCTCTCCGTTTTTATTCACCAGGATGTCAACCACAACTTCACCGCCACCTTGTGCAAGATAGACAGGTATTGGTAACTGCAAATGATACCTGTTACCCAAAAGGTAACGGATATTTGATTTTCCTTTGAAGGAGGAGCGTTTGACTTCTTCCCTTGTCATCCCTTCGGTACGGTCAACTGGCATGGGAATGTCGCCGATCTGAGGAATTTTCCTGGCCAGATTTTTATTGACCTCGCTGGCGAGTTGTTTCGCTTCTGCCACCTCTTTGGCATATTCCCTGTCGAAAAATGGATCGCCTGAAGTACGACCGGTTTGATCTCCCAGATTGAGAGCCCTGTTTGAGTTTCGTTCACCGGATTGGGATCCGTTCAGTGCAAGAGACTGTGATCCAAGGTCCATGCGCTCCTTTTCCTTGTCGGGAGAGACTAATTCTTCCTGAATTAGGTCCACAAACAATGAATCTTCCGGTAAAATGATGTTGTTATTTAATTCGGAAAAAAGCAGAATAACAAGCACAACCAGATGAATGGCCAATGTGGCTATTATTCCATTGATATTATCTCGGTATAGTCTGAGTAATTTTCCCATTCACCCAATTCCCGTATTACCAAATTTGATGTTTCCTGGAGCAAAATTACGTCAAAGAAATCAGATTTGAACATGCAAAATTCAAATAGGAGAGGAGGTTTCCTATGTTAAGCAAGGAAATAGAGAGGTTGAAGAGGAGGGAAAAGGAGTTTTTCGATACTTTTCCCGTACAGGGAGGTGATGGCCTCCTTTCCTTTTGTTCCTAAATCCAGGGAAAAATCGTTAACATAGAGTTGGATGTGGCTTCTAATCACCGCTTCATCCATGGATTGTGCGTGTTTACGGACATAGGCCAAAGAATCGTCCGGATTTTGAAATGCATATTCAACACTCCTGCGAAGTACCCTGTTAATTGTAAGCCGGATCTCCTGTGGAAGAGTTCGCCTGACAATAATCCCACCCAGAGGAATAGGCAATCCGCTTTGTTGTTCCCAATATTCGCCCAGATCCACGATTTTTTTTAGTCCTTTTGAGTGGTAGGTGAATCTGTTTTCGTGAATAATCAGGCCTGCATCTGCTTCGCCCGAGAGGATGGCTTCTTCAATGTCAGAAAACAGATATTCTGTCTTATTTTTGAGATTGGGATAAGCAATTGAAAGGAGAAGGTTCGCCGTAGTATATTTCCCAGGGATTGCAATTTTCAGGTCATTGACTTCGTCCGGATATATTTTGTGTTTACTGATTAGCAGAGGACCATTGCCATAACCCAGGGCACTCCCGGCAGTCAGTAGCTGATATGCCTCAGACAGATAAGCAAATGCATGATAACTGACTTTTGTAATATCGAGGGAAGCTTTAAAAGCCATTCTGTTCAACTCTTCCACATCGGCCAGATGAAGCTCAAAGCGAAGCCCTTCCAGGTCGATTTTCCCGTTGACCATGGCATCAAAAATGAATGTATCATTGGGACAGGTTGAGAAACCCAGAGTCAGGTTCATCAGGAGAGTTGTTTGATTTTGGCAAATTTTCGTAAAAAACGGTATAGTTCGTCAGTAAGGTTTTCAATGGCGAGCGGAATATCCCACTTTGCCGTATCCCTCGATTCGACATAATTGGAGATTGCTCTGATTTCAAGGAAAGGGATTTTCTCATGCATGCAAACATAAAAAACGGCAGCACCCTCCATAGATTCAATGTCAGGGCCGAATGTGGCGGTTATTTTGGTGATACTATCAGGATTACCATGACTGATATTGCCCGTAACACCTTCGACAGAAGAGAGCTCAAGTTCCTTGAAATGGTTGGGATTGATCATTTTCCCATTCTTAAACGGAAACTGATCTGTCTCCATAAATCCGGCATCAAAAAGAGAGATGATCGAATTGGATTCCTCAATTCCCAAGTCACAAATCTGTTCGCTTTTTACGTTGACGACTGTACCGATAGAGAGCTCATCGCGGAAACTTCCTGCAATTCCGGCATTGATAACCAAATCATATTGGGTTGTGTAAAGTGCTCTTGTGAGATGATAAGCTGTAAAAGTCATGCCAATGCCCGGAATTAGCAAATCGATCTCCAAATCGTACCATTTGTAGTGGAAGATATTCTTCCCTTCTCCCTCAATTTCGATAAGATGCTCGAAAAACTGGTAAAGTTCAAAGCAGGTTGCACCAACAAACAAGATTCTCATTCGGCAAATACAGATCTAATTAATTTTAGTGGTGCAAATGTAAAATTTCCAAGGTCAAATTTGAACCGCTAACTAACATTCATACTTGTTTTGGCGAAAAAAGTTAATAAAAGTTGTTTATTTGTATCAAGTTTAATTAAAAATTTATTTGAGCTCCTTCCTGAAGATCAATATTTGCTGTTGTTTTTGATTTTTAGGAGCCGGACACTTTAAATTCCACCAAATGCAATTCTCTTTACACAGAAAGAAATCTGATGGCTACCAGAAAATAGAACATTATCCAAAGGAGACTGTTACCCGGATGGCCGAACACTACCGACACATTATTGAGTTGATAGGAGAAGATCCTACCAGGGATGGTCTGGTGCAATCTCCGTTGAGGATTGCAAAAGCAATGCAGTTTATGACCCAGGGATACAGCATGGATCCGGAAGAGATACTCAGATCGGCCATGTTCAAGGAAGATTACAGGCAGATGGTCATTGTTAAGGATATTGAGATCTATGCCTTGTGCGAACACCATATGCTTCCATTCTTTGGGAAAGCTCACGTTGCCTATATTCCAAACGGATACATCACCGGGTTGAGTAAAATTGCCAGGGTGGTTGAGGCATATTCCCGGAGGTTGCAGGTGCAAGAGAGGCTTACTTTGCAGATTAAGGAGTGCATTCAGAACACGCTCTCACCACTGGGTGTTGCCGTAGTCATTGAGGCGAAACACATGTGCATGTGCATGCGGGGCATCGAAAAACAGAACTCGGTTACGACCACCTCCGATTTTACAGGTGCTTTTGAGAAAGTAGCCACCAGGGAAGAGTTTATCAGGCTGATAAGTTCAAAACTGTCGTAGGGAATTTTGGATTTTGAAATTTCGATTTTCGCAATGGGTTGGAGGCAACATTTTTAAAGCACCACTTGTCATCGGAGAACCCCTCCAAAATCTAAAATCGAAAATTTTCTATCTTTGCTCGAAAATTTTTAGCAATTATAAAAATATGAAAGCATATGTATTTCCGGGCCAGGGTGCCCAGTTTGTTGGAATGGGCAAAGATCTTTATGACCAATCTCCTCTGGCAAAATCCCTTTTTGAAAAAGCGAATAATATCCTGGGGTTTAATATCACCGACATTATGTTCGATGGAACTGATGAAGAGCTGAAGCAGACACGAGTAACACAGCCTGCCATCTTCCTGCATTCTGTCTTGCTGGCCAAAACGATGGGCGACTCATTCCAGCCAGACATGGTAGCCGGACATTCGCTTGGAGAATTCTCTGCTTTGGTTGCTGCGAAAGCCCTTTCTTTTGAAGACGGACTTTTGCTTGTGTCGAAAAGAGCAATGGCTATGCAGAAGGCCTGTGAAGCTGAACCATCTGCCATGGCTGCCATTCTGGGTGTTGAGGATGCAGTAGTTGAGCAGGTTTGCGCTGAAATCGAAGAGATTGTGGTACCAGCCAATTACAACTGCCAGGGTCAGCTTGTGATTTCAGGATCAATTCAAGGTGTTGATAAAGCTTGCCTAAGACTGACAGATCTGGGTGCCAAGCGTGTGCTTAAACTCAATGTTGGGGGTGCTTTCCATTCGCCGCTGATGGAGCCTGCCCGCACCGAACTGGCAGAAGCCATCAACTGCACTGAATTTAGTTCTCCGATTTGTCCGATATTCCAGAATGTCAATGCATCGCCCGTTTCTGATCCTGATGAGATCAAATCCAACCTGATCGCTCAACTTACTGCTCCGGTTCGCTGGACCCAGACTGTGATCAATATGCTGGCAGAAGGAGCAGACTCATTTACTGAAGTTGGACCAGGCAGTGCTTTGCAAGGGATGATCAAAAAGGTTGACAGGGCAGTTCAAACGATTGGTATAAGTACTTACCAGGGATAAAATACTTTGATCAGTTTGTCAAACTTGTCTACTTTTGGCAATTGATTTTCATACAAAGATGCGCTACAAATTTACCTTAAAGCTGGTTGATCCCCTCCGCAATACCCTGCCGGTAAATTACCAGTTTGAAATGGGCTCGTGGTTTTACCGCATGATCAACAATCCGGAGGGCACATTTTATCGCAGTCTGGTTTCTGCCGGCTATGTAAAGAACGGGGAACCTTTCCGGCATTTTGTTTTTTCCCACCTGATGGTTCCGGACCGGAAAATAGAGGCAGACCGTTTGGTGATTCAGAGTGAAAAGGTTGGATTGATTTTCTCGATGATTCCGGATGAAGCCATGGTTCCAATGGTGGTGGAAAACTTTCTCAACACGACCTTTCTTTTGGGAGACCGGATCTCTCAGGTCTCCTTCAAGGTCGATTCTGTTGAACGATTGCCCGACCCGGAGTTCACTGGCAAGATGACTTTCAGAACCCTTTCACCGCTTCATCTGACTCAGAAAATCCCTGGCAGGAAGAATGAGTTGTTTTTATCTCCCGGAGAGGCAGAATACCAGGAGCTATTTTACGTAAACCTGCACCGAAAATTCAGTTTGCTGAACGGTTACAACCATCCCCACGATCCCCTGGCCGGAAAATTCAAACTAAGATCGCCAGTCGCCCGCAAGGGGATTACCATCCAGTCTGACACTGCCGGACAAACAAAACTAATTGGCTATCAGTTGCGCTTCAGGCTACAGGCCGATCCGGGGCTGATTCGGGCTGGGTATTACCTTGGATTCGGGGAGAGAAATTACCTCGGTTTCGGATGTTGCGAGAATCTGTGATCAAGTTATTTTTTGAAGGATTTTTATTTATCAGGAAATTGATCATTGCACTTTTATAACAAAATACTTACTTTTGATATCTTAGCATCCGGGTTACCCGTTTTTTTGAAAGCCTTTCCTATTTATTCTCCTGTTAAAATTCTCATTTTGGAAATTTACCCTAATAAAATCTCATGAAAACGAACAAATTCTTTGGAGTAGTTTTTTTATTGACTGCCTTGGCCTTTGGTTCAATTGCACAGCCAATTGCACCGGATCCTGCCTTTCGCATCGGGAAACTGCCTAACGGGATGACCTATTACATCCGGCACAACGAAGAACCTAAAGAGCGGGCCAGTTTTTATATCATTCAAAATGTAGGCGCATTGCTCGAGAATGACAGTCAGAATGGGCTGGCCCACTTCCTTGAGCACATGGCTTTTAATGGTACCAAAAATTTCCCGGACAAAGGAATTATCAGTTCTCTCGAAAAGCATGGTGTGGCTTTTGGACGCAATATCAACGCTTATACTGCTTTTACTGAGACTGTCTACAATCTGAGCGACGTTCCTGTTACACATCCTGGACTGGTGGATTCCTGTCTGCTGGTATTGCATGACTGGTCACATTTCCTTACCTTGTCTGACAAGGAGATTGATGCAGAGCGCGGTGTCATTGTGGAGGAGTGGCGTACCCGTCGTACCGCTGGTTTTAGGATGCAACGTGCTACATTTCCGGTGCTTTTCAAGGATTCGAAGTATGCAGTCCGTGATATTATCGGCGATTCTGCCATTATCAAACATTTTAACTACGATACATTACGAAAATTCTATCATGACTGGTATAGGACGGATCTTCAGTGCATTGCCATCGTAGGAGATATCAATGTGGATGCAGTAGAGAAATCCATCAAGGATCAGTTTACATCCATACCGGCTGTAGAGAATGAAATGCCACGCGGAGATGATCAGATTCCTTATCACAAGGAGACGCGTTTTGTGCAGGTAAAGGACAAGGAATCAACCCAGTATGCCGTCAATGTTTATATCAAGCATCCAGCTCCTAAGGCAGATGCAAAGGACTTGGCTTATTACCGCGAGCTGTATGCCGTCCAACCGCTTTTTAATGCGATGATGGGTAATCGGATTGCTGAATTACTCCAAAAAGGTGTGCCACCTTTTACCTTTGGTAGTGTCAGTTTTGGTGGATTTGTCAGGGGATACAATGTGATGTCCGTTTCTGCCGGCGCGAAGCCCGATCAGGAAGATGTTGCACTGAGGGCCATTTATACTGAAGCACAGCGTTTGGTCCGGTTTGGTTTTACCCAGGGTGAAGTTGACAGGGCCAAAGTCAACCTCCTTTCCCAGACCGAAACACGCTGGAAACAAAAAGACAAAATAAGTAATGATAACTACGTCAACGATATTCAGCAGCATTTTTTGACGAATGAACCTCTTACTTCAATAGATTTTGACTGGGAGATGCTTCAGAAAATCCTCCCGACAATCACCACGGAAGAGCTTTCAGCCAAAGCCAAGGAATGGATCGTTCCCGAAAACAGGGTAGTTGTTGTGATGGGGCCTGACAAGGAAAATGCAAAATTGCTGAGTGAATCCGAAGCGATGGCTATTCTCAAGGAAGTAGAACAATCAGATATTAAACCTTACGAAGACACCAAAGTTGGTACAAGTTTGATCGAAAAGCCATTGAAAGGCTCACCGGTAGTAAAGACCACTCTGCTGCCACAGTTTAATGCGGTAGAATGGACGCTGGGTAACCAGGCCAAAGTTGTATATCGTAAAGCTGATTATGAGAAGGATAATGTCATGGTGAATGGAATAAGTCCTGGCGGTAACTCTCTTTTGCCTGTAAACGAGTTGGCTTCAGCAATGATGATGGCTCAGTTTATGGGCATGTTTGGGGTAGGAGATTTTGATGCTACAACCCTGAAGAAGATGATGACAGGTAAAATTGTAAACCTGGGAACGGGCCTTTCAAAACTAAATGAAACCATTTCAGGATCTGCTGCCCCGAAGGATTTTGAGACCCTGATGCAATTGCTTTATCTGCAGTTTGAAAAACCGCGTTTCGACAAGGAGGCTTTTCAGACCTTGAAAGGGCGATATGCCGGAATGGTGGCAAGTATGGCCAATAATCCGCAAAAAGTAGTTGGTGACTCACTGTCCATGATTTTGACCTGTAACAACCCACGTACCAAGCTGGTAACTCCTGCCCTGATTGATGAACTTTCTATTGAGCAAATGGAGAAGATTTATCGTGAGCGGATTGCCGATGCTGGAGATTTCATCTTTTTCATCGTGGGAAATATCGAAGAGGCCGAAGTGAAGCCATTGGTAGAAAAGTACATAGGATCTCTGACTGACCTTCCACGTACTGAGAACTGGAAAGATAACAACATGGTTGGGCCCAAAGGTAAAACCATTCGCGAAATTCAAATTCCTATGCAGGTGAACAAAGGTACTGTGGTAGTTCAATATAAGAAGTTGGAAAAATTCAATCCCAAATCCAATTTGATGATGGATATTTTCAAAGGAGTACTCGTTTTACGTTACAATGAGGAGATCCGCGAAAAAGAGGGCGGTACATATGGTGTAAGTGTATCGGATGCCAATACCCACTATCCGAAAGAAGAGAAAACCCTGCAAATGTCGTTTGATGCAGAACCCGAACGTACAGCCCATTTGAAATCGATCATTTACAGCGAGATTGACAAGTTGATCGCCAATGGTCCCACAGCAGTAGATTTGGACAAAGTAGTGAAAAACATGCTGAAAGACCGGGAGCAGAGTAAATTACATAATAGCTATTGGATGGGAACACTTGTCGGATTTTACCAGGACAAGATCAACCAGGATGCACCAGAGAATTTTGAAAAAATTCTTGGTAGTGTCACCATTGAGGAGGTGAAAAAATTTGCAGCAGGCTTCACTAAATCAGCTGATGTGGTCGATGTCGTTTTTCTTCCGGCAAAAAAATAGGTCGACCCTGGATAAGATATAAAAGTACCTGATTTCGGTCAGGTACTTTTTTTGTGGAGCTGAGGGGAGTCGAACCCCTGTCCAAACGAGGAAGCAATACGCTTTCTCCATGCTTAGCCCTGATTTGGTTTTCGAATGGCAGGTGGCTCAGGGCCACCGACTGTCATCTTAACTCCGGTTGTTTCATCAGAGAAGCGGAGTAATCCTCTGACTATTCCCGATTTATCTGCACCTCCGGTTCGGGCCGCTTCAGGACATGGCACCCGGGAGATGTCTCGCTCCAGTATCTAATACCGGATTAACTAACCAACATTATGTCGGTTAAGCGGCAAGAGCGTAGTTATCTGCGCCAACTAATTGTTTGAGCCTTAAGATTTGCGGGCCAAAACTCAATGCCCGGCATGCTTACATACCTCTTCTGCCCGCTGTCAAAACCGGTCAGCCCCATTGGGGGTACAAATATATACTATTTTGTGGAAAATTATTCTATTGAAAGAAGGAAAGACGGAGAGAAGGAGAGACGGATAGGAAGGAGGGCGTCTTGTCCTGAAATAAGTTTACAGAAAAGGTAAACCTATTTTAGAACCATACAATTGAAATGATTTTATTAACAGTTTTTTAATCCCTCGATGGTTGCTATCGGATCAGTAGCTGAGAAGACATAGTTCCCGGCTACCAGAACATCTGCACCAGCCAAAAAGAGTTGCCTTCCCGTTTCCAGGTTAACTCCGCCGTCAACCTCAATCAGGGCATTTGGAGCCAGGGTATTTACCATCTGACGCAGGGTGACAAGCCTTTTGTAACTACCCTGGATGAATTTCTGTCCGCCAAATCCCGGATTAACCGTCATTAATAGAATCAGATCCAGATCATGCATGATGTCTATCAGCATCTGTACAGGGGTGTGAGGATTGATGGCAACCCCTGCTTGCATTCCCAGTTCACGAATGGCCCCAATGGTCCTGTGAAGATGGGGGCATGTTTCGTAATGAACAGTTAGAATATCTGCCCCGGCATTTTTGAATCGTTCAAGATACTTGTCAGGGTCGGAAATCATCAGGTGAACATCAAGTGGTTTTTGAGCAATTTTTTTGATCTGTTCAATTACCGGAAGACCGAAAGAGATGTTGGGAACAAAATGTCCGTCCATCACATCGCAGTGAATCCAGTCTGCCATGCTATGATTAATCATTTTGATTTCTTCTCCAAGCCGTGTAAAATCGGCAGCTAAAAGTGAGGGTGCTATTAATCGCTTCACAACGGATTATATTATGTGGAACAAATATAACCCGTTTTGTTTAGATGTCAGCCCATGTAAGGTTTTAAAATTGTCCGAAACTGGATGTTTTTTAATTTCCTGATGCTATTGTCCTTGATTTGCCTTACCCTTTCGCGGGTCAGGCCAAATCTGCTGCTGATATCATCAAGCGCTAAAACCTGCATCCCATTTAAACCATAGTAGGAGGAGAGAATTTCTGCTTCGCGGTCATCCAGTTTTCCCAACAGTCGTTTAATCTCAATTTGGAGGGAAGTTACCAGCAGGTCATTATCGGGAGAAGGGGCAAATTCATTCGCAAATAAATCATATTGACTGTTTTCATTCTCATCGTCATCGTAGAGGGGCGCATCCAGCGAGAGGTGGAAGCCACCGGATTGTATTGATTGATCAACCAAAAGCACATTAATCTCCAAAATTTCCGCAATTTCACTGGCTGTGGGGTCGCGTTGGTACTCCTGCTCCAATTGCAGAAAAGTACGGTTTATCTTGCTGATGGTATCCACTTTATTTTGAGGTAATTTAACCATTCGAGCCTGCTCTGCCAATGACTGGAGAATTGCTTGCCGGATCCACCACACGGCGTAGGAGATAAATTTAAATCCTTTGGTTATATCAAACCGGTGTGCAGCTTTGATTAGCCCGAGATTTCCCTCATTGATGAGATCGGATAGCGGAAGTCCTTGATTCTGGTACTGTTTTGCAACCGAGATGACAAAGCGCAGGTTGGATTTTATGAGTTTATTCAATGCAGCCTGGTCTCCAGCCTTGATCTGAAGAGCCAGGAATATTTCTTCATCGCTGCTGAGTAACTTGATCTTCCCGATTTCAAGAAGATACTTGTCGAGAGAGGACGCTTCCCTGTTGGTAATTTGTTTGATAATTCTAATTTGTCTCATAAGGGTTGATTTTAGGTATTAGGCAATAATAATGAAGTATGTTTTCAAAGTCTGTAGGTTGACAATTTCAACCGTTCAGATATAACAATATTACCTCAAAAAAAAACAGAAAAGAAATTAAATCACGTTTTTTTCATCAGATAATCAATTATTTAAGCTATTTACTAAATGACGGCTGCAAAAAAAATACAAGTAAAAATATTTAGTTAACCTAAAGAAGATGGTCGGCTATTGACACCCAATTGAGGTTAATATTTATGTTTGTTTTTTTTTAATTTTTTTTGTGAAAATTTAGGAATAGAAACAAGAAACAGGGAGAAAAATTTCTGATTTGTACAATTTTGCGCAGATAAGTAGCAATTTTCTTCTAAATGGAGGCTAAAACAGCAACTTTGGGACGCATATTTTTGCACATTTCCGCGTTTTTCAGGTAGAAATTGAATTTTATATGATCACAATTTTTGTGAATTGAAATCAAATAACTACATTTGTCCCGGATTAAGATTAGCGATCTGACACAATATCTTCAAATTATCCCTGTTTTCTCTTCCTAAGTTATTTATTATAGTATTAAAATCTTAAGCATTGTGTTGCTCCTTGCAACTTCTGTTTTGATTACAAATCAGCAAAAAACATGTACGACATCCTAGAACTGAGCAAGAAACTCTTGCCGGAATTGCGTGAAATTGGTAAAGAATTAAATATCAAGCGCATCGAGTCTTTTAAAAAGCAAGACCTTATTTACATTATCCTTGACACCCAGGCGATCAGAGATTCTGTTATTAAACCACCTGAAAAAAAAGCTCCCCAGACGGACAGAGCCACTCCCAAAGCGCCCAAAGTAAAGATGGAGATGAAGCAACCTTCAGAGAAAAAAGTAATTCGCATCGTGAAGAAAAATGTTGATTTACTCTCTGGTGAGGCTGTTGTAAATTCTGGGGGTGATCAGGAGTATCCTGTTCAGGTTGCTGAAAATGATCTTTTTTCAGGTCAATCCAATGAAGGACAGGTTGAGCAAATCCCGATTGAGAAACCATTTCATCCCAAGGGAGAAAAAGTTCGCAAAGAATCTATCATTCAGAAAGAGCGCAGGCCTCGTGTGCTTCGCAGTGAATCAGCCATACTTTCCGTAAGTTCAGTAGCTGTTGAACCGGCCGATGGTGAGGAATCACCCGAAGCTGGTGTTGCTATGAGTGATTCGGACGCAACTGAAGTTCGGCCCGAAGAAAAAAGGGCCCCTATTATAAAGAATATCCTGAAAAAGGAGTTCTCCTCAGGTACATCATATCCTTCTAAAAGTGGCAACGGTCAGCTGCCTTCGCAGCAAAAACAAGGAGAGGCTAAGGAGACAGAAAAATCTTATGATTTCGAAGGGGTAATCAACCAAACCGGCGTGCTTGAGATTATGCAGGAAGGATATGGATTCCTGCGCTCTTCGGATTACAACTATCTTACATCGCCAGACGATATTTATGTATCTCAGTCACAAATTAAGCTTTTTGGTCTGAAGACCGGAGATACTGTTCACGGAATCATCCGTCCGCCAAAAGAGGGTGAAAAATATTTCCCGCTTGTGAAGGTTGTTGAAATCAATGGTCGCAGTCCGGAATATATCCGGGACAGGGTTCCATTCGAACACCTGACACCGCTTTTCCCTGACGAAAAATTTAATATTGCAGGAAAATCAAGCAGTATTTCATCCAGGGTAGTCGATATGTTTGCCCCAATCGGGAAAGGGCAGCGCGGATTGATTGTTGCACAACCGAAGACTGGTAAAACAATGCTGCTTAAAGATATAGCAAACGCAATCGCTGCGAATCACCCCGAAGTGTACATGATTATCCTGCTGATCGACGAGCGGCCTGAAGAGGTTACGGATATGGCCAGAAGCGTCAATGCAGAGGTTATCTCTTCTACATTCGACGAACCTGCAGAGCGCCACGTACGTATTGCTAACATGGTTCTTGAAAAGGCAAAAAGGCTTGTAGAGTGCGGTCATGATGTGGTGATACTTCTTGATTCAATCACGCGATTGGCCCGGGCGTACAATACTGTTGCACCTGCTTCAGGTAAAGTTCTTTCGGGTGGTGTTGATGCAAATGCACTGCACAAACCAAAGCGCTTCTTCGGAGCAGCCCGTAACATTGAAGAGGGAGGATCCCTGACGATTTTGGCAACTGCCCTGACTGATACAGGATCCAAGATGGACGATGTAATCTTCGAAGAGTTTAAGGGAACAGGAAACATGGAACTTCAACTGGATCGTAAACTATCGAACCGCAGGGTATTCCCTTCCGTGGATATCCTTGCCTCAAGTACACGGCGCGAAGACCTGCTGCTTGAAAAGGCAATGCTCGACAAGATTTGGGTTCTCCGCAATTTCCTGAATGGCATGAATTCTGTCGAAGCCATGGAGTTTGTCCGGGATCGTTTGTATAAGACAAATTCGAACGAGGAGTTTATCATTTCGATGAATAGCAACTAAAAAGTACTTCGGGTACTTCGGATACATAGCGTGCCTAAAGTGGGGGAGACTCTGACTTTAGGCACTTTTTGTATTATAGTTGCTTCATATATTCCAAAATCCGAGACTCCCTTAACTAGAAGTACACCACACCCGAAGTATTCTAACCACTTATTTTTAACAAGTATAAATAACACTCGTCAAATAAAATTGTCATATAGAGATTACATTATATTGGGTAATCTGCTTAATTTTGTTGACTATTCTTTTTTTAAAGTGGAGTATTTTTTCGAAGCCCATAAACTTTTAGTCAACGCCGGCGATGTAAGAATCGTCCGGGAACTCTACCATGAGATTGACTGGAGTGCCAGAATTATTGGTATTAAAGGATTTCGCGGAGTCGGTAAAACCACCTTTTTGCTCAACTACATTCGCACACAATATGGTGATTCCCGTGATTGTCTCTATGTAAATCTCAACGACTTCTATTTTTCCAGAAGGAAAATCTTCTCCTTTGCCGATGAATTTTACAAACGTGGTGGAAAGGTGCTTGTTCTCGATCAGCTCCACAAATACCCCGACTGGTCGAACGAGTTGCGCCAGTGTTATGACGAACTTCCCGGACTGCAGCTAATCTTCAGCAGTTCTCCTGTTCTCCGGATTTTCGAAGGCAATGATGAACTGAAGGCTATTGCTAAAATTTATCACCTCGAGGGACTTTCTTTTCGCGAGTTTTTGAACCACCGGTCGGGAAACAACTTTAGCAAGCTTTCGCTGACTGATATTCTGAAAAGTCACAAAGAGATTGTTCCCGATATTATCCGCGATGTTCGCCCATTGGCTTATTTTCCTGAATACCTGAAAAGCGGTTACTATCCTTATTTTATCAAAAATCCTGAATTTTACAGTGAGAGTTTGTTGAGGCATGTCAACCTGGCCTTAGAAATTGATGTGACTTATCTCAACCAGATCGAGTTGAAATATCTGCCCAAGCTGCGAAAGCTTTTGCAGCTTATCGGAGCACTGATGCCGTTTTCGCCCAACGTCAGCAAGATAAGTGCAGAGATTGAGACATCCCGGACCACCGTATTGAACTACCTCCGTTATCTGAAAAATGCCAAATTGATTAACCTGCTTTTTGAAAACGGCAACAACGGGCAGCTTCAGAAACCTGAAGTAGTCTATCTGTATAACACCAATCTCTTACATATTATAGCTCCTGACAACATCAATAATAGAAATCTGCGCACTACTTTTTTTTACAACCAGGTTGGATACCAACACAGTGTGAAATCGTCCAAAGTACTCGATTTCCGTGTGAACGACCAGTATGAATTTGTAGTTGGAGGGAAATATACACAAACCAGTGGTGCGGATAGTTTTGCTGCTGCTGACATGATTGAAACCGGAGAGGGGAATACCATTCCATTGTGGTTGTTTGGGTTCCTTTATTGAGAAATGTATGCGCGATGAGCTATTGGTTATGATTTATGAGAAAATTCAGATTTTAGCGATCGTACTTTAGTTACTTTAGTCCCTTAAGGCACCAGATATAAAAGAATTGAAATATTGATAAAAAGACAGTTAATTCATTAATGCAAAAAAAATGACAAAAGAGAAAAAGTTTATTACTTGCGATGGTAACTACGCGGCTTCCTACATCAGCTACATGTTTAGCGAGGTTGCCTGTATTTATCCTATCACTCCATCTTCCACGATGGCTGAAGTTGTGGATGAATGGGCAGCCAATGGGCGTAAAAATATTTTTGGTCAAAAGATGCGCATCACAGAGATGCAGAGCGAAGGTGGAGCCGCAGGGGCGGTCCACGGGTCACTGCAGTCGGGTGCCCTTACAACAACTTACACTGCATCTCAGGGTCTTTTGCTGATGATCCCGAACATGTACAAAATAGCGGGCGAGCTTTTGCCAACAGTTTTCCACGTAAGTGCGCGTGCCCTTGCCGGTCATGCTCTTTCCATATTCGGTGACCACAGCGACGTATATGCCTGCCGTCAGACCGGGTTTGCCATGGTCGCTTCCGGGTCAGTTCAGGAGACAATGGATCTTAGCGGGGTGTCACATCTTGCAACGATAAAAACCAGGATTCCTTTTCTTAACTTTTTCGATGGATTCCGTACCTCCCATGAGATTCAGAAGATTGTTCCAATGAATCAGGATAAAATTGCTGCGCTGATCGATCAGGATGCCCTGGCTGCTTTCCGTAACCGCGCTTTGAATCCCGAGCACCCTGTAACCCGCGGTACTGCTCAGAATCCGGATATTTTCTTTCAGGCCAAGGAGGCATGCAATCCTTTCTATGATGCGGTTCCCGATGCTGTTGAGGGATACATGAAGGAGATAAACAAAATCACTGGCAGGGAGTACCACCCGTTTACCTATTATGGAGCCAAAGATGCGGAGAATATCATTGTGGCCATGGGTTCTGTTACAGAGACCATTCGCGAGACCATTGATTATCTGAATGCTCAGGGTAAGAAATATGGGTTGATAAGTGTACACTTGTATCGTCCGTTTTCCCTCAAATACCTCTTCAACGTGGTACCTTCTACCGTGAAGAAAATCACTGTACTCGACCGTACAAAGGAACCGGGAGCCAATGGTGATCCGCTTTATCTGGATATACGCGATGCTTTCTACGGGAAAGAAAATTGTCCGGTCATCGTCGGAGGCCGTTACGGGCTAGGTTCTAAAGATGTTACTCCTTCGCAGATCATCGCAGTTTACAAAAATATGGAGATGAAGGAGCCAAAAGGTAAATTCACCATCGGTATTGTGGACGATGTAACTTTCACTTCGCTGCCTTTGCTGCCGGAGATAAAAGTTTCGGCTGATGATATTTATGAAGCCAAATTCTACGGTTTGGGATCAGATGGTACCGTTGGTGCGAACAAAAATTCCATCAAGATTATCGGTTCTGCTACCGACAAATATTGCCAGGCCTATTTCGCCTACGACTCCAAAAAGTCGGGTGGCTTTACGGCTTCGCATCTGCGTTTCGGCGACAGTCCGATCCGTTCTACTTACTTGATCACCACCCCTGACTTTGTTGCTTGCCATGTCCAGGCTTACATTCATCTTTATGATGTATTGAAAGGATTGAAAAAAGGAGGTTCGTTCCTGTTGAATACCATATGGGATGAGGAGGAGGTGAAGAAACGCCTTCCAAACTCCATGAAAAAATTTCTGGCAGAGAACGAAATCAAATTTTATACCATCAATGGTACAAATCTGGCCGTAGATCTTGGATTGGGTAACCGCACCAACACCATCATGCAGGCTGCTTTCTTCAAAATCACCAATGTAATTCCTTTTGAGCTGGCCGTTGACCAGATGAAGAAGGCGATCGTAAAATCGTATGGGATGAAAGGAGAACAAATCGTCAACATGAACTTCTCTGCAGTTGATGCGGGTGGCAACAATGTTGTGAAAATCGAAGTACCAAAAGAGTGGGCCCAACTGACCATTGAGGCAGAAGAGATCGATCCCGATCGTCCGGAATTCATCCGTAGAGCGGTAGATATAATCAATGCACAGAAAGGTGATGACCTGCCGGTATCTACCTTCAGGGGTATTGAAGACGGAACACTGCATGCAGGAACCACCGCGTTCGAGAAGCGCGGTATCGCTGTCGATGTTCCTGAGTGGATCGATGACCATTGTATTCAGTGTAACCAGTGTTCTTATGTTTGTCCTCACGCTGCCATCCGTCCATTCCTGATCAGTGAAGAGGAGATGGCTAAACTACCTGAAGGAACCACTGGCGTAAAAGCCAATGGGAAACAGTATGCCGGACTACAGTTCCGCATCCAGGTTTCTCCTTACGACTGTACAGGCTGCGGAAACTGCGCCGATGTTTGTCCTTCAAAGGAGAAAGCGCTTGTAATGAAGCCGCTCGAATCACAACTTGAGAATGTTCCACGCTGGAATGCCATTGATAAATATGTTACCTACAAAGACAAGCTCGCTGATAAAGACAAGAATATCAAGAACTCCCAGTTCGCACAACCCCTCTTCGAATTTTCGGGTGCTTGTGCAGGATGTGGAGAAACTCCTTACATCAAGCTTATTACACAACTTTTTGGTGAGCGTATGATGGTTGCCAATGCAACAGGTTGTTCCTCTATTTATGGCGGATCAGCACCAGCTTCCTCCTATACCAGCAACAAGGAGAGCGGACGCGGACCAGCATGGGCCAATTCACTCTTCGAGGATAATGCAGAATATGGTTTTGGTATGGCTGAAGGAATCTCCTTTTGCCGCGACCGTATTGCTGATATCATGAAATCAGCCCTGGAAGCAGGAGTAACTCCGGCTGAAGCCGACGCCTTCAACGAATGGATCGAAAACAGGGAGGATGCTGCCGGCTCTGAAGCAGCTACTGAAAAGGTGTTGACAGCCATCACAGGTAAAAATGAAAAGTATGCGATGGAGCTGGTCTCCCTGAAGCAATATTTGATCAAGAAATCGGTATGGATCTTTGGTGGCGATGGATGGGCTTACGACATTGGTTACGGTGGATTGGATCACGTGCTCGCTGCCGGCCAGAATGTCAATATCCTGGTAATGGATACAGAGGTGTATTCAAATACGGGTGGACAGGCATCCAAAGCAACTCCTATCGGCGCGGTAGCAAAATTTGCCGCTGCAGGTAAGCGCATACGCAAAAAGGATCTGGGAGTGATCGCGATGAGCTATGGTTATGTATATGTAGCCCAGGTTGCTATGGGTGCCAATCAGGCACAGTACCTGAAAACCATCCGAGAGGCAGAAGCATATCCTGGTCCATCTCTGATCATTGCTTATTCACCATGCATTGCCCACGGTTTGCGTTCGATGGGACGGACCCAGGAAGAGGAGAAACTGGCAGTGGAATGTGGCTACTGGCACCTTTACCGCTACAATCCTCAAATGGAAGACGAAGGAAAGAACCCATTCCAGCTGGATTCAAAAGAGCCCGACTGGAGTAAGTTTCAGGATTATCTGAATGGAGAGGTTCGTTATACTGCACTGAAGAAGTCATTCCCTAAGGAGGCAGACGAATTGTTCAAAGCAGCTGAAGAGAATGCCCAGTGGAGGTACCGTTCATATCAGCGGATGAATCGTTCTGACTGGAATGTTATCAAGGAATAATACTAAAAGTAGTTAAATAAGAAATGCGCTGAAAAGCGCATTTCTTATTTAACTACTTTTGCACTGCGCAGACCGTTCTGTCGCCCTGTGCAAACGGGGAGGAAAGTCCGGGCAACAAAGGGCACCATGTTTCCTAACGGGAAGGCGGGTGAAAGCTCGCAGTTGTGTAACAGAAAATAACCGTCACGGCTTTGCCGGGATAAGGGTGAAAAGGCGGGGTAAGAGCCCACCGGTGCCTGTGGCAACACAGGCAGCCGTACACCTCATGGGTTGTAAGGCCAAATATACTGTAAGTCCGAAAGGAAGGGTGCTGCCCGCTCCCGAACGGTTCTGAGGAACCATCCTTACAGGGGGTAGGCTGCATGAGGCGGATGGCAACATCCGTCCTAGATCAATGACAGAATGCAAAACAGAACCCGGCTTACAGGTCTGCGTTTTTTATATTTTAATACTAATTGGGGTATTCCTTTCGGCAACTCCACATATGCAAGGTGAAATACAAAGATATTGCCTCCTTCCCGATTTCCGATTTCAATTATGAACTGCCTGATTCGTCTGTGGCAAAATATCCGCTTGCAAAACGCGATCAGTCGAAATTGCTGGTTTGGGCAAACGGGGTGATAACGGATCATACTTTTTCAAATCTGCCGGGATTGCTGCCCGACAGATCGATGTTAATTTTCAACAATACCCGTGTCATCCGGGCGCGTCTCCATTTTGTGAAATCAACAGGGGCTATCATTGAGTTGTTCTGTCTTGAACCGACTTTGCCCCACGACTATATTCACTCTTTTGCACAAACCTGTTCGTGCCGTTGGAAGTGCATTGTTGGCAACAAAAAAAGGTGGAAGGAAGGATTGTTGAGCATGCAGGTAAAATCAGAGAATCATTCTATTACATTATCTGCTGAACTATTGGGAGAATTGGATGGAGGCTTCGAAATCAATTTTAACTGGGACAATCCACATTTTACCTTTTCAGAGATACTGGAGGCAGCAGGAAAGATTCCCATTCCACCTTATCTTCATCGTGATTCAGAGGAGGTCGATCTTACTGTTTACCAGACTGTCTACTCAAAGATCAAGGGTTCGGTAGCAGCTCCGACTGCAGGATTGCATTTTACGGAGAAAATATTCCAGGCTCTTGCCAGCCGGGCAATCTCCTGCGAGGAATTGACGCTGCATGTGGGTGCCGGGACTTTTCAGCCGGTCAAGAGTGATACCATCGGGGAACACCAGATGCACACCGAATTTTTTACTGTTAACAAGTCTTTGATAAGTCAGTTGATCACGCATCCGGGAAGTGTGATAGCAGTTGGGACAACATCTGTCCGAACCCTGGAGAGCCTTTACTGGATTGGGTGTAAAATCATCCAGGATCCCCGCATAGAGCCCGATCAGTTGCCGGTAACGCAATGGGAGCCTTATCAGGATTCTGTGGAACCAATCGAAGCAAAAGTGGCATTGCAGGCAATTCTGGGCTGGCTGGAGTCTAAAGAGAGAATGTCGCTGGAAGCGGCAACCCGTATCATGGTAGTTCCCGGCTATAAGTTCCGCATAACCCGTGGTTTGCTGACTAATTTTCACCAACCCCAAAGTACGCTGCTACTCCTGATCTCAGCCATCCTGGGAAACGATTGGAAGCGGGTATATGCCCATGCCCTTGCGGGTGGATATCGGTTTTTGAGCTATGGGGACGCTAATCTTTATTTGATGTGATTATCATTTCTTCAGGATCGCCATGGTTGCTCCAAATCCATATTCCCTGAAGGAGGCATCCTGGAAAGGATAGCGGGCATATTTGCGTTGCAGTTCACGGCGGAGTTCATTTTTTAAGACGCCATCCCCTACACCATGGATGAAGACGATCCTTTTAACACCTGTTGAAATGGCTTTATCCATCTCCTTGCAAAAAGTGTCGAGCTGAAGCTTGAGCATGTCGGAATTGGAAAGTCCGCGGGTATCGTCCAGAAGCTGGTTAATATGCAGGTCTACTTCCACCGGGTCTGGTTTGGGTATTTCTGCAGAGACCTGTTTTTTTGGTTCTTTGGTGAGTGCGACTTGCTGGAAATCCTTCTCTGTCAGTTTATCCAGTTCTGCCCTGAGCGGATTGTCGGTCAGAGGGATTAGCAGGGCAGGTGTGTTGAAGTAATTATTTTTAACAAAGGATGAAGCTTTAAAAAATTTGACCGGGGAGATCCGGATCTCTTTTTGCACAGGTTCTTCAAGTTGCGAAGAATTTTTCCTGAAAAACAGCAATTGAAAACAGTATTCCGGCAATTCACCCATTCCTTTGGGCTGAATGCTTTCCAGTTCCACTTTGGTATTGGGTTCCAGCATTCCGGCATCGACCGTGGTATACTGATTTGCCATTTTGGTAGCAAAGTGGTAAATCAGGGTGTAGTTGCAGTCATTAACCAGGTATAGAATAATCCTGCCTTCAGGCGGATTTCCTATATTATCGGGCAATGCAGAAAAGATAAATTTCGGAATGTCATTTCCTTTGAATTGGTTTATTTCTTTGAATCCACTCCCTTTTTCTGCTTCCAAATACTGAAAGGAGGAACCCTGCGGTTTTGAAGGAGCCTGATAGGCATTTCGGTTGGATGTTTTGGGTATTTCCGGTTCGATGACTATCAAATTCTTAATATAGGTGGGAATCTCGAATCCATCCTGTGTTTCGACACTCACCATATCTTTGGATAGCATAGCCGTAATGCGTCCCCCGCCAACTTCATTCAGGAAGCGAACCTGATCGCCAACCTTTATATTTTGATTAGACATCATATTTTGATATTCATTTGCCAGATGGAATCCGATAGCTGGCAGATGAGGATTATTTTCATTTCTGTTGGTGATTGACAAATCCTGGTGCTGGCATCTTCCTCCGAAAGATGCCAGCAATCCAAGCATACATTCCGGCACCAAATATTGCTCCTATTGAGTTTGAAAGTTCATCTATCCACTCAAAATAGCGGCCGGCCTTCATCTCCAGTTGGGTAATCTCCATCAGCATTCCCCAGGAGATGGCAAAGAGAACAATATATATAATCCATTTCCGCTTTTCTTCAGCATGAAAAGTCCAGCATGCCAGGATGGTGAAGCCGAAGTACATACATCCATGCACCAGCTTGTCGAAGCCCCGGAAAAGCTCCCATTGGGGTATTTCTTTTGAGGGCATCATGGAGAGCAACGCCACGAAACACAGGTAGATGAAGCTTAAGAGTACCCGTAACCATTGGGGAAAGGAGAAAAATAATTTGATCATAAGGGACACATAAAGTATAAAGGATAAAAGGAAAAGGATAAATGCTAAAGTATAAAGGAAAAGGAAAAGGAATCTGTTTGTTGAGGTGAAAGATGCAAATATACACAATTGATAACCTCATCCAATGAAAGAAGGCTAAAGTCGAATGAATCCCCCTTTAGCCTCAATTTCTTCTTATCCCATAGCATCTGGAATTCTACCAGAAACTAATGCGCCGAAGTTTTTCACTAATTACTTTGGTTATCCGGAACTGGCCTTTATCGATGATGATTTTTTTAATTCTGGCTTTGATCGGTTCACGATAGTTGAACAGGAGGATTTGCTGGTGGGGATCGTCTTTCGAGATTTTGTCCTGCATGCTAAGTAAATAAGAAGGCAGCAGTAGCAGTAACCCTCCTGCAAATAGATTGAAAGCCATAAGCCAAATGATACCTATCCAATTGATATTTAGTATGGTCAGAGAAAAGAGTGCGTTGATAGCCAGAATAAGATAGGTAGCCTGGCGGTGGTTCAGCCCCAATGCAAGCAAACGGTGATGCGTATGATTCTTATCGGCAGTAAAGGGAGATTTTTTTTGTGAAAGCCGGATGGAAAACACACGGAGTGTATCCATTAGCGGGTAAATGAGTATGCCAAACGAGACTGCCGGAGAGGCGAAAATCGCATAGGGAGCTGTTTGGTCGATATTGAATTCATTGAATTGGATCACCAGGACACCCATAATGGTACCAACTACCAGGGATCCGGTATCTCCCATAAAGATCTTATTTTTTTTGCCGTATACATTATAAAGGAAGAAACCTGACAGCCCGCCAACCAGTGAAAAGGAGATAATGGAAAATTCTGTATGGCCGGTCATGAAGAACCAAATTCCGAAAAAGGATGCCGTAAAAATGCCCAATCCCGCAGCAAGACCATCAATGCCATCAATGAGGTTAAAGGCGTTGATAAATACGATGTAAACAAAGCCCGTCAGCAAGGCACTGGGGATTAGCGGGATAGTTCCAATACCCAAAAACCCGTGCAGACTGGTGAATCTGAAATCACCCAGGAAAATTAATATGGCTGCTACAGCAACTTGGCTTATCAGTTTTTTCCGTGCACTCAGGGTAACGATATCATCTTTAAGTCCGACAAAGAACATGATCAAAACAGCGGCAATGATATAAACTGCACCGGAAACGAAATATCCGTCGGAGGTGAGGGTCATTCCCATGATGAATCCAAAGAAAATAGAGATGCCACCAAGCGTAGGAATCCTATATATAGTAGATGATCTGCTATTTGGAACGGCAAACAGATTAAGCTGGTAAGAAACCCTGATCACGATAGGGACGACTTTTGCTGAGATGATTAGTGAAACCAGAAAACCAGCAATTAAGTAAAAAAGCTCACTCATAAAAAACCAAGTTCAGGCAAAACAACTTCAAAAATACAGAAATTTATTTCCTTCAGTATAGAAATCAGGTAATGTTAATAAATTTTTCTGATACATCCCTTTATTTAAATATGTTATTGAGTGAAAGGTGTCCTATGATGAGCGAACGGTTTCAGGAAGTGCTAAGCGGAAGTTAACCGGGTTAAGGGGAATGATTTTTCATTGTACCCTTTCAAAGGGATGCCTGGAACCGGGCAGTTTGGCATATGGGTGATAATTTCCTTTCAGGCCAATGGGCGTAGCGTGGCGGATGTCATGAACAAGTTGAACTGAGGTGTTAGCTTCTGAAAGGGGAAACCCCTTACCGGCCAATATCTGACGGTAACTCTCTGTGTGCAGGTCCGTAAATCCTTCACTGAACTCAATTGCATTTCCATTCATCTCCAGCAGCCGGTAGGTTTTTCTTCCGGCAGCCCTTGCTTCGGCTGGAAGTGTTTCTTCGTTGATGCTCAAAAAATAGCGTACATTGGCTTTATCCAGTTTTAAATATCCTGCGATGCGGTCGTGGCTGGCAACATGCACAATATTTTCTTTTACCTGGCCGAAGATCCAGGTCAGCATGTCGTAGAAATGTACCCCGATGTTGGTGGCTATGCCTCCGCTTTTGGAGATATCACCTTTCCAACTGGTATAATACCAATTTCCACGGGAGGTAATATAGGTCAGATCGATATCGTAAATTTTATCGGACGGAGCTTCGCTGATCTGTTTTTTCAGTGCGATAATTGAAGGGTGTAGTCTCAGTTGAAAGATATTGTAGACCATTTTCCCGGTCTCTGCTTCAATTTCACCCAGTGCATCAATGTTCCATGGATTTAATACCAGTGGTTTTTCGCAGATTACATTCGCGCCAACCCTCAATCCAAAGCGGATGTGTGCATCATGCAGATAATTTGGAGAACATACTGATACATAATGGATTGCCTCCTCATTTTCTTCATTATTCCGACCTTCCGTCTTTCTGCCCTTTTCCCCTCCCTTCCTTCGCAGCAGTTCCACATGCCTGTCGAACCTTTCAAAGTCGGTAAAAAAAGAGGCTTCCGGGAAATAACTATCCAGAATACCAACGCTGTCAAATTTATCTATGGCAGCTACCAAATGATTACCGGTCTCTTTGATTGCTTTCAGATGGCGCGGGGCGATGTAGCCGGCAACGCCGATAAGGGCGAAGTTTTTCATTTTAGCAGGATAACGTTTGCAGGACAAAGGTAGGTTAAAAATTAAAAGATTTTGGATAAATGGGGCATGGAGCAAGCAGGTCATCCAAACTCAACGCTCAACTTTTCTCACTGCTCCATTCTTAAGTTTATAAACATCCCCGCTTTCGGAACATGCTGCGATACCTTTTTCATCGAAGTTGAGCCGGAGACCATTTTCGGAGATCCATCCAATCTGGATGGCTGGGTTTCCCACGACGAGGGCATAGGGCTCCACTGTTTTGGTGACGACTGCCCCAGCGCCCACAAAGGCAAATTCACCAATGTCATTACCGCAAACAATTGTAGCATTGGCACCAATGGATGCGCCATGTTTAACGGTAGTTTTTCCATATTCATCACGACGGTTCACATGACTGCGGGGATTTATCACATTGGTAAAGACGCAGGAGGGACCGAGGAAAACGTCGTCCTCGCAGGTTACACCGGTGTAGATGGAGACATTGTTTTGCACTTTAACATTGTTCCCCAGCACAACCTCCGGTGAAATCACAACATTTTGGCCGATGTTGCAGTTTTCACCAATAGCAGCACCGGTCATGATATGAGAGAAATGCCAGATCTTTGTGCCAGAACCGATGGTACATCCGGGATCGATAAAAGTAGATTCGTGAGCAAAGTAGTTTGACATAGTCTATGAAAAGTTGAGAAATTTGAGATGAGATATTAGAGAGAAGTCATGAGGGAGATAAGAATAATTTGTCATTTCTTAAAATTGAGGATTGTTTCTGAAATATATTCCAGGTTCGATGTAGTCATCTCTGTATGAATTGGCAGCGATAAAACAGATTTGCAGAGCTTTTCTGTAACAGGCAGGGAAAATCCGGCCGGAGCAAATTTGCTGAATGCGACCTGTTTGTATAAAGGCAACGGATAATAAATCATCGATGGGATTCCATTTTGAATCAGGTATTCTTTGATCGTATCTCTTAATCCGTTATTGATTATTAAAGTATATTGATTCCATGTTGGAGGAGAGGAAGGGAAAGCCCCGGGCAATATTCCATGCTGAAAGTCTTTAAGTGAATTAGTATAAAATGCAGCTGCATTTTTCCGCGCCTCCAGGTATTCGCTAAGATGTGGTAGTTTTACATTCAGGATAGCAGCCTGAATGGTATCGAGGCGCGAGTTGCAGCCAACCACTTCATGGTAATATTTTTTTCTTTGTCCATGGCTGGCAATCATTCTGATTTTTCCTGCTAACAGCGGATCATTCGTCATCACAGCACCGCCGTCTCCCATACATCCCAGGTTTTTGGTGGGAAAGAAGGAGGTACAGCCGATGTGTCCAATGGTGCCAGCTTTTCTTGAGTGTCCGTCTGCAAAGGTATAGGAAGCTCCCAGGGATTGTGCATTGTCTTCAATGACCAGGAGATGGTGTTCTTCGGCCAGTCTCATGAGGGGTTCCATGTCGGCACACTGTCCGAACAGGTGAACAGGAATTATAGCCCTGGTCCTTGAAGTAATGGCTCCAGCTATCCCCGACAGGGAAATATTGAAGGTATTTTCATCTGCATCCACCATGACGGGTTGCAGTCCGAGCAACGCAATAACTTCTGCAGTAGCGACATAGGTAAACGCGGGGATAATCACTTCATCTCCGGGCATGAGGTTGAGGGCCATCAGGGCTACCTGCAGTGCATCCGTTCCATTGGCGCAACCGATTACATACCCGACCTCTAAAGTTTCGGAAAGATTTTTTTCAAAAATGGCTACTTCTTCCCCTTTGATAAAGGAGGAGGAATCTATGACCCGCTGAATTGCAGCGCGGATAGGCTGCTCCAGCTTTTTATGCTGCGACAGCAAATCGACCATTTCCAATTTCGGAGATTTCACGAATTTAAAAACGAATTACACAAATGATTTTCTCAATTAAAGCGATTGACCAGGTTAACCTGAATTGATACAAATATAAACAGTTATGAAATCAGCTGAAAATAACTGCATTTGAATTTTGCATTCATGCATCAGGTTTAAAACGACAGAAATGCAAAGTAACTAAAAAAACAACATGACCATTTTTTACAGGTGAAGCAGAAAGCCCGCATCTGACAAATACGGCAATATCAGATCTTTTTCGGATAATATCAGCTCTTCTTTATTCAATTTCCAGTCGATGAAAAGCTCAGGATCGTCAAACCGTATTCCGTATTCGGAAGCGGGAGCATAAAGGTTGTCTACTTTGTAGGAGAAAATTGCATCCTCGCTTAAAACAACAAATCCGTGTGCAAAACCCCGGGGGATAAATAGCTGTTGCTTATTTTGATCAGAGAGTACAATGGCGAAGGATTTTTTGAAGGTTGGGGCTTCTTTGCGAAGGTCAACTACCACATCGAGAATAGATCCGGTAATGCAGCGAACAAGTTTTGCCTGTGCATGGGGCGGCTTCTGAAAATGCAGACCACGGAGTACACCATAACCGGATTTGGATTCATTGTCCTGAACAAATTCTATTTTTCCTATCTGTTTTTCAAATTCGGCCTGTTGGTACGATTCAAAAAAATAGCCGCGGTCGTCGCCATAAACTTTGGGTTCGAGGAGAAATAAGCCTTGGAAAGGGGTGGGGATGAAATTCATTGACAAATAGTTGATAGATGAACTCAATTTTTTGTATACATGTTTTATGATAAATCAAATATATTCATTGTCCGGGGTTAAATTTATTTTTGGTTGTTTTTATTGTTGCAACGATCATACTTATCAGTTCTCAAGTAAACTCAATAAATATTGTCCGTACTGATTTTTTTTCAAAAGATTGCCCTGGGCCTTAAGTTGGTCTTCATCAATCCATTTGTTGCGGAAGGCGATCTCTTCTAGACAGGCGACTTTAAGTCCGGTACGTTTTTCGATGGTGGCAATAAAGGAGCCGGCTTCGAGTAAAGATTCGTGGGTGCCGGTATCTAGCCAGGCATAACCGCGTCCCATCAGTTCTACCTTGAGCGCTTTGTTGTCGAGATAGTCCTGGTTGACCGTTGTGATCTCCAGTTCACCCCGGGCAGAAGGTTTTATATTTTTTGCCACTTCCACCACTGAGTTGGGGTAGAAATAGAGCCCGATGACTGCGTAGTTTGATTTGGGCTTTACTGGTTTTTCCTCAATCGAAGTGACATTCTCGTTGGCATCGAATGTACATACTCCGTAACGCTCCGGATCGTTGACCCAGTAACCGAATACGGTGGCATTGCGGGATATGGTTACCTGCCCGACTGCCCTGTTGAGGAGTTCGACGAAGCCATGACCATAGAAAATGTTGTCGCCGAGTACCAAACATACATCATCGGAACCGATAAATTCTTCACCGAGAATAAATGCCTGTGCCAGGCCATCGGGGGAGGGCTGTACAACATATTGCAGCTCAATGCCAAACTGTGAGCCGTCACCCAGCAGGCGGATAAAGGCACCTTGCTCTTCCGGGGTTGTAATAATCAGTATTTCGCGGATTCCGGCCAGCATAATTACCGACAGGGGGTAATAGATCATCGGCTTGTCGTAGATTGGAAGCAACTGTTTCGAAGTGCCGAGCGTAATCGGGTGCAGCCGTGATCCGGATCCGCCGGCTAGAATAATACCTTTCATCTGTTTATATATTTTTTTTAATTGCCAGATGGAATACCCACATAATCATTTTCGGTTGGTGTGAATATTGCCACATGGGTATTTCATTTATTTACGGATAAGTGGGTTGTACCTGCAAAAATAGGAAGAAAACAGGAGAATTGAGCCAGTACTTCTTCGTTCATCATTCCCTCACAACAGTCAGATTAGATGACGGAGATGCAACCATGACCGTAAAGCCGAGGGGAGGGATCCGAAGAGCTACCTTGTTGTTGCCATGAAAGGAGATGAGTTCACCCCGGAAGCCCATCATAGGGCCGGAAATGATTTCCACCTGTGTTCCGGGAAGCAGCTCTTCCATGGTGATCTCAACTTCCATGTCACTTTGTCCCAGCATTCTTTTGAGGGTTTCGATGTCCTTGTCGCGGATGACTGCGGCCTTTCCTTCAAAGCGGACATATTGCATCACGTTATCGGTCTGCAACACAATGTCATATAATTTTCGGGAAATGTGTACAAAAACGTAGCCTGAAATCAGAGGCATCTCAACCCATTTTTTGCGGTCACTCCACTGGCGCAACTTGCGTTGAAGCGGGAGAAATGATTCGATTCCCTTTCTGGTCAATTCTGCGTGTACCTTTTTTTCCGCCCTGGAGTGGACGTATATGGCATACCAGCTGGTTTGCTGAAGAGTTGGTTCCTTGGGGGGCATAGCAGGATATTTTAGTTTTAAGATATTATGGGAAAGACGGAGGGACGGAGGGACGGAAAGACGGAAAGATGGAGAGATGGAGAGATGGAGAGACGGAGAGACGGAGAGACGGAGGGACGGTTATTAATTTGCGAAAAAAGCAGTGCGAATTTTTGCATTGCCGGATGCAAAAATCCGGATGGTTTGATGTTCATGCCTGTTGGTTATATAGTGGTTAAATTGTTGTTCTTGTGCATATGCAAATGTAGTTCGAATTAAGTAAAGTATCAATTCGAAATATTGGCCGTTTGCGGAAACGGAATGGAAAAAGTTACTTATTTTAGCAGTGTAAATCATTTAAAAACTGTTCAGCTTCTGTTTGTAAATATTTGCTGACTGAATATCAGGGACGTGATGTAAAAGTAATCCATATATAAATTCAATCCGCCAGCTGGCGGATTAAAAATCAAATAAAAAAAATGAAAAAAGTCTGTTTTATGTTCATGATTTCCCTTTTTGTAGTAGGGGCCTTTGCTGCTGACAAAAGTTGGGTAAATCTTTTTAACGGAAAAAATCTGGAAGGATGGAAAGTTATCAACGGCAGCGCTGAGTACAAAGTTGTAAGTGGTGAGATTGTGGGTACCAGCATCTGTGGCAGTCCCAACAGCTTTCTGGCTGCTACTGATGATTATGGCGATTTCATTCTGGAGTATGAGATGAAGATGGAGCGGGGACTTAACTCTGGTGTACAGATCAGAAGCATCAGCGACCCGGCTGTCAACAATGGACGTGTGCATGGATACCAGGTCGAATGTGATGATTCAGAGCGTGCATGGTCAGCAGGTATATACGATGAGGCCCGTCGCGGATGGCTTTATCCTATGGAATACAATCAGGCCGCGAAGAAGGCGTATAAAAAAGGAGAATGGAACAGCTTCAGGGTAGAATGTGTTGGCAACTCGATCCGCACCTGGCTGAATGGAGTGCCCTGCGCCAACCTGGTAGATGATATGACTGCTTCCGGTTTAATATGTTTGCAGGTTCACAGCATTGGACAGAATAAGGCGGAAGAGGGTAAAACAATCAGTTGGAGAAACATTCGGATCAAAACAACCAATTTGGCCAAAGAGCAAAAGAAAATGGATGCCACTGTACCTGAGGTAAGCTATCTCAAAAATACCCTCACCAAAACAGAGCTTAAGGATGGCTGGGAACTACTTTGGGATGGCAAGAGTCTGAATGGATGGCTCAATGCAAAAGATGGTATACAACCTTCAAAGGGATGGACGATTCAGGATAATGAGCTCATCGCCAACCTGGCTGGCAACAAGGGAGGTGGCGATATGGTCACTAAAATGGAGTACAAAAACTTCATTCTGGAGGTTGATTTTAAGTTTACAGCCGGAGCCAACGGTGGTATAAAATATTTTATTCAGCCCAATCCCCAGGCACCAGGATTCTCAACCATCGGTTGTGAATATCAGATTCTGGATGACAAACTGCATCCTGATGCAAAACTGGGAATCAATGGTAACCGCACCCTTGCCTCTCTGTATGATCTGATTCCTGCCAATTCACAGAAGTATGATCCTGCCCAGGCAGTTAAAAGAAGTAATGGGGTCAATCAATGGGAGCGTGCCCGCATTGAGGTAAGAGGTGAGAAAGTAACACATTACCTGAATGGCATCAAAATTGTGGAATATACACGTGGAACTCCCGAGTGGAAGGCTGTGGTAGCCACCAGCAAATTTGCTAAAGTAAAGGGCTTTGGTGAATTTGCAACCGGACATATTCTTTTGCAGGACCATGGAGACGAAGTTCACTACCAGAATATCAAGATTAAAGAGTTGCAATAAGCAATATTTCAAACAATTCAAGCGACTACAATTTTACATTAACTATGGAACCAAAATCAGATTTAAGCAGGCGCAATTTTATCTCCAACACAGCATTGGGGACTGTTGCAACGTTGGGAGCAACAAATTTGCTGCTCTCCTGTTCAGGGTCAGGTAGCAAGACTGCAAACGAAGCCACTTCTGCGGCTATGCTTGAGAAGGCACCGGATGGCAAGGTTTTGCGTGCAGGATTGGTTGGTTGCGGTGGAAGGGGAACCGGTGCAGCCATCAATTTTGTCGATGCAGGACCAAACCTTCAAATCGTAGCAATGGGGGATGTCTTTCAGGATAAGATGGACGAATCCCGGGCTCTTTTGAAAAAGCAGCGAAACATTGAGGTTCCGGACGAGAAGTGTTTTGTCGGATTTGACAGTTTCCAGAAAGTAATTGAAGCTGGGGTCGACATCGTGCTACTGTGCACTCCGCCTCATTTCCGTCCTGCACACGTGGAAGCGGCCGTTGGTGCCGGAAAGCACATCTTTATGGAGAAGCCCTGTGCCGTAGATCCGGTCGGAGCCCGATCTATTCTGGTATCTTCAAAAAGGGCAGAACAGATGGGGCTGTCCATTGTAAGTGGCACCATCCGCAGGGTTCAGAAAGATTATGTCGAAACACACCGGCGGGTTGTTGCAGGAGAGATAGGAGACATCGTCAGCGCACATATCGTTCGTAATGGAGGAGCATTATGGGTCAAGAAGAGAAGGCCAGAGTGGACAGACATGGAGTATATGCTTCGCAACTGGGAGAATTTCTGTTGGCTTTCGGGGGATCATATCGTTGAGCAGTTTATCCATGAGGTAGATGTGATGAACTGGCACATCGGGAAAAATCCTGTGAAATGCATGGGCTGGGGAGGCCGGCAACGGCGGATTACCGGAGATCAATATGACTTCTTCAGTGTGAATTATGTTTATGACAACGGAATGCAGGCGCATTGTGCGGCCCGTCAGATTAGCGGATGCAGTAACCTGAAGCGCGAAATCATCGTCGGGACCAAAGGATATGCCGATTGCAACGGAACACTTTTCCATCCGGATGGCACGGTGATGTGGAAATATCCTTACCCCAAAGATGGAGATACTGATCTAACATGGAAAGTACAGGATCCGTATGTTCAGGAACATGTCAATCTGGTTACGGCCATCCGGACCGGAAAACCGTTCAGCGATGCAGAGGCGCAGGTTCATTCTACCCTGGTCACTATGATGGGGCGGATCTCTGCTTATACCGGCAAAGATGTTACCTGGGACGAAATGCTGAATTCCGGATTATCGCTCGGACCTAAATCGTATGCTTTTGGGCCTGTACCGAATATCCCTGAGGTGATCCCTGTTATTGGGATTGAGGCTGTTCCTTCCTGAAAGAATGACGGAGAGAAGGACGGAGAGGACGGAGGGACAGAGAGACGGGAGACGGAGAGATCGAGGGACATAGAGTAAAATACGACACATTTCAATCATTTTTACTTTTCAAACTTCACAAACATGAAGCGACGGGAATTTACCAGAAATACAGTTGCAGCCTCTTTGGGTCTTTATGCTGCCCCGATCATGGGAGTTGCACAAACAGAAAAGAGTGCAATCCGAACCATTAAAAAAGGGATCATGTGGGGGAATATCGGATTCGGCGCTTCTATTCTTGAGAAGTTTCAGGCTGCTAAAGATGCCGGTTTCGATGGGGTTGAGGTGATGAGCCCCATGAACAGGGAAGAGGTACTAAAGGCAAAGGAACTGACAGGTTTGATCGTACCATCCGTCTGTGGATCCCTCCATGGTAAGTATTCCCTGTCGGATCCGGATCCCCGCGTGAGGGAGCAGGGTGTCGAAGCCCTTAAGGTCACCATGGAAGACGCTAAGATTTATGGGGCAGATACCATTCTGTTAATTCCAGCCAGGGTTGGAGAAAATGTCGGATATGATGAATGCTGGGATCGTTCTATTGCAGAAATCAGCAAGGTGCTGCCATTGGCCGCTGAACTCGGTATAACTATTGCGATCGAAAATGTGTGGAACAACTTCCTCCTTTCACCCCTTGAGATGGCGCACTACATAGACCAGTTTAACTCCCCCTTTGTGCGTTCCTATTTTGATTGTGGCAATGTATTGGTTATTGGATGGCCTGAACAGTGGATCAGGATACTGGGGAAAAGAATTGCCAGGATTCACATCAAGGAATACAGCAGGAAGATAGCCGATAAACAGGGAAAATGGGCGGGATTTGGCGTAGCCTTGCAGGAGGGTGATAATAACTGGCCTGCTATCATAAAGAGTTTGGATGAGGTTGGTTACCACAGCTGGGCTACTATTGAGCAGCCTGGTGGCGACACCCCTGAAGGATTAAAGGAATTGTGTCATAGGCTCGCCAATATTCTGGGACAGAAATCATGAGAAGTTATTTCAGGAGTTTGGATAGTCCGGTTGGACGTCTGGTATTGGTCTCCGGGGATACACATTTGAAATCATTGAGTTTCTGTGATGATCAGGTGGAGGAGTCGGAAAATCCTCCTGAAATTTTACAAAATACGGTTATTCAGTTATATGAATACTTTGCAGGAACCCGTTTTTACTTTGATCTGGAACTTGATCCTGACGGAACAGGGTTTCAGAAAAGCGTGTGGCAGTTGTTGATGCAGGTTCCTTATGGGACGACAAAAAGTTACCGGGATATTGCAGTGCAAACTGGTTCTGATTTGAACACGAGAGCTGTCGGAACAGCAAATGGGAGAAATCCAATTCCTATTATTGTCCCTTGTCACAGGATAATAGGCAGTGATGGTAAACTGGCAGGTTATTCAGGCGGGCTCGATCGCAAGAAGTGGCTGTTGCTGCATGAGGCAAGGTATACAAAAAATGATTTGCTCTTTCATAATTTTAGTCACTTAAGTTCACTTTAGTCACTTCTATTTTAAATTTAACCAATATAAAAATGACAACCAAAACAATTCAGATGGGCTTTGTAATGCTGGCATTGCTGACATCCTGCGGCAGCGGAAAAAAAAATACACCACAGGCAGAATCCAAACAATTCACGGGTGCAAAGGGTGAGGTCCGCCTGATTACACTGGATCCGGGCCATTTTCATGCAGCGCTTGTACAGAAGAAAATGTATGATCAGGTAAATCCGGAAGTACACGTTTATTCGCCGGAAGGATCAGACGTAAAGGAGCATCTGAAGCGAATCAGCGGATACAATAACCGTATAGAAGATCCGACCAACTGGAATGAGCTGGTTTATAATGGTGCGGATTACTTTGAAAAGATGCTGGATGAGAAAAAAGGCAATGTTGTGGTTGTTGCAGGTAACAACCGGATCAAAACATCCTACATCAAAAAATCGGTTGAGGCTGGCTTAAATGTACTGGCCGATAAACCAATGGTAATCCATCCGGATAATTTCACCCTGCTGGAAGAATCTTTTAAAATTGCAGCTGAAAAGGGGGTTGTTTTGTACGACATCATGACAGAAAGGCATGAGATTACCTCGATATTACAAAAGGAACTTTCGCACAATCAGGCAATTTTCGGTTCACTTCAGGTTGGTACAGCGGAACAACCAGCTGTCGAGATTGTAAGTGTGCACTACTTCTTCAAGAATGTTTCGGGCTCGCCATTGGTTAGACCGGGATGGTTTTTCGATGTGGAACAGCAGGGTGAGGCCCTTGTGGATGTGGCTGTCCATTTGGTCGATCTGGTGCAATGGGGTTGCTTTCCTGGTGTGATTTTGCAAAAATCGGATGTTGAAATGTTGCAGGCAAGGCACTGGCCTACTGTTATTTCGGCGGAGGAATTTACCGCGGTGACACGTCTGGAGAAATTTCCTGATTATCTGTCCCATGTTGTTAAAGACGGTAAACTGGATGAATATGCAAACGGTGAGATGCTTTACAAAATTAAGGGAGTTCTCGTCAAAGTAACTGCCAAATGGGACTATAGCGCTCCGGCAGGCTCAGGAGACACCCATTATGCTATCCTGCGCGGTTCCAAGGCTTCCGTTGAGATTAAACAGGGTGAGGCAGAGAAGTTCTTGCCAACCTTATACATTCGGGCAAATCAGGGGACGGCAGTAACGGATATTGCCGGGGAACTAGAAAATATGCTGGTTAATAACAGCAGCATTCCGGGATTAGCCATAGAAAAAGTCGATGAAATGTCCTGGAAAGTAGTGATCCCCGACAAATATAAAGTTGGCCATGAGGCTCATTTCAGTCAGGTAACAGAGCAATATCTCGGGTATTTAAAAGCAGGTAAACTGCCCGACTGGGAAGTGCCCAACATGATCGTGAAGTATTATACGACTACCGAGGCACTGAAGATGGCCAGGAAATAATACATGAATAAAAAAAGCGCGAGAGCGCTTTTTTTATTCATGTATCTCCACGATATATTCCGCTTCGAAAAGTTCACCAGCAGCTAGTTGCAGTATGCCTTCCTTTTTTTCGAGTTTCTGATCTGTGTTCCACTTGTCGGCAATTCCAAGCCAGGGTTCAATGCAGACGAAATCACCGTTTGTCTTGGCCCAGATTCCCAGAAATGGAAAATCTTCAAATGAAACAGAGAGTGCCTCTTTGGATTTTTTACTCCGCAGCGTTACTTTCCTTGATTTCAGATCCTTGAAGATAAGTGCGTCTTTGCTGAACAGCTCATGGGTGAGAGGAATTTTATTTGAATTATCAAACACGGGAGTCGTTTCGTCGAGAACTGTTCCGTTTTCGTGCAACAACCAGGTGGATGAATTTTCAGGAGTTTCAAATTCGAGATAATAGTCCTCATAATTTTCGTCAAAATGAATAGGACATTTGAAACCCGGGTGGCCGCCCAATGAGAAATAAAGGGGCGTGTTTCCGGTATTTGTGATTTGATGTATAACCCTTACTTTGGTCTCCTCCAGGATGAAATGAATGCTGAATTCGAAATCAAATGGGTACATTTTATGGGTGTCTTTATTGGAAGACATGCCAAATGAGAGAGAATCAGCAGTAATTCCTGTTAATTGAAGCTGGGGATTATCCCTGATAAATCCGTGTTTTTTGAGCGAATATTTCTCCCCTTTCCAGATGTATGAATCATCTTTTAATCCGCCAACAATCGGGAATAGGATTGGTGCTGTGCTGTTCCAGATATCCGGATCGCAGCCCCACATGTATTCGATACCGCTTTTTAGTGATTTAATGGAGGAGAGTTCTGCGCCGGGTTGCCTGACGGCAATTTCGATTTTTGAATTTTTTGCAAGGTGAATCATATGTTGATTTATTAATTTGCTGATTTGCTAATTTGCTAATTATTCAGGTATCACACAATGAATAAACAGAATATTTTGGATATTATTTATAATTTTCGGTTCTGACGGAACTTCCATGTTATCAGCTTATCAGTAAATTAGCTAATCAGCAAATCATTTTGAATTTTCAACCATGTTATGAAATGCTTTACGATCCACCTCGCCTGCCTCAGAGTAATTTACCACGTTCTCACGTTTTGCGATACGGCAAAAAGTCTCATAGGTACCATCCTGGCGGGCAATGGCAGGTGTGCGTTTACATTTGAGATAAAGAACAGGTAATGAACACATTTCAACCCGTCTAACTATTTCTTCATTGTCTGAGACTTTAATTGCCTCCTTGAAAAGATCGCAGGATTTTTGAACAAAATCGTCTGAGAAGATTGCGTCTCCCGGCGTTAACCCCAGGTGTATGTGGGTGTCAGGTGTGATCCGGTTGTGCAGCAGGTCAAAATATTGCCTGACGAACTTTCCGGCCCGACCGTAATAACCTGCCATGAAATCGTTGATAACGTCATCTGTGTTGCACTCAGGATTCCATAATAATTTAGAGATCAGGTAGGAACGCAGTTCTGAAAATTCACCGCCACGGCTCTGGTAGGCAGCCTGTTCCATGATGCCGATGGCATTGTTATCCCTGAATGACTGGATGTTGGATTGCAGTACCCTGAAGTTGGGGTAAGGCATTACATAGTGACCGAAATTGACTACATAATCCCAGATATACATATGCGGAGCAATGGCCGACCATCCTTTCAGGTCATTGAGAAAAGATTTGTTTTCCGGACAAGATTTAAAATCGTGCGCAAAGCAACATTCGATACTGCATAACCGAACCACTACATTGTGTCTCGGTCTTATATTTTCAGGTGGAGTTCGGGTATATTGATAGGCGAGAGTCCCGATAAATTTATCAGGGAACTCCTTCTCCACTGCTTCTGCTACCTGGTTGACAAACCAGATGATCATTCCTGATTCTCCCCCTTTTGCTTTGACAATTGCCTGGCACTTTTCGCACTGACAAGGGTTGTGCCAATCGTTCTGCGACACGTCGTAAATCAGGTACTCCGGACTTTCCCGCATACGCTTCCTGATCCGGTCGGTGATGATCCGCAGAACATCAGGATTTGTAAGGCATAGCTGGGCACGTTCATAGATTCGCTTGCCCTCTATCAGACTATAGTATTCAGGATGTTTTTTATAAAATTCATCGGGTGGCATCAATGGGTAAAAAGTATGTACAGACCAATAGCTCTCAATACCTCCGGGTTGTTCGCGGTACCCCATGGCACCATTCATCTTGTTACGCGTCGCCCAGGTCGGGTCGAAGGCTTCAAAGTAGAAATCATTCCTCACCCTGACTCCCGGATTTTCGCTATGGTCGAACCAGACAAACTTTAACTCCTCCCTTTTTGGGATGACAGTGACTGCAGGAGTGTACCACCTGCAGCCTAACTCCCTTTCGAGGAATTCGAAGACTCCGTACATGGTGCCCCTCTGTTTCCCTCCCGTAATATAAATGACAGGGCCTTCGTTGTAATAATGAAAGGATTCTGATGCAGAGGCAGAGGCAGACGACTGGGACGATGGGGTTTGAAGGGACGATTTTGTTGAGGAAACCGGGGTGCCCACCACGATCTGTGGTCCGTTAAAATTTCGATCAAAAGGCAGGATTTGAAGTTCGATTCCACTGATCTCTTTCATCCAGTGCTGAAACTCTTTAGCAGCCCATTTTTCTGACTCAGACGCATTGTCCGCCAGCGAGATACGGTAATTTGATTTTCCGTTGCTGAACAAAGTATATTCAATTCGTTTTCCTGCTGTAAATTCAATTTTTCTTTCCAGAGATTTTCCTGATTTTAACTGAACTTTTAAAATCGCAAAGTAGGGCTGATAATTGGTGGAGGGGATTTTGAGGGGCGCACAGAAAGAGGTAGTGCGCTCTTCCTTCAGAATTTCAATCCCATGCATGTCGGTGATAGCTAGTTCCAATTTTTGAACGATGTTATTCAGTACTTCAGGCAGGTAGGATGAGACAACAGTGGCAGCTCCGCTTTCGTCTGCCCACACCTTAAAAAGGTCGCCTCTTTCCAGCGCTTCGGCAACGGAGAAATTGTGAAATCTCAGGCAGAAACCCCATTTGTTACCGTGTTGCTCTATTTTAAGCAGAAGTGTATTCTTTCCCTTTTTCAGCAGCACAGGAATGAGGTCCCCGTCAAGCTTGATACCGCGCGCGGCAGGGTAGTCGAACACCTGCACGCCGTTTACAAACAGTCGGACGCCATCGTTGGAACCCAGACCAATTAGCTGAACTCCGGCTTCTTCCGCTTCTACTTCCGTATAGGCATACCCGCAGACCGGATAGGATTTGGATAAGGCTGCCCCCAGATCGATGATGGAATCAGAAGACGATGAATATTTCCACGCTAAGGATTTTTTGCCGAGACTGACTATGTCTCCCTTCTTGACCACAAGATTGTTCTCTCCTCCATAACTTTTCAGATAATCTGTATTGAATCCGGGCAGATGGTCCCACGATTTCTCAGGATCAGGCTGTACCTGCAATGGAATAGGTCCCAGCAGCAGCCAGGATTTCAAAAATTGCCCAGGGACAATTTTTTGAGGACTCATTGAATTTTCACTTTTTACAGAAAATGAAATAAGAAGCAGTATGAAAAGAGATAGAAATATAGATTTCATGATATTTTGGTTTATTTATTTTCCCGCATCAGCCATACCTCCGCCACCTGCGAACCACGCTCTCCTTCTCCCTGGTCGTTTTGGGCACAGCTCCATTTGAGTGTGACTTTTCCGGATTGAGTAACCTCTTTTGGTAAAACAAATTCAAATAGAGGCTCAGTTCCCATTCGAATATAATCATGAATCCGGATGTTATTGGCCTCCAGCCTGATCTTCGAACGGAATCTTCCGGTATATGCGATGCGTAAAGTATATTTTCCGTTAGGGTCCAGATCCGTATATTCCATTACCAGCGGGGTAAAATACAATGTATTGATCTGGTTCATCCAGGCAAGAGGAGTTGTTTGGCCTTCAAAACCTTTTGCAACGATCTCATCCACCCATTCTACACCTTTCAGCCCAACGCCGAAACTGACACGTGGGGACTCCAGGCTTCCCGGATCCTCCTGCCAGCTTTTTTGGGCCTTTACCCGTTTCCAGGAGGCCGGATTACCAAGATTGTCGTAAAACCCTCCCGGACCCGGATCGGTACGGTGCAACATTTTATGAATATCGGCGAGCCGGTCTGAATCGTTCGTAATCTTTTCGATCCGGTTGAGCTGATCAAGGAGCCAAAGAGCATCATTCAGCGGGATGTCAATATTGTCAATAAAGTTGCCACGACCGCTCATGGCATGGTGTTTTGCGATGGTCAGCTGGGCTCCAAAACTGCGAAAAAGGGAGTCAGCAAGGGCAGTGCAACGATTCATTAATTGCTGTGCAATTGGTTTTTCTTTTGCCTGAAGCAAAATATTTCGGGCATCCCCAATAGCGTTCAATGTTCCGGCAGATTTTGCAGTTTCCAGGATAGACCGTGCCTGTTTCTCCAGATCAGTTTCATAAATCAGGCGGCGCTGGACGTAGCAATCAAAATATGCTCTGATCAAACCGCTTTGAAATCTTGGATTGGCGAGTACTGCCATGGAAGCCGAACTTTCCATGTCCTGCCATTGTTGCAGGGTCCTTTCAATTTGTTCGCTGGATAGTAATGGTCCGCGAAAATTCTGTTCCAGTGCAAGTAATCCCTGGGCAACTCCTTCGGTGTATTGCGGCCCGACGAAATAACGGGCATAGTCGCGAAGCGTTTCTATGACAGGGGTGGCAGGATTCCAGTCCTGCGCTGACCAGATAAATTTATTAACATCGTCGTTGGTACCTTCCGAATAGCTGATGCTTCCCTGCGCCAGGGATGCATACCTGTTGTGAATCAGCTTTTCATCCACAGGGCGCGGATTGATACACTCGCGCCCCAAGGTCATGGCAAAGGACAGATCCCACTGAGGCACTGGATACTGGCAACTGTAGCTGTGGGTGATATCGGGGTAAAGACGAATCGGGATAGAAGAATCTGTTACCTTGCGTACCTCAGGCAGTGGCATTTTAATCCATGGGCCATATACAACACCCCCGAGCCAGTCAGGTTTTTTGTTGATGTGGCTGAAAAAATTTGCATACCATACGGTACTTGGTTTGAAAGCCTGGGGTGAGATCCAGATTTTTGCATTGGGATGGTACTTTTTGAGCACAACAGCCTCCTTCTCCAACCAATTGAAAAGAGGATCCGGTTCAAGATCTCCTGGATCGCCGCCGGGAACGAATAGGGCATCGAGTTTAGGAAGCAGCTTGAATATCTTTTCTCTTTCAGCAAGTTCAAAACTTATGGAATCTGGAGAATTGTAATCACTGTTCATATTGGGGTACCACATCCAAACATCCAGGCCATACGACTGGCATATTCTTGCCTGCTCGGCAATCATTTGAATGGCTGGTATTTTCATATTCTGACTGGTAGCATCATCATCCGTGCGAGGGGGCATAATTTCGATGCTGTTGGCACCAAAAAGTGCCAGATCGCGGATGTAACGATCATATTGCGCTACACTCCAGGCATCGTAGGCATTGGTTTTGGGACGATAACCCAGCTGGTGACCACGAATCGGGTAGGCAGGTGTGGATGAGACCGAAAAATGGTTGGGTACCAGTATTTTGTGATCTGAGAGCTCCATTTTTCGGAGAACCTGACCTGCTCCATAGAGAACCCCTCGCTCGTCATGACCTGCAATGACCAGGTATTTGGCATCGATCAGTGCAATTTTATACCCTTCTTTCCCTGTTGCCGGCAACAGCTCCAATGCCTCCCTAATCCCGGAAGGAAGAATGCCTGCTTCATTGTCAAGGCAAACGACAATGAGGGGATTCGCTCCGGAGACTGGCTTCCCGGCGAAAGCCGGTAAAAGTTTTGTACGAAGCTGTAGCTCTTCCTGCAAAACGGTAGCAGCTTTGTTGAGCCGGATATTATTCCTGTCGGAACAAAAAATGGATGTTTTAGAGAAATCGAGGAACTGTGCTGATGACAAGAGTGGAAAAAGCCCCAAAATGAGGCAAAAAATTAGTCGGGTCATTTTGTGCGTTGTTAGTAGTTAATTCTTGTTGTAGCGATGATGACGAATCACCCAAATATCGGAAGATAAATTTACATTTGAAAATTATTAAATTCGTGCCATATAATAGTTACCAGGTAAAATACAATATTCCCATGAATAGAAGAGAGATGATCGGAAAAACAGCCGCTACTGCAGTTATTTCAGCTGCAGCTATTCCTTTTCAGGAAAGCAGGGCTGCTGAACAAGTTGTTGGAGGGCTAAAAGGTAATATTCACCACTCAGTCAGCCAGTGGTGTTATGGTAATATCCCTCTGGATGATCTGGCAAAGGCTTGTAAGGAGATGGGCATTGAGTCGATTGAACTGCTCAACGAAAAGGATTGGTCAACAGTACAGGCACACGGACTGAAGTGTGCCGTTGGATATGCGACTGACTGGGGTATTCCAAAGGGATTTAACAGGTTGGAAAACCACGATAAGCTGGTCGCCGATTTCGGGGCGATGATCCCTAAAGCTGCAGCAGCGGGGGTTCCCAATCTGATCTGTTTCTCGGGTAACAGGGAAGGTCAAAATGATCAGGTGGGTCTTATCAATTGTGCAATCGGGTTGCGCAAATTGACACCAATTGCTGAAAAGCACGGTGTGACGATTATCATGGAGCTGTTAAACAGTTATGGGCACAAAGATTACCAGTGCGACAAAACTGCATGGGGTGCTGCACTATGCGAAATGGTTGGCTCAGACAGATTCAAGTTGCTGTACGATATTTTCCATATGCAGCTCATGGAGGGCAATGTGATTGATACGATTCGGAAATTCAGCAAGTATATTGGTCATATTCATACAGGCGGCGTTCCAGGCCGGCACGAACTGGATGAGACCCAGGAACTGTATTACCCGGCAATCATGAAGGCTATCGTAGAAACCGGGTACAAAGGATTTGTCGGTCAGGAGTTTGTTCCCACAAATCCGGATAAACTGGCCTCCCTAAAAAAATGTATTCTGATCTGTGACGTATAAAGAAGTTTGAATAGTTTCAAACATTATAAACCTTTAATATCCCAATTTTAAGCATGAAAAGTCTCTTCTATTTGATCGCGTTTGCATCTTTGTTTGTCGCGTGCAGCCAGGCTCCAAAATTTACAGTGAACGGTAACATTGACGGTTTGCCGGATGGAACCATCTATTTAAAACAAAGGATTGGCGGTGAGGTGATCACCCTTGATTCAACCAATAGTTCAGGAGGGAAATTTGTCCTGCAAGGTTCTGTGGCTGTTCCTGATATCTATGCTGTAGTGTTGGGTGAAAGGAAGCAAATCCCTATTATACTTGAAAACAAACCAATACAGATCACTGGCAAAAGTGACGATTTTAAAAGTATTACAGTCACAGGTTCTGCCAGCCAGGATGAAATGAAAGCTTTGGAAAACAAGGGAGCTGAATTAAATACAAAGTCCAGGGAAATATTTGGGAAATACAATGAAGCCAAACAAAAGGGCGACCCAATTGAGCAGGCACACTACGAGAAACAACTGGACTCTCTTGACAAAATTCAAAGTGGAATCCTCAAAGAATTTGTCACCGGAAATCCGAATTCCTTTGTTGCACCTGTTATTTTGCAGCGCCTGCAATATGGTATGGAAGCCGATGAGATCCAGGGTTATTTGGAGAAATTTTCTGCGGAGGTAATGAAAAGTGCTAGTTCCAAAGCACTTTCAGGACGAGTGAAATTGCTCCAATCTGTGGCAGTCGGGAAAATTGCCCCGGATTTTACCATGAACGACTCTGTAGGTTCTCCTGTAAAGCTCTCTGAGGTGTATTCCATGCATGAATTTACTTTGATTGATTTCTGGGCTTCCTGGTGTGGGCCATGCAGGGCAGAGAATCCCAACGTAGTGGAAGTTTGGAAGGATTTCAATGCCAAGGGGTTTCATGTCATTGGAGTTTCCTGCGACAGGGACAAAGCCAAATGGCTCAAAGCCATTGCGACTGATAAGTTAACCTGGTCGCATGTTTCCGACCTGAAATATTGGGACAATGCTGCTGCAAAATTGTATGGTATCAATTCCATTCCTGCCAATCTCCTGGTCGACAAATCCGGCAAGATTATTGACAAGAACTTGCACGGGGAAAAGTTGCGTGAGAAGATGGCTGAATTGCTGAAATAGTATAATTTTCACATTAATTTACCATAATGAACGAATTCACCCTCACTACACCAGCTCTGTTGTTCTCTGCCATTTCTTTGATTTTGCTGGCATATACCAACCGATTTCTGGGTTATGCAGCATTGATCCGGGATTTGCATGCCAAGTTTCAAATCAACAAGGACGAGATTCTGCTGGGACAGATTGCCAATTTGCGCCGGAGGCTGTATTTGACCAAGAATATGCAGATATTTGGAGTAAGTAGTCTTTTTTTGTGTGTACTGACGATGTTCCTGATTTATACTGGTTATCAGAATGAAGCTTTCTGGGTTTTTGGGATAGCGTTGCTGCTTTTAATTATTTCTCTTGGACTTTCCCTCCTGGAGATACAAATTTCGGTCAAGGCACTTGATCTGCATTTGAGCAATATGGAGGATGGGAAGGGGGCAGAAGAGGATAAAGGATAAAGGATAAGGGATAAAGGATAAAGGGGAAGCAACAATATTCCGAACATTCTGAACAGTTTATACATCATAAACTATAAATTACTAATGACTAAAGACCAATACAATAAGATTTACCCATGGGTGGTTGTTGGACTGCTATGGGTGGTTGCCATGTTGAATTACATGGACAGACAGATGCTTGCCACCATGAAAGTAGCCATGATGGGCGATATCCACGAGCTTGAAAAGGCCGAGAATTTTGGAAGACTCATGGCCATCTTTCTTTGGATATATGCTCTCATGAGCCCCATGGCAGGTCTGATCGCTGACCGGGTAAACAGGAAATGGCTGATAATAGGAAGTTTGGCAGTCTGGTCGGGCGTAACCATGGCCATGGGATATTCCACCACTTTTAACCAGCTTTATGCGTTGCGCGCCCTGATGGGAGTGAGCGAGGCTTTGTACATCCCGGCTGGGTTGTCTTTGATCGCGGATTATCACAGGGGGAATACCCGCTCGCTGGCAGTTGGTATCCATCTCTCAGGTCTTTATCTCGGTCAGGCTTTGGGTGGTTTTGGAGCTACTGCCGCGCATGCCTATTCCTGGCAACAGGCATTCCACCTTTTTGGACTGATAGGGATTGTCTACAGCTTAGTGCTAGTGTTCTTCCTCAAAGATATTCGGGTTGATGCCCCTTCAAAAAAGAGGATGACCCTTTCTGAAGGATTTATATCAGTCAAAAACAGCCTGGGGATCATATTTGGAACCATGAGCTTCTGGATTGTTCTCTTCTACTTTGCAGCACCCAGTTTCCCGGGATGGGCAGTTAAAAGCTGGATGCCAACCCTTTTTTCTGATACACTGGGTATTGAGATGGCTATTGCCGGACCAATGGCAACCATCACGATTGCCGGTTCATCTCTGGTAAGTGTAATCCTTGGAGGCATGATGGCTGACCGCTGGATGCAGGTAAATATAAAGGGTAGAATCTATACGGGTGCAATAGGACTCAGCATGATGGTTCCGGCCCTGATATTTCTTGGATATGGAACTGGCTATTTTGGCGTTTTGGGTGGTGCAATTCTTTTTGGACTTGGTTTCGGTATGTTTGATGCCAACAGTATGCCAATTCTTTGCCAGTTTGTTTCACCAAGACACCGCGCAGCAGCCTACGGATTGATGAATATGGCAGGTATATCTGCAGGAGCAGTGATTACAGTTTTTCTTGGAAAATCAACAGATGCCGGTAGTTTAGGACACGATGTTGCTTTACTGGGCATTCCTGTTGTCATTGCTATCGCACTGCAGTTGGCGGTTTTAAAACCCAAATTTGCTGATAAAATTACAGACTGAAAAATTTTGAAGGGTTTGAATAGTTTGAAACTATTTGCAGTTACCTTTCGACCTTTCTCATGAACTGGTAACTTTCCAAACCATTTAAACTTTACAAACTATATGAAATTCTCAAACATGCGTCTATCGGTTTCTATTTTATATCTTTTTATTTCTTTGGTTTCCGGGGGCCAGAATTCCAAATTCGGAACCTATTACGATCAGCGGAAATCTCTTTTCGAACTCCTCCCAGACACGAAAAATGAAATTATTTTTCTGGGCAACAGCATTACTGATGGTTCGGAGTGGAGTGAATTAATTCAAAATCCGAAAGCTAAAAACAGGGGTATCAGCGGAGATACCAGCGAAGGAGTACTTTTTCGTTTGTACCAGGTAACCAGGGTGCAACCAGCGAAAGTCTTTCTGCTTATTGGAATCAACGACCTTTCAAAAAATATTTCACCGGATACGGTGTATGTCAATATTTGCACGATTGTCTCAACGATCCGGACCAAATCTCCGAAAACGAAAGTCTATGTGCAAAGCATCCTGCCGGTGAACAATACTTTCAAATCTTTTGCGTCCCACACGAGCAGAACACCCCAGGTGAAAGATCTCAACGAGCGGCTGAAAAATATCTGTCCCAAGCTGGGAGCCACGTATGTTGATCTGTTCAACGAACTTAGAAATCCCAACGACGATCTGCTCAATCCGATGTACACCAACGACGGACTACACCTATTGGGTGAAGGCTATAAGGCATGGGTGAAGGTGATTCAACGATACCTTTGAGGAGAAAGTTTTGAGTTATATGTTATGAGTCAGGTTTTTTTGTTTTTGATACTTAAATTCTAACTTAATATTTATTAAATGTATAATTCGAATTTTGGATGCCTATAGTTGCCAAATCATTATCGTGCAGGAGGTTTTATGAGATGAGGATCACAAGTAAGTACAAAATGATTTTGGTTGCTTTCCTGTTTTGCTATGTGGGCCAAATAAAAGCACAGCACATGGAAAGCTGGACCATCCCGACAGGTGGGAATGGTTATTTGCTGAAACAGGATTCCGGAATTGGCGGGGAGAAGAAAATATGGCAGTCGCCTGATGATTGTTACCTGATTTTTTTTAGGTTGGATAGGCTCTCCGAGGTAGATCTCTCACTGATTCTGGCTGTTTCTGAAGGAAAATCACATTTGAAGGTTACGATCGGTGCGATCAGTTTCAATATTGAAGCGAAAGGGAAAGAGATTCATCAGGAGAAGATCGGTAAGGTATTTCTTGATTCGGGATATGTGCGGGTAGAGATTCGTGGAATTCAGAAAGATGGAGCTGTTTTTGCTGAGCTGAGCAGTCTGGTAGTTCAATCAGCAACCCAGGGATTGGTCGTTAATTTTGTGAAGGATAATCTGGAGAATCGTTTTTACTGGGGAAGACGCGGCCCATCTGTACATCTCAATTACGAGCTGCCCTCAGGTGCTGAGGTCGAATATTTTTACAACGAACTGACTGTTCCTGTTGGCCAGGATCCCGTTGGTTCCTATTTTATGGCCAATGGTTTCGGTGAGGGCTATTTTGGCATGCAAGTGAATGGACCTTCTGAACGCAGGGTACTTTTCTCCGTCTGGAGCCCATACCATTCTGATCATCCGGGGGATATTCCCGAGTCAGACAGAATTGTCCTGCTCGCAAAGGGAGAAGGAGTCCATACGGGAGAATTTGGCAACGAAGGATCCGGTGGACAAAGTTACCTGAAAACCAACTGGGAAGCTGGCAAGACCTATCGTTTTTTGCTGAAAGGTTGCCCGGATGGAAGTGGAAGTACAATTTATACTGCCTGGTTTGGTGATTCGGAAGTTGGAAACTGGCGGTTGATAGCCAGTTTCAAACGACCAAAAACGGATCACTATCTGACCAGGCTGCATTCTTTTCTTGAAAATTTCGATGATCAGAATGGCTATCTGGGTAGAAAATGTCTATATACCAACGCCTGGTGTCTGGATAGAAATAGCGCGTGGTTTCCTCTGACGAAAGCCCGTTTGACAGGGGATGATATTGCCAAAAGAGGTTATCGGCTCGATTACGCCGGCGGCACAGAAGGTGATGCTTTCTATTTGCAAAACGGCGGCTTCTTTAACAATTTTGGATGTAAGCTACAATCCAGTCACCAACTGCAGAAGTAGACAGGGCATTTGCCTTGTCATCTGTCAGGTCCTCCGTCACAGCTCCTGCTTCAAGTGATGCCTCTACGGCTTTCCTGATAAGGGATGCTTCTTTGTCAAGCGCATAGGCATATTCGAACAACATGGCCGCTGAAAGGATGGTGGCACAGGGGTTGGCGATATTTTTGCCTGCTGCCTGAGGGTAGGAGCCATGGATCGGTTCGAAAACTGATGTGTGTACCCCAATGGATGCTGAAGGCAACATGCCCAGAGAGCCTGCTATCACACTGGCTTCGTCGGTGAGGATATCTCCGAACATGTTTTCAGTCACCATCACATCGAAGCGTTTTGGCCACTGTATCAACTGCATCGCCGCATTGTCGACGAACATGTATTCCACTTCCACTTCGGGGTACTGGGGTTCCATCTCTTTGGAAATTTGTCTCCACAAACGAGAAGTGGCCAAAACATTGGCTTTGTCAACAACTGTCAACCGTTTTTTGCGTTTCATCGCGAATTCGAATGCGAGTTTTAGGATGCGTTCCACTTCCATGCGGGTGTATATGCAGGTGTCATAGGCAGTGTCGCCGTTTTCACTTCGTCCCTGTGGCTGACCGAAATAGAGCCCTCCGGTGAGTTCCCGGATAGCAACAAAATCAGCACCTTCAATACGTTCAGTCTTTAGTGGTGATTTGTCAAGCAAAGACGGGAATGTGATCAGTGGTCGAATATTGGCAAAGAGTCCGAGTTTCTTACGCATGGCAAGTAATCCCTGCTCCGGGCGTACTTTTGCAGAAGGATCATTGTCAAAACGGGGATGACCGATGGCTCCAAAAAGTACTGCATCTGAATTCATGCAAAGTTCGTGGGTTTCGTCCGGATAGGGATTACCGGTAGCATCAATGGCTACAGCACCAACCAATGCCTCTTTTGTATGCAATTCGTGTCCGAATTTTTGAGCGATAGCTTTTGTCACTCTGAGCGCTTGTTCTACAATCTCAGGACCGATTCCATCTCCGGCCAATAGTGCAATGTTCAAATTCATGTTTTAATATTTTTTAAAAATCCAAAATTGTCAATAGATTTGCCCTTCGCTTTCAATAATGTTCAACATTTTGATGGTTGCTTTGATAGCAGCTGCAGTCTGATCCGGATCCAGTCCGCGGGTTTTGAAGTTGCGATCGGATATATTCCATGTAATCAGGGTTTCAACCAATGCATCTGTCTTCCCGCCCGGAGGAATGGTGACAGAGTAGTTCACCAGAGACGGCAGTTGTTTGTGAAGTTTATGATAGATTTGCCTGAGCGCGTTCATAAAGGCATCGTATTGTCCATCTCCCGAACCGGCCTCTTCGTATAGCTCCCCATTCATTTCAATGCATACAGTCGCCATGGGCCGTAAACCCAGGGCGTGGGAGATGGCATAGTTCCGGAGTGTAATTCTTTCGAAGATGGACTCACTTTTCAGAACATCCGAAAGGATATAAGGTAAATCTTCTGAGGTAACCGATTCTTTCTTGTCGGCAAGTTCAATGACTTTATCAGTTACCCTTTTCAGGTTCTCCGGATCCAGCCTTATTCCCATATCTTCCAGGTTTTTGGCAATATTGGCTTTCCCTGAGGTTTTACCAAGAGCATATTTGCGTGTACGGCCAAAACGTTCCGGCAGCAAGTCGTTGTAATAGAGATTATCCTTATTGTCACCATCTGCATGAATGCCGCTGCATTGGGTGAATACATTTTCACCGATGATGGGTTTGTTGCTGGATATGTGAACCCCGGAAAAGGTTTCAACCAGTCTGCTTGCCATATTTAGCTTGCGCTCGTTGATTGAATTGGACATCTTCAGGTGGTCGTTCATCAGGGCAACAACACTGGAAAGAGGAGCATTGCCAGCCCGTTCGCCCAAACCATTGATGGTGGTATGAACTGTCCTGATTCCAGCACGCAGGGCAGCATCAACATTAGCAACAGCAAGGTCGTAATCATTGTGGGCATGGAAATCAAAATGAAGCTTGGGAAAATTCCGAATCATGGCAGAGCAGTACGCGAAAGTTTCCGTAGGATTAAGAATTCCCAGCGTGTCAGGAAGCATCAGCCTCCTGATGGGTTCATTCTGCAAGCCGTCCAACATGAAATTAACATATTCCGGAGAATTGCGCATCCCGTTGGACCAGTCCTCCAGGTAAAGGTTGACGGAAATTTTCATCTCCTGGGCAAGGGCAATCGATTTTTTAAGATCAGCCAGGTGCTGATCAGGACTCTTTTTCAATTGCTGCGTGACATGTCGAAGTGATCCTTTGCCCAAAAGGTTGATCACCTTGCCTCCTGCTTTGGCGATCCATTCAAGTGAAACAGAGCCATCTACGAACCCAAGTATCTCGATTTTATCGTGATATACAGTGCCAATGGCCCAATCCATCACTCTTTTTGCTCCCATCATTTCACCTTCAGAAACCCTGGCTGAAGCAACTTCAAGGTAATCAACCTTTACTTCTTCCAGTAGGATCTTGGCAATATTAAGCTTTTCAGCCTCGGAAAAGGATACCCCTGAGGTTTGTTCGCCATCCCTCAGCGTTGTATCCATGATGTAAACTTTATCTTTCATCATTACTTAATTTCAGATTTCAGAGATAAGACTTTTGTTAGGAGAGATGAGTTATGAGACATGAGAGAAAGAATCTACAAGATTGAAGATGTCTGGCCTCCAAGCTCTTAATTTTCATTTCTAATATCTCATTTCTAATATCTCATGTCTCATGTCTTATGTCTTATGTCTCATGTCTTTTGTCTTATAACTCATCTCGCTGTTTCAAAAGCTTCTATCTCTTTCTTGAGGCTCAGCAGGTAATCAATGTCATCATATCCTTTTAAGAGACACTTTTTTTTATAAGGATTGATGTCGAACCGGACTTCGGCCGAAAGAGTAACATTACGTATGGTCTGACTTTCGAGATCTACTTCGAAGGGAGCAGTAGGGTTATTCTCGATCGTTGTGAACATATTTGCCAGGAAATCTTCCGGTACCTGGATCGGCAGTAAGCCGTTGTTAAGCACATTGGCTTTAAAGATATCTGCAAAGAAGCTGGAAACCACGACCCTGAATCCATAATCATAAACAGACCAGGCTGCATGCTCACGGCTTGATCCGCTGCCAAAATTTTTACCGGCCACCAGAATTGAACCGGTATATCGGGGATTATTTAAGACGAAATCAGGATTTGGTGTGCCATCCTTGCAGTAGCGCCAGTCGCGGAAAAGATTATCGCCAAAACCTTTGCGTTCAACAGCCTTGAGAAACCGGGCCGGAATGATCTGGTCGGTATCCACATTCTCTATCGGAAGAGGAACGGCGCTACTCACTATTTTAATAAATTTTTCTACCATAAAGATTGGTCATTATTGAAGGCTAAAGGCTAAAGGATAAAGGCTAAAGTGAACCCCATCCTACCTTTAATACTTCATTTTTCTACAATGTTTTTCTTACTTTATCCTTTATCCTTTATCCTTTAGCCTTTTATTATTTAATCCCTCGGGTCAGTAACAACCCCATTTATTGCTGAAGCTGCTGCAACCAGCGGACTGGCTAGCATGGTACGGGCACCAGGGCCCTGGCGACCTTCAAAGTTGCGGTTGGAGGTGGAGACTGCATATTTCCCTGCCGGAATTTTGTCGTCGTTCATGGCCAGACAGGCGGAGCAACCGGGTTGGCGTAATTCGAACCCTGCAGATTCCATGATTTCAACCAGTCCCTCTTCACGGATTTGTTTCTCCACCTGTTTGGAACCAGGAACGATCCACGCGGTTACCCAGGAAGCTTTCTTTTTACCTTTGATATAATCGGCAAAAAGCCTGAAATCTTCGATCCTTCCATTGGTACAACTGCCGATGAAAACGTAATCCACTTTCTTGCCTTTTAGCTTCTCTCCAGGATGGAAGCCCATGTATTGGAGTGATTTCAGGAAGGTGGCCCGATCGCTGCCAGTCAGATCGTCCCCGTCGGGGATAGAACCTTCAACTCCAACACCCATGCCAGGATTGGTACCATAGGTGATCATCGGGGTGATATCCGCTGCATCAAAGGTGTATTCGGTATCAAAGATAGCATGCTGGTCTGTTTCAAGTTTTTTCCATTCAGCAAGTTTTTGATCCCAATCTGCTCCTTTGGGAGCCTCTTCACGTCCTTTCAAATAGGCAAAAGTTGTTTCGTCGGGTGCGATCATGCCTCCTCGTGCACCACATTCAATGCTCATATTGCAGAGTGTCATCCTGGCTTCCATGGATAGGGAGCGGATAGTTGAACCTGCAAATTCAATGAAGTGGCCTGTGCCTCCCGATGTAGTGATTTTAGCAATGACATAGAGTGCAATGTCCTTGGAAGTAACGTTTTTAGCTAATTCCCCTTCGACATTGATCCTCATCTTTTTTGGCTTGGGCTGAAGGATACACTGACTTGCAAATACCATCTCAACTTCGCTGGTACCAATTCCGAAAGCAATGCTTCCAAATGCTCCGTGCGTGGAGGTGTGGCTGTCACCGCAGACAATGGTCATGCCGGGCTGGGTGATACCAAGCTCAGGTCCGATAATGTGCACGATGCCGTGCCATTTGTGACTCAACCCATACATCGGAATGTCGTGACGTTCACAATTGGAAGTCAGGGTCTCTACCTGTTTTCGGGAGAGTTCTTCCCTAATAGGAAGATGCTGTTCAATGGTAGGTACGTTGTGATCAGGAGTGGCGACCGTATTTTGTGGCCTGAAGACCTTCAATCCACGGCTTTCCAAGCCTGAAAAGGCAACCGGACTGGTAACTTCGTGAATGAAATGCCGGTCTATATAGAGTACAGAAGGTCCTCCTTCAATTTTGTTCACCACATGGGCATCCCAAATCTTGTCAAATAATGTTGTTGGTTCCAAAATAGATTCTTTTAAAATTTTCAATTTTCGATCTGGCACTGGCTTCTGAAAGGGTTTGATTCTTAAATAACTTTCCGCTCTTCACGCTCAACGCTCAACTATTTTTTTACGTCGGAAGCCACTTCACTGTTTCCAATTTTGTTGATAGCATCGATGAAAGCCTCAACAGAAGCAGTTATGATGTCTGTATTGGCACCAAATCCGTTGAAGATATTGCCTTCATAATCGACCTGCATATGCACTTTTCCAATGTCATCGCTGCCTTTATTGATAGCCTGAATCAGAAATTCAGACAGGGTAACCTTGCGGTGAATAATGGCTTTGACTGCCTTGATGGCTGCATCGACAGGCCCATTGCCGGATTCTGTGGCGGTGAATTTCTCCCCCGAAATGTCGAGACGTAAAGTAGCCATCGGAACCAGATTTTTACCGGTCACTACCTGCAAGAAGTCCAGCTTGATTCGGCGTTCGCCATGTCCCAATTCGCCTACCAAAACCATCAGATCATCCTCTTTGATATCTTTCTTCTTATCGGCCATGATAAGAAAGTCATGATAGACTTCATCGAGTTTTTCTTTTGCCAGTTTGACCCCGAGCATATCCAGGTGGTGCTTTAGCGCAGCCCGGCCACTTCGGGCAGTCAGAACGATCGAGGATTCGTTGATGCCTACCTCAGTTGGGTCAATGATTTCGTAGTTTTCACGATTTTTCAGCACGCCGTCCTGGTGGATTCCGCTTGAGTGGGCAAAAGCATTTCTGCCAACAATGGCTTTGTTGGGCTGAACAGGCATATTCATCAAACTAGAGACGAGCTTACTGGTTTTGTAGATATTCTTCGTATTGATGTTGGTGTGCAGATCCAGCTCCTTGTGGGAGCGAAGAATCATAACTACCTCTTCGAGCGAAGTATTTCCTGCACGTTCGCCAATGCCGTTGATGGTGACCTCTACCTGGCGTGCACCGTTCATCACGCCGGCGATGGTATTCGCGGTAGCCATTCCCAGGTCGTTATGACAGTGGGTGGATACAATGGCTTTGTGGATATTTGGTACATTTTCCATCAGGAACCTGATCTTTTCTCCAAAATCGTAAGGTAAGCAATAGCCGGTAGTATCAGGGATATTAACCACGGTAGCTCCGGCTTTGATAACAGCTTCCACTACCCTGGCCAGATAAACATTGTCGGAACGCCCGGCGTCTTCGGCATAAAATTCTACATCTTCGACAAACCTTTTTGCATATTTGACCGCTCTGACCGCCCTTTCCAGAATCTCATCCGGATTGGAGTTGAGTTTGGAGATGATATGATAAGGAGAGGTGCCGATACCTGTATGAATTCGTCCGCGTTTGGCATATTTTAGCGACTCTGCAGCCACCTCAATGTCCTTTTCCACCGCTCGTGTCAAGGCACAAATAGTTGGCCAGGTAACCGCCTTGGAAATTTCGACCACAGATTTAAAGTCGCCCGGACTAGAAATCGGGAAGCCCGCCTCGATGACGTCAACCCCCAACTGCTCCAGCACCTTGGCTACCTCAATCTTTTCAATCGTGTTCAGCTGGCATCCAGGCACCTGTTCACCATCACGTAAGGTGGTATCAAAAATGTATACTCTATTGTCCATCGTGGTTAGTTGTTGCCGGGTCTCAATTTACGAACAGCAGCTCCTGCTGTCCAAAGTTCTGATTCGCGCATTTCCTTCAATTCAATTTCCAGAAAGTCTTTATAATCGATGCTGCTGGTTGAATCAAGAACACGTTTGGTTTCTGCACCCGATTTTACACTTTTGTACAGATCTTCAAAGACCGGAAGGGTTGCCTCGCGGAATTTATGTCTCCAGTCGAGGGCTCCACGTTGAGCAGTCGCGCTGCAGTTGGAATACATCCAGTCCATACCGTTCTGATCAACCAGACGAATGAGGCTTTGGGTAAGTTCTTCCACCGTTTCGTTAAAAGATTCGGAAGGGCTGTGACCGTTATCGCGCAAAACTTTATACTGAGCTTCGATAATACCTGCCAAGGCTCCCATCAGGACACCGCGTTCGCCGGTAAGGTCGGAATATACTTCATTCTCAAAGGTTGTAGGGAACATATATCCGGAGCCGATGGCGATACCAAGAGCCAGGGTGCGATCCAAAGCCCTGCCTGTATAATCCTGAAATACAGCATAGCTGGAGTTAATGCCTGTTCCGGCGAGAAAATTGGTACGAACGCTGGCGCCTGACCCTTTGGGTGCTGCCATGATCACGTCGATATTAGCCGGTGGGATTACATCCGTTTGTTCTTTGAATGTTATTGAAAAACCATGCGAAAAATAGAGCGCATCTCCTTCGTTAAGACACGGCTTAATTGATGGCCACAGCAAGCGTTGGGCAGCATCCGAAACAAGAAACTGGATAATGGTAGCCTTTTTTACAGCTTCTACCACCGGAAATAGTGTTTCTCCCGGAATCCAACCATCTTTAATTGCTTTCTCCCAATCCGATTTAAACTCAGGAGCCTGACCAATAATTACTTTAAAACCATTGTCCCGCATGTTCATAGCTTGTGCAGGTCCCTGAACGCCATAACCAATTACGGCTATAATTTCATCTTTTAGGATTTCGAGTGCTTTTGATACCGGAAATTCTTCACGGGTTATTACGTTTTCCTCTTCTGTTCCAAATTTAATTTTTGTCATTGTAAGATTTTTTTAATGATAAATGTTTATTTTGATTATTCTAAGACTTCTTCTCCATTTTATCCAGAAGCGAATCCCTCTCACGTAAAAACTCAGAGAGTCTTTCGATTGGTGAGCGGGTGATGGCAACCCTTCCGGAACGAATAAACTGCAATACTCCAAACTGGTTTAGTCCGTCGAAAAGGGCCTGGGTCTCCTCTTTGTGACCAGTTTTTTCGATAACAGTATATTCTTTGGTGATTTCCAGTATGCGTGCGTTGTGACTGCGGATCATCTTCTCGATTTGATCGCTGTCCATCAGTGCTTGCGTAGGGACTTTGTACAGTGCTATTTCCTGGAAGATCATCTCCTCATTTGTGTGGTAAAAAGCTTTTAGCACTTCGATCTGTTTTTCGATCTGCCTTACGATATTAACGACCTTTTCTTTCTCCTCATTGACCACAATGGTGAATTTTGAGATACCTGCCAATGCTGATTCGGAAACTGTCAAACTCTCAATATTTACTTTCCTTCGGGTGAAAATAATGGTTATACGGTTGAGCAAACCAATGTGGTTCTCACTGTATGCGCTGATAATATACTCTTGCTTCATGGTTGCGAAATTTCTGGTTGAGGGTTATAATTCATCTGAACCTAACAGGCATCTTGATACAGTGGCACCAGCCGGGATCATGGGGAAGATGTTGTCTTCCTGTTCAATTTTGACTTCCAGCAGATAGGGGCCTTTGCAGTCGATCATGGATTTCATTGCCAGCCCTAGATCTTTTCTATCGGAAACAGTTGCTCCGGGAATGCCGTATGCTGAGGCCAGTTTGACAAAATCCGGACTGGTAATTTCGGTAAATGAGTACCTCTTCTCGAAAAAGAGTTCTTGCCATTGCCGTACCATTCCCAAAAAATCGTTGTTTAAAACCACGATTTTAACGGGCAATTTTTCCTGCGAAATGGTCCCAAGTTCCTGGATGGTCATTTGAATACCACCATCACCCGCAAAGAGAATTACCTCCTTCTCAGGTGCTCCAAATTTGGCCCCAATGGCAGCCGGCAGACCAAATCCCATGGTTCCCAGACCACCGGAAGTCACCCACGATCTGGTCTGGTTAAAACGGGCATAACGTGCTGCCGCCATCTGGTTCTGGCCTACGTCTGTTACTATTACTGCTTTGTTGTCTGTAAGATTTGTGGACAAACGAACAACCTCACCCATTGTCAACCCAGGTTTGCTCGGTTTTAGATCATTGATAATGACTTTATCCTCCTCTTTCGTTCTGGCCAGGAGGAATTCATTTACCCATTCCTGATGCTGCTTGTTTTCGACAAGCGTAGCGAGCAGACGAAGAGCATGTTTGGCATCTCCCAGGATTGCCACTTCGGTTTTGATATTCTTGTCAATTTCTGCAGGGTCAATCTCGATGTGAATGACTTTGGCCTGCTTCGCATAGGTGTTGATATTACCTGTCACACGGTCATCAAATCGCATGCCAATGGCAATCAAAACATCACATTCGTTGGTTTTGATATTTGGTGCATAGTTTCCATGCATTCCCAGCATACCCATATTCAGTGGATGGTCGCTGGGTAGTGCTGAAATGCCCAGTAAAGTTGATGCAGCCGGGATTCCTGTTTTCCCGATGAAGCTCAGCAGCTCCTTTTCTGCACCCGAAAGCAGGATCCCCTGTCCGTAAATCAGGTAAGGTTTTTTGGCAGCATTGATAAGATCTGCTGCTTTCTTCAAATGCTTTTTATCGGTTGGAAATTCGGGAACATACGATCTGATTTTGGTGCATTTTTCGTAAGAGAATTGCAGTTTTCCGAATTGAGCATCTTTGGTAATATCGAGTAATACTGGTCCTGGCCTGCCTGTCGAAGCTATATAAAATGCTTTTGCAATGGCCTCAGGTATTTCTTCCGGACTGGTTATCTGGTAGTTCCATTTGGTAATAGGCATTGAAATTCCAATCACATCAGATTCCTGAAAGGCATCTGTGCCCAACAATCCGGAAGTTACTTGTCCGGTAACACAAACCAGCGGAGTTGAATCAATCATGGCATCTGCTATCCCGGTGATCAGGTTGGTGGCACCAGGTCCTGAAGTTGCAAAACAAACTCCAACCTTTCCCGAAACACGTGCATATCCCTGAGCTGCATGAACGGCCCCTTGTTCATGCCGGACCAGCACATGTTTGACAGCATGACCATAGTCGTACAGCGCATCGTAAATGGGCATGATAGCGCCTCCGGGGTATCCAAAGATGGTGTCAACACCTTCTGCAACCAATGAGCGGATCATTGCTTCTGAACCCGTCATTTCTATCGCTTCGTTCAAACTATTTTTTATTTTCTCATTTTTAGTTGTCATATCTGATCATTTATGTAATAAGAAGTTTTATAATTTATATCTATTCCTCGTATTTCTCACCGTCCCTCCGTCTTATCTGTCTCTCCGTCTAATCCGTCTCTCCGTCCCTCCGTCCCTCACGTTAGTCCAGCAAACGTATGGCCCCTTTGTCAGCCGAGGATACATTTTGAGCATAAGCCCTGAGTGCCACGCTGACCTCTCTCTCCCTCAAAACAGGTTTATAGGCATTTTTGCCCCGTGCCTCTGCTTTCGATTTGCGCAGAGCGAGTTCTTCGTCAGTAATCAGCCATTCAATTTTCCTTGCTGGAATGTCAATCACAATCAGGTCTCCGTCCTCTACCAGCGCAATTTCACCTCCAGCAGCGGCTTCAGGTGAAACGTGCCCAATTGACAGTCCTGATGTACCGCCGGAGAACCGGCCGTCGGTAAGCAAAGCACAGGATTTATCTAACTTTCTTGATTTCAAGTAGGAAGTTGGATAGAGCATTTCCTGCATACCCGGACCACCTTTGGGTCCCTCATAGCGGATAACTACAACATCTCCGGCTTTAACCTTGCCTTCCAGAATACCGGTGCAGGAATCTTCCTGGGATTCAAAAACACGCGCTGTCCCTTCAAAATGATAAACAGAGGCATCAACACCTGCAGTTTTCACGATGCAACCATTGCGGGCTATGTTTCCGTACAATACCGCCAGACCTCCCTCTTTGGAAAAGGCATGCTCTGCCGAACGGATACAACCGTGCTTACGATCCACATCCGGTTCTGCATAATATTTTTCCTGCGAACCCATCACCAGATTGCGTCCCAGGTTTCCGGGTGCTGAGGCATAAAATTTCTTTGCCTCTGAAGTAGCGCCAACCCTGCGAATATCCCATTTTTCAATAGCTGCTGCCAGGGTCGGCTCATCCACCCGCGACACGTCTGGTTTCAGCAAACCGTTTCTTTCCAGTTCACCCAAAATTCCCATGATGCCTCCAGCCCTGTTTACATCCTGAATGTGGTAGGAAGAACTTGGAGCTACTTTACAAATGCATGGTACCCTCCGGGAGAGTTCGTCCATCTCCTTCATGGTAAAATCAACTCCTGCTTCATGTGCGATAGCTAAAAGGTGCAGGACCGTGTTGGTAGAACCACCCATAGCGATATCCAGCGTCATGGCATTCATAAAGGCATCGCGTGTAGCTATTGAGCGGGGTAGAACCTCCTCATGGCCTTCAAGGTAGTATGCATTCGTGATCTCTACAATACGCTTTGCCGCTTTTTCGAAAAGCTTTTTCCGATTGGCGTGGGTAGCCACTATCGTTCCGTTTCCGGGAAGGGAGAGACCCAAAGCCTCTGTCAGGCAATTCATGGAGTTCGCAGTAAACATTCCGGAGCAGGATCCGCAGGTTGGACAGGCATCCTGTTCTACCTCAAAAAGGAGCTGTTCATCAATCGAATCGTCTGCTCCCATAACCATGGCATCTACCAGGTCGTATGCTTTGCCCCGTATTTCGCCGGCTTCCATTGGTCCGCCTGATACAAAGATGGAGGGTATGTTAAGCCGCATCGAGGCCATCAACATTCCAGGGGTAATTTTATCACAGTTGGATATGCATATCATCGCATCTGCCTGATGTGCGTTCACCATGTACTCTACACTGTCGGCAATTAAATCCCTGGAGGGAAGAGAATATAGCATGCCGTTATGCCCCATCGCAATTCCATCGTCAATGGCGATGGTGTTGAACTCAGCAGCAAAACAGCCCTCGGCTTCAACAAGCCGTTTGACCATCTGTCCAACTTCATGCAGATGCGCATGACCCGGAACAAACTGTGTAAACGAGTTGACAATTGCGATGATGGGCTTTCCAAAATGTTGCTCTTTCATTCCATTGGCACGCCACAAGCTTCTTGCTCCTGCCATTTTACGCCCTTGCGTGGATTGATTGCTCCTTAACCCTTTTTTCATAATTTTTTCTTAAAAAAAGAACCTTCCTCGTTTTGTTGAGAAAGGTTCATCTATTTTTTGTCATCACAAAGACTCAACCTCCTCAACCTGCACAGACGAGAATTAGAATAACCACGAGGAGGAGACTGTCAAAGGATGTGTTCATGCACTTTTATACTTAATTGTTGTTTTTAATGTTTCAATGAGCGGCTAATTGTGAAAATCTGCAACTCAACTGTGGCAAAAGTATTAATAAAAAATTCACTACAAAATAAAATTGTAAGTGATTTAGGTTAAATAATTAATAAATTAAAGATTTTATACTCTTTTTGTTATGTTCTGTGAATAGTGGAATATTTTAACCAAAAATTCAAAATTCACATTTAGAGCGTTGAATTCAGATTGAATAGGGTTTATTCGTTATATAATGATAATAATACAGATTCCAGAAGTTTTGAAGATTCCGATGACTTAAGGTCAAAATTATTAATAATAACAGCAAAAAGCAGCGTTTTATTGCTCCTGGTATGAAGCAGGCCTGCCAAACTTCGGACCCGCTCCATTGACCCGGTTTTCGCTGTTACATTTTTTTCGAGAACAGTACCTTTGAATGAATTCCGCAGCGTTCCGTCCACTCCGGCTATTGGCAACGCATTGACCAGGAGCTCCCGGTATTTGCTGTCGTAAATATGTTTCAATGTTTCGACCAAAGTTTTTGTAGTAAGTGAATTGCTTCTGGAGAGACCGCTTCCATCAGCAGGAAAGAAACCCAAAGTATCAATCCCCTCCTCCGCACAATATCGATGATATGCTTTTAACCCCATTTTTGTAGTGGGTTCGCCTGAACTCTTCCGGCCAATTTCGCACAGAAGATGCTCTGCATATACATTAATACTCTCTTTGTTGAGCGGTACAATCAGCTCTTTCAGTAGGGGAGAATCCTGGATTGCAAGCAAGATCTTTTGTGCGTGATCTCCGGCAGGCACCTCTTTAATAATCCCTGAAAATAAAATTCCACTTTCTTTCATCTTTTTCAGGAAAGCATTCGCGGCAATCAGCGGAGGATCGGGCATGGCTGCCCTGACGATAAAGTCTGACTGGCCTGTAGGAATGGTCCCTTCGATGGTTTGGTGATTTGAACCTGGGGCACCATATACGATGGTGTGATCTCCTGCAAGAAAAGAAGAGTGAACGTGGTTCTCAAGTTTCAGCGCATCAATTTCAGGATAGACAGTCCCGATGACAGTTTGTACTCCTTCGGTTTTTGCTGAGGAAAAGTGGATTTCATACTGGTTGTCATGGTAAGAAAGAGCAGAAACTCCCGCCCCATAGTAATTCCCGATATCGTCCCAGCCCCATCCTCCCGGGATTTCATAACTTTTGATGAAAGAAAGATCTATCAAAAGATTGCCGCTGATCTTTTCAATCCCGTTTTTTTTCATCTGAAGGATCCAGTTTTCAAAACAATCTTTGTAATGATCCTGAAAAAATGAGGAATAAAATGCAGGATCTCCGCCTCCCTTAATGATCAGGTTCCCAGCGAGTGTGCCACTTTGAGGATCAATATTGCCCGAATAGAAGAGTGAGGTTGTGAAGGTATAATCCGGACCGAGAAGATCCAGCGCAACAGCAGTTGTGAATAGCTTCATTACGGAAGCAGTGGATAAACTTTTCTGATCCGTGCTGCAAATTCGTTCACCAGAATTTGCATCGATGGCATAAACACTGTACGAGGCTGTTTTTAACTTTTCTGCACTAAAAAGAGATGCCACTTCATTTTTTTGTGCATATACGGATATCAAAGTATTGAAAAACAATAGGATGATTGGGAATATTGTCCTCATTTTTTTTAGTTAACGGTTGGGTTTCAGTTTAACGAATATCTTTTTTGCGTTTTACTATACCAGAAATTATTCGCCTATACAGCATGATCCTTTATGACCAATGATTCATTTTCAATTGTCAGCTTCCAACAAAGATACGCAACGCATTTATTGTAGAAAATGTCAGAACCAATATCCAAGTGAAAGAAAGGGGATGATATCCTGTTTGTAATTTGAAAAACTGAAAGAAAATTCCAAAGGTCCTACTACGCTGTTATAAGCGGCATTCAGTCCAAATCCATAGATGCTCTTTCCATTACCATAAACGAAATCATCATCACTGTATAAGCCAAAATCACCGATAGCAGTAAAGTATATCTTTTCCCACATTCTTAATCGCGTTTCAAGTCTGCCTGCAATTACATTGCCTGTATTGATTTCCAATCTGTACAATCCACTGAAAGGTATGTTGTTATCCATGTAATCTATCTGTTGGGAACCACCCAGAAAAGCTTTGTGAAAAAACGACTCGTTTTTTCCAAAGATTAACCTGCTATTGATGGTGTATAGTATGGTGATTCTATCTGAAAAGGATCTTGCCCTTTTGAAAGAAACGTCACCAATCAGAAAAGGATTACTGTTCCCATTGTTCAGAACTATTTTAGCACCAACGGATACATTGGTTCCATGTGTTGGGAAGTAGATTTTATCCAATCGGTTGTGCTCTATTCTGGAAAATAGGTTGAAATAGGCTTTGCCCCTTATATCATAACCTATTGTATCGCCGATTACTGATCCTATATTGTAATTGTCCATTGAAACGCCCAAAGTAAACCGGGTAGCATCGGTAATAAATGAGTGGGTTGCCAGCTGAAGGTTGATCATTGACATGTCAATCTCAGCAGTTTTTTTCTCTTCATTGTATATATAATAGCGATCTGCAACATACATCAGCTTCGAATAAAATCCTGGCTTCCATCCTCTATCGATCGAATACTGTCCTGAAAACATGGGGTATTGAGACAATTTGGCATCCAGGGAAAGCCTCGATCCAAAGAACTGCTGGTTTCTGATAGTAATATTGACGAGCAAAGCAGATCTTAAATCAGAATCGTAGTGAAGGCCTGCATTTATTTTATTGTTCTTTCGCTCTTTAACCTCTACTTTCAGCGTTTTTGTCGTGTCTCCTTTAAGTTGATAATTGACATATTCATAATTCCCTGTTGAATAAAGCCTCGAGATTCCATTTCTAAGATGCTCCAGGGTAACATGCTGATCACGCTTTATTCCGGTCTGCCCCAGATAAAAGGCAATTTTAGCACGATCGGTGCCGGTTACTTCAATCTGGCTGATTACCAATATAGTATCATTGGCAGGTAAATTATGAATGGTACGTGGTATCGAAACCAAATGCAGGGAGTCCCTCAGGTGAATCAATTGAGGAAGTACCCTTCTCGCTGCGACTTCCCCGCGCCGGATCAACTCTTCAGCAGATTCTGCATCAAAACTGGCTGCAGAATATCCACGGATTTCGGGCCGTATATAAAAGTCAACATCTTTGGTGTTTTTTTCATTCCGCTCTTTTCCCATGAAGTACATCATTTGGGCGATTACCTCAGGAATACCTTGTAAATCATCATGAGTCATTAAACTGTCCAGGACGTCAACTCCAATGATGATGTCAGCTCCCATCTCAAGGCACCTGTCAACAGGATAGTTGTTGACGATTCCGCCATCTACAAGCATTTGACCATCAATTTCAGCCGATGTAAAGGCGGCTGGAATGGCCATACTGGCCCGCATTGCTTTTGGAAGATATCCCTTGTTGATGACAACCTCTTCCCCGTTCGTCAAATCAGTAGCAATGCACAAAAATGGAATAGGCAATTTCGAAAAATCATCCACATTGTGAAACCCCAAAGTCAGGTACGAGAAAAGTTCCATTGCATTTTGACCATTAAGTATTCCATTTGAAAGTGCCAGTTTTTTCTCCTCGAAGGGAAACCTTACACTGTATCGTCCTTCATCAATTTTGTCAAATGGAGGTATAAATTCTTGCTTGTATTCATTGCTTAGCACGCTTCCCCAATCCTGACTCTTTACTATTCTCTCCAGCGTTGCTGCATCATAACCACAGGCATACAATCCGCCAAAAATACTTCCAATACTGGTTCCTGCAATGTAATCTATGGGTATATTAGCCTCCTCCAAAACTTTCAATACTCCCACATGTGCAAATCCTTTGGCTCCTCCTCCGGAAAGGACAAGTCCAATTCTTGGTTTGTTGTTTATTGGTTGCCCGAATAGGGACAAAGTGAAAAATAGAAAGGAAAAGGTTATAAGAAAAGTTTTCATCTATGGAAATTACATGGGATCACCGTCATATTTAATAAAATTGGAATCGCCATGATTTGTAAATCACCAACAGAGATGATAATCCGCCAGCTGGCGGATGGCAATTCCATCTGACCACTAAAAAACATATTATTATCAAATGAAACCTTTTACAAATCTTTTTTGCCTTTTGATAGGGGTATTTTCTTCAACAACTGTCATGATAATAACAAGACTGATAAAGAAAAAAGACGATCCTGTCAATAATTCAGCTTAAAAAGGGAAAAGTCTTCACTGGTAATTGAACTTAACAATATGAATAGTAACAAATTTAATCATTCTGGCAATGAAAACACAAATTGTTCCCCGGTTTAACAATCTCCAGCTTTTAATTATAATGTCAGTAATGACAATCTTCTGGCGAGGCAGTTTATTGGCTGCTGAGAATCCTAAAAACGCGACAGATTCATTGAATTATCTTCAATATAAAGGGGTTGTTGTTGATATGGAATCGAAAAGGCCTCTTGGTTTTGCTACCCTGACCCTTGAAGGAGCCAATCTCTCCACAGTTGCAAACAGTGAGGGTGAGTTTTCTTTCAAAGTACCCGTACTGAATAAAGATGGCAAAGTTATAGTTAATTATCTGGGATACAAGGAGAAAGTGATCAGTCTTACAATACTTAAACCGGATAAAAATCGTATAGAGCTTGAATTAATGACAGTTACACTAAGTACCATCAGCGTACATCCGAAAGATCCGACCATGCTGATGCGTGCAATCATGAACAAAAGAGGTGATAATTACAGTCAGGAGCAGGATAAGATGATCGCTTTTTACAGGGAGACCATCAAAAAGAACAAAACGTATGTTTCGTTGTCAGAAGCTGTCCTTGATGTATATAAACAGCCTTGCTTGTCCTTCAAAAGTGACCAGATAGAACTTTCAAAAGGCAGAAAAAGTACAGATTACACCAAACTGGATACCATTTCCTTCAAGTTGCAGGGCGGACCATATACTTCTGTCTTGCTGGATATCATGAAAAATCCGGATATGATCTTCACTGAGGATATGATGTTCAACTATGAATTTACCCTTGAAAATATTTCAAAAGTTGGTGATAGATTAATGTATATTATTGATTTTAAGCAAAATCCAAATGTAAAGGAGCCGCTCTATTACGGTAGATTGTATGTGGATACCGAAAGTTTGGCTGTTCTGAGTGCCACTTTTAGCTTAAATGTTACAGATAAAAATGCATCCTCCGATCTGTTTATCCGCAAGAAACCAATGGGAGCCAAAGTGTATCCGACCGAGGCAACCTACCAGGTCAATTACCGTGAAAAGGGAGGCAAGTGGTATTTTGGCTATTCCAGGGCAGATATTGTCTTCAAAATAGAATGGAAGAAACGACTTTTTAATACCCATTATGCAAGTACAATCGAAATGGCTATAACCGATTGGGAGAAAACTCCTGACAAAAACACCAAACCTGCGGATAAACTGAAACCTTATGTTGTCATGATAGAGGAGGTCTCTGGTTTTGCAGATCCGGAATTCTGGGGAGTTTACAACGTCATTGAACCAGAAAAACCCATCGAGCAAGCTATTAAAAAGATTCAGAGAAAGATGAAGATTAATTAGACCGACAACAGCTGTTTCATATTTTGCACTTGAAAGAGGAGGAGGGTCACCGTGAGTCGACCTCCTCCTCTTTTAGTACAACATGATTTTTACATTAACAAATACCATCCAGCAGATGAGGTTGATAAATTTTGTAACAGTTTCATTACCTTTGTCCGGCTTTTAACAAAAAATTGGCTATCTTGCAGGTAGCGAATAAATTATATCACTTAAATATCACACAAAATGTTAATTAGTAAAGTCGTCGGAAGAGAAATTCTTGATTCACGCGGTAACCCAACCGTAGAAGTAGAAGTAACCCTTGAGAGCGGTTTTGTTGGCCGTGCTGCTGTACCATCCGGAGCATCAACCGGAGAAAATGAGGCAATTGAGCTTCGCGACGGAGATAAGAAAAGATATCTTGGCAAAGGTGTTTTGAAAGCTGTTGAAAACGTCAATACCATCATTGCCGAGGCCGTTGTAGGTATGAGTGCCCTGAACCAGGTTGCTCTTGATCATGCCCTGATTGCACTTGACGGAACAACAACCAAATCCAAACTGGGTGCCAACGCCATTCTTGGCGTCTCACTGGCAACTGCCAAAGCTGCCGCTGCCTATCTTGAAATGCCGCTATACCGTTATATAGGAGGTGTCAATGCAAGAACACTGCCTGTACCCATGATGAATATCATCAACGGAGGTTCGCACTCCGACGCTCCGATTGCTTTCCAGGAATTTATGATCCGCCCGATTGGTGCTTCTTCTTTCCGTGAAGCCCTGCGTATGGGTGCTGAAGTATTCCATAGCCTCAAAAGCGTATTGAAGGACCGTAACCTAAGCACTGCAGTAGGTGATGAAGGTGGTTTTGCCCCCAAACTTGACGGTACCGAAGATGCTTTGAACAGCATTATCCTGGCCATTAAAAAAGCTGGCTATAAACCTGGTCGTGCTGAAGACGGAGGAGATATTTCAATCGGTTTAGACTGTGCCGCTTCAGAATTCTACAAAGACGGTATTTACAACTATGCCAAGTTTGAGGGACCTAACGGTGCAAAACGCAACAATGTTGAGCAAGTTGAATTCCTTGCCTCCTTGGTAGCCAACTATCCTATCGACTCTATAGAAGATGGTTGTTCTGAAAACGACTGGGATGGCTGGGTACTGCAAACCGAGAAACTGGGCGACAAATGTCAGCTGGTTGGAGATGATCTTTTCGTTACCAACGTCGAATACCTGAAAAAGGGAATCGAACTGGGTGCAGCCAACTCCATCCTAATCAAGGTAAACCAGATAGGTACCTTGACCGAAACGCTTGATGCAATCGAAATGGCTCACCGCGCAGGATATACGAGCGTAACTTCTCATCGCTCAGGTGAGACCGAGGATGCTACTATTGCCGATATCTCTGTTGCAACAAACGCCGGACAAATTAAAACAGGTTCACTAAGCCGCTCCGACAGGATGGCCAAATACAACCAATTGCTCCGCATCGAAGAGGAATTGGGTGCTGCAGCAATCTACGGTTACAAAAAAGCCGTTAAAGCTTTATGAGCTAAACGCCCTTAACAAAATAGAAACCGTCACAAAAGCAAACTGTGACGGTTTTTTTTTGTAATTCTCATTTCTTCTCCCTGTTGAGGGAATATATTTTACCTCTCATCTCCTCCAGTGTTCCGATAAGTATATAGTATTTGTATTCGTACACACAGTTTTTATAGAGAATTTCTTTCTTAACAGGAGCAATGTAAGAGGTGGGACCATCCGAGGCTTCTTTGCCCGCAACGCCTGCCAGCCCTGCAAGAAATTTGCTGCACAAAGGATTGTAAACTGCCATTCCCCATTTGGCATCGTCAGTAAAAGCCATCCAATTCTCAGATACCTGGTTGTAGATGCCCCAGAATCCACTCGATAGATTTACTACCGAAATCTGCTGCACAGGCTCTTCTGCGAAGGGAACCTGCCCCTGGTATGTATATAAATTTTTTAGCGAAGAAACGGGATAAACTGCAGGCAACTCCTGATCACATGAGATGCTGTCGCCATAAATAAGATCCGTGCGGTGACATGTAAGCCTGTTCCGCACTTCCAGCACCATACCATTCAACGTAGTCCACTGCTCCATCTCTGCTTCTGCCGGTTTGTTATTCATATCCCACTGCATCGGAATACATTTCACATAGAGCTCATTCCCGGTTTTTTTATAATCAAGGATTTGGGCCCTGTTGCGGAAGGCATCACCAACCTGAATCGGATTCCACGACCAGGGCGACCAGCGTGGCGACTGACCTTCCGCTTTTCGGTCGAGCGATTTGCCGGCATAGTAGGATTGCTGGATGTACCTTCCCTCATCGGCAATGTTTACAACACTTCGGGCCGAGCCGGAAAGCGAAAGCCAGGAGATGGCACCACCCCGCGTCAGGTCAAGTTTTAAAGTGAGCATGCCGTTATCAGCCATAAGTTCAGAAAGAGTATTGGCTTCCGGAGTTTTCGATGTCTGGCTGATACAATGAAAATTGATTAGCAGAACAAAGGACAGGAGGGAAATGCTTCTCATGGGTATGTCAGTTAAATTTTAATATAATCAGGTAATAGGTTATTCATGTTGCAGGTTGCTTTTTATTAAACCCGATGGCAAAAATCATTAACAATATTGTTGCCAGCAAAGCCATAACTGCACCAAAATAGAATGGGGCGCTTGAATTTATTTTATCATATAATATTCCTGCTACCAGGCTTGCCGGCAACAACGATATTCCTAGTGCAGCATGGTACAGGCCAAACCCTGTGCCTTTTAAATCTTTGCCCACAATATCAGAAATCATGGCTTTTTGGCTGCTATCGGTCAATGCACTGTAAAAACCATACAATATAAATAGTAAAATGAAAACATGGATGTTGTTGTACCTGCCAAAGAAAAAATACACAACGGAATAAATCAGGAATCCCGAAATGATCATTTTTTCCCGTCCGATTTTATCAGACAGCCTTCCCATTGGGATTGCAAATAATACAGAGACCAGATTGAAGATCATGTAAATGAGTGGAATATAGGATGATTTGATTCCTGTCTCAGAGGTTTTTACCAAAAGTAATGCGTCTGTAGAATTACCAAGAGAGAATACAACAATGACAATCAGAAATAACCAGTATTTCCTTGGCAGTTGCTTCAAAGACAATTTACTTTTTGTGGCAGTATTGTCTGCATGAGCATCCTTGATGAAAAAAATGATTGTAATAACACCCAATATAGCAGGAATTGTTGCAAAAATAAAAATGTTACCATAGTTAAAAGGGATAAAACAGAGCAAAACAAATGCCAGAAAGGGTCCTGCTATTGCTCCGCTATTATCCATAGCCTTGTGAAATCCAAAATTTTTACCTGCATGATTATCAACAATTGAAGCACTGATTAAACTATCGCGGGGCGCAGTTCTGAGTCCTTTCCCAATACGCTCAACAAATCTTAATATCAATACATGAAAAGGATTAATTACAGCAGCATAAAATGGAGTCACAATGGCAGTGATGCCATATCCAATAATCATAAATGGTTTGTTTTTCCCGACCTTATCGCTCCAGAATCCGGATATAGCTTTTATCAATGAAGCGGTACTCTCCGCAATTCCTTCAATCAATGAGATGGAAGTCCTGGAAGCTCCAATGGAGAGTAAAAATACAGGCATTATACTGTACACCATTTTTGCAGATGTATCAGTAAAAAAGCTAGTCAGGCCGGTATAAAATACGTTTCTTTCAAGCCCGAATATTTTATTGGTCTTCATAGTTTAAATATTACTGCCTGATCTATTCTGGCCTGCGAATAGCCTGAAAAAGTATCTCAACCGGATGTAACGCCTTTTTTCCTGTACCATCAAAAATGTGATGGCGGCAGCTTGTTCCGGGAGCAGCTACAACTACCCCGGTACCCAGGCGCAATAACTCGGGGAAAAGCACCAGATTTCCTATCTTCATCGAAAGGTCGTAGTGCTCCTTCTCATACCCGAACGATCCGGCCATGCCGCAGCATCCCGATGGAACTTCCTGAACGTGGTAATTTGCAGGCAATGTGAGCATTTTTTTTGTTGGCAGGGTGGAGGCAATAGCCTTTTGCTGGCAATGGCCATGAAGCCTGATGGTCAGCTCATTTGCAGTGAATTTCTCTGAAGAGATGTTCCCTTTCTCATGTTCCCTTACCAGGAATTCCTCTATCATCAGGCAGTTTTTGGCGACTCTTAATGCCGAAACTTTCCCCTCTCCCCGGAGCAGATCTGGATATTCATCCCTGAAGGTAAGGATGGCCGAGGGTTCGATTCCAATCAAAGGATGTGACTCGTCTACCAGAGATTGGAAAATCCCGACATTCGTGGCTGCAATACCGGCAGCTTTTCTCAAAAAGCCTTTGGAAAGAAAAGTTCTGCCACTTACAGAATGATTAACAACCAGTACAAGATAACCCAGATGATTCAATAGTTTGATTGCTTTGATACCAATTTCTGTATCGCTGTAATTGGTAAACTCATCGACAAAAAAATAGAGTGTCCCTTTTTGTTCTGTAATACGATTATTCAGTCCTGTCAGATTCTTTTTGCACCAACTGCGCAAGGTTGATTGACCCAATCCCGGGATACTCCTTTTTTTAGCGAATCCGGTGAGCAATTTCACCAAAGATGATGTTAAACTGTTCTTTACAAAAAAATTGAAAACCCCCGGGGTCAGTGCCCCCAAACTATAGAGCGAGGCAAAATTGGCCACAAGCTTAGATCGGAGCGATGAACCCTCCCTGTCGTATTTGTGCTGGAGAAACTCTGCTTTGATCTTGGTCATATCGACACCCGATGGACACTCCGATTTGCACCCTTTGCATGAAAGACACAGGTCGAGGATATCATAAAGTTCTTTGCTTTCAAAAATTTCACTGGTTTTTCTGCTGTGCAGGTAATCGTTCAGAAGGTTTGCGCGGGCACGGGTGGTGTGTCTCTCCTCTCTGGTGGCCATGTAACTTGGGCACATGGTACCTCCTATAATTTCAGATTTTCGGCAGTCGCCGGATCCATTGCACTTTTCTACATGCCGCACAAAACCGAGTGAGTCTGACCAGTCAAAAAAAGTATTTATTGCCGGATCATTCTCTCCTGGACGAATTCTCAGAGAGCTGTCCATGGGAGGTGTATGAACGATCTTTCCCGGATTAAAAACATTGAGTGGATCCCAACATTGCTTTACCTGTTTAATCAGTTCAAAATTGTGGGCTCCCAGGATGATTGGGATAAACTCTCCTCTCAGCCGGCCATCTCCATGTTCCCCGCTAAGCGATCCTTTGTATTTTTTTACCAGATGGGCAATTTCTGTGGCGATAGTCCGGAATAGTATGACTCCCTCCGGATCCTTCATATTGATTACAGGTCTGAGATGAAGCTCTCCGGTAGCAATATGGGCATGATAGACGCAATTCAGTCCATGAGCTGTCATGATTCGCTTAAAATCAGCAATATAGAGCGATAACTTAACTGGATCTATCGCAGTGTCCTCAACAAGCGATACTGGTTTTGCATCCCCCGGAATGTTTGAAAGCAGACCCAGGCCTGCTTTGCGCAAAGCCCATACTTTTTTGGTGTCATCGCCGGTTACAAGGGGGAAATGATATCCCAATCCTGCTTTTCTCATCTCATTTTCAAGTGCCTGGTGAAGAGCAGTGATCTCAGCCATGCTATCACGGGCCCATTCCAGTACCAGAATAGCTCCAGGTTCTCCATCCACGAAGAACCTGTTTCTCCGTTGTTCTATGCTGTCAAGTGTACATTTTAAAATGACGTCGTCGATGAGCTCAATGGCACCCGGATGGTATTTAAGGCAAAGCAGATTTCCCTCCATGGCCTCCTCAAGGGTGCGGAAATGAATACAAACCAGACCCACTTCTTTGGGTGGAAGCGGTACCAGGTTCAGTTTTATTTCAGTGATAAAGAGCAGTGTCCCTTCGGAGCCTGCGATGAGTTTTGAAAAATTGAATTCTGCCTGGTTATCAGAAAAAAGTTTATTGTTCATTAATTCATCCAGGGCATAACCGGTATTTCGTCTCCTTAGTGATTTTTCAGGATACTCTTTTTCAATCTGCTCCCTGTTTTTCGGATCAGTGAAAATTTTTTCAATCTGGCGGTATAGTTGGTTTTCAAGCAGACCACCGACCATTTTTTCTTTAAATTCCTGCTCTGAAATGCATTTGAAGAGAACTTCAGAACCGTCAGAAAGATATCCTTTTACCTCCAGCAGGTGATCTCTTGTACTTCCATAAATGAGCGAGTGAGCCCCGCATGCATTGTTCCCGACCATTCCGCCGATCATGCATCGGTTGGAGGTAGATGTTTCGGGACCGAAAAAGAGTCCAAATTGCCTTAGATGAATATTGAGTTCATCCAAAACCACTCCGGGTTGCAGCCTGACCCAGCTTTCTGCCTTGTTGACTTCCAGAATCTGTGTCATCGTTCGGGAGAGATCCACGACTACTCCGTTCCCTACAACCTGTCCGGCGAGAGAAGTCCCGGCTGTACGGGGAATGATCCCAAGCTGATGTTTCCGGCAAAATAAAATTGCACGAAGAATATCCTCTTTGTGTGTGGGAATTATAACCGCAGCAGGTCTTTCCTTGTAAGCTGAGGCGTCTGTAGAATAGAGTGTTAGCGTAGATTCATCTATCAGTAAATCGCCAGTGAGTTCTTGTTTCAGTGTCGAAAAATCAATCATCTACTGTAGCGTTTTAAAAATAAATATGTAGATTTAGAAAATATTAGCTCCCTCATAGGATCATTTTAGAACAGGCATAATTCATTGACTGATCGTTTCAGAAGAGTAATAGCTATTCCGGATACGAAGTTAGGAGAAAATATTAAAGGAGGGAGGTCCGGCACAATCAGATTTTAAAGTCAACTAAAAGTAAAAAATACAATCAATGCCATGGCATCAGAAGTGAATACCAAATTTTTGCAAGACAAACGACTTGATCGCATTGCCACTGATATTTTACGTCCGGTAGGTGTAGACAGAAGCTTTTTAATCTGGATGTCCAGTCTCGCCATGCTCCTTCTTGTTTGTATGTATGCATATTACATACAATTAGATAAAGGATTGATTGTTACTGGATTACGAGATTATGTCAGCTGGGGAATGTACATTTCAAACTTTGTCTTTTTTGTAGCCACCAGTTTGGTCGGTATGCTGATCAGTTCTGTTCTAGGGATGATGGGTTACAAATGGGTGAAGCCAATCGGTCGTATCGCGGAGATCATTGCAGTTGCATTTTCTGCAGTCGCCGGTCTGGTGATCGTATCTGACATGGGGCGTCCCGAAAGATTACCTTACGTATTAATGTATGCCAGGATTCAATCACCCATTTTATGGGACGTTACAGTCGTGACTACCTATATGACGCTGAGCATTTTACTCTATGTTTTCACCATGATACCAGATATGGCCATTAGCAAAAACCGGATCGGTCATGCTCCGGTGTGGCTGCAAAAAACCTATGATTTGCTTTCTTTTAATTTTCAGCACACACCCGGGCAGTACAAAATCCTCATGAAGTCCATTCGCATATTGCTGATATTGATTGTCCCGACTGCTTTTGCCATTCATACAGTAACATCCTGGTTGTTTGCAGTTACTACCCGTCCGGGATGGGATAGTACCATTTTTGGCCCTTACTTCCTTACCGGAGCATTTGTTGCAGGTTCTGCGGCGGTGATTATCCTGATGTATGTTGTCAGAAATAGTTACAAACTGAGCAGATATATTACAGCAGAACATTTTGACAAGATGGGGAAATTGCTCTTTTTGGTTTCCATTGTCTATTTCTATTTCAATCTGAACGAATATCTGGTACCTGCATACAAAATGAAGACTTTTGAAGCTCATCATCTGAAAGAGCTTTTTGTTGGTGAGTTTGCCTTTATGTTCTGGAGCATACAGCTATCGGGTTTGATTATTCCAATGATTCTGCTCCTTTTTAAGCCGATGCGTAAACCTTTTCCGATGCTTCTTATTGCCTCGGTTGTCTTGATCGCCTCCTGGTTTAAACGTTTGCTGATTGTTGTCCCAACCATGGAAGGACCCTTTTTGCCCAAACAAAATGTTCCGGATGCATGGATGGTTTATCATCCTACTATTGTAGAATCAGCTATTACACTGGGTACAATCACCCTTGCTGTGATGATTATTTCTGTTCTGATGAAATTGTTTCCTGTAATTCCAATTTGGGAAATTGCGGAAGAGGAGAGTGCCCATCCAGATCAGCAACCTGTTGAATAATCTTTACAGCAGAAATCATGATGTACCGATTTTCCCTATTTAGCTTGCTTTTCCTTTGCTCTGGATGGTTGGTGGCGCAGACGCCATGGGAGACTCCTGCCGATCGTAAAGCCAAATTGAGCACCGTGGCCTTTACAGAGCAGGGCCAGACTTTGGGAAAAGAACTCTACCAGACTAATTGCAAATCATGTCATGGTGATCCCGGGAAAAACAATGTCATCAGGTTGGTACCCCTGCCTCCGGATCCCGCTTCGGTTCAGTTGCAACAAAATTCAGACGGCTCTTTACATTATAAGATCAGTGAAGGAAGAGGGCTGATGCCTGCTTTTAAAAATGTGCTAAGTGCAGAATATATCTGGGATGTTATTTCATATCTCCGCACATATAACAAGGACTACAAGCAGCAGTTGGCTGTAAAACCAACTGCTGGAGGTGAAGTTTTCGACAAGGTTGATCTTAAACTGGAACGGGATTCCGGCCACAGTGGGGTAGTGGTGCAGCTAACAGGGATGAAAGGTGCTTTGGTGAAACCCATACCCGGACTTGAGGTGAAGCTTTTTGCACGGCGCTATTTTGGCTTCCAGGTTGTGGGAAAGCCCGTTGATACCAATGCAGAAGGGATGGCAAGGTTTGAGATACCGAAGAGCCTGCCGGGTGATTCTTCAGGCAATGTTTTACTGGTGGCTCAATTATCGGATGAAGAACTTTTTGGACCCGTGAAGGCAGAATCTTTGTTAGCCATCGGTTTACCTGTCTACCGCCCTCCGCTCAATGAGCAGCGCGCCCTGTGGAATGTTGGTCAGAAAGCACCAATATGGCTTTTAATCGTCTATCTGTCAGTAGTTTTCATTGTTTGGGGCTTCATATTTTTCATTCTGTTTCAACTCAGGGCAATTTTTAAGCTCGGTGAATTAAAATAATGTGGATATGACGCCTGCTTTTAAAGTGGATCCGGTATAATTACCTTTTGGCCTTCTCCCGGTTATCGCGTAAATTTCATCCGGTACATCATTGCTCCTTCTACTTTAGGTTTTGTGACATAATCGGCATGATATCTGTTGGTTACATATAATTCTGTCTGATCACAATAGTGTTTGCTGGCTGGAATACCAGAGGTTCCGGTAGGGATAACTGTGAGTGACTGATCCCAGTTGCCGGCATCGAAAATGTGACGCTCGGAGGCACCATGATTGACTTCTGAGTTCTTATTTAACTGATTTTCATAGGGTCCGACCGTATGGAAACTTCCTCCAACAGGGTAAGGGCCCCTGCTTAAGCGAAATACTTTATCAAGGATTTTGACTTTCGACAAGGGATGTGCCAGCGTAAAGAGGTGGGATTCTCCCCACTTCCAGGCCGTGGGTTGGTTGCCAAACTTTAAAGTAAGTTCCTTAACTGTCTGTTGGAAGGAGCGTCCGATAATATCCCCAAAAGTCTCGGTCACCCCTTTGGTGCTTATATCGTCAGCCCAGGTATCACCCGGTGATATAAGCATATTTTCCATGAAATTTTCAAAAAATATTTTCTGGCCCGTGAATTGGGTCAAAAGCAATGAATCCATTTGATCCTTAACGAGATTAACACCGGTGAGGTAATACCACTTTTCAAATATCAAGGCTTCCGGATGTTCTTTCAGAAGGGTGTAATCCCATTTTTCCATCAGGTTATAAACCGATTTTTCTGATTCAGATAAACCGGATTTTACGCTCAGATGCGAAAGGAAATAGCGGGTGAATTTTTCTGCCATCTTCGATTTCTGATCACCTTGCATCCGCTGGAAATCGGTGGCAGATAATTTTTCCTTCTCCTTCAACATCTCAACAATCCGGTCCATGCGATAAGGTAAGATGTACCAATCACTGATATAATAGGGATAATCAGACGGCGCAGTCCTGCAGTTCGCCGATGCAACAAAACCGCATTCGGGGTTGTATGTATAGGGCAACTCATCGAAGGGTACGAAACCTTTCCAATCATAACGAGTAGTATCGCCGGGATAAACCAGGATCCGGTTGCCCTCACGGATCGGAATCCCGATGGTCGATTGTAGTCCGATATTGCCATTGACATCGGCATATACCGCATTTTGATTAACCGCCATGAAGGTTCTCAGGGCATTCCTGAAATCTGCCCAGTTCGATGCCCTGTTTAGCAGGTAGACTGATTGTATCTCGTTGCTGTCTTCATTACCAAGCCACCTCATCGATATAACTTTATCTTTCACCTTCTTCTGCGCAGAAATGATAGGCCCCCGATGGGTGAAACGGTTGGTGTAAATCATGGAATCGCCGTCCTTGATCCCTATTTTTTCTTCCACCTTCAATAAATCTTTCCAGGCTCCATTCAACCGATACTGATCCGGATTCTGCGGATTGATGGTTTCCTGGTAAAAATCGGCATCATCGGTCATCACATTGGTAAATCCCCACGCGATGGAATCGTTGTGGCCTGCAATGACCATCGGTTCTCCAGGGAGAACCACACCGGTCACATTCAGTTTTCCCGGTATAACCTGATGCATCTGGTACCAGATGCCCGGAATGTTTAATCCCAGGTGCATATCGTTGGCCAGCAATGGTTTGCCAGTCACACTTTTCTTACCTGAGACTGCCCAGTTGTTGCTTCCCCGAAAAACATCCAACCCAAGTTCATCGACAATTGAAGCTGTTTTAGAAAATTTTGTGAGGAGTTCAGTGGTGCCTTTGTCTGGCTTAAAATCGGGATAAATAATGGTTTTATGCACGGAATCCATATTTGGCACCATGTACCTGGAAAGATCCGCACCCAGCTTCTGACGCATCTGATCTAATAAAACCTCACAAGGCCAACCGGTTGAAAGGTCCCAGGCCATATATCCGATAAGGTTTAGAGAATGCTCGGGCAGCCAGGGCTCTGGTTGATAGCCCAGGAGACCAAATTCCGGTGGAAGCTTCTTACCGGCCTGCTGAATATATTGGTTCACTCCATCGGCAAATGATTCAATGCAGGAACGTATATTTGGATCAGACGCTCCAATTACCTTTTTCGATTTTTCGGTGAATCTCAAGGAGCGGAAAAGCAAATCTGCATCCACCAAATCTTTTCCGAAAATCTCGGACAGCCTGCCCTGCGTAACCCGCCGGAGCAGGTCCATTTGCCAAAGCCTGTCCTGGGCCATGGCATAACCCACCGCAAGGTACAGATCATGTTCGTTCTCAGCATAAATATGGGGAATCGCGAATGAATCCCTGATCACAGTTACGTCGGCAGTGAGTCCGGACAATTTGATGTCTTTATTATAATCCGGTACGGCCCGGGTTTTAAAATGGTCAAGAAAGATCAATCCCCCAATCACTACTACCCCAATCACCACGATAATTATCAGTAATTTTTTCATAAAGGAAGCTTTAGATTATCGGCAAGTTAGCAATATAGTTAACCATGTATCTATTTTTTAGTTGCTCTATGCATGGTTTTTTAAATTTCCAAACAATTTATTCGAACAATTTAATTTTACCTCTCTAATGATCTTATTATCAATATACTATTTTCGACTTTTTTTGGTGGAATAAAATATTTTTTTACATTTGACATCCGGATTAGTATATCGGATTGTTGAAAAACCTTTGTTTTTCATTTTTGCTAAGATAAGAATTAAAATATAATGTTGTATTTGACACCATTAGCTATTCAAAATGTACAGCAATAGTTTAATCTGGTTACCTAAGAGTGATTATAAAAAAAATGTAAATTCCAAACTTTCAAAATATAAAAAGCGTATGAAAATTCTATCTACCTTATTTTTTGTGTTTATTTCAGGAGCTGCACTATTTGCTCAATCAACCATTACTGGCAATATAAAAGATGCAAAAACCGGTGACCCGATGTCTGGAGCAACCATTATTGTAGAAGGGAAATCCATCGGGACAATGACAGATGCTGAAGGTAATTTTGCACTAAAGGTAAGTTTGAAGGCTCCCTTTAAAGTGAGAATTTCTATGGTGGGTTATGTATCCAGCACGGTGGAAGTTAAGAACATTTCCCAACCTGTAAAATTGAGTCTAAAGGAGATGGACACGCAGTTAGAAGAGGTAATCGTTTCTGCCTCAAGAAATCCGGAGCGAATTATGGAGTCTCCGGTTTCTATCGAAAGGATGGATATAAAGGATATCCAAAATACCTCATCTCCAAGTTTTTATGATGGACTGGAGAATTTGAAAGGAGTGGATGTGAACACAAATAGTTTCACTTTTAAGTCGATTAACACCCGTGGATTCGCAACCTTTGCCAATACCCGGTTTGTTCAGATGGTTGATGGAATGGATAATTCTTCCCCCGCGCTTAATTTTCCGATTGGAAACATGCTTGGGATGTCTGAACTTGACGTTAATACAGTAGAAGTTCTTCCTGGTGCATCGTCGGCTTTGTATGGAGCCAATGCATTTAATGGGATGTTGTTCATGAAAAGCAAGAATCCATTTGATTTTCAAGGGGTAAGTTTTTATGGCAAAACTGGATATACAAGTCAAAAAGCTGCAGGAACCAACCTGTTTGTGGATGCCGGAGTAAGGATTGCCAAAGCCTTCAGTGATAAATTTGCAGCAAAGGCATCATTTTCTTTTTTAAATGGGACAGAATGGTATGCTACAGATTACGCGGACTATTACAGTCCCGGTTCAACCAGGAGCAATCCTGCTTATGATGGTTTAAATGTATATGGTGATGAAGTATCAACAAAATTGGATTTAACAAAAGCTGCACTGGCCGCCGGCGTCCCTGCGCCGATAGCTGGTTTATTGGGAACCCAGATTGTTTCAAGGACAGGGTACAATGAGGTTGATTTAATTGATTACACAGCAAAAAGTATTAAAGGTGATGTTTCTTTAAATTATCGCCCCAAAGGTGATGATCTGGAAATTGTTTACAATGGCAAATTCGGAAAGGGGAACACAATTTATCAGGGTGCTAACCGTTATTCCATTCAGGATTTCACCATGACACAACATAAATTGGAAGTAAGCAACGATCATTTCTTTGTAAGAGCTTATACAACAGGTGAATCAGCAGGAGATTCCTATGACACAAGATTTGCAGCAATTAATCTCAATAGGAGCTGGAAGTCCGACACACAATGGTTTACTGAATATGCAACCAAGTATGTCCAGACTTTTGTAGGGACAATCATGGCCGGTGGAACTCCTAATCCCGCTGCAATACATCAGGCATCCAGGGATTTTGCGCAAATCGGTGCCTTAGTGCCCGGTACTTCACAATTTAACACTGCTTTTGGGAAGATAATATCAGATCCAAGCCTGGCTACCGGAGCAAAATTTGTGGATAATACCAGAATCTATAATGTGGATGCAAATTACAATTTCAATCAATTAGTCAAATTTGCAGATATTCAGGTTGGGGGCACCTGGAGGGAATATTCATTAAATTCCTCCGGAACCATTTTTACCGATTATGATGGGCCAATAACATACAATGAGATTGGAGCTTATACGCAAATTCAAAAGAAATTTGCAGAAGACCGTTTGAAATTTACGGGATCAATACGTTATGATAAGGCCAAAAACTTTGACGGGCATGTCTCACCACGGATTTCTTTCGCTTATTCTGCCGGTGAAAGGAAAAACCATAATTTCAGAGCCTCGTACCAAACCGGATTCAGAAACCCTACAACCCAGGATTTGTATATTGGATTGGATGCCGGAAGGGCTATCCTGGTAGGATCTGCTCCGGACAATATGGACAGATATAAAACGAATCCTTTAACAGTAAGTGCTACTGGTAAGGCGTTGGGATTTCCTTCTCCTGTAGTATTGTCGGGCAGAGCTGCCTATGAAAACGCGTTTTCTTATTCATCTATTTTGAAGGGTGCTCCTCAGAAGTCTAATTTTCATTATGTCCAACCCGAAAAGGTGGCCGCTTATGAAATCGGATACAGAGGTGCGATTGGAAGAATTTCAATGGATCTGAGCAGTTATTACAATAAATACAATGATTTTATTGGAAATAAGACCGTTGTGGTGCCACTTTATGGGAAAGCTGATCTTTCGGATATTCATCCTGTTGTTAAACAGCCCAATGCCTTAATTGCACTTAGTAGTGGAGATTATAAACCATTTCAGGTTTATACAAACACAAATTCAGAGGTGTCGTCCTATGGGATTGGAGCGGGCTTATCATCCGAAATTTTCGACCACTATATGGTTGGTCTGAATTATACCTGGTCTAAATTTAATTTTGACCAGGCATCCGACCCCGATTACGAAGCAGGGTTCAATACCCCCGAACATAAAATTAAAGCATCAGTTGGTAATCCAAATGTTTTTAAAAATTTTGGATTTAACGTTAACATCAGGTGGAATACCGAATATCTCTGGGAATCAAGTTTCCAGGATGCTATGGTGCCTTCCAGTACCGTTCTGGATGCCCAGATTAATTATTCCATCCTGAAGTGGAAATCTGTCATTAAGCTTGGCGGAGCTAATATTGGAGGACATGAATATTCAAGCGCTCCGGGAACCGGATATATTGGTTCTCAATATTTTGCTTCATGGACTTTCATTCTTTAATCGCGAAACGGGAGTGAATTAGTTTTCTCAGGGAATCAATACCCTCCGTTGTTGCCTGTATTTGTGTTATCATCTGGTTTTGTGTCACTGCCATTGTATATGGGATTGTCATTATAGGTCAATATCCCTTTGACACTGGCCGAAAACATCTTTCCTGATTCAAGATGACCTTGCACCTGAAATGAATAATCTTGGTTTTCCCTGGCAACAAATACCGTTCCGTCAACTATTCTTTCCGAGACAATATCAACCCCATTTGGGTCAGTACCACCAACAAAAACTGCTCAATCAAAACTAAATGGGAATTTTGTAATCGAATTTGAAAAGGCGTATTCTCCAGCCGGGATCTGGGCATCTTGATTCACATAAATAGTAAGAGTAACCTGTGCTGGTGATTGCATCAAATCAACATTCTCCCCATCGAGTTCGACACTCTTTGTATTGAAAGTTGTTGCCATGACCCTGGTTTCGGAATTGATGAGACCCAAATCAATCAAACCACCAATTTCTGGGATGGACGATTGAAGTGAAGAGGTTGCAAGAGGATCGACTGCCGCTAATGGAGCAGATTCTTTTGTACAGGAGATTGCAAAAACAGTAGCAACCAACCATACGATAACGGGTGAATAATTTAATTTTTTCATCGCCATAAAATTTGAATTGCGTAAATAATAGCTAGAAGTGTAAAAAATGATACGAAAAATTTAAAGCGCATTTGGGGTTGCATCAAAAACCCAATGCAATGAAGAATGAAAATATTATTAAGTTCTTAGAGTGTAATATTAAAATAGACTAAATAAAAACAATCAAATTTATATTCGTTTGCCTGTGTTTTCCAAATAAATAAACAAGAATTTTTGTATAAATAGCAATACCGCCTAAATAACAGAAAATCAAATAAATACACTACTATTTGATTTGGCATTTAGAATAAATACAAATAATGATTCAGATATACAGAGATTATGGCAAATGGGTCGTGCCATTCTCTTCCAGAAAGATTCCATAATGATGACTTCGGATCTGATCGATGGCATCGTCTACCTCTTTGCGGGGCAGAAGGAAATTGCTCATCACACGCTCGAAAAGATCAATTGCAGTTTCGAATTCTTCAGGAATCACCTGAGTTGCACCAATATTGTAGAGCACTTCTATGTCTTCGATGTGCCTGGTGCGTACCACTATAGCCACGTGTTTGTTTAATTGCCTGACTTTGTCAATGATTACCTTCAGTACCTCAAGTTTTCCAATGGAGATGACTACGATATGGGCACTTCCAACATAAGCCTTTTGTAGAATCGGGATATTGAAGGCATCTCCATACACAACAATTTCTCCTTTTTCCTGTCGTTGACGGGCAATCTCCGGATCAAAGATGATGGACACATAGGGAAGATTGTAGTATCTGGCCATTTTAGAGAGGTTCAGGGCACGCGAATCTTTACCGATTAGTACCAGATGGTTTTGGAGGAGAGGAATCTCTATCTGTTTTAGCGGAAATAGTCCTTCGATCATCCGTTTCGGAATAGGAAGCCTGAGAAGCTGGTTTGTAATCCGGGTGCCAAGTCGGATAATGAAAGGAGAAATTGACATGGTAATGACTGCTATAGCCAGAAAAGTCTGGTAATAGTAATTTTCCAGAATAGAGAAATCTTTGCCAAGTTTGGCCAGGATAAAGGAGAATTCTCCTACCTGACTGAGTGCAATACCAACCAGAACCGTTCCTCTGAAGGTATGTCCGAGCAAGAAAGCGGTCAGCCCACCCACCAGTATTTTAAGGAGCACTAAGATCGTTACGGCTATAGCTATAAATGCAAAATGCCCGGCAACAAATCCCAGGTCCAGCATCATACCGATCGAGACAAAAAAGAAGCTGGTAAAAGTGTCCCGGAAGGTGACCAGATTGCCAAAAGCATCATGGCTATATTCTGACTCTGATATCATCAGTCCTGCCAGAAATGCCCCGAATGCAAGAGGCATCCCCATTTGATAGGTCATAAGTGCAACAGAGAGGCAGATAAGCAGGACAATCATCATAAATAGCTCGTGGTTGCGGGTCATGGCAATTTTATGCAACATTATCGGCATCAGCCAACGATTTCCAACATATAGAAATCCGATGATAAAAATTGATTTAAGTGCCAGCAAAAGAAGCTGACCTCCGTAATCTATTTCACCTCCTCCCAGAAATGGGGTAAAAAGCATGAGGGGAACTAAAATAATGTCCTGGAAAATGAGGATTCCTAAAACAGTCCTTCCATAATTTGAGGTGATCTCGGAACGATCCTGCAGAATTTTCAATACGATTGCAGTACTGCTCAGGGCTGTCAGGAATCCGATAAAGAGTGAGGCTTTCCAATTGAGATCGTAGGCATGAACCAGGAGTGTCGTAAGAAGTGAAGTTAGCGATAGCTGTAAAAAACCACCCAAAAATACCCTTCGCCTGATTTTGAAAAGATGGTTGAGCGAAAACTCCATGCCAATCATAAAAAGCAGCAGGACAACGCCGATGTCAGCCATCAGCTCAATCTCTTGCGGAGCTTTGATAATACCCATCAGCTTGGGACCAACAAGTACACCTGTCAGCATATAGCCGATAATAGTTGGTACTTTAATCCGGGTAAACAGATAGTTTACAAAGGATGCAAGCGCAAATATGATGACTATGTCCTTTAATACAGAGAGTTCCATGCTAATAAAGGCTAAAGGCTAATGGGTAAAAGATAAAGTTAAGAACCTTATGATTTGAATTCACCTCGAAACATAAAAGAATTTTCAGCCTTCCACTTTATCCTTCCACTATATCCTTTAACCTTTATCCTTTTTCCTTCAACCTTTAACCTTTGTTTTCTTATCTACCAGGTAAAGATTGCGTTCGGCGGCGGAGCGGGAAATCAGCTCGCCCAGGAATCCGGATAGAAAAAGTTGGGTTCCAAGAATCATGGATGTAAGTGCCAGATAAAAGTAGGGACTCTGCGTGACCCGTTCAACCAGGATACCATGTAATTGCTGATAAATTTTATACCCTCCCAACCATGCAATTGAAAGGAAACCAATCATAAACATCAACGATCCGAGGGTTCCGAAGAGGTGCATGGGGCGCTTTCCAAATCTGGATATAAAAGAAATAGACATCAGGTCGAGGTATCCGAAGATAAAACGGCTCAATCCAAATTTGGTGGAGCCATATTTCCGTGCCTGGTGCTGCACTACCATCTCGCCTATCTTTGAGAAACCGGCCTGTTTGGCCATGTATGGTATGTAACGGTGCATCTCACCATAGACTTCAATACTTTTCACCACCTCGTTGCGATAAGCCTTTAAACCGCAGTTGAAATCGTGTAATTTAATTCCTGTTACCTTGCTGGCGGCAGCGTTGTACAGTTTGCTGGGTAATCTTTTGGAGAGGGGGTCAAAACGTTTTTTTTTCCATCCGGATACCATGTCAAAACCCTCCTCCTTAATCATCCTGTAAAGTCCGGGTATCTCATCGGGACTATCCTGGAGGTCGGCATCCATGGTAATAACAACCTCTCCGCTTGCCTCTTCAAATCCGGTATGCAAGGCTGCAGATTTTCCGTAATTTCTCCTGAAACGTACACCATTCACCGTGGAACTGACATTGGATTGTTCTTCAATCCATCTCCATGATCCATCCTTACTCCCATCGTCAATGAACCATATTTCATAGGAAAAGGAGTTGGCTTGCATTACCCTGTCAATCCATGTATTCAGTTCGGGTAAGGATTCCACCTCATTGTATAACGGTACAACTACAGAAATATCCATGCGCAGGTATTAGAAAATGATGAATGATAAGTGATGAATGATAAATTTCAAAACAGAGGAAAGGTTTCAATGATGTTTTATTCGTATCCTTCCTCATCCTTGTCTACTTCATAAAACGGATTTTCCGGTTCTTTTTTGAAAAATATTGCCAGTACCAGCGAGAAGACAAAGCCCAAAAAAGTGATGGTGAATACCTGCCCGAATGACATAATCGCGGGGGTAATGAAATTCTTTTGTGCTCCGAGTGCTTTTTCAATGAAATCGTCTTTATATCCCTGTGCAAGCATTTTTTCCTCCATCATGGACATCATTTTTTCGATCAGTCCGGGCTCAATAAATTTGTACAGGATATAGGTAAAGAAAGCAAAGATCAGGCCACCAAAAAGCGAGACCAGGGTGCCCAAACCCAGAGCCCTGGAATAAGGAAGTCCCTCTTCTGTATTCAACTTTGCAAAAGTCCACATGGCAAATCCAATACCTGCGATTAAAATGGCATAGGTAAGAAGTCCGGAAATTTCAGAAAAAGGAATACCGGCAACATAGAATATCAGCAGATTCATGATGAGTGCCAGGCCGACGTACAAGCCATGCATCATGGAGAAATGGTTGACTGAGTGATGTTCGTGTTCCATACGGAGATCTGTTTTTTTATCAAAATGGAGAACAAATATATCCTAAATTTAGTAAAAGTTCCCCATTGTCCTGAAAAGGCAAAAAATATTTTAATTTTCTAACTGATTGTAAACTAAAATAGTGTGATCTATATTTCAAAAAATATTTCAGGAAGGTTTTTTTTATTTGGTACAAAACGATTTTTTCCTACTTTTGCGGCGGGTAAGTCCTGCACGATCAGCTCCTGTCGAACTCCCCCAGGGTCGGAAGACAGCAAGGGTAGATGGTCGCAGCGGTGCGATGCAGGTAGCTTACCCACTTGCCGAATTAGCTCAGTTGGCCAGAGCAC
>JANYKW010000060.1 GCA_025358025.1 Bacteroidia bacterium | reverse complement strand
GGACAATTCAATAACCCATCCATTCAATATTGGCCCCGTCCGCTCTGGTTTTGGAATAATACGACGATTACCGGAGATGGAATTATTCAACAGATGCGGGCTATGCGGGATCAATGTGGTTACGGGGGTTTCGGAGCTATTCCCTTCGGAAAGAATTTTCGGCCGGAATACCTGTCGGAAGATTATCTTAAAGTGTATGGCATCATGCTGAAGGAAGCAAAAGCTTTGGGAATGACCATCAGTTTATATGATGAGTTTGGTTTTCCAAGCGGGTCGGTAGGAGCATTCGCTGAAGGTGATAACACGCCGCGTTTTCAACAAAGATTTCCAGAGCAGACAATTGAACGGCTTGATAAAGTTGAAGAGGAGATAAGCGGTCCGGCTGGCTATGTGAAAATGATCCCGAAAGGAAAATTAATGGGAATTGTTGCCATGGAAACAACTACCAGGCAACGTATCGACCTAACTGACCAGGTTTCTGATGAAAAACTTCAATGGAAGGTTCCTTCTGGAAAATGGAAAATAATGATTTTCAGTTGTGTAATTGATGGCATCCCGATCTCCGATTATCTTAATCCGGATGCAGCGCGTAGTTTTATCAGGATGGTCCATGAGGTATACTACAGCCATTTCAGCGAATATTTTGGAACAGTAATTGGGGGGACTTTCTTCGATGAGCCCTCCATGTTTCACGCTAAGTTCAGGATGTGGACAGACCTGTTCAACGAAAAGTTCAAAACAAAATATGGATTCAGTCCGGTACTTTTTTACCCTGCTATGTGGTATGACATTGGTCCGGAAACGCAGTCGGCCCGAAACTACCTGTTTGGCTTCCGCGCAGAATTATATGGCAGCGGTTTCACGAAGGAGGTCAGCGACTGGTCTGTTGCACATGGTGTTACTGCAACCGGTCATTCAGCGCCCGAAGAAGCGCTTGTGCCAGTAAATTCTTCAGGCGATGTGATGAAGTCATTTAAATACCTCGATATCCCTGGAATCGATAAAATTGGAGGTGATCGTCCTGCAGAACGATTTTACAAACTGATCAGTTCTTCAGCTTACAATTGGGATAAAAAGCTGGTCATGTCGGAAACTTATGGGGCTATGCCTAACTATCGAAAACCAGGGGATCTTAATTGGAATCAGATTTTCTCCATTGCAATGGACCAGTATACCAAGGGAATAAATATGCTCATCCCGCATGCTGTCTGGTACGATAATACAAAAGTTACCTATAAGCCTGAACTTTCTAATCGTAACCCGCTTTATGCCGATAGCCTGAAGGTTTATACACAGTTTTTGGCCCGGCTAAATGTGATGCTGCAGAACAATGGGCGACATGTGGCTGATATAGCTGTACTTTATCCGATAGCTTCGTTGCAGGGAGAGCACTACTTTGATGAACGTGTTGGTCCTTCAAATATTGATGGCCCAGCTGATCCTTCAAATGAATTCTTTAAAGAGGCCGTTGCAGAGATCGATTATATCGATGTGGCCAACTGGCTGACAAATGATGCGGGCAAGGATTTTACTTTTCTTCATCCCGAAGTTATGGATGAAAAATGCAGTATTGTAAACGGGAGGCTTCATATGGAGAATATATCCAATTGGGAGAATTACAAAGTTCTTATTGTTCCTTCATGCAAGACGATATCTGTCAGCAATCTTGAGAAAATCGTAAATTTTTACAAGATTGGAGGAACAGTTGTCTTTACTACCCGCCTCCCTGGTAAATCAGCAGAAACCGGCAAAGATGAAAATATTACCAGGTTGGTGTCATCCGTATTTCCAAAAGGGAAAGAGGACTCGGGAATAGTACAATCTAATAAAAAGGGTGGAAGAGCATGTTTCATTGCGCACCCTGACGGTCAAAAAATAAGAGAGATATTGCAGCAAACCGGGACCACATTTGATGTTGATTATCCGGCCAATCCGGATTTGCAATATATACATAAGGTGGTTGATAACAGGAATATATACTATTTCGCAAATACAGGAAGTACACCAGTCGAAACGGACGTCTTACTGCGTGGAGATATCAGATTGGAAGGATGGGATCCGCATAGTGGAACCATCAGGAAACTATTGACGAAAAATATCAATAGTAAAAGGTCTCATTTATCATCTACTCGCGTAAAACTAATGCTAAAACCTTATTGTTCAACTTTTTTGGTAGAAGAAGCAACGAAATAACCATCAATTAATATCATGGGTTCCGTCCGGAAGGAACTTTACGGTGGGCTGTACTTTGGTCTTGTTGAAAAGATCATAACTCTTCTTAAGATCTGTCCATAGACTGATTTTATCCTTGTCCTTACTATAACCGGATTTTAATACTGAATAATTATCATCATGCAACTTAGCCGGGTAGATGGTAATGCCGATCTCCTCCTGTCCGCTGTTGTATGCTTCTATGCAATAAACAAACAGTTCCCTTATCCTGTCATTCGTTATTGCAAGGCACCCCGATGAGACACATGAGCCGTGAATGAATATATAATTTCCCAAATGACCACGAACACCCCTGATACTGTCAGATGCATTCGGATAGTTGATCTGTATCGACAAATAGTACTTGCTAAAGGGATTCAGATCGGATAAGTGGTAAAATCCTTCCGGCACCTGCAAATCACGATAACGTCTCTTTGGTCCGACAGCGCCCGAGAGCTCACAGATGGGGAATTCCCTGATTGGCATAAAAACAGAGTCGGAACTGTTTTTTGCCCACAATTCAATGATTTTTTCTGTTTTGAAAGCACGGAGGTAGATCCTCAGGCTATCTTTTGAAATTGAATGCCCGGCAAGCGTATTGTTTACGATTTTCCCTTTGGCAGCATAGGCTTCCCTTACCCTGGTAAAATTCAACTCCTTCTCCCGGAAAGTATCTGAAGTCATTCCTGAACAAAGCAAAAACAGAGGAATGAGTATTATCAAAAGTCTCATGAATAAATCAAAAATGATCGGACAAAAATAGTGAAAAGGTCCTAAAATCCTATGCCAAAACCAATGCTATAAAACGGTACTCCGTGGCCGTAGGGTGAATTTTCATTTTGAATGACGTCAAACAGAATTTGTGTATTCATCCAGGAATTCTGCGAAATCTGCTGGCTGAACCCAGGACCCAAAAACAAAAACGGGACCCAATAATTTGTATTATAACCATTTGAATTATGGGAATTGTAATTCATTTCGGAAAATTCGACATGAAAATAAGCCTGGGGAATGACTCTGTAACGGGTGAAAATACTTGCCCCAAAATTGGATGACTTGTAGGTATAACCTGTATTTGTGTTGTCACTAATATATTCATAGGTCACAATGGTACCTGCAGATAATTTGGAAGTAATTTTATAACCGACCAGGGGTTCAATGCCAATGGCTGTATAGCTTCCAAACGTCAGATTGAGAAACCCCCCATAATAAAATTTACTCTCTTTAACGGGTTGTTTTACAGTGTTTGAATCTTTTTTTACTACAATCGTATCCTGCGTATTTTTTACTATAAGCGTATCTTGGGCATAGCCTCCAACTGCAATAAACAGCAAAAACAGAAATAATGGTAAGGTCTTCATTATATAATTATTCCGTTACGCTACGATGGTTTAAATATTTCCAGAAGCTCAATCTGTTCTTCATTTTGTAAATGCAACCGGGCTTCAATATTTTTAGAATATGGAGTTGTAATAGTTATTTCGAATATTGTTTTGGCGATATCTATAGCTTCCCCGGGTGACCACTTGGCACCAGCCAACTTCAACTGCCGTTCTAATTCCTTGTAGATTTTAAACGCACAAAAAGCGATACAAATGTGTGCCTCAATACGATGTATGAGTTTGTGCAAAACAGGCCTGATTCGCAAGTCAGTCCTGGACATTCCAAACGCCTTTTCTATCTTACCAAGATTGTCATACTGCGCAACCACCTGATCTTTTTCGAATTTTGTATTTGTTATATACCCTTTAAGACCATCCCATTTGTTGTCGCCGTTAAATTTTTTGTAATCAATGATGACATTATTTTTACCTTTTAATTTTAAGTATTTATTGTATCCCCTGTTGTTAATATTGGCTTTGGAAAGGCGTCCAGATTTGATTGCACGTTCCAGCTTGGCCAGTCCTCTTTGATGATTCAATTTATCTTTTTTCGCTATTGCTTCCGAATAAGTGATAATCAACCTTGCTTCGTGGTCCATTGCGATCTCTTCACAATGGCTGTTTTCTAATTTCAGGCCCAGAATTTGCGATTGAAGAGCAGGGTTTTCACTTTTCAGTCTCGTCCCAAGGATGTATTCGTAATCCTTTGCCAGTAGCCAGGAATTATTTTCAATGGAGGGCAAGGCTGCATCACCAACTGCCACAAGACTCTGTAACCTGTACTTTTTCTTGAAGGCCTCAATGACCGGAAGCATGTTGTGGCTATCGTACTTGTTGCCCTCAAATAGCTCGTAAGCCAGGGGGTACCCATCGTTGCTGACCAGGAGGCCCAATAAAACCTGAGGATTCTGATGCTTCCCTTCTTTTGGGAAATCGGCAATCCCCAAATTATGCTGATCCTCAATTTCAAAGCAAAGGGTGGTGATATCGTAAAATGCCACGCTGATTGCACAGCCGGGGATTCTTAATGTATGCGAGTTGCTAATTTCCTGAATTCTATCCTTTTTCTTACTGTGGAGTTTATCCATGTATCGGTAGATCCGCTCGGCATCAACATGGATTCCCTTGTATTTAAACAGATAGTCTGTCGTCTTAAGCTTGCTTGCAGGATAACACAGACGTGTTATTACCAAATGCCTGAAAAGCTCATCTTTAATGCCGTTAAAGCCAATTTCATCAAATAGCTTTCCGAGTATCAATTCCGGGCCGACCAGGCGGATTTTATCGATCCCTTTGAAGAACAGATCATTTAATTCCTTTTCCCCGCCGATGTTAAAATTTATGTCGAGCGGTTGGGTTAACCGGATAAGTTCAGTTTTGGCCTGGGCATTTAACCGATCTAATTGCAAGGGATCCATGCTGGTACCAATGGTCTTGACCGTTTTATAACGGCCCCTGCTTCGATCGATAATTTGGATACTGACAGTGCCGCTTTTGTTGTTTTTCTGGCGTATAAACATTTTATATGAAAATCGGGAAATCCAAAACTACAAAATAATCAGCGTAACCAACTGGATTTCATTACCCTTTTTTTGTTCACCTTTTTCAGCAAGACCTCTTGCCGTCAATATCCTTAAAATCAATTTCAAACACCTGTCCATACATCTGTAAATTTAGTAAATTAGTGTTTTATTTGACTTAGGCATTCCTGTCTATTACAGATATCCGACAGGATTTCAGCTAACTTGCGGGATGCAAGCACCAGAGAATTTAAAGTAAAACCCATTATTTAAAACGCTATTTTTGAGGTTCCGAATCAAGCGAAGGATACTAATAACTACATTAACATGAGAACATTTATCCAAATTGTAATTTTATTACTTGTCGCCAGTGCGTGCAGTGAAAAATCGCAGGTGAAAGTAGTCGGTTTAAAATGTGAAAACAGGGTAAATCCTGTTGGCATCGATGTGAAGAAGCCCCGGTTTAGCTGGATTTCAGAATCTGAACAACGTGGGGTTAGTCAGTCGGCATACCAGATATTTGTCTCCTCAAGTAGCACGAATTTGGAAGAAAATGTGCCGGATATGTGGGTAAGCCCAAAGGTTTCGTCGGATAAGTCCATTCAAATTGGTTATGAAGGCAAACCTCTGGAGAGTAATCAAAAATATTTCTGGAAAGTGAAAATATGGGACCAGAACGGCGATACGCATGTGAGCGAACATACTTTCTGGACCTCCGGATTGTTGAATGAAGGTGACTGGACGGCCAAATGGATCGGCCTCGACAAAGCTGTAGGCGACGACAAACCAAATGCAGTACGAAAGGTGCTTTCTGCAAGAATGTTGAGACACGAATTTAGCCTTGATAAAAAAATCAGGTCGGCAACGGCATTTATTTCCGGTCTTGGCCTGTTTGAACTTTATCTGAACGGGGAGAAGATCGGCGACCAGGTATTGGCTCCCGCATTGACGGAATATAACAAAAGGGCATTTTATATGACTTTTGATGTAACCCGGAATTTGCAGGCTGATACTAACGCAATTGGTGTGATACTTGGTAACGGTCGTTATTTTGCCATGAGAGGAGGTGGAACCGAAAAAACAAAAACCTATGGTTTCCCGAAGGTTATCTTTCAGCTGAATGTTGTCTATGAAGACGGTACAACCAGCACCATTGCCACGGATGAAAGCTGGAAACTGACAACCAATGGCCCGATAAGAAAGAATAGCGAATACGATGGCGAGTATTATGATGCACGGAAGGAGTTGAAAGACTGGAGTAAATACGGCTTCGATGATTCCGCCTGGATGCATGCGGAACTTGTTGAAAAACCGGGAGAGAAACTTGTAGCACAGCCTATGGAACCGATTAAGATCATGGACGAAGTTACTCCGGTTGCAGTGAAGGAAATCAACCCTGGACTCTTTATTTTTGATATGGGACAGAATATGGTTGGCTGGGCCGAACTTTTTGTAAAAGGAAAGAAGGGCGACAAAGTCACCTTGAGGTTTGCGGAAAGCTTAAAAAAAGATGGAACACTGTTTCTCGATAATATCAGGACCGCAGAAGTGACAGACACCTATATATTGAAAGGTGAAGGGGAAGAAAAATGGGAACCACGATTCACATACCATGGATTTCGCTATGTTGAAATGATCGGGTATCCGGGAGTCCCATCGTTATCGGCTATTAAGGGGAAAGTAGTCCACGATGCACTGGAAGTTACCGGCTCATTCGCGTGTTCCAATCCATTGATTAACAGCGTTTACAAAAATGCTTACTGGGGAATCAGGGGAAACTACAGAAGCATTCCGACTGATTGTCCTCAAAGGGATGAGCGGCAAGGCTGGCTTGGTGACCGATCTGCTGAATGTACCGGAGAGAGCTACATTTTTAATATTTCGAACCTCTATGCCAAATGGGTAACTGACATCCGTGACGCACAGTTGGAGAGCGGCAGTCTGCCCGATGTTGCCCCATCTTATTGGCCATTCTATACTGATAATACAACCTGGCCCGGAACATTTCTCTATGCTTCTGATATGTTATACAGGCAATATGGTGATTTAATGACTATTGAATCAAACTATCCGTCAATGCAGAAGTGGATTGAGCACATGAGCCAGTACCTGGATCACGGGATCATGCCCAAAGATATGTATGGTGACTGGTGCGTGCCGCCTGAAGATGTTAAACAGACGAATACCAGTGATCCGCTAAGAATTACCAGAGCAGATTATATTGGAACCGCCTATTTCTATGATGAATTAAAACTCATGGAAAAATTCGCCCGTTTGCTGGGCAAGGGTAATGATGCGGAAGCCTATGCCAAAACTGCCGGGGAGATGAAAACTGCATTCAATGAAAAATTCCTTGACAAGAATTTAGTTAAATACACCAACAATACCTGTACGGCAAATATTCTGGCACTTGCTTTTAACCTGGTGCCGCCTGAAT
>JANYKW010000019.1 GCA_025358025.1 Bacteroidia bacterium | reverse complement strand
TGTAAGCATTAGGTGAAACCCGTCTTGTTTTTGTTAAAAATCGGATTATTTTTCGGAGTTTCTCCAAAATGTTCAGAGAACTTTGCAAGACTTAGGAGAGGGTTGAGCTACAATTTGGGTTTTGCAGTTTAAAATAGTGCGGAAGTAGTTCAGCCAGGTCTTTGCTGTAATCCTTGTCGTAATTGTGGACATTGTTTAGGAAGAAGATCATCCACTCGCGGAAGTTTACCCTGCTTGCCTTGCAACATCCCATCATTGAATACAAGATCGCTGCATTTTCGGCCGACTCATGATTGCCGCAGAACAACCAGTTACCCCGCCCCAATGCGATTCCTCTCACTGCATTTTCGGCCAGATTATTATCAATTCTGAGGCGGCCGTCCAGATGGTATCGACTCAATTTGTGATAAATTCCATGCGTATATTTAATCGCCTGTCCAATACGACCTTTAGGCAAAACTTTGGGATATTCATTAACCATCCACTTTTCAAAGGCAACCATAATGGGGTAAGATAGTCGGCAGCGTAATTCTGACCGCTCTTCAAAGGAGAGCTGTTCCTGATCGGCACGTCGTTCAACGTCATAGAGCAGGCCTATTTGCTCCAGCGCATAAGATGCCCTGGCTTTATCCTCCTTCAAACTATCCGTAAAATGACGCCGACTATGGGCCCAACAACCAATAGGTAGAACCCCTTTCTTGTTCTCGTAAATATCATATACTGCGTAGGCATCTGTCTGGAGAACTCCCTGAAAATCTTTAAACAATTGCAGCGCTACCTTTTGTGCCCGGGAACCCTGATCGTAATGGAAGAAGACCAGGTCCCGCATCACCGCTCGGACCATCCAGATATATCCTTTTATGGCTTTGTGCTTTTCATTATCGATAATCGGGATAGTGGTTTCATCACATTGGACATAATCAGAACTTAAAACCAGATCCATAAGCCTGTAATAAGTTGGTCGCATCAGGTCTGCCACCTCCTTGAACCAGCCGTTGATGGTGGCTGCTGAGATATCTAAGCCTTGTTGCAGAAATATTTGCCTCTGGCGGTAAAAAGGAAGATGATATACGTATTTATCAATGTGGATATCGGCTAGAAGAGTTGCTCCGGCGTAGCTTTTGGCTATTGGAAGTACAGGCATCGGAGCCGTGATGATTTGCTTTTCAACCTCAAGGCTCTTGTCCTTCAGAACATATTTATGACGAATGATCCTGCGTACATACCATCTGGCCGGATCGCGTTCCAACACCTCAGTGATCTCCGGTTGCAGCTCCGTCCACTTTTCCAGGTCAAGATTATCCGGATAAATGTGACATTCTTCTCTTGGAAGGCTTTCCGGTAGAGGTTTGCGCACGGGGTGATCTTTTGTCTGTAGAAGAATACGGATTGTTTTGTACTGTTCTATCTCCTGCCTGGCACTGGTGGCAAGTTTTTCTTCTTCCGGGAGCAGGTCGAGACCTTCAAAATCGAGGCACCTCTGCAGTGGATCCTCATTGATAAACCGCTCGCTGGATTTGCCCCAAATCTTGCGTAGGAGCATCTCTACCTTTTGTTTTAACTTGTTTATGGTCGAATCCAGTTGATTAATCGTCTCATCCAGTTGATTGATCTTCCGGTCTTTTTGGATGATTTGCTGCTGGTAAGAAACTCTTTCTGACTCGAAGTTTTCATAGCTGGCAAGCTGGCTTTTAAGCCTAGATGTCTCCCTGAAAAGTAGATCCCGATCCTGTAGAATTTGCTGTAAAAAAGACTCTTCTCCGACTGTCATTTTCCCCTGCTTTTGATAGCTTAAAGGTACTAATTATCAATCTTATAACCAAATAAAAAGCGAACTATTTTGCATTATTTTGAGGTTTTTTTCTTCTTTTTTTATGGTTCTTTTTATCCGTAGTAACACCTTGTACCATCATCATTAAATCCTGCCAGCTGGTTTGAAACGTATTGGTACTTTGATCAAAAACAGGCAGTTTGAAACTGCCGGATTCCAGCTTCATGTGATAGATCACCAAACCGCCCCATTCCATATGCAGGATCTTCATGCTGGTACGGGGGCGATTCATAAATATGTATACGTCTCCGTCCTGAACGTTGCGCCCCATCAAATTGGTCACCATTCCGCTGAGGGTATAAAAACTCCGGCGCATATCGGTTGGAAAGCAATACAGATAGTACCGCATTGCACAGGTGAGGCTGAACATCTTAATGATGTAGTAAAAGCAACAGAGAGCGCAACACTTCCGGTTCTGGCAAACCGTTCAGCTTCATACAAACACCGTTGGGGTAGCTGATCTCACAGAAAACCGAGGAGTTGGCAGCTGGCGGATTTGAAAAGGTCTTCGACCGGTTCTGTGCCGGGGTTGGAAAATGGAAGGACCGGACTTGTTGTTCTTTCTCAAAAACCACCGGCACAAAACCTTTCTTGGGTGGCAGCTGACTTTTCAACCTGTTCTTCCAATAATAGAACTTGGAATCCCTCATGTGCTGGTTGGCGCAAAAATCACGGACGGTTAGACCGGATTCCAGGTACTCATGATAGAGTGCTACGAATTGTTTCGAGTTTAGCATGGCTTGTCTTTAAGGTAAGATCCAAACCTAAAGACCAAAAAGACAATTTAAAAGACGGCGTTCACCGAATGCTTACGCAAGTGTTGTGTTTTCAACTGTTCAATTCCTGGTGTCCAATTATGTTAATCCTATGCTCCCGGGTATTTTGGCAGGCCTGACAACAATTATCTGTTTAACGGTATTTTTAAATTTCTGGAAACCAAAATCAATCTGGAGATTCAGGGAAGAGCCTCAGCAAACAATCGAATCAGAACTTAAATATACGAGCTGGCAGATCATAAGAGCCTGGTCGCCATTCATTTTAATGACATTATTCATCGTAACCTGGGGACTGCAACCCGTAAAAGACTTGCTTAATTCAATCATCCCAATCAAATTTTACGTTCCAGGATTACACAATGCCATTTTAAAGCCGGATGGAAGTCTCCTGGCTATCAAGCCTTTTGATTTAAATATTCTTTCCAATGCAGGAACTGCTGCCCTGTTGGCTGCATTTATTTCACTGCCGTTGATAGGAATGAGGTTCAAAGATGGATTCAGCTCGTTTATAGCAACCATGAATCAGTTAAAATACCCGATCCTTACCATTGCCTCGATAGTTGGATTCGCTTTTATCACCAATAATTCAGGGATGGCCATCACCATGGCAATGGCTCTGGCCGGTACAGGTATCCTTTTCCCTTTTTTTTCGCCGATACTTGGCTGGTTAGGTGTTTTTCTAACAGGTTCAGATACCTCTTCCAATGCCCTCTTCTCCAAACTTCAGGCCACTTCG
>JANYKW010000171.1 GCA_025358025.1 Bacteroidia bacterium | reverse complement strand
CGAACCCCGGCTTTTTCATTTAAATATAGCTATTTGTAAAGTATCGGTTTCCCAAGCCCTACCGCTTCCAGTGGTTCAAGCTGGGTTTTGGCATCTCCAACCACCACATAATACATCCGTGCCGGATCAATATATTTGTTGGTATACTTTAGCTGCTGGTCAATGGTAAGTCCTTTGACATAGGCTTCTTCCTTCTTGATGTAATCGGCAGGAAGATTGTTGCCTGTCATGGTATTCAGCATTCCCATCAGACCACTCAGGGTTTCAAAACGCAAAGCATTTCCTTTCAGCAGCGACGATTTAGTGAAATCGACATACTCCTGCGGATTAGCCTTCCGGTATTTTTCCATCTCAGTTTTGAAAATGGTCACAGATTCTACCGTAGCGTTGGTTCGAACCTTTGAAGAGGCTGTAAACTGTCCGTAATCCTTTGAACCTGCAAAGCTGGAACGGGCACCGTAAGTAAAACCCTTCTCCTCTCTCAGAATGAGATTCAAATTTCCATTAAATGAACCACCCAATTTAAAATTTGCCACATAGGCAGGATAGAAATCAGGATTAGACCGGGGAAGCGAAGGAGTACCGATAGAAATCACAGATTGTTTGGCTCCGGGAACATCAACAAAATAAATTTGCGATTTTTCAGGGGCAGCAGGCACTTTGATTTGCGGAATATCCACTTTTTTAGCTGCCCATTTTCCATTCAACGATGCCAGGGCTTTTAGGACCCTTGCCTGATCAATATTTCCAACCACCAGCATTTCGGAAATAGAGGGGGAAATGAATTTACCATAATACTCTTTCAGGTCGTCCATGGTAATAGCTGCAACTGAGCTTTCTGTACCGGTTGCATCGATGGCCAAAATATTGTCACCAAAGATTAATTTGTTCAATGCCTGTGAGGCCAGGAATTCCGGACTTGCCGAATTCCTCTTGATCCCATTGATAATCCTGCTTTTGGCAAGGGCAAATTGCTGCATGTCCCATCTTGGCTCGAGCAAAATCTCTTCAACCAATTCCAGCGACTTCTCGAAATTACGAACAAGCATGCCACCTGAACTGCGGAATCCCATCGAGCCTACTTCAATTGAAATATCAGCATCGGAAGCGCTCACCCGGATCGATGCTCCCAACATACCAATGGCATCCTCCAACTGCTCAGGAGTTTTGTTCTTGGTTCCTTCATTCATCATGGAAGCAACCAGATTGGCAACACCGGCCTTGGGCACATTGTCCAATTTATGACCTCCATCTATTTTAATGGTATAGGTAACCAGTGGCAATTCAGTCTGAGAGATCCCCCATACTTTCATTCCGTTTGGCATCGAGGCTGACCAGGGCTTAGGAATTGTCACTTCAGGATCCGGACCCGCTTGCGGTTTGACCGAACGGTCAAGTTTGGTAACGGTTCTGGCAACTTTTTCATCACCAACAGCAGCAGCTTTAACTTCAGCCGCTTTAGTAACATCTTCTTCCACTATGCCGGCATTGACAGACCCGGATACGATCAATTTTGCTTCACCTTTTGGAACAAAACTTGTTTCGACAAAATTTTTGCCTTTGAGGTATTTGGCAAAAACAGCCTTAACATCAGCCATGGTAACTGCCTGAATATTGGCAAGATCTTTTTTATAGAATTCCGGATCTCCGGTGTAAATATTGTATTCGGCCAAGGTAAAGGCTTTGCTTTGAACACTCTCAAATGAATTATAGAAACGGGTTTCCTCATTTGCCTTGATCCTGGTAAGATCTTCTTCTGCAAATCCGTCAGCTTCAAATTTTGCAAAACCTTCAAAAATTGCCTTCTCCACGTCGGTTAAATTAACTCCCGGATTGGCTGCCACTGATATGGTAAATGAACCTGCCAGTTCCTGTGAACCATTTCTTGCAGAAACACGGGAAGTCAGCTTTTTCTCTTTAACAAGGATCGTGTAAAGGGGTGATTTCTTTGTCCCGGCTATCAATTCACCCAGAAAATTGAGTGCATATGCGTCTTTTGAATAACGTTCCGCGGTAGGAAAAACCATGGTTAGCATCGGTGCTTTAGCAAAATTGTCCTCATGATACAGTTTCACAGTAGCCGGGACAGAAACAGGCATTGGCTTGCGTTTTTCAATGGCTACTCCCTTGGGAATCTCTCCAAAATATTTTTCAACCATTGCCTTTACCTCTGATTTGTTGATATCGCCTGATACTACCAGGGTGGCATTGTTGGGAGCATAATATTTGCTGTGAAAAGCCCTGACATCATCGACGGTTGCACTGGTCAGGTCTTTCATTTCTCCAATAACAGTCCAGCTGTAAGGATGTCCAACTGGATAAAGTGTTTTTGCAATCAACCCATAATTGAAACCATAGGCAGCATTGTCTACACTTTCACGCTTTTCGTTTTGCACAACATTCTGCTGATTCACCAAGGCTGATTTTGTAACCATCGTTTCAAGATATCCCATCCGGTCAGACTCCATCCACAAAGCCAGCTCCAGCGCGTTTTTCGGAACTACCTCATAGTAGTTTGTTCTGTCCTGGTTCGTACTCCCATTTAGGGATCCCCCTGCACCCTGAATATTTTTAAAAAACTGATCTTCAGGTACATTCTCTGATTTCTGGAACATCATGTGCTCAAATAGATGGGCAAAACCAGTCTTCCCGGTTACTTCCCTGCTGGATCCTACATGATAATACACTGCTACGGCTGCAATTGGATCAGATTTATCCTCGTGCAATACAACAGTTAACCCGTTTTTCAGGGTATACTTTTCAATCGGGATAGTTAATCCAGACTCTTTGGCCTGTGATTTAACGGCTACAAGTGACATTAAGAACATCATCCATAAAACTGGTTTTTTCATACTTTTAATTTAAAGTGAACTAAAAAGGGACTAAAGTGACTAAAGTGAACTAAAATACTTAAAATTTTTATTGGAGACTATGATTAATTTTGCCTTTTTTAACCTGTTAAAGATGAAAACGCCAGATGTTTTTAACTGATCTTAAACAAGTACCGAAGTCCCCAATCTTAGCTCACTTTAGTCAATTTAGTTACTTGACTTCCCTTCTATTTTTTTTACTTTTACCAGGTATCCGCTATTAACTATTAAAATTCGATCATGACTATTACGACGCAAATTAAATCGGGATTTCTCTCACCCTGCCTGTTGATTTATTTGGTTTTTATCCTCTACAGTGCAGATGCCCAAGACAGAGATGGTAAACTATTACAGGGAGAAAAATGGCAAAAATTCACCGCGACCAATGCCAAAGCGGATTTTTATGTTTCACCTGCCGGAAGTGACCTGTGGAGCGGGACACAACCCGTCCCTAATGCCGCCAAAACAGATGGACCGTTTGCAACCATCGAACAGGCCCGAAAAGCAGTACGAATTCTAAAATCAAAAGTTTTTTATCCAAAAGATTCTCCCATCGAAAAAAGATGGATCGGCTCTCCGCATCCGCTTGGACGTGGAAAAGACATTCTCGTTTTCATTCGTGAAGGTCATTACTATTTAAACCAGCCCCTGCAATTTGAACCAAAAGATGGTGGTGAACGTGTCGAGACCAATCTGCCTACGGGGGCTTTCGAATACCACAAATTGAAAGACCATTATGTAACCTATGCAGCCTATCCGGGCGAAAAACCTGTTATTTCCGGTGGCATACCTGTCGTTGGATGGATACAAAAACAAGGCCTCTGGGTCGCAACATTGGATGCTGATTCGGTCCGAATGTTTTTGATAAACGGGAAAAAACAAGTTTTGGCCAGGAAACCAAACTCGGGTTATTTCATACCTTCATCTGTTTCCAAAAAAACAAATGAACTCTATTTCAGAAAAGGAGAACTTGAACCCTGGAAAGATCTGGCCGGGAATCGTGTCATTATGCTTTTACGTTGGCATACCGGGATAAATAGTATCAGCAACATCGATGCAAAAAAAGGCATGGCAACGCTTAAGAATCCTCAGGAAGGAATCGTTATCGTACCGCCAAGGTATTATATCGAGAATTTGAAAGTAGTGCTGGATAGTGCAGGCGAGTGGTATTTCGACAGCAAAGCCAAAGAACTTAGCTACATTTCCACAAAAGAGAACAGTGACCCAAACAGTTCTTTTACCTCTGTGGCAAAATTGAACCAACTTGTCAATGTAAAGGGAGAAAAGGGGCATCCGGTGAGGAACCTCCGTTTGTATGGCCTGACCTTCGAAGGGGTTGAATCCGGAAGTACAGCGCTGGCTTTCGAATATGCCCATGCATGCGAGTTGGTTGAAAGTGTGGTACGTTCGTGTGCGGGAACAGGCGTGTCAGTAAGATCGGGTTGCTACCAGACCAGAATTCTGGACAACCGGATTGAATCAATTGACAATGGCGGAATATATGTAACCGGTTCAGTCAAACCTGTGTGGCAAAATGAGGTGGATTACAACAAGGGCATCCAATCCTCCAACGGAGGTGACAGCCCAAAAATCATCAGAGAAACATTGATCTCGTTCAACCGAGTTTCTGATTGCGGGGGTGTTGCTATCCTGGCCAACAACTCGCTCTCAACAACTATTTCGCATAATTATATCACCAAAACCCGTGGCAGGTACGGAATTGATGTTGGTGACTGGTCAAATCAGGAAGATGCCCTGGATGGAAACTATACGGTAGAATACAACCATCTGGATGACGTTCAGCAGGATGCCGACGACTCGGGTGCGATAAAAACTTCTGGAATGGTTTTCAATTCCATCGTCAGGAGAAATCTTGTGCACCGTGTTCATGCAGGATTCTTTAACGACAACGTAGGTTTCTGGTTCGATAACATGTCGCAAGGCTGGCTAACTGAGGAGAACATCTATTATGACCTCCAACAGGGTGAAATGAAATATTGTGCCGCGCAACCGGAAGATAATACCTACCGCAACAATTTTAAAATTGAAAGCCCTGCTCATGCTCCTGAAACAATCATCGATGGAAATCCTGATTTTCAGTATGATAGATTGAATATACAGCCGTCCGGACAAACTTCAGGCTCCTACCCTGCCGGGAGTGTCATCCAGTTGTCTGCTATGGTTTTCAATAACGGTTCTACAGGAATTGTGCCGGTAGAATTATATCTGGATGGAAAAGTCTGCGATAGGAAACTCTTTCCTGTCATTAAAAACAACAACCGAACCATTGATTTTCAACTCAGGATTTACGATGAAGGTGATCATTTGCTTTCAATTGGTACAACGCCCCACCAAAAAATCAAGATAGAAGGTTCTAAGCCATCAGTTGTTTTTGAGAATTTCAGACTATCCGCCGACAGATGCCTGGATGGTGAGCCGATCAGCATTTTTGCTACAGCAAAAAATCTTACCGGAACAATCCAAAAATCAGCAGGTGTTATTTATCTGGACAACCATGCTATCCGGGAGAATCCGTTAGAACTTAAAGGAAATGAAATACGGGACATGAGCATATCGGTATCCGTTCCCGTTGGAAAACATACGATCCACATTGGCAACAGCGCAGTTGAAAATATCCTTGTACAACCCAAAACTGCCCTTGATCTGAGCAAAACAAAAATTCTGCAATATGGATCTCCCCGGGCAATTCCCTACTCAATCGAATCAGAACCACAGAATAATCGTTTTAAAATTGCCGCGAGTGGCTCAGATTTTTACCATGCAGAAGATTCTTATGGGGCAGTGTATGTTAAAAATATCAAAGGTGATTTCGTTGCTACTGTTAAAATTAATCAGTTTGGTGAACGAACACACGAATGGTTCAGAAGCGGACTGTTTGTTCGCAACGATATGGCTAAAAGTTTCGATGTTCAGCCCGGCAGCAAGGGTTCTGTTTTGCTTTTCGGTACTCCGGGCCGGGCAGGAATACAATACGATGAATTTGCCAATGGTTGCATGCACAAAGCCAGCAGTCAGAACCTTCCGGAACACAGTAAGACTCCGGTTTATCTGAAATTGATCCGTCACGGAAACAGTTTCAGCGGTTTCATAAGCCTGGACGGGAAAAGCTGGATCATCGAAAGACACTCGGTTGAAATTCCCGGTATCAATGAATCTGTTGATATAGGACTGGCTGCCGGAGGTCCGGATACGAGACAGTATTGGGTAGAGTTTAAAGATTGGAAAATTGAAGTAGCACAATAATTCAAAATTCATGCAAAAATACCCCCGAAAGTGGATTGCAGGATTTGCAGTGATGATCATTTCACTCATTGCAGCGGTTTTAATGCTTACCAACTGCGCGAAACAACCTCTTCTTAAAAAAATTGGTTTTCATACAGCAGTTTATGACAAGGAAGGATTGTTGCTACCCTGGATCAACTGGGAGGAGGCATTGAAAAAAGAGATGAACTGGTATTACAAAGCCCCTATCGGGAAACCGGGATATCCTGTTTACTTCTATGCTACTTTTATTGATTCAGTTTACAAACCATATAAAACAGACTTGATCCCATGTACACAATTGGGAATGGGCATAATATCCTATCTGAAATATTGGGAGTATTTTGGAAAATCGGATAGCCTTCCCCTGAAATATGCAGAACAAATGGGTCTATTCCTGGCAAATTTGGCCTCCACACCCAATGAAGGAATCTTTTCCAATTTTCCGCGCTCGACAGGAAATCACGAGCAGATTCCCTTAACCAGGAGTTCTCAGGGAGATGCCAAATACGGAGAACAGGTAATTGAACCCGACAAAGGTGGCATAGCTGGATATGCTTTCCTGCAGCTATACAAAAAAACAGGAAACCTGTTCTTTGGAGAAAGGGCTCTGGATATAGCCAGGGTGCTGGCCGAAAACATGCGATCAGGCAGCAGATCTCGTGCACCCTGGCCTTTCAGGGTCGACGCCCTAACCGGAAAGCACTGGGGTGAACGCAACGGAAACATGGTCTATATTCTCAGGTTGTGGGATGGATTGATTGAGATGGGAAGTGAGGAATTTGTTGCACCCCGGGCGAAACTCTGGTATTGGGTCAGGGAGATTCAGATAAAGGCTCCAGAAAGCCGGGCCAAATCGCAGTGGATTCAGTTTTTTGAAGACATGACAGAAGAAAACAACAGAAACTCCTGGGCACCACTCGAAATGGCCAGGTATCTCATCGAACAAAAAGAGAAACTGGATCATGATTGGAAAAATATGGCTCAAAAATGCATCGGTTTTACCTTGAACCATTTTGCCATCAAAATGCCTGGAGGTGTAACACTGATGGGTGAACAGGATTCTGATCCGCGCCCGTGGGGAGGTGCATGTTCTAAATTGGGCGGTGTCGCTGCACTTTTTTATGCATCCGGAGGCGGTGAGAAATACAAAGAAATAGCCTTGCGGAACTTGAACTGGGTAACCTATTTTATCGACTCTGATGGCGGACCGGCAGCCTTGTGCGATGTAAAAGATTGGCGCAAAGGCTCATGGCAGGAAGATTGTCACACAGACGTGGTGCACAATTTCATCGATGCCCTGAATGCAGTACCCGAATTCCGCACAAAATAAAAATGAAAACCATATGATAATCAAATGGACAACTGCCTTTCTACATAAAAATCTATCAAAATGAGAAAACTACATCTGCTGACATTACTACTTTTAATCACCATTTCGCTTTCTGCACAAGTTGTCGACCTAAGCAAGGCAACAATCCTGGCTTCCAAAAACATCCCTTCACCAGTCAGGGAGACAGCTATCAGGGTACTTAAAGAGGAGATTGCCATAAGAACGGCTATTCAACTCAAAGAAACAGATAAGATTGGAAGTCAACCGGTTATTGCAATTGCCCTCTCTTCTGAAAAACAGCTGTCTGGCACACCGGTACCCTCAAATAATTCTGATGTAAAACCAGAATTGAAACCCGAAGGATACAGGTTGGTACTGGATCAATCAAACGGCAAAAACATTTTGTGGCTGATTGCTGCTGATCAGCGGGCAGTAATTTTTTCCATAGGTCAGTTACTCAGAACAGCTGATCTGACCCGCAACAAAATTTCATTTGACAAAAAAAATGAGATTGCGACCTCTCCGAAATACCCAATCAGGGGTCACCAGATCGGATATCGCAACACAGCCAATTCCTGGGATGCCTGGACCATGGATCAGTACGAGAAATATTTGCGTGAACTGGCATTGTTTGGAACCAACAGCATCGAAAATATACCCTTTCACGATGGCAAAATCAATCCCGTCATGAAATACCCAAGGGATGTGATGAATAAAAAAATCAGTGAGATTTGCCACGATTATGGATTGGATCATTGGGACTGGATCCCGGCAGATGTTGATCTTTCCGATTCTGTCCAATTCAGGGAAGAAGTTGCAAGGCATGAAGCCTATTACAAGGAGTGTCCATACGTGGATGGTGTATTCTTTCCCGGTGGCGATCCCGGCGACAATCACCCCAGGGATGTCATGCCATTTTTGAAGGCAGTAACTGAAAAATTGAAGAAATATCATCCAAAAGCCACGATGTGGATCTCTTTACAGGGATTTAGCGATGATCATGTCGACTATTTCTATCAATACCTCGAAAAAAACAAACCTGACTGGCTAACCGGAGTTGTTACCGGACCAAGTAGTCCGGACCTTGCTGCTACGAGATATCGTTTACCTGCAAAGTATCGGCACAGACATTATCCTGATCTGACCCATACCGTCCGCTGTCAATATCCGACGCTGAACTTCGACCAGGCATTTGCACTCACAGAAGGCAGGGAAGTCTGCAACCCGCAACCATCCTATTATGCTAAAATACACAACCGCTATGCTCCGTTTACCGATGGTTTTCTTTCTTACTCGGATGGCGTCCATGACGATGTCAACAAAGTAACCTGGAGCCAGATGGCATGGGATCCAACAAAATCTGTAAGGGAAGTGATGGTCGAATATGCCCGTTTCTTTTTTGGCTCTTCTGTGGCTGAATCCGGGGCAGATGGAATTTTGGCACTCGAACGAAACTGGGTAGGTCCTGTAGAAGAAAACGGAGGAATCGAGGCAACCTATTCATTCTGGAAAAATCTGGAAACAAAGCACCCCGAACTAAATAGCAACTGGCGCTGGCAACTTCTTGTCATGCGTTCCAATTACGATGTCTTTGTGAAACGCAGGAAAGCATATGAACAAAAACTGGAGAAACAGGCCAATGAAGTACTTATGCAAGCACCAAAACTGGGCGCTGACCAAGCCATGGACTTAGCTCTGCAACTTGTAAATAAAAGTGATAAAGAGCCGGTAACCAATGATCTAAGGGAAAAAATTGTTAACTATTGCGAAGCTCTTTTCCAATCTGTCGGACTCCAGACCAGTGTAAAAAAATACCAGGCCAGCGGAGCTGAACGAGGAGCCATTCTAGACTTTATTGATTATCCATTGAATAACCGCTGGTGGTTAACTGACGAATTCAAAAAAATTGAAAAAATGGCATCTGAGAAGGAAAAACTTGCGAGGCTTGACGTAATCGCAAAATGGGAGAATCCTGGTATCGGCAGCTACTACGACAACATATCAGATATCTCCAAAAGCAGTCATGTACTTTCTTTTTCGGACGATGCAACTGATGTAGCCTGGTGGGAAAACGGCTTAAGCCGCAGAAGGTTGTCTACACAGCTCTTTCAGAATTTTCCTGTTTTGAAATACAATGATCTGGATCCCGGTGGCAGATACATGATCAGGATCTCCGGTTATCGCGAAGCCTTGCTTCGCGTGGATGGCGAAAGGATTAACCCCACCACCTACAACAAAGGATACGAAGAATTTAAAGAGTTCCCGCTCAATCCAAAATATGTGAGCGATGGTAAAATCGACATTACCTTCGACCAGCCAGAAGAGTCTTCACTTAATTGGCGGGAGGCTTCAAAAGTGACGGATGTGTGGTTAATAAAATTGAATTGATTTCCCTGGCAAACAAATATAATTTTCATATAGATTGTTAAAAAAGCTGAACAAAGAAAAGAATAAAATATCTTTTGCATCTCATTTTGTACTTTAGCCGTGAATTTAGATGCAGAAGGCGCATTGTTGTCAGACTAAAAGCTGTTAGCAATTAGCTTTTAGCATTTAGAAAATCGAGGATGGAAAGGCTTTTCTTTTTTAATCATTATTGCAATTTATTTGAGTAAATATTCAAATTTTGAGTTACTAACAGCTAAAAGCTAATGGCCAATAGCTAACAGCCAAAATTTAAACCTCAATTGTTCAAAGTTATGAGCTTAATCGGAAATGTTATCTGGATTATTTTTGGTGGATTGGTTGCCTGTTTGGGCTATATCTGGGGCGGACTGGTACTTTGTTGCACCATTATTGGCATTCCCTGGGGGCTGCAGGCTTTTAAAATAGGTATTGCCACCCTGGCTCCATTCGGCAAAACTGTACAACCCACCGGAGGATCTATCCCTGGACTATCTTGCCTGCTGAATCTAATTTGGCTGGTATTTGCCGGTTTATGGATTGCCCTGACCCATCTGCTTTTCGGAATCCTGCTTTGCATTACCATCATTGGTATACCATTTGGATTACAGCACTTTAAGCTAATGCGCCTGAGTCTCTATCCATTCGGGTATGATATGATATGATAGGTAAAAAAATTTATTAATTATGAATGTAGATATCATCACCATAGGGGATGAAATACTGATCGGACAGATTGTTGACACAAATTCGGCCTGGATGGCCCGGAAACTGAATGATGAAGGTATCAATGTACGTCAGATTACAAGTATCTCAGACGATCCGGAACATATTTCAGAAACTTTTGCAGAAACAGCTAAAAAGGTAGATGTAGTAATCGTAACTGGAGGTTTGGGACCTACAAAAGACGACAAAACCAAAGATACCATCTGTAATTTTTTTGGTACCCAACTTGTTGCAGACCCGACCGTGCTGGAAAATATTGAAGAGTTACTCAGTAAGAGGGGGATCTTGCTCAACCGTTTGAACAGAGATCAGGCATTGGTTCCAGAGGGCAGCCGGGTATTTCAGAATATCATGGGAACTGCCCCTGGCTTATTACTGAAAAAAAATGGTTGCTGCTTTATTTTTATGCCCGGTGTCCCTTTTGAAATGAAATACCTGATGGAATTTGAAATTTTACCCTATCTAAGGAACACTTTTCAAACTACCACCATCCTCCACCGAACAGTTTTAACCCAGGGATTGCCTGAGTCAATGCTGGCCGAGAAAATTTCTGCATGGGAAGATGCACTGCCTGAATATATCAAACTGGCCTATCTGCCAAGTCCGCAAGGTGTCAGACTACGCTTGTCAGCGCGTGGAAAGGAACTTTCATTGATGGAGGCTGGTGTAGACATTCAAATTGAAAAATTGCAGAATTTAATTCAGTCCAATATTTATGGCTACGATGATGAATCTCCGGCCGGTAGCATCGGAAAGATCCTGGAAAAAAAAGGCTGGACAATTTCTACTGCAGAGAGTTGCACCGGTGGTGCCATAGCAGCTCTTTTTACCCAAAATCCAGGCAGCTCAGCTTATTTCAAAGGATCAGTTGTGGCCTATTCGAATGAGATCAAAACAAATCTGCTGGGTGTGGAGAACAATCTCATCCTCAATCATGGAGCAGTCAGCCGGGAAGTAGTTGAAAAAATGGCTCTTCAGGCATGCCATGTGATGAATACCGACTTTGCCATTTCCACATCAGGCATCGCCGGACCGGGGGGGGGGTCAGACGAAAAGCCGGTTGGTACAGTCTGGATCGCCATCGCACACAATGGAAACACCACTTCTCAGCTATATAATTTCGGAAACGACCGCGAACGAAATATCATAAGAACCTGTCAGACGTCGCTCTTTATGCTGAGAAAAATACTAATCACCCTTTAAAAATTGAAAATGAGTAAAAAAAATATATTGCAACTTACTGTTGCTGTTGTTATTGCATTAATTTTAGCTATTATCTTCATTCCTGTTGTATTTAAAGGGAAAATCATCACCAGCGTGAAGCAAATGGCTAATGAATCACTGCTGGCAAAGCTTGATTTCAAGGAGGCAGAGGTATCTCTTTTCAGCAGTTTTCCCCAGCTGGAGGTAAGGTTAAAAGAGTTGACTATCTCAGGAATCAACGAGTTTGATGGCAAAACATTGCTTCGGGTTGAAACATTGTCAACTTCTTTTTCCCTCTCCTCTTTATGGAAAAGTGATGGATTGACGATATCGGAAATGATCTTAAATGATCCTCAGCTTAACCTTTTAGTTACACCGGCAGGAAAAGCCAACTGGGATATTACCAGGCCAGCTGCTTCAAAATCATCATCAGGGGAAAAAAGCCCGATGAAGATTGATCTGACAAAAATTCAACTGATCAATACCGGTCTCACTTACCAGGATGATGAATCCAAAATAAAGGCCGGATTTAGAGGCGGAAATTTTGATTTATCCGGATTTTTAAAAGGCAGCGACTCCAAACTTAATTTTTCAGGCAATGCCGATAGTATAACAGTCAGGTACAATGATAGACAGCTGATCAGCGGGATAAAAGTTAGCGGAGAGGGTGCCATTCAGTCAAATTTTGATCAAATGAGCTTTCGCATTCTTGACAATAAGTTCAAAATCAATCAGCTGCCCATGGCGTTTCAGGGAAGTATTGTCATGGGTGATCAATCAGATCAATTCGATCTTACTTTTCAATCCAACGGAGCCTCCCTCGATGAACTCATTGGCTTCTTGCCTCAGGAGCAACAGCAGAAATTGAAGTCTTACGATAAAAGTGGTATGCTGTCATTCAACGGATTCATAAAGGGAACATATTCTGACGCGACCTATCCGGCAATGGAAGCTAAATTTAAACTAACCAACGGTCGTTTAAAGTATCCGTCCAAATTGAATGAAATCAGTAAAATGGAGCTGGAGGCACAATTGAGCAAACCCCAGGGAACCATGGATTCTCTTCTGATTACCATCAGTAAAATGGAGGCAAATATTGCAGGACACCCGTTAATAGCTAATCTGACAGTTACTTCCCCGGTTAGCAATCCTATGCTTAAAGGAGATGTTGTAGGTGAAATTGATTTTTCATCACTTAAGCAGACCATTCCAATCGACACGATGGAAATCGGCGGAATAATCCGTGCAAACATTCATTTCGACGGACCCTTTGCAGCCATTGACAAGGGTGAATATGACAGATTTCAGACACGAGGATCACTCAATATTCTGGATTTCTTCTACCGTTCGCCTGGTTTTCCTGACCGGCTTGGAATTCAGTCTGCTGCCTTCGTCTTCAATTCGAAAGAGATTACCATCTCTGATATGAGAGGGAAACTGGGTGTAAGCGATTTCACCGTTGATGGTCTTTTTGCCAATTATTGGGGATACATGCTGAAGGATGGCACTATTCAAGGCAATATCAAAGTGAAATCTGACTTACTGGATGTAACCCAACTGATGAATGGCGGCACAAAAAGCGCAGATACCATCCATAGTGAACCTTATGTCATTCCCGCAAGAATTGACCTGACAGTGCAGGCGTCGGTCGACCGGATGCTATACAACAAGATGGAAATCAGGGGAACCTCGGGAAAACTGATCATGAAAGACCAAAAACTGAACCTCGACCAACTCTCCATGAATCTCCTGAAAGGAAAAATGGTTTTATCGGGAATTTATGCTGCCAAAGAAAAATATCCGGCTGATTTCGACTTTAAGATTGATATTAAGGATTTTGACTTACCAACTGCCTATCAATCAGTAGGTATGGTCAGGCAATTACTTCCCATAGCCAGGAATAGTACAGGAACCTTCGGATCAGGTATATCTTTGAGCGGAACGCTCGGAAGAGACTATGCACCCTATTTTGCTTCGCTCAATGGCACCGGTCTCATTTCGATGAAAAACGTGGAACTGGTTGAAAACAGCATGTTCGCGGAAATAGGCAAATATTTTAGAAAGGATCTGTTTACCAACGTAAAAGTCAATGAGTTTTCCAGCAATATCTCCATCACCAACGGAGCCTTATCCATTGCTCCTTTTACAACATATATAGCCAACCAGGAGGTGACAGTATCCGGCAGTCAAAGTTTGGCGCTGGATCTGAATTATCAGCTAAATTTCAAGGTCAACAAAAATGATTTAAGTTCAGACGTCACGAGTTTTATCGGACTCGTTCCCGGAACCGAAAACATTGACAAATATCCAATCAAAATTAATGTAGTCGGCAACATGAAAAAGCCCGAAGTCAAAGTGGATATATCGGAAGCCAAAACATTGGTAGAGAATGAATTTAAGAAGAAGGCCAAATCGACCTTACAGGATGCCGCCAAAAAATTAGGACTTGAAAATCTTTTCAAATAAATAGATACCCAAAATAAGCTTCAGGTAAGAAGGAAATCCTGATAAATCGGGATTCATTCTATGTGTCATTAAAAAACAAAATAATTCCACATGAAAATCTTACCTTTGTAATGCATTTTAGTACAATCATACTTATTGTGAAAGCACCAGCATGAAGATTGCATTGATAGGATACGGTAAAATGGGAAAAGAGATCGAACAAATCGCGATTGGTCGGGGTCATGCTGTCATTCTGAAGATTGATGTTGATAATCAAAAGGATCTTACAGTCGGAAATCTTTCAAAAGCAGATGTTGCAATCGAGTTTACCACGCCGGCTACAGCCATCCAAAATTACAGGATCTGCTTTGAAGCTGGAGTGCCGGTAATCAGTGGGACAACCGGTTGGCTGGATCAAAAGCCTTTGATCGAATTGGAGTGTCTTAAAAATGATGGCTGCTTTTTCTACGCTTCTAACTTTAGCCTGGGTGTAAACCTCTTTTTTGAATTGAATAAGATCCTTGCAAGGATGATGAAGCCTTTTCCCCAGTATGATGTCTCCATGACTGAAATTCACCACACGCAGAAACTGGATGCTCCGAGTGGCACTGCGATTACACTGGCTGAAGGCATTCTGCACGAAAATGACACAAAAAAATCGTGGACCATCGAAACTCCAAAAAATAAAGAAGAGCTTCATATTCATCCTTTACGAAAAGATCCTTTCCCCGGTTTGCATGCTGTAAAGTACGATTCCGAAGTCGATTACCTCGAAATCACCCACAACGCGTACAACAGAAAAGGTTTTGCACAGGGTGCTGTTATTGCTGCAGAATTTTGTTTGGGTAAAAAAGGAATTTTCAGCATGTCTGATTTGTTAAAATTTTAACTGAATATTTTATGTTTAAAAACATTCCGAAAAGTCAATGGGTTCAATTTGGTATTGTCTCAGCTTTATATTTGTTGTGGGTAATCTGGCTCAGTAATTTTTGGTGGTTAGTCGGATTGGTGGTCATTTTTGATATTTATATTACAGATAGAGTTCACTGGTCATTTTGGAAAAAGAAAAATCCGGTGGATGGGAAGCAAACAAAAGTGGTTGAATGGGTCGATGCCATTATTTTCGCCGTGATTGCAGCAACTTTTATCCGGTTGTTTTTTATTGAAGCCTATACCATACCAACCTCCTCGATGGAAAAGTCCATGATGGTGGGTGATTATTTGTTCGTCAGCAAGACCGCCTACGGACCAAAAATGCCAAACACTCCGGTTGCCTTTCCTTTTGTACACCATACGATGCCCTTTACTGCATCCACCCCCTCTTTCTCCGAAGTAATACACAATGATTACAAACGACTCGCAGGTTTTGGAAAAGTAAAGAATGATGATGTAGTTGTCTTCAACTTCCCGGAAGGGGATACAGTCGCAACCAATATGCAGGATCGCAGTTATTATGAAATGGTTAGAAGTTATGGCAGAGACCGTGTCAATATGGACAAACGATCATTCGGGGATATCATTTACCGTCCTGTCGATAAGAGAGAAAATTACATCAAACGTTGCATAGCCATTGCTGGTGACTCCTTGCAAATTGTAAACGGAGAGGCTTATGTAAATGGCAAACAGCAAAAAGAGATCCCCGGAATCCAACACAAATATATGGTTACCATCCAGGGTGCCTCCCTCAATCCAAATGCCATGGAAAAGCTTGATATTACTCCTGAGGATATAGAGGGATCCGGATCCCAAATGATCATTACGCTTACGCAGGAAAATTTCAGGAAAATGAATGAGATGAAATTCATCACCAAAAAGGAGCGGATTATCTTACCGAAAGAGGAGCGAGATCCTAATATTTTCCCCAGCGATGATCAATATTCATGGAATCTCGACAATTTCGGTCCTATCTGGATTCCGAAAAAAGGAGTAACCATACAACTATCAACTAAAAATCTGCCAATATACAAGAGAATTATTGATGTATATGAGGGAAATGAATTGTCTGTGAAAAATGGAGAAATCTATATCAACGGAGTTGTCGTAAAAGAATACACTTTCAAAATGGATTATTTCTGGATGATGGGTGACAACCGTTACAACTCTGCTGATTCGAGATTTTGGGGTTTCGTGCCTGAAGATCACGTTGTTGGAAAGGCTTCTTTCGTCTGGTTGTCACTGGATAAAAATAAAACCTTCTTAGCAAAGATCAGATGGGACCGGTTCTTCATGGCTGTAAAATAGAAACTATTGTTTTTCCGGTATGGAACAAAGCAACCATACTGTAATTTTGAGTAGTGCCTATCTGGCACCGGTTCAGTATTTTACAAAATTATTTAACTACGAAGAGGTATGGATTGAATGGAGCGAACATTTTCTCAAACAATCCTACCGCAACCGTTGCACAATTCTGACTGCAAACGGGATACAGAATCTGTCGGTTCCGGTGGCAGAAGGGTCAAACTCCAAAAGGATCATGCGCGACGTGATCATTTCCTATGACCATCCATGGCAGAAATTGCATTGGAAGGCATTGCTCTCGGCATACAACAATGCCCCCTTTTTCGAATATTATGCAGATAGCCTTTCGCCCTTCTACCATGGGAAAAAATGGAAATTTTTGACAGATTATAGCCTTGAAATCCAGCAGGTAGTATTGGAAGAACTAAATGTAGCCTGTCAGATCAACGTTACGGAAGCGTTTTGTGCAACGACAGATCTACCGGCCGGAACAGCGGATTTTCGTTACTCCATCCACCCGAAAGCAGACAAACTGATCGGTGATGAGAACTTCACTCCGGTTATCTATATGCAGGTTTTTCAGGAAAAATTTGGTTTTACGCCAAATCTCAGTATCATAGATCTTCTCTTCAATGAAGGACCAATGGCCACAGATGTGCTGAGAAGATCGATCAGACTTTAACGAAATAAGCAGATTATTCATTGGACTGAATGATCCGTCTCATTAATCTCATTTGATGGGAATAACGTTTCGTATCGATGTTGAAAATTCCAAAATGATCAATATTGTCGATCCTGACTTTACCGGAAGAGTGAATGATTTTATTCTTTTCCCAGATGATTCCAACATGGACAATCTTTCCATCTTCATTATCAAAGAAAGCCAGATCCCCGGGCAAGGCCTCTTCGACAAAAATGATATTATCCCCGATTAAAGCCTGTTGACCCGCATCTCTTGGAATATGCAAACCAATCATCTTGTAGAGTATCTGTGTTAATCCGGAGCAGTCAACACCAAAGGGTGAACGGCCACCCCACAAATAGGGAGAATTGAAATATTTCAGTGCATTTTCAATCAGAATATTTCTGACATTTTTTTTTACAGGCAGGATCTTTTCTCCCTGAATGGTATAGGAATCCATTCCTACTTTAAATATATTGCCGGATGGCTTGTAAAAAGGCAATGTACTTCCCGCTACAATGAGAAAATTTCCATATCCCTTCTCTGGCTGTACAATGTTAAAAGGATTTGTGGTTACAATTAAATGTTGATTCCCTAACTGATGGAACGTTTTTCCTGAAATTTCATTGACCATTTTTTGATCTATCCATCCTTCATAACCATCAAATGAAAGCCTGACTTTGCACCACTTTTTATTTTCATCAATGATGCTATAATGTTCTCCAAAAAGTATTTGGGTGCACATTTCACTGGTTTCACTCGGATCGGTCCGAACAGGAACAATACTCAGATTGGAAATTCCGTATCTCATTAAAAATTTGCTATTTTTGAATATTCCCAAAGATAGAAATTTATTGTGTTTTGACTTAGCATCCACAACAGTAAATACAATGGAATTACCGTGAGCCGATCTCTGCAAACAGGAGAAAGAAAATCACTGAAATTGTGTCAATTCCACCCGGAATCTTCGGGATTTGTTAACAAATTTGATACATATGAACCAACATATAAGAAAATGGATTGGCCCAAAACAAGGACATAAAATATTTCTGGCCGGACTTTTCCTTATAACAGGCTTTGCCTTGTACCTTTCACTTCCCCAGGAAGCCAGATTTCGGTACGAATACCAGAAAGGCCGTCCCTGGATGCATGCGACCTTATACGCTCCATACAATTTTGCTATCCAAAAGTCCGAACAGGAAATATTACATGAAAGAGATTCCTTACTGAAAAATCAAATACCTTATTTTATATATACCGATTCTATCGTACAGCGCCAAATTGCTCTTTTAAACCAGGTTATAAACCGGATGACCAGTTCCAGGACAAATAGTTTTATCAAACATGCTTCGTTGAAGTTAAAGATGACCACAATGTATCTTGAGGTGTACAAAGTCGGGATCTTGGACCAAAATTTCATCAACAATTCCAATTTATCAAAAAAGAGCAGCATTAAAATTCTCAGAAATAATGTTGGAAAAGAGATTCAAGTATCCTCTCTCTATTCACTGAAAAGTGCTTACAACGAAATTCGCAGCAAACTTGATGAGCTAAAAAATTTATATCCTGAATGGAAATCCTACCTCGACAACTTTCAACCGGAAATATATTTAGCAAGTAACCTCAATTATGATCAGGAGAGAAACAGGCAAATGGAAGAAAAAATGCTGGAAAATCTCTCCACCAACCATGGTATGGTTCAGGAAGGCGAAAGAATTGTTTCACAGGGAGATATTATTTCAGCCAATACCTTTACCCTACTGGAATCACTAAGAATCACCTTCGAGAAAAGCAGGGGCGAAAACACCAAATACATTTTGATTGTGCTGGGAAGAGTAATCCTTGTTACGATGCTTCTCCTGACTCTTTACCTGTTTCTCCTCAATATCAGGAGAAAATTGATGCGGTCTAAAAGAGATATTGCCTTTATTCTGGTCACCCTGGGTGTGATGGTAATTTGCTGTTCAATAGTTATCAGGTTCGGCACGTTCGACATCTATGTGGTACCTTTTACGTCACTAGCATTAATCGTCAGATCGTTTTTGGATACCCGGGTCGCAATATTTGTCAATATGATTGTTGCCCTGTTTGTGGGCTTCATGGTTCCTAACGGATATGAGTTTGTTCTGTTACAGATAACTGCAGGCAGTATGGCCGTGATCAGCCTGAATAAGATGCAAAAGCGCGAACAACTCTTGGTCACTGCACTGATTGTATTTATTTCCTATTCGGTGATATATATCGGATTCTCTCTTGTGCAGGAAGCAAATCTGAGTAGTATTGAATGGCTTAAAATAAAATGGTTTGGAGTCAATGCCATTTTGACCCTCATTACTTATCTGCTGATCTACATTCTTGAAAAATCCTTTGGGTTCGTTTCTGATATTACACTTATTGAGCTCACTTTCTCCAACCACAAATTACTGAAAAAACTTGCCATGGAGGCTCCCGGTACCATGCACCACTCGTTGCAGGTGGCGAACCTATCGGAAATGGCTATTTCCCGAATAGGGGGAAATTCACTGCTGGTTCGTGCAGGAGCATTGTACCATGATATAGGAAAAATATACAATTCAATTTATTTTATCGAAAATCAATCAGCTGGAATAAACCCTCACGACAACCTCTCCAGCATGGAGAGTGCAGCCATGATCATTGATCATGTAGAGAAAGGTGTAGAATTGGCCAAAAGAAATAAAATTCCTGAACAGATCATTGATTTTATACGTACCCACCACGGGACGACCAAAACCGGATACTTTTATCAGAAACAAATCAACACCAACAGTTCTGAAGTGGTCGACGATGAAATATTTACCTACAAAGGTCCTTTGCCAACAACCAGAGAAACAGCAGTGGTCATGCTGGCTGACAGTATTGAAGCTGCATCAAGAAGTCTTTCTGTAAAAAATTCAGAGACTATTCGAAATTTAGTTGAAAATATATTCAGGCAAAAGGTTGAATTGGGACAACTCGAATATGCTCCCCTTACCTTCAAGGATATCAGGGTATTAAAAGAATTTTTTCATGAAAAACTAATTAATATGTATCATGTCCGTGTCAACTACCCGGAAATAAAGAATTAAAAAAAATGCAGTTTAGAGGATTTGTTTCAGTACTTTTTGTAATGTTCGGCATTGGCCTGACTTTGAAGGCAGAGGAAAAAAGTGATTCAGGCTATCAATTTACCCTGATCAGGGAATTGCCCCATACTCCTGTAAAAGACCAATTTCGTACATCAACCTGCTGGTCATTTGCCGGTACCTCTTTCATAGAATCGGAGTTGTTAAGAATGGGCAAACCTGAAGTCAATCTTTCAGAAATGTTTATCGTGAATCACTGCTACTGCGATAAAGCAGACCGGTATGTAAGAATGCAGGGCAACGCTAATTTTGGTAGCGGAGGTTTGCTGCACGACATTCTGTACGTTATGAAAAATTATGGATTGGTCCCTGAAACCGCTTATCCTGGTTTAAACTATGGTGAAAAGAAACATATTCACGGTGAAGTTGATGACCTTTTAAAAAATATGGTAACCTCAGTAGTGCAAAATAAAAACAAAAAAATCTCATCGTCATGGACTGTGGCCTTCAGAAAAAGTACAGATGCCTATTTTGGTGAAATCCCTGAAGAATTTAAGTATGAAAATAAGAAATATTCGCCGGTAACTTTCCTTTCAGATTTTTGTGGTGGGATAAATCCCGATGATTATGTTGAGATCACCTCTTTTACCCATCACCCTTTTTATCAGCAATTTGTATTGGAAGTACCAGATAACTGGCTGTGGGAAAAACTGTACAATGTTCCCCTCAACGAGTTACAACAAATAATAGACAACGCTCTCGACAAAGGATATACTGTCGGGTGGGCTGCAGATGTGAGTGAAAAGGGTTTTGTAACAACTCAGAAAGGTGTTGCCGTCGTCCCGGAAGCAAACAAGGAAGATATGAGCGATGCGGAAATTAGAAAATGGGAGAAACTCTCCGAATATGAAAAAGAAAAGGAGATCTACAAGCTCAATGGGCCTGGGAAGGAAAAAATAATTACCCAGGAACTTCGCCAGGTTGCTTTTGACACACAGGAAACGACAGACGATCACGCAATGCACATCATTGGTAATGCCAAAGACCAAAACGGAACTCCCTATTACAGAATTAAAAATTCATGGGGCCCGTACAACAGCTACGATGGATACTTCTATGCTTCAGTTCCTTATATTCTGTACAAAACCACAGCGATCCTGCTACACAAAAATGCCGTACCTGGGGAGATCAGAAAAAAACTGGGATTCTGACATAATTAACTCAACTGCAAACTACGAACATTTTTTCTGTAAAAATTTCTTTCAGAGCAAAATAATAACTATTTTTGCACCCGATTTCCGTACGTAATCTCTGGCAGCAAACAACTGGACACTGTTTATATTGCGTTCGTCAAACAAGTAAAAACAATTGTAATGGATTTAATTAAAATTGCTGAAAATGCGTTTTTAGCTGAGCAAAAGGAATTTCCTGCATTTCATCCTGGTGATACAATTACCGTCAGGTACAAAATTGTTGAGGGTAACAAAGAACGGATTCAGAACTATAAAGGTACTGTAATTCAAATTAAGGGTACCGGAACCACCAAAACCTTTACCGTCCGTAAAATGTCGGGCAATGTTGGTGTTGAACGTATTTTCCCGATGACTTCCCCGTTTATTGACGGAATCGAAGTTAACCGGATGGGTCAGGTTCGTCGTGCCAGATTGTTTTATCTGCGCAAACTTACCGGCAAAAAAGCCCGTATCAAAGAAAAAAGATTTTAATCAACGCTGGTTGAAAAAGGTTCTCAAAAGGAACCTTTTTTTTTTACGTTCCGGCATAAGGCTCCGTACAAGCAATTTTTGTCTATTTTTATGCAAACCATTCTGATATGACATTTTCACCTAAACAAAAAATATTTTCCACCCGTTGGTTCCTGGATTATGGAATGATCACGATCGGTTCATTCATCATGGCAGTGGGGTATGTATACTTTATTACTCCTCATAAGATTGTACCAGGCGGAGTATATGGCCTGGGTATTATCCTTCATTACCTTACAAAAGGGATGGCAATCTGGCCTGATGGCTTCCCGATAGGTCTTTTCAATTTGTTGGTCAACATCCCGCTGACCTATTTGGGTATCAGGATGCTTGGACCACGTTTTGGCGTTAAAACGATTTATGGGTTTGTTTCATCATCCATTTTTATGGATGGCATTACCATGATGCGGGTAATCGGGGATGCTCCGCTGGTTCAGGATGTGTTGCTTTCGTGCATTTTTGGAGGTGTTCTGACAGGTATTGGGCTGGGATTGATCTTTAAGGCAAAGGCAACCTCAGGAGGAAGCGATATCGTTGCCATGATCATCACCAAATACACCCGTATTCCCATTGGTCAAATGTTGATATGGGTAGATATGGCCATCGTCTTTGTGGCACTGGCTGCCTTTAAAGATTGGCAGATTCCGCTTTACAGTATCATCGTTATATACATCACCGGACGGGCAGTCGATTTGATCCTGGAAGGTGCGAATTACAACAAAGCCATGGTCATCATATCCGATGAACATGAGAAAATACGGGATAAAATTGTCATCGACCTTGAACGTGGAGGTACCTACCTTAAAGGAGTGGGCATGTACACCAATGCCGAAAAGCATGTTATTTTTACTGTTGTCACACGTCGGGAAGTAGCCATACTCGAAGAACAAATCGCTTCCATTGATCCTCATGCTTTTATAACCATCATGGACGCCAGCGAGATTCTGGGAGAAGGATTCCGTTCACTGAAACACAAAATAGAAGATTAACCGGGTCATTCCCTGACATGGTGTACCATCTCTTCAGGAATCTGGAAGGAAACTTCGACGACGCCGCTGAAAATCCCGTGTCTGAACCAGGGCGATTGCCGGATTAACTTTTTAATTCCCCTTTTCTCAATGGTATATACATTTGTTTGAGGAACTTCCAGCATAGATTTCAATTTCGTTCTCGAAGGTTCGGGATGACATTCGATCAGGCTTGAACCAATCGTAACACCACTGTCATCATATTTTGTAAAAGATTTTCTGGATCTCTCATTCATATACAAAATAATACCATCCCGATCGCAAATTGTGATAGCAGCCTCATCCTCATCCAACCAACTCTCCATCTAAAAAATATTTATGATTATTTTTTCGAATAGCAACGAATCCAGTGAATTTCAAAACGATGCGGGAGCAAATGTTCGTTCACTTCCCCATGCAGAGAGGTAAGCAAATGAAAGAAGAGAGGCTCTTTTAAAAAAGTCGTGGTACGGTATACCTCTATCCCGTTAATTTTCCATACCAGCAGGTCATTATAGGTTTCAAGACGGAAAATATGAGGACGACTGTCATTAAGTCCATTAAGCTTCACATATTTGGAAGCCCGATCACCCTGTTTTTCAATGATTCCCAAACCCACACCCTTTTTGGTACTTCTGAAAAGATCAATTTGAGGAAAAGGTTTTTCACTTGTCAATGAAAATGCAGAAGTAATGGTTGCATCCTTCTTAAACCTAACCTTAGCCTCTACGACACCCTCTCTCATCCTGAAAGATGATGCACAATTCAATAAAGTGGAGGTATAATCAAACTGTTGCGGCATTAAACCCAGGGTTGGATTCCAAACCTTACCCTCAATTTTCTCTTTTTTTGCCACGACAGACAGCGAACCGTTGCTTAATTCAATGTTTTTCAGCCCATTGTAACCCTGCTTTTCATCTTTTTGCGAAAAGCTTGTACCCAAGGTCTGATTTCCCCACCAGTTTCCGGATTGCCAACATTCCGCATTCAATTTTTTATCCTCGAAACGCTCCTCAAAAACGATATCCCATTTTTTGAAAAATTCGAGCTCCCTGGCTTTTTTCAATTTCCTGTAATCTGCCATGAACTTACTCTTATCCATTTCATTGAAAGCTAAAATACTTTTATATTCTTCACTTTTTTGAAATCGCTTCTTATCTTGCAGATAAGCTACCCTGTTAAGAAATTCCACAGAAGTTGTCAATATTTTCAACTCTTCCAGATGTTTCAGATCACCGGATTCGAGGGTTTTTAAATAGTTGAGATAGTTTTCTGATTTCCTGAATTTTGACCAGAATTTAATATTGCCACTTTTTAAAAGCTGATGATACTCCTTAAAGAGTGCAAAATCAGGAGACTTCACAAATTCCTTCTTTTTTTGAGCGGCTTTTCTATTTCTAAACTCATTGGAATCAACTTCCTTCTGAAGATCCAGAAATCTTTTGAGCGTAGATCCTTCGCTGATTTCATGCAACCGTTCCAATTGTCCGGACCCCAATACTTTTTGGTAATTCCTGATTGAAAAGGATCTCAACAGCAATTTGTATTTGTGAATCTGCTTTTCTAATGCACTGCCTCTGAAGTTGAGTGACTCAATCTCTCTTTTATGATTCTGAAAAGCAGGTGACTCAATAAGATTTTTTACATCCTCGTAATTTTTCAACGCTGCTGAGTTATCCATTTGATTCAGATCGTCCCTCATTTTGATCAGTTTATCCCATTTGGTATCAAGTTGATCAGCAGTTGGAATCAGCCCTAAAGCATATTTCAGACGAAAAGAGAATGACATAGTGTTTGAATTAGATATTTAACAAATTTAAAATAATCCCTGAAAAAAACCCTAATTTTGACAAAAAGAGTTCAAATGATCTTACTTCCTGCGTCTTTTGAGCGGCAAATGAAAATGATTCTTGGTCAGGAATGCCCTGCATTCATAAATTCCATCTCTGACGCTGTCCACCACGCTGTCCGGATCAATCCCAAAAAGACGAGACCGATAGCCTGGCCTAATCCCGTTCCATACTGTTCAACAGGATATTACCTTAATCAGCGCCCGATATACACGCTCGATCCACTCTTTCATGCAGGAGTATATTATGTTCAGGAATCAAGTTCCATGTTTTTGGAACAATTCATCCTTCAATCCCAAAAAAAACCACTAAGGATATTGGATTTATGTGCGGCGCCAGGTGGAAAATCGACTCACTTAAGCTCGCTTATTTCGGACGATTGTTTGTTGGTTAGCAATGAAGTAATTCGGTCAAGAGCCGGTGTTTTATCCGAAAACCTCAGAAAATGGGGCAACCCGAATGTCATTACTACCTGTAATGACCCCAGGGATTTCTCGCGCCTGCCAGGTTTTTTCGATATCATTGTAGTCGATGCTCCATGTTCGGGCGAAGGCTTGTTTCGCCGTGATCCTTCAGCAATTGAAGAGTGGTCGGTAGCCAATACCGATCATTGTGCCAGCCGGCAGAAAAGAATCCTGGCAGATGTATGGCCTGCCCTGGCAGAAGGAGGCATGCTCATCTACAGCACCTGCACATTCAATACTGCTGAAAATGAGGATAACATCACCTGGCTGACTGAATTTTCACCGGTAGAAGCTGTCTCTCTGGAATTATCTGAAGATTGGGGCATTGTAACAACTGATGCCAATGGAATACCCTGTTACCGTTTCTATCCGCACCGGGTCAAAGGAGAAGGATTTTTTACGGCAGCGGTCAGAAAAAAAAGTGCAGTTGAATCGGTGATGAGCCAAAAAATTAAAGCAACATTGCCCTTGGCAGGAAAAGCAGAACAATCCCTGTTTAGCGGAATAATTGAAAATCTGCCGCTCTCTTTGTTGAAGTTTGAAGATAATATCCTGGCATTTCCCACGATATTGCTTTCTGCTCTGGATCAGGTAAAATCCGCTCTCAGGATTGTCCACGCAGGAATCAAAGCTGGTGAGATAAAACAATCCAGTCTGATCCCGGCTCATGATCTGGCTGTTTCTACGATAGTCAACCATTCACATTTGCCATCTGTTGATCTGTCGCTGGAACAGTCAGTCAGCTTTTTAAAAAGAGATGATTTTCAACTTGATTTTAAAGAAAAAGGGTGGAATCTCCTTACCTATCAAAACCATGCGCTGGGTTGGGCAAAAAATATCGGAAACCGCTTCAATAACAGCTATCCAAAAGAATGGCGCATCAGGATGTCGACGTCAGAATATACCGGAGAGCGTCTGGCAGAAGAAGCCCGAAAATTTCCACCGGTAAGCCCCCACTCCTAAATCCAAACTTCCTCCTCAGTCCATCCTCCCCTTGTAATCTTCATACCCGAATTCACGCAAAAGCGTAAATCCCTTCTCCTCATTCCAGAGTCCTATGGATGGATGGGCCACACCATTGAACATGGTTGATTTTACCACAGTATAATGTATCATATCCTCAAATACAATGGGATCACCTGGACCAAGCGGTTTATCGAAGGACCAGTAACCCATATAATCTCCAGCCAGACAGGAATTTCCACCCATTCTGTACGCGAATTTTCCTTTTACAGCTTCCTGATTTGCGCCCCTTATTTTTGGTTGATAGGGCATCTCCAGACAATCAGGCATATGGGCAGTAAAAGAAACGTTCAGTATGGCGGTCTGAATTCCTTTGTTTTCTACCACATCAACCACACTAGCCAGTAAAAAACCAGTTTCCCATGCGAACGCACTCCCGGGTTCCAATATAACAGACAAATTTTTCCACCTGTTTTTAAAGGCTTTTAATACCCGGATCAAATGGTTTGTATCATAATCCACCCTGGTCAATAGATGACCACCACCAAAATTGACCCACTTTAAATCTCCCAAAAATTTTCCAAAACGGGCCTCGAAAGCTATCAGTGTTTTCTCCAGATCAACAGATGATGATTCACACAAAGTATGAAAATGAAATCCCTCTACTCCCCCAGGCAATGTCTCCCCCAGCTGATCAGCGGTGATTCCAAGTCTCGCGCCGGGGGCACAGGGATTATATAGTTCCGTTTGAACTTCGGAAAATTCAGGATTCACACGAAGGCCAACAGAAATAACTCTATCATATGCCTTGATGCGCTCATGAAATTTGGAAAGCTGAGAAAGGGAGTTAAATGTAATGAAGGAAGAGCTCTCCAGTACACGCTGAAAGTCTCCATCGGTAAAAGCCGGGGAATAGGTGTGTGCAAGAGTTTTCATCTCCTCACGTGCAAGGGTTGCCTCGTTGGCTCCACTCGCTGTTGCCCCGGAAATATATTCCCGAATAATCGGAAAAAGTTTCCAAAGGGAAAATCCCTTGAATGCCAGAATAATTTCGACACCTGCTTCAAGGCCGACACTTCGGATCTTTTCCAGATTTTTGCGTAGGAGGGACTCTTCAATAACGTAACAAGGATTGGGTATTTTGGTAAAATCGATAGCCATTATGTTGTGGTAATGTGGAATATAAAGTTTCAAATATAAAATTAATTGACCAAACTCTATATGAAAACAAAGCATACGATGATTAACAAGGCCGGCCAATGCTGTCCATTTAGAAAATATTGCATATAATTTTCAATAAATTGTTTCCCTGCTTCTTTTTGAGAGTGAACTGCCGTAAATTTATACTAAGTAATGTGCACACAACTTAGGCAGATCCTAAAAGCCTGAAAAAGAGTAGGAATTAATTTATTACTTTACTATCATGAAAGAGTTAGAAAAAATTGAGTTGACGGAAGTTGATGGAGGAGTATTTCCAGCAATTGCAATTGGATTAGCAATTTTTGCTGCTGTAGTTTCTGATTGGGAAAATTTTGAACGTGGATTATTTGGAAAACCTTGCAAAAATTCGTGAAATGAAAGAGTTAAACTGTCAAGAACTTAGGAGTATAGAAGGCGGTGCTACTTTTGCATATCGCCTTGGGCAACTATTAAGAGGCACATTCATGTCAGCTGGATCTGTAAAGGGGTACTTTGATTTTATGATGGAAGCCATAATAAATGAACAAATTGCTAATAGCAAGTAAAAATTAAATAAAGAATGAGGCTAGTTAAATAGCCTCATTAAGCAATTATCAACAAATTGAGAAGTAAAATGCAAGAAAAATACAGAAAGAAACTTTTTCAAATGATTACATTTGTTGTTGTGTTTTCGGTCTCCTTATTTATTTTTATTAATTGGAATGCAATTGAAAAATTTGTAATTCAATTATTTAAATAAGCGATTCACTTTTGAAAAAAGATGATAGATAACTGAAAACCTGATTCCAACCTTTAAGTGTTTGAATATGAAAATTATTATTGGTGAAATTGGTGGCAGAATACCTTTGTCAACATCCGAATTCACCATCGATGAAACCTATAAATCTATAGGACCATTCAATTGTATTTTCAAAACAAACAACAATTCAGCTCCAGTTGATTTTGGAATATTTCCTGACTTTTCTCCATTCCAAATCTTTCATACAATTCAAATCCATCATTTATTTCAGCACAATCGCCTTCACAATCGCTCTCCCGGCATGATTGTTCACTGCCCTGATGATTTCGTTTCGCATCATGAACAGTTCGTTGCGAACGATGGAAGAATTTAGATTGACATACAGGGTCTCGTTTTTAATATAGATGGAAGTAGTGGCCCGGGCAATGGGTTTACCTATGATTGATTCCCAGGAGGTTACTGCATCGACTTCTGCCAGTTTTCTGTCAAATTTGGATTCCTCCAGAAAACTTTTGATTGCACTTCCCAATGAATGAATTTCACTCCTTCTCATTTTTTACAATTATATCATTGATTTTGCCATTATCGACGACAAATATTCTAAAATCTTCTCCCCCGGCCTCTCTTAGAATACCGTCAAGATGTTCCCGATTGGTGTCCGTGATGAAAATCTGACCAAAATGATCGTCCGCTACCAGCTTTACAATTTCTTCCACCCTCCCGCTATCAAGCTTATCAAAAATATCATCCAGCAACAAGATGGGTTTGATGTTGTTCAATGAGCGGATAAAATCAAACTGGGCAAATTTCAAAGCAATCAGGTAGGTTTTGTTTTGTCCTTGCGAACCGAGTCGCTTAATTGGATATCCACCCAACTTCAATTCAAGGTCATCCTTATGAATTCCTGTTGTTGTGTACTGCATCATCCTGTCCCGGGCAAAAGACTCTTGCAGCAAATCAGCAAATTCCCGGTCGTTCAGTTGTGATCCATATTCAAGTGAAACAACCTCATTACCACCTGCAATCAGATTGTAATAGTTTTGAAAAACAGGAAGCAGCTCCTCAAGGAATTGCCCTCTTTTCAGATGGATCTTCTGACCCAGCAATAATAATTGTTCATCCCAGATGGCAAATAGGTCGGGATCAACTGATGATTGGCCTGCACAATTCTTTAATAATATATTTCTTTGCTGCAAAGCCCTGTTATATTTAACCAACCAATCGAGGTAAGTTCTGTCGTACTGAGATATGACACTGTCCATGAACCGGCGCCTCTCCTCACTCCCACCCTGAATTAAAACAGCGTCTGCAGGAGAAATCATGACCAATGGCAACAATCCAATATGCTCAGAAAAACGTTCATACTCTTTTTTATTGCGACGGATTTTTTTCTTCTGTCCGGCCTTGAAACCACAATGAATCTCTTCGTTAATATTATTTAGTTCATATTTCCCCTGCAAAGCAAAAAAATCCTCCGAATGACGAACATTCTGCGCATCGGGATTATTGAAGTAACTTTTGCAGAAAGACAAATAATAGATGGCATCCAGCAAGTTGGTTTTGCCGACTCCATTGTTACCGATGAAACAATTTACTTTCCTTGAGAAAGTCAGGGTGGCTTCTCCAAAATTTTTATAGTTCAAAACAGAAAGCTCCCTGATATGCATTGGATCATTTTTTTATTTACAAATCTAAACTTTTTAGGTAAGCTTTCTCCTGACTCCAAAGGTGAATTTCCAACAAAACCAATGGATCTTTTTCAAGTTTGACCTCAAACAATAAATAATACATGGTATATTTTCCAAATTATTGCGCTCGTTTGTTAAAAACGATTATTTTTGCACACGCATACAAAAAAGCATCCATTTAAGTGAACTATAAGTTATGAGGAAAGAGAAAAAAACACCGGCCATTGAGAATCTGAAAGAAGTTGAACGCGCGCTGACTACTGCGGAATTTTTTTTCGAAAAAAATGCCAAGTTAATCTCCATTATTTTTGGAGCAGCTGTAGTTATAGCCTTGTTATTGCTCGCAACACATCGTTTTTACACAATTCCTAACGAAAACAAAGCCAAAGAGCAAATTTTTTCAGCAGAACAATACTTTGAAAAAGATTCTTTCAACCTGGCATTGAACGGTGATGGTAATTATCCCGGCGTTTTAGATATTATTGATAACTACGGACGTACACCGGCAGGTAATCTCGCGAAATACTATGCAGGTATTTCATACCTTCATCTTGGTAAATACAAAGAGGCCATCAGCTACCTCGAAGATTTCAAAACGGATGATTTGCTATTGAAACCAGTAGCCACAGGATCGATAGGTGATGCTTATGCTGAATTAGGAAACAAGGAAAAAGCTCTAAAATACTATACAGAAGCTGCTGCTGTGAAAACCAACAATTTTACGACTCCAGTCTATCTTCTTAAAGAAGGGAGAATGTATGAATCGATGGGGAACAAGGAAAAAGCACTTGCAACCTATCAAACCATCAAAGATAAATTCGGAGACAGCAACGAAGGCCGTTTGGTTGAGAAATACATCGCCCGACTTACTGCAACAAAATAAAAACAGATAAGAATTGTTGATAAGCCTCTCCTAGCCGAGAGGCTTTTTTTTGGTACATTTGTATAAATTCAGTTTAAAAACTATAATTTTTAGACCATGGAAACAAAGATTCTCGTTCATCTTGCTACCGGTTTTGAAGAAATCGAAGCCATAACATTAATTGACGTGCTCCGGCGTGCAAACCTGGATGTTAGGAGTGTTTCGGTAACCGGAGCACTCCATGTTACCGGCGCCCACAATATCCCCGTTGTAGCAGATCAGCTGTTCGAAGAGGCCGACTATTCGAAAACTACCATGATCATACTTCCCGGAGGTATGCCTGGAACTTCAAACCTTATGAATCACAAAGGACTTACAGAAGAGCTGATAAAGTTCAACAGCAATAAAAAAAATATCGCTGCCATCTGTGCAGCCCCAATGATCCTTGGCTCCCTGGGAATGCTTCAAGGAAGAGATGCAGCCTGTTACCCCGGCTTCGAGTCGAAACTTACAGGTGCCAGGATTCATCAAGACCCAGTAGTAAAAGATGGACATATTATTACCAGCAGAGGAGTTGGAACAGCTCTCGATTTCGCTCTTGAAATTGTTGGTTTGCTCAAAGGTAAATCGATTGCTTCCGACCTAAAATCTGCACTGGTAATTTCCTGAATATTTTCTTTTCTTTGCAAAAAAAAATGATGCTCAACTGGATTAAAAAAAGAAAAATTAGTGTAATCTTCCTTTTTCTGGAAGGTTTAAGTGGTTTTTTATACTGGAGATTTATTGGATGTAGCTCTGGCACATGTCCGATTACTTCAAATTGGTATGCAAGTACCCTTTACGGGATGTTGCTGGGATGGTTAACAGGTGATCTGGTTGCCTCTTTCAGGAAAGGGAAAACGGAAGCCTGATCAGTCAAGTTTTACAATCAGAATATTCTTTGTCTCCGAAGTAACTTTATACCTGTTGTCGAGCCTTTCTCCAACAATCCATATAATCTCCTCCCCGTTGGTGAGTAACCAGGTTTTCTCTTTTTGCAGCAAGCTGAACTTTTCGTCAACAAAAAAATCACTAAGCTTCTTCATTCCATCCATTCCCAGCGGCTGAAAATAATCTCCCTTTTGCCATTTACGCAGGATTAACGGAAATTGAAGCCTGTCTTTATCCAGACAGGCAATATGGGAAGAAGTATTCATTTTAAATGAGGGTTCTCTTATTACCATCGAGATGGATAGCTTAACAGGAATCTCCAGGCTGTTGCATTCCTCCTCCAAATAAAATCTTTGATCTGAAAAATCCAGGAGTTTTTGAATGAGTATCCTGTCCCGATCCAGCACCGCACGATGGGTTGCAGAAAAAAATTGTTTGCCAGACTGACCATCAAGCACTTGTACCAGGTCATGGACCACATCACTATTAAAATGGTATGGCTTAAGCAATTCAAACAGGTAAGCCGAGACCGGATTCAACAACTTTAATTCAGTCACAGAAAGCTCCGGATCACCAGTTGTTGTTTTCCGGACTACAAGCTCCCTTGCACGTTCTATAGCCTGAAAATAGATGGCAGATGTGTCCCGGAGATGGGAGATCGTTTCAATCATGCTGTCACGGAAAGAGGGATTCAAATCTTCCATCAGAGGCAATACCAGGTGTCTGATTTTATTCCGCTGGAAATCAGTTAAGGCATTTGTACAATCCTCCCTGAAATGCAAATGTTTGCTTTCAGCATATTCTTCAACCTCCTTTCTGGAAACAAATAATATGGGCCTCACAATCTTTCCATTGACTATTTTCATGCCAGTCAAGCCGGAAATTCCCGTTCCTCTAGCCAGATTGAGCATAAATGATTCTACCTGATCATCACGATGATGTGCCACCACAATCCAGTCAAAATGATGATTTTTCCTGGTTTCCTCAAACCAGGTATAGCGCAGATCCCTTGCGGCCATTTCAACGGAAATTCCTCTGTCTTGTGCAACTTCCACTGTATTAAATGATTGATGAAAATATTGTTTGTCGTAAAAGGCAGCCAGTGACTTTACGAAAATTTCATCCTGATCAGACTCCTTACCTCTTAAATTAAAATTGCAGTGAGCTATCGCGAAAGCCAAGCCTGCATGGTAGAGCAGATCGACGAGTACAACAGAATCAATTCCACCGCTTACACCAACCAGCAAGGTATCATTGGGAGCAAAAAGGTGATTGGATTCTATGAACTTAATCAATCTTTCAATCATACGGTTATCTGTTATAAGCCATGGTATTACATTTCAGCAACTTTTGAAACGATCGCTACGATCACCCTGCAGGCGCTTTCCATCGATTTGGTTGGAATAAATTCATATTCTCCATGGAAATTGTGGCCGCCACCGAAAATATTCGGACAAGGTAATCCCATGTATGATAATCTTGCACCATCTGTCCCGCCTCTAACCGGAACGATGACAGGTTCAATATGGCAGGAAATCATTGCATCCCTGGCCAGTTCAACGATGAAAAAACGGGGATCGATCATCTCTTTCATGTTGAAATACTGATCTTTGATTACAATTTCAACAACCTGATCGCCATAAAACTGGTTAAAACGATTCACCAGTTGCTCCATGAATGATTTTCTTTCACTAAAATTTATGCTGTCAAAATCACGAATAATGAACTCCACCTTTGTCTGGTCTACATGCCCATCAAATTTTACCAGGTGAAAAAAACCTTCTTTATGCTCGGTACATTCCGGTACCTCTTTTTCAGGAAGCTCAGAAATAAACCGGTTTGCAACAAGGATGGAATTTCTCATCTTGTTCTTTGCAGAACCGGGATGAACATTTATGCCATGAAAAATCAGATGGGCCGAAGCAGCATTAAAATTTTCATATTGAAGTTCGCCAAGTTCACCACCATCGATGGTATAGGCAAATTCAGCTCCAAAATTTGGCACGTAAAAATGATCCGCACCTCTCCCGATCTCCTCATCGGGGGTGAAAGCAACCCTGATTTTCCCATGTTTAATTTCAGGATGTTCCAACAAATATTCCATGGATGTAACGATTTCTGCAAGTCCGGCCTTATCGTCTGCGCCCAGCAATGAAGTCCCGTCAGTAACAATTAACCTCTCTCCCTTGTATTTTAGAATTTCCGGGAATCGCTGTACAGTCAGAACAACTTTCTTCTCCTCGTTCAAAACCAGGTCGAGTCCATCGTACGCCTCAATTATTGCTGGACGTACATTTTTCCCTGAACATTCCGGACTGGTATCCATGTGTGCAATAAAACCAACCACCGGGACACTTTTATCCATGTTGGAAGGTAAAGTGGCCATAACATAGCCGTTCCAGTCAACTTCTACATCAGACAAACCGATATGCACCAACTCTTCGGCTAGTTTCTTGCCAAATTTTACCTGACCTTCAGAACTGGGAGAAGATGTACTGTCAGCGTTGGATTGGGTATTTAATCCTGCATATTTCAGAAACCGGCCTACTACATTTTTTTCCATCGTTTTCGCTTCCGGTACCGGTATAAATTGGTTTAATAGGATAGGGCAAAAATCACCCTCCGATTTGATGCCTTTCCTGTTAGAATACATTTCCCTTCTTCTTCCACACCATCGAACGGAATGCAACGGATGGTAGCTTTGGTCTCTTCCTTGATGATTGCTTCTGTCTCCATGGTGCCATCCCAGTGTGCCAGAATAAATCCCGGCTTGGTAGCAAGTCGCTCTTTGAATTCCTCGTAAGTATCTACTTTTGTGGTATTTTCTTCTCTGAATTTCAATGCCTTATTGTAGATATTTCGTTGAATTTCTACCAGCAAATCCTCTATCAAGGATTCAATTCCCTCTATTTGTTCTACTTTCTTTTCAAGGGTATCCCGTCGTGCAATTTCTACTGTGCCGTTTTCAAGATCCCGCGGGCCTATTGCTAAACGGACCGGAACACCTTTCATTTCATATTCGGCAAATTTCCAGCCCGGACGCTGTGAGTCACGGTCATCATATTTCACACGTATCCCTCTGCGCTTCAACTGATCAACCAATACCTTCACCCTTTCTGAGATGAGGGTAAGTTGTTCGGCACTTTTATATATTGGAACGATAACAACCTGAACAGGAGCTAATTTCGGAGGAAGCACCAATCCGTTGTTATCAGAATGAGCCATTATCAATGCCCCGATCAGACGGGTGGAGACTCCCCAGGAGGTAGCCCATACGTATTCCAGTTTACCCTCGCGGGAGGTAAATTGCACCTCGAAAGCTTTGGCAAAATTCTGTCCCAAAAAATGAGAAGTACCAGACTGAAGTGCCTTTCCATCTTGCATCAAAGCTTCGATACTATAGGTTTCAAGTGCTCCTGCAAACCTTTCATGTTCAGATTTTGCGCCTTTTATAACAGGTAACGCCATATAGTTTTCGACGAAATCTGCATATACATTGATCATTTTCTCAGTTTCTTCAAGTGCTTCTTCTCTGGTTTCATGCGCGGTATGACCTTCCTGCCATAAAAATTCAGCGGTTCGTAAAAACATTCGGGTGCGCATCTCCCACCTGACAACATTGGCCCACTGGTTAACAAGTATGGGAAGATCCCGGTAGGATTGCACCCAATTTTTGTAAGTGCTCCATATAATTGTTTCTGAAGTAGGCCTTATGATCAGTTCTTCCTCAAGTTTTGCTTCAGGATCGACAATAATACCCTTCCCGTTCGGGTCATTTTTTAACCTGTAATGGGTAACGACTGCACATTCTTTGGCAAAACCCTCTACATGACTGGCCTCTTTCGTAAAAAATGACTTCGGAATAAACAGTGGGAAATAGGCATTTTCATGACCTGTATCTTTAAACATTTGATCCAGAGCCGCCTGCATTTTTTCCCAAATGGCGTATCCATATGGTTTGATAACCATACAACCACGCACTGCAGAGTTTTCAGCCAGATCAGCCTTGCTTACCAGATCATTATACCATTGTGAATAATTTTCCTCTTTTGATGTAAGTTCTTTTCCCATTATATTATTTTGGTATGATATTTGCTTGTAATACTATAATAATTCCTTTGCAAAAGTAGGGAAAATTGAAGGACTTTTAAATAGAAGGAGGAACAAAACATGAAAACAAATGTGAAAATATTAATAGCCATTGCCTTGATGACAGCCGCCTGTACAACAGGTTCAAAGGTGACCACCAGTGGTTATTCTGATGATTTGTATTTCACTCCGGGAGATGTTCAGACAGCTGCACCCAAACCGGTCAAAGAGGTCAAACAGCCCCAGGAAAAAAGTGTGGTTGCTATGCAGGTCGAAGAGAATGATCAGGGTAAAGTAGTAAACAACTATGTCGTTCCTAAAAGCAGCAGAAATGATAAAAATGCATACTATTTTAATGATCAGCCCGCTTATACTGATACTACCTTGGAGTATAAAGACGATAAAGAACAATCTACCATAAACAACTATTATGAAGGTGAAGAGATGGATTATTCGACCCGTATCAGAACCTTCTATAATCCTTATATGTATGATCCTTACTGGGATCCCTATTGGAGTTATGGATTCGGTTTCAGTTTTGGTTGGGGTGGTTATTATCCCTATTACGGTTATGGTTATCCTTACTATGGATACGGCTGGGGTTATCCTTACTACGGTTGGGGCTATCCGTACTACGGCTATGGTTATGGTGGTTATTATCCTTATTATCCTTATTATGGTTATGGTGGTACATATTATTCTGATGACTATCATTATGGAAAGCAGAACCATACCGGAAAGCAGGGTGGTTCAAATGCCGTCAATTATGGAATGAATAACAACAAGAGAGGCAGTATAAACGGCGCATCCAACTATAATGGTCAGGCGATGGGCAGAGGTACCGGTTCATCTGCAACAAGATTGCAGTCAGGAAATAACCCGAATAGTACAACATCTGGTACGCGGCAGTTATCAGGTGGAACCGGTGCTACCGGAACCCGTTTATCAGGTACCAGACAGACTTCCAATGCGCAGCAAGCCCAGGGCAATACCAATACAAGGCAAGGCCAGGTAAATGCCAATACCCGGCAAGGTCAGGCAAATTCGGGCACCAGGCAGTCCCAGGTTAATACCGGCACACAGGGAACCAACATCAACAAGGGTGCGACAATCTCCAATCTGCGTCGTTCAAATACCACCAACATGCAGGGGAACAGTGTTACCAATGGCATATCTACCAGATCTGCATCTTCAGGAAACGATTATACGCCAACCTATAACAGGCCAAGGATGAATACGCAATCGTCCTACAACAATAATTCAACCAGGCAGTATGGTACACCGCAAACCAATCGTCAAAGTAACCAAACGGACCGGTATTCCAGGCCTCCGAGTGCAGGCAGTGCGGTTAGCGGCTCAGCCAGAACTCAGTCGTCGGGCAGTTACCAGCGCGGTTCTGCTGCCAGTTCTCAAACCCGTTCTTCTGGCTCGGAAGGCAGCAGTAGTGGAACCAGAAGTTCCTCATCCCGTTCCTATGATGCAGGATCTCCTTCAAGAAGTATTTCTTCACCGTCATATAACAGTGGAAACTCAGGAGGGAGCTTCAACAGCGGTGGTGGTGGAGGTGGAAGTTCAGGTGGAAGTAGCGGCGGTGGCGGTGGTTCAAGAAGTTCCGGCCGTACAAGATAATAATAGTTATCCGCCTGAAAAAAATAGGATCAGACAATAAAAATAAAATTCCATCAGATGAAAAAATTATTTTTCACACTTATCGCCTGTATAAGTATAACAACAATTGCTTCAGCTCAGTATGTTGACAATGCCCTCATATTTTCGCAACAATATTATGGCTCAACAGCGCGCTCCAAAGCCATGGGAAATGCTTTTGGTGCCCTGGGTGGCGACTTTAGCTCACTGAGTATAAACCCGGCGGGCATCGGGATTTATCAAAGGGGTGAACTTTCAACCACGATGAGCGCGATGAATTTAAATTCAACAGAATCCACCTACCAGGGAAATAGTTTTAAAGAGGACAACAATAATTTTAATTTTAAGAATTTTGGATATGTCTCAGCTTTGCCTTCCGCCTCGAACGCTTCCGGCCTCGTTTCTTTAAATTTCGGAATAGGATACAATAGGCTGGCCAATTTCAATCAAAGCACCTATCTCAGATCAGACGGTTCTCCCTATTCCCGGATGGATGCATTTGCTCAAAACACCAATGGGATTAATTTCAATGAACTTGTCACCACGGATACCTATAACCCCTATGAAAGCGGTATACCATGGGAAAGTAAACTGGCATGGGAGAACTATTTGATTGATGTAACAAATCCGGCCACGGGAGGCGACCAATACTCTACTTTTCTACTTGAAAATGAAAAAGTTAAACAGTCTCAATCTGCAAGTCACGAAGGATTTATCAACGAATATCTCGGTTCTTTCGGTGCAAATTTCAGCCACAAATTTTATTTGGGAGTTACCTTTGGCATGCAGGACCTTTATTACGATGAAGCAATACTTTACAGCGAAAACGGTGATGTCAGTACTTCCGGAAATGCAGGTAGCTGGGGCAACTTCGATTATTCCAAGAGTACCAGAACGACCGGTTTTGGCTACAATTTTAAATTCGGAGCAATCTACCGCCCAGTCCAGGTCCTTCGAATAGGCTTTGCCCTGCATACACCTACCTATTTTCACATCAGGGAGTCATATAGTTCAGCCATGAGTTCCAATCTGAAAGATATTAATATTGATGCAAATGGAACTCACAGCGAGAAATCACCTATAGGCAATTTCGAGTACGACTTTAATTCTCCCTTACGTATAATTGGGAGTGCTGCCTATCAGATTGCCAAAAAAGCAATGATTTCCCTGGATTATGAATTTGCAGATTATTCTTCCATGAAATACAGCCATGCCATGGGGGGAGAAAGCTTTAGCCCCGAAAATGCAGATATTAAAACTGTTTACAAAGCTGTAAGCAATATCCGGGTTGGTGCAGAATACAAAGTAACAAATGAATTCAGTATCCGGGGAGGAATGGAGTTTATGGGTAATCCATACAATTCAAATGCATATGGGGTATCTCAACCAAACAAGGATTACAAATATACTACCTACAATGGAGGAATTGGTTACCGCAACGGAATTTTCTCCATTGACGTGACTTACGGTCTGGGAGACAAGACGAACTATATGTATATGTACCAGGTTGACGGTTTCAATGTTGATCCGGTTAAATATCACTCTCTCCAGCATGAATTGCTTTTTACCTTTGGACTCAGAATGTAACAGATTCTCTAAACGAACAAAGGCCGCTAAGCGGCCTTTGTTCGTTTAGAGAATCATCCCTGCACCAACCACATTATTGGT
>JANYKW010000167.1 GCA_025358025.1 Bacteroidia bacterium | reverse complement strand
TTGAGGTAAGCCAGCCTGTTCAGAACATCAGTAAAGTATTCGAAAGTGTTAATCCCGTTGAGCCTGCATGAACAAGCCAGGGAATAGATCAAAGCCGTCCTTTCGGCCCCGTCATGGCTGCCACAGAACAGGGAGTTCCTCCGGCTCAGGCTAATATAACGTAATTGCCTTTCGATGGCATTGTTGTCCAGGGCATAGTCGTGCCTGAGGATATAATTGCACAGGGCATCATATTCCCCCAAGGTGTAGTTGACGGCCTTGGAGAGTGGGCTTTTGGGCAGCGTAGCCGGATCAGACTGAATCTCCAGAAGTGTGTCCCTGAGCTTTTCCAATAGTGGCGGCGCATACGCTTGCCTGTATTTGAGGATCTCATCCTCCGTCCAGCCTTCCTCCCTCTCATGCTCTTTTCTGTAAAGACTGTTGATGAGTTCTATGATCTGTTTGGCCTGCTCATCGCCTTCGATGTCAAGGAACGTGCGCTTGCAGTGTTGGAAACAGGCCAGCCGCATGATGTGTGGATAGGCATCGGTCTGCAGGATCTTGTAGTTGGCAAGACCATCGGACTGGATGGCCCCTTTGTAATGTGCCCCGATATAATTGGTCAGGACCTCACGTGAACGGGAACCGTCCTCATAAAAGTAGTGTATCAGCTTCTTGGTATTGGCCAGGGCTGCCCAGATATAGCCCTTTCGCACGCCTTTGCCCTGATGGTTCTTCTCTTTGGTCAGGATCGTGTAGTAACTCTCGTCCATCGAAAGGTAATCATCCTCCAGGATGGTCTTTTTCAGGACTTTGTCCAGACGATCCATCATCCAGGCCGATTTCTTGATCAGCCCATGTGCCGTTGACTTGTTCATCTCAAACCCATGCTCTGTTAAGTATTTGACAATCCTTTCCACGGGCATGGAATAGATATACCGAAGTTGCAGCATGCCGGCAATGAAGGAACCGTCATAGTTGGAATTGAGCAGCGGGGTCTTGGGGGCCTTGCCTGAGTAGACCTTCTCATCCAGCACGCAGTTGTATTGCCGGTAAATGTGTTTGATAAACCTGGCAGGAACGAATTCATAGATAATCGAATCCACATGGCCGATCACCCGCGACTTTTCCTTGTCGAAACCCGGATCATTGGGATAGACATCCTCCACGATGGTCTCCAGGTCAAAATATTCCTTGCGTCTGGCATGATTGTTCCCCCGCTCCTTGAGATCCACCCGGCAGGGGCCCTGTGGCCCGATGTCAGCCTGCACCTGTTCGGTTTGGGCAATGGGTGCCACTTTCTCGGATTTGTTGGACAGGAGCTTGCCAAGCCCGCGGTTCTTGCCCTCGAGGACCTGGATATTGCCATTCTTTAGCAAAAGGGCTTCTTCAAGGGAAAGGATGGAGGCGGTAAGTTCTTCAATCCGGATCGATTGCTGATGGAGTTGCTCCAATAAAGACTTTTCTCTTTGGGCAGAAAGTCTTAACTGATCTTCTAGTAATGCGATAATCTGTTTGTTCTTCACAGCATGAAGATACTCATAACAATCGGGATAACCAAGAAAAATTAGAAAATAATATTATTTATATTATTATATATCAGATAGTTGTACGCATATCGAACCGCTGGCGATACTGCACGGACCGAAGCCGGACGCCCTCCATGATCAAAACGAATGTAGCCCATTTCATCTCGTATTGACCGCTATCCGGGTTAAAATGAGGCACTTCAAAAGTGCCTCGTTCAAGTTTCTTCGTGTAAAGAATAAATCCATCTTTTTGCCAGTGCAGTATTTTTATCATCCCCCGGTTCTTGCCTAAAAACAGAAAAACTTCTCCGGACAAGGGGTTTCGCCTCATATCGGACTTGACTAACTGGTATAAGGAATAGATCCCCTTTCGCAGGTCCACATCGTGCGGACAGAGGTAATAAACCATGGACGAAGTAAGTGCAAACATGGCATTACCGGGTATTACAGGACAGGATTAATTCGGCTAAATCAACACAACTGATTTCTTTTATGCAAACAACCAATCCATTTGGGGTCGTAATGTTAACTCCCTTCAAAGACGATTTCTTTAGCCCTGAGGTTTTCTCTCCAGTGGGTGCCTGGATCAGTAATGGAACCATATGGTGAGCAACGGTTGCAGGTTGACCGGTATTATTGGAGATACAACGCATGGCTACCTTCCCTGATTTGTTTTTCGGGGTAGTAGTGATCGAATGCTTTTTCATCCAATAACGCAGGCCTCGGTCATTGACATGATTTATTTTGCAATACTTGCTTAGGGTGACTGAATCTCCTTTGCTCAAAGAGGCTTCATAGCCGGCCAAGGTCTTCTTGTATAATTCCGCTGCCATCATAACAT
>JANYKW010000146.1 GCA_025358025.1 Bacteroidia bacterium | reverse complement strand
AGCGGAACATCTACCTCCGCAGCCATTGAAGGCATGCGCTCCTTTCTGATCGAAGTTCAGGCCTTGGTTGGTTCAGCTGCTTATGGTACACCTCAGCGTTCGGCAACAGGCTTCGATTTGCGCAGAATGAACATGCTCCTTGCTGTTCTCGAAAAACGGGCCGGATTTAAATTGATGGTAAAGGATGTTTTCCTCAACATCGCCGGTGGCTTGAAGGTCGATGATCCGGCTATGGACCTGGCCGTTATCTGTGCCATCATGTCATCTAATTTTGATATTGCGATAGACAAGGGAGTTGCCTTTTCAGGTGAAGTAGGATTAACTGGTGAGATCAGACCCGTTGGAAAGATAGAACAACGCATTGCAGAAGCGCAGAAACTGGGGTTTAAAGAGATTTACATCTCGAAATACAGCAAAGGGGTAGACTTCTCCCGTTTCGACATAAAAATTCACCAGATCGAGCGGGTGGAGAAATTGGTCAGGACGCTTTTTGGGGAAGCCAAAAAGAAGGATAAAGGATAAAGGATAAAGTTAAAAGGATAAAGTGGCATTCGAACTGAATTATGCTTTATCTCAATGATCAAATTTAAAAGACGCCGCAAATTAACATTGCGGCGTCTTTACTTTATCCTTTTTCAATATTCCCAAAGATCTTGCTCGTAATCGAAAATAGCGTTTTTGATTCTTTCAGACTCTTTGGAGGCATATTCATCAGAGGCATATTGCAGAATGGCGCGGTTATCATAAACATTCTCCTCTTTGATGATGTATCCGTCGAAGTTTCTGATCAAAAACAGATCATCATAGCTAAAATTCCTGGCACTATTTCTGCTATTAAGAGATTCATTTTTAGCGAGGAGCGTCCTGATTTCAGGATAGGACACCCAAAATAATTTCTTTCTGAGAACGACTTCCTGGTTAACATCTTCATCACGGTAATAAAGTCTGATCGGACAAAGTCCCAGAATCCGAACCTGCAAAGTAGATTTCTGTTTGTCAAAATACCAGATTTCCTTGACGATAAGTTGTTTAACCTGATCGGTTGGAATTTCCTGGGCAACAGTAACAGGTTCCATCTGGCCTGTTTCGAAATTCCTTCGTTCGATTGTTTTGGTTGCTGCACCGAATTGAGTCTTTACCTGATTGAAATCCATCGGAACGGCAAATTCGTTTTCGTCATTGGCAGGTGGATCAAATGCTGTAATGGTATTGTCTTTTATCCCTTTCATCAACAAGTTGATTAAATTGTTCCTGCCCTGAATCTCAACAGTCGGAAAGTAAAATTGTTGGTTCATCTTCTCCCGCATGTCAATCAGCCGCCATACGGTTTTGGACCAGGTAACATCTGCCTCTCGCACCCCGGGCAGAGGAGCAGGTTTGCGCTCTAATGTGATCTTTTTTTCGTATGCACCGGCATATCTGTTTTTAACGATCTCCTCTATACTCTGTCCCAAAAGGGAATTAAAGGTTGAAGTTCCGGCAAACAAAATCAATAAGAAAAATAATTTTTGTCTCATCGCTTAATTAATTTTAAAGCTAATAGCTGATAAGTTTCTGGTTAATCCGTCATCACCTTTGGCAACGATGTTGTCAATGTAGAGACGGCTTCCACGGGTAAGTCCATTGAACAAATCCCGCTGTTCCTGCGTAAATTTAGCTCCCGTAGTGGCCTTGTCGACCATAAATCCTCCCTTTGAAGTTGAAACAACAAAGGAAAGTACCTTGAATTTCATGTCAAAATCAAAATCCGGTATGTCGGCAAACACTCCTTGTTCAACCATTAATTCATTTTTAGTGATCAATCCTTCATTTTTCCCGGCAACAGTTGCAATCGGATTTGGAACTTTCTTTACCCTGAACTCAACGGTTCCCATTTGTTTGACGACCTTGTCGACTGTGGCACTGACCGTAATGTAGGCTTTTTCAGTAATTTTCTCGGGATAAGCCAGGAATCCATCTGCAGCGCGATCAATTCTTCCATTTTTCATAGTAACCTGAATATCTCTTGAGGAGATACCGGGTACTGAAACGGAGATGGGATTGGGCAATCCGAGATAAAGGATATTCATCCTCGTAGGCGAAACTGTCATGGAAGGTTTAGCGACCTGATACTCTTGCTCAAATCGATAAGGCACTATCTGACCACTTGGGGTCTTGTAATTGATCACACCTTTCCAGTTGAAAGTCCCTTCAGCGTTGGCAGTAACTTTGTATAATCCGGCATTTTCGCCTGGGATGATAGGTAGTTTATTCCCATTGACAAGAATTTCGGGAACAGCGGTAGTGTCGATAGCAGAAATAATAACTTTTGCCTCATAAACATCACCCTGAAGAACGTAACTCGATTTAGGAATGACCTGCGCTTTCAGATTGTTAAATTTAAAAGAGGAAGCATCAATCTTGGTATAGTAATAACTGATAACATCAGACTCTGTGTTTCGAATGTCACTTTGAAGTTTTGACATTAGAGTGACTACAGCAATTAAAGGATATCCCTGAAATTTATTGCTTTCCCAGGTAGGCGTTTTCCCTTCCTTACCGGGAGGATTGGAAGTATCCAGACTATTCGAAATTGAGGCAATCAATGAAGTCTGACTGGTATCAACATTTGAAAGAAGGAAGGTACGGTATTCCTCAAGTGCCTTCTTTAGTAAAGTACCATTATTCTTTGTCATCATGATCTCTTCGGCATAATTAAGATCTTCACTGTTAACAATACTATCAACCCTTCCACCTGGACCATCCGCCTTTTGGACGATCATTTCTTTCAGGTGCGTAATGTAATTATATAGTGAATCTGTTCGTTCCTTGATTTTTAGGACAGTATGATTAAGCGCTCCGACTTTTTCCGGATTTTCTTGAGCCGCATTGTTAAAATTGGAATAAACACTTTGATTTTGGGAATTGATGTTTTCGATTGTCTCCATGAATCCCTGGTTAACCAAAGCAAAAGCATCCACAACAGATTTATCAACATTGAGTGCCAGCATGGCTGTTAAAACCAAGTACATCAAGCTGATCATTTTTTGCCGGGGCGTTTCCGGGCAGTTTTTTACTCCCATAAAGATTGAGGGTTGATTAGGTTAACCTTTGATATTCATGGCGCCTAACATATTTCCATAAACCTGATTCAAAGCCTCCAGGTTTTTGTTCATACGCTCGGTCAACTGTTGGTACTTTTTTGCTTCTTCCAGCGTTTCATTCACCATCTTTTGCAATCCTGCCTGGTCTGTAACACTCTTTGCAGAGGTTTCGGTCAGTTTTTTTACGTTCTGAAGATGAATTTCGTAGGAGGAGTTAAGTGATGCCAGACTGGCATTCATTTTAGAAATTTCTCCGGAATACGATTTAGAATTATCGCTGAGTGCCGAAAAATCTTTGTGTACAGATTCAGTAAATTCCTTGTAGGAAGAGGACAATTTCTCACTTGTTGAGGCAAGTTGATGATTGATTTTTTTGGTTGAATCGGTGAAAGTCTCAGCCATCTCTTTGGAAGAGCTTGAAATCAATTTGGACGAGTGTTCGTAACTATGGACAAGATCACCAAGCGAACGTTCGACAGACAATGTTGCCTTATTGTTCACCTCGGAGAAGGAATTCACAGACTGAGAAGCTTGTCCAAGATTGCGTACATATATTTCAGTTGCAAGAGTGGCGCTGGATATTTCCGAAATTCCCTTAGCTGTATTGGTCAGATCTTGCAAGCCTTTTTTAAGTTTAGCGAGCATCTCAGGTGTAATTTCCGCTTTTTCTAACATCGCTTCCAATCCACCAGATGTAGATTTGGCAGGAAGATCAATCTCTTCCTCAATTTCAAAATCTGGATTTAGCTGAGGATAAACCTTTGACCAATCCGGAGTTTCAACCATAGGTTCAAAGGCCGAAAGGAAGAAGATCAAAGCCTCGCACGACATGCCAATCATCAACATGGTTCCACCGCCAGTCCAGTGCTGTAATTTGAAAAGTGCTCCCAACAACACGACGGATGCGCCGATGCTGTAGAAGTAATTCATGGTAGATCTCCATTTCTGAGAATGAGTCAATTCAGATAATCCCATAATATGTTTATTTTGCAGTTTGGGTTAAAATTCATCTCCAAAAGCGGACCGGACACATCTAAAACCGACATAGGATTTTGCTGTATCCTGGTATTCGAAAGTACGTGTTCCAACTTGAATATAGTAGGCAATATCTTTCCATGAGCCACCCCTGATTACCTTGCGTTTCATGGTTGGCGGATCATCGGCTACGGCATTGTATTCAAAGTTGGGGTTCATGTCATGCATGAAATTGTAGGTTGATTCATCATATGCTGTAATGGTCCATTCGGCAACATTACCTGCCATATCATACAACCCGTATCCATTTGGTTCATAGGTAGCCACCTTGATGGAGGCTTTCCCGCCATCGTCACTGTAGTTGCCACGCATGGGTTTAAAGTTGGCCAAAAAGCACCCTGTCTTGGAGCGGGTGTAATAGCCACCCCATGGATACATCGAATTATCCAAGCCTCCTCTTGCAGCTAACTCCCATTCAGCTTCTGTTGGGAGTCGATAGTCCTGAACAGCATAATCGCCCTTGTTGGAAAGGCTGGTGTTTTTGAAATTGGTTCTCCACATGCAGAAAGCCTTTGCCTGCTTCCAGCTCACACCAACAACAGGATAGTCGTCGAATCCGGGATGCGAAAAGTACATTTTGGTCCATGGTTCATTGAACGCATAAGTGAAATCGCGGATCCATACCAAGGTGTCAGGGTATATGTTTACAGCATCTGTCATTACAAAGCTTGCGCGGTTCTGAATGGGGGCAACCTTGCCATTGAGGTCGACAATACTTCCGGTATAAGCTTGTTTGGTGAAATCATAGGAGTTTTGACGACGCGATGCCTGCTGAAGATCAATCCAATAATAGTTGTAATTTAATTTTCTAACATCGAGTTCCTTCTTTCCAAAAATTCTTTCGCTTTTATCGTAATAAAGTTGCTCAAGTTCAGGGATGTATTCAGTCTTTCTCCAATTAAGCTTTACGCTCCAATCCAGAACGATTGGGTCGATTGGATCACCCCGTCGTGTGGTAGTTGGTTTAAATTCGGGATATTTTTGAGATAATAAATCCCTTGCAATGGAATCACGTACCCAGTAAACGAATTGCCGGTATTCGTTGTTGGTAATTTCGGTATCGTCCATCCAGAACGTGGCAAGATCAACGGTGCGGGTCGGAGATGTAGTTCCGGTAATATCCTGATCAGAAGGCCCCATGTTGAAACTTCTGCCAGGTATCAATACCATCCCCTGCGGGGTTGGCTCCAGGTACTTTCCTCTTTTCTGTACCCCTACCAATTCACCGTTCCCGGAATTGTGACATCCGGAAACCAGCAGCATCATTGCCATACTGCCATAAGTAAACAATCGTTTTATCGTTCGACTCATATTATGTGAACCAATTTTTTCCATTCCAAAGTTATAAAAACCTTACACTTTTGGTTTTTTGTCCCCTATTTTTATTTAAAAGAACAGCGTAAGAGATAAAAAGTTCATGAGAACCAGAGTTATAGCGTGCCAATACAGAAGTGCTCATATCATAAGAATAACCTATTTTTAACCCGTTCAGCATCTCAAACCCCAAAAATACTACCACTGCATCTTTGATTCTATATCCTATTCCTCCCCAAAATCGCCGATTGTATTGAATCAAAAGATCCAGATCGACCTGGGAAGTTGTCCCATCAGATTTTATAAAGAACGAAGGTTGAACTGCAAAACGATCGTCGTTCATCTCCTTGTTATAGGCGCCGGTAAGATAATAATGTCTTCTCAGCGAATAATGGCCTTTCTCTTCGAAAGAAAATGAAGGTTGGTTAATGTGCGTAGAAGAGAGAGCCAGATAGTATTTTTTATGTTTGTAAAAAAAACCGGCACCGACATCTGTCAATACACCATTTACCTCTTGTTTAGGCAAATAAGGATCCGAACCATCCACCAGATCACCCCCTTGCGAGGCAGACCAACCCGGAATAATATTTTTATTCATCATTCCCAGAGAGATTCCGCATCCCAATTGACCCTGACCGAGTTGAAAACGGTAAGCATAATTTACACCGAAGGAAATGTTCTTTTCATAACCAATGGCGTCTTTAACTACCGTGAAACCCAATCCATCAGAATTTCCAATCAATTTTACGGTTGCATCCGTCTGGAATGACGTTGTCACCGGTGCACCCGGAAACCCAACCCATTGCTGCCTGTTAAGCAGTATTAAATTTATTTGTCCGTTGTTTCCGGCAAATCCGGGATTAATCATCAGATGGTTAAACATATGCTGACTGATCTGCGGATCCTGCTGTGCACTTGCGGCGAATGTACATATATTTAACAAAATCCACAAAAAACTACAAAATTTCGTCATAAAATCACAACGAAGAGCGTGAATTGATAAGTGAACAAAAAGATCAGATCCCGGAAGCCTGGAGTAGGCCGGTAAGTGTCGATAAACCTGAACTTTATAATATTCCATCAATAGCTCTTGTTGAAAGATGCCCACCATCGTTCCGGAATCTCATTTTTGCATGCCACACGATAGTCCTTTTTTGAGCAGGGAATCCTCTGCGGGAAATTGTCGCAATCCGGCGAAGGGACCTCCATCCACCATCGTTTGGATACAGGATGTTTGAGAAATGTGAGCGGTTCAGGGATTCCTTCGACTGATACGACATAATGTAAAAAATCGATGGCTTCATCCTGGGGTATTTCATCAATTCTCCGCGATTTCCCGTTGAGGTAATACCAGACAATCTGGGCTGCCATCATGGCACCATTCTTCTCCGGGTCCTTACCAGGGATGTAACCAAAGAGAGAGAACCATCCCGGATTGGTAGAGATACCTGCATACCAGGCAAGCTGACAAGCCTCTTCCCCGGTGAGTCCGTTGGGAGAATTTCTTATCTGGCCAGGCGCCTCACACAATTTGAGTGAACCAAAATCAAAACTGACCAGATCTGTCTCCCGAAGATAAGGCTCCATTTCGTCAATGCCATTTCTTAACTCGCCCAGCGTGAAAAGTAAACCCTTAAATTCTTCCGAAAATGTCTCCTTGGTCTCGGGTGAAACAAAAAATGATTGAACTGCCATCAAGTTGACAATTGTTTCATTCGAGAGGTTGTTTAAAAAGAGGTCATCAAGTGTACTGTCTTTTTGGGAGAGATTATCGATGCGATCATCGACGACCGTTAAAACCACTTCATTTTTTTTAATACCGGCAAGCAGGGGAATTGTAAAGCTTTGATTTCCACCCAAAACAAGCATCGAAATCCCTAAAGAATAAAGTTCTTCAGCAACCATTTTAACAGCTGCCAAGGTATCACTGAATTCTTTGCCTGCTTTGATATTTCCCAAATCAACAATCCTGAATGGGGAAGAAAATCCGCTTAATTGATACAGATGCTCTCTGACAGCATCCGGAGAGCCAGAAAAAGAGGAGGATGAAGAGAGGCGATCGTCTGTGATTCCAAGAATCACCACATTGGGCAATTCAGACTCGTTCCAAAGCGATTTTTTTAAAACGGAACCAAGATGATCCTTGTCTCCTGAGAATTTTTTAACAACCGGTAATACTTTAGCAGGTGTAATAAGCTCCTTCCACATAACTTCTGGTTTTACCGACAATATAAATAACTTTCAGCAATATAAGCTTTTTTGGCTTTGGTTATTTCGATTTTTTCTGTTTGGGCTTTTTGATTTCTGCATCAATGATCTCTTTACAAACAGCATAAGTAAGGAGTTCTATATTGGT
>JANYKW010000137.1 GCA_025358025.1 Bacteroidia bacterium | reverse complement strand
TGCTACCACCATCGTCAGTTTCCTGCCCGTTTTTGCCATGCAGGCCGCAGAAGGGAAGTTGTTTCATCCACTGGCATTTACCAAAACATTTGCATTAATTTCAGCATTTCTGCTTGGAATCATTGTTTTGCCAACCTTGACCCATATCTTCTTCAACATTAGTATTGATACCAAAAAGATTCGCCGCATATGGAACGGTTGTCTGATGATTGCAGGAATCCTTTTTGTCCTGATCTGGCACGTATGGCCTGCCCTTGCTCTAATTGCTGTAGGAATCAATAATTTACTCGATTACCGCTGGCCAGATCACCGGAAAGAATTTCCAAACTATATAAACATTGGAATCACAGTGCTTGTTGCAGCCTGGTATCTTACCATTGAATGGCTTCCGCTTGGCGCCCACAACAGCACTTTTTCCAATTTCATGTTTGTGACCGGAATAATTGTTGTGATTCTTGCTGCATTGATGTCGATGGTTCATTTTTATGAAGGCATCATGCGGTGGGCACTGGAACACAAATGGAAATTCCTCATTATCCCGGCTATTACTTTGCTGTTTGGTTTTTTGGCCTGGCAGGGATTTGACAAAACATTCGGGAGTATAGCCAATGGAATGGGAAAAATAGGGTGGAAAGAATTCCGTCAAACTGCCTTTTGGAGGTCTGCTACTGAGACATTTCCAGGTACTGGGAAAGAGTTTATGCCATCCTTAAACGAAGGTTCGTTCCTTTTGATGCCAACCAGTATGCCGCATTCCAGTATCCAAAAGAACCTGGAATATATTGAGACACTTGACAAACGTCTTTCGGCCATTCCAGAAGTCGAAATAGCTGTTGGGAAATGGGGTCGTGTGAATTCTGCTCTCGATCCAGCTCCAGTGCAGATGTTCGAAAATACAATCAATTATCGTCCGGAATACATACTGAATGAGGATGGACAACGGATGCAGTTTAAGGTAGATCGGGAAGGTAGTTACATATTAAAAAGTGGTGCAAAATACAATCCTACAAAAGATGGATTTAAAGTGATTCCTGCCGACAGCCTTATCCCAGCAACAAATGGAGAATATTTCCGCCAATGGAGGCCGGAGATTAAACGTCCTGACGATATCTGGAAAGAGATTGCCAAAGTGACCAATATCCCAGGATTAACTTCTGCCCCAAAATTACAGCCAATTGAAGCACGTTTAGTGATGCTGTCCACCGGGATGAGAGCACCTATGGGTCTGAAAGTATTTGGTCCTGATCTGGATGCCATTGAAAAAGGAGGAATGCTGTTGGAACAGGCGTTGAAGGAAGTTCCTTCAATCAGAGCCTCTGCTGTATTTTATGATCGGGCAGTTGGTGCACCCTACCTTGAAATAAAGCTAAACCGTGAAGCAATGGCACGCTATGGCATGACAGTGAGCGAAGTACAGGAAATCTTGCAGGTTGCTATCGGAGGTATGGCGCTTTCATCATCTGTGGAAGGACGTGAACGCTTTCCGTTACGAGTTCGATATGCACGAGAATTGCGTGACAATCCGGAAGACATTAAAAACATACTGATTCCCGCTATGAACGGTGTACAGATCCCGTTAAGCGAAGTTGCAGATATCGATTATACCAAAGGAGCCCAGATGATCCGAAGTGAAAATACTTTCCTGAACGGGTATGTCATTTTTGATAAAAATGAAGGTATCGCTGAAGTAGATGTTGTAGACCAGGCAACGAAAATATTGAAGGAAAAATTAAGTGCAGGAACTCTGGTTTTACCTGCTGGCGTTTCTTACAAGTTTGCCGGAAATTATGAGCACCAGATAAGAGCCACCAAACGATTGGCAATTGTTATACCAATTAGCTTGCTTCTGATCTTGTTGTTGCTTTATTTCCAGTTCCGAACTGTAACCGCATCCCTTATTCACTTCTCGGGAGTTTTCGTAGCCTTTGCAGGGGGATTTATAATGCTATGGCTATATGGGCAAGGCTGGTTTCTTAATTTTTCTATTGAAGGAATCAATCTCCGGGATATGTTCCAGATGCATACAATCAACCTGAGTGTTGCAGTCTGGGTTGGTTTCATTGCATTGTTCGGAATTGCCACTAACGATGGGGTAATTATGGGGACCTACATCCATCAGGTATTCGAACAGCGGCATCCAGGTACTGTCCATGATGTCCGAGAAGCTGTTGTAACTGCCGGACTGAAACGGGTCCGTCCTGCGATGATGACTACAGCTGTGGCTGTTATAGCTCTGCTGCCGGTACTGTCATCGAACGGGAAGGGATCCGATATCATGATTCCCATGGCTATCCCAATGTTCGGTGGTATGGTCATTCAGGTTATGACAGTCTTCGTTGTCCCCATGTTTCAGGCGATGTGGAGGGAAAGTGCCGTGACACGACAAAGTAAATTGGAAATGAATAACCAAAACAATCAGGATAACGATGAAGAATCAGGTATATAAAAAAATTCTACTGTTGCTGTTTGCCTTGGGTACCAGTGTAATTGGAAATGGTCAGGAACAAGCTGATTCATTATTTCATTATCTTGAAATCGCCGCAAGAAATAACCCGTTGGTACTTCAGCGATATGCTGAATATGAGGCGGCTTTGCAGAAAGTGCCCCAGGTTGGTAGCTTACCCGATCCAGAAGCCAGTCTCGGGGTTTTCATCAAACCGATGGAATTGGTAGGAGGTAATCAGGTAGCTGATATTCAATTGATGCAAATGCTCCCCTGGTTCGGGGTGTTGAAAAATGCAAAAGACGAAATGAGCCTGATGGCTAAAGCCAAATATGAAATTTTTCGTGATGCCAAATTGCAGGTATTTTTCGATGTACAACGCACCTGGTACGAGATAGGTAAAATCAAGCAGAATATTTTTGTTTCTGAAAAAAACATTGAGCTACTCCGTACGATTGAACGTCTGGCAGTCGTCAGGTTTAAAGCTGGCACTTCCGGGAACAGTCCTGTTCCTAACGGTAAATCAATGTCTCAATCTTCAACATCAGGATCGTCTTCAGGTTCATCTGGAATGAACAGTATGGCAGGTAGCTCGGGTAATTCTTTCGGTTCAGCTTCACCCCAGTCAACTTCATCAATGGGTGGTAGTTCGATGGGCGCTTCATCTGGTGCTTCCGGACTTTCAGATGTGTATCGTATTCAGATTGAAATTGGAGACCTTCAGAATAACATCAACTTGTTAAAAAACCAGTTAAATACCACTTCGGCACAATTTAACAGCTACCTGAACAGGCCACAAGCGACAAATGTCACCATCCCGGATTCTTTGAAATCTGAAAATTTTGAGGCTTCAATATTAGCAGTAACTGACAGCATCATAAAAAACAATCCGATGTTGGGAATGCTACAGCTTGAGCAAAAATCTCTTGATGCACGTAAACAAATGGTAACAAGGATGAGTTACCCAATGGTTGGTATCGGTATAAATTACTCGCTGATCAGTAAAAATGAAATGTCATCATCGCCGATGAACGGGAAAGACATGATTATGCCTGAGGTTAAAGTTACCTTGCCCATCTACCGCAAAAAGTATAAAGCGCTGCGTGAAGAAACTGAATTTTTGAAATTGGCAAATACTCAAAATTATCAGTCGACAGCCAATTCACTGCAAACTGAATATTATCAGGCCATTCAACTATATCAGGATTCTCAGCGACGGAAAAAATTGTACGCAAACCAATATCAGTTGGCTTCAAAATCACTCGATATTCTGTTCAAAAGTTTTTCAAGCTCGGGGGCATCCCTTACTGATGTACTCCGTGTCAGGCAGCAAACACTCGATTATGAATACAGAAAGGTCGAAGCAGTTGCTGATTACAATACGTCGGTCGCCTGGCTCAAACGATTGATGGCTTATACGAAAATTCAGTAACTCAAAAAGATATATAAAATGAAAATATTAAAAAATAAATACTTTCTCTACACGATCTTTCTGATTGGTGGTATTCTGCTTGGATGGATATTCTTCCATTCATCTCCGGTTAAAGTAGAAAAACACGAGCACGCATTCGAAACACCAAAATCTGAAATCTGGACATGCGCCATGCATCCCCAGATCCGAATGGATAAACCAGGCAAATGCCCTATTTGCGCGATGGATCTGATTCCACTCACGCAAAGCAGTACCGCAGCAATGGATCCGGCAGCAGTACATTTGACAAAAGAAGCAGCTCAGTTGGCAAACGTACTGACATCGGTTGTTTCGCGTCAAAATCCCGAA
>JANYKW010000125.1 GCA_025358025.1 Bacteroidia bacterium | reverse complement strand
CCATCTTGCCGGTTGCCGGAGTGATCGTACCGGATTCCTGGCCTTCGTAACCTCCGCCAAAATTGGTTTTAGCCATCGTATAGGTATTGGCAACAAAGTCCATTTTAAAAGTGGCAACCCAGGAAGCCCACCAGCCATCGCTTGCATTAGGAGTAACAGATGCTTTTCCGGTTCCGACAGTCAGGTTGCTGTTTCCACCATTGAAGGTAGTAATGATGTAAGACCATCCTTCGGCAGGTTCGTCTACGTTATATGTACCAACAAAAGCATTGGTAGGATCATAAATTGTGAAACTCCAGGTTGGACCATAGGTCATTACTCCGTTGGGATCCTTCATGGTAACATGCCAGTAATAGGTCGCACCTACAGCAACAGGAACAGTTAAGGTCAAAGCCTTAACATTGGCTTGATAGAGTGCAGGTTTTGCATCTGTTCCAAAATAGACATCTGCGGTTGGTGAAACACCGTCCTTGCTTGTGGAAGTCCACGTCAAGGCCACAGTAGTACCTGTAATCTTAACTGTAGCACCATTCAGCGGCGCAGTAACTGAAGCCGCAGTGAAGGCATTGTAGATGGTAAACGAACCACCATCCTTTGTACAACTTTGCAATGCAAACAGGCCGAATAAAATTGGCAGCATCGCAGCTATAAAAATTTTTCTTTTCATATTTCTTATTGTAATTAACAATTAATATAATTCATCAAATATGATTATAACCGCGTATTGACTTCATACATGATACGATTACCTGCAGAACTGATGTAGTAGCAATTCAAAACAAACTGCTTCTTAACAGGATTGTAGTAATTGATCGTAAGATCAGCAGGTTTAATAGTTGGATCACCTGTCCAAACATCCCACATTCCGCCAACGGAGCTACCTGTTGTAGGATCGATAGGAGTGGCAATCACCTTGTAGCAAGTAACACCACCTACAACTACAGTGTTGCTGGTAACTTCAATGGTAACATCAAAAGCTCCATAGTTGCCGAAACCATTTTTACGGACTGTTTTGCAATCCTGTGTATTAAAGGTTTGGGTTGCATCCACAGGTTCAGTTGCATTACCGGGACGGATACGATATCCTACCGTGTGATAATCAGCAGCATAAGGATTGGAGATTGGCAATGCCAGTAAATAGGTTTTCATGTTGCCGCCAATGGTGATATCTGCACCTGAAGCAGTTTTAGCAGAAGTAATGCTGATAGCACCCATGAAATTGTCGCATGCATTCAAAGTCTCTGCACCCCATACTTTACCTGAAGCATAACCATTCCTGGTACCAGCTTTGATAACGATGGAAGTGGTTGTCATCGACATGGTTGGGAAAGGCTTGTAATTCTTTCCTGAACTGGCATTGTATGCAGTTACTGCCGCATCATCCTTGGCAAAGGTTACAGTGATGTCTTCTGTCGGAAGAGCATCTGTTGCAATGTTTACCATAAATGTAAATGGAATCTCGCCAGCCACCGGTTTCAATGCCAGTGACTGCACGGTATTCGCAGGTATGGTGGCATACACTTTACCGGCCAAAGTATCAGGCCAATAATCACTCATATTGTCTTTCAGGCAGGAAGTCATAAGCAAAGTGCCGGCCAGAAAGGTAAGAGCAAAAAATATTTTGTTTTTCATACTTATTTATTTAAATTTTTAAACAATCGATTACTAGCGGTTCTGCCAGAATATCTTGGATGTAAAGGCATTGATCTTGCCAACAGCAACGGCATTGTCATTGTTGTAGTCGATCTCCCTTTGCGGAATCAGCAGGCGAACAGGAGGTGTAGCATTCAACTTGGCAGCGTCCTCGCTGAAATGCAGGAAGTTAGGCTGACCTGACCTTCTGTAGTCTGTCCAGATTTCAATCGGAGCAACACCATTCAGTGAGACCCATTTCTGATTCAGGATCAGGTTGATCTTGTTAGAGGCCAGATCGTAGTTTACATTCGATTTGTCAGATATAACGTAAGCAGCTGCGGCGGCAGTAGTTAATCCCATGTAAACGAACGACTGTGTCATGGCGGAATTGTACAATGCCTTACCTGTTGATCCGGTAATATAACCTCTTTCGGTGGCTTCAGCCTGAATGAACAAACTTTCGAAGTCAGTCAAAAGGGGTGCGGATTTATTGAAGGTACCAATCATGTACCCCGGGTCACCCTTGAGGAATCCCAGTTTGGAGGTATTGGCAGCTGTAAGCGGCGGAGCGGCCTGTCCAAGGAAGTTTCCTGCAAAAAGGGTTCCGCTGTATGCGTTGAAGAAACGACCAATACGAGGATCTGCGTTGGCATTCATGAAATCGCATGCGTCCCTTCCGGCATTATGGTAACTGATACCATCCGCATTTGCTGTTCCTGCAGCCGAGTAGTACCTGTTGTAGAAAGGATTCATCTGACCTGTTGACTCAGCATAACCAGGATTAACCAAAGCGCTTTCTCCTACACCAAGGAAGCCGACTGAAGATGTAGTGGCAAGAGCAGATTTGATGTAAGTATCCCGTCCCGTCATTCCGGACTGGTGAACCAGCATCCTCAGCTTGATGGTATTGGCAAATTTCGCCCACTTAGTCATATTACCCCCGAACATGATGTCACTGCTTCCAGTTACAGCGTTGGCATTGGCAGGAGCATTCTGAATCAGTTTGATAGCGGCATCCAGTTTCAGGACAAGGTCCTCATAGATTGCCTGTTGCTTGTCAAACTTGGGTTTCAGGATACCTTGACTTGTTTTGAAAGCCTGTGAGTAGGGAACATCGCCCCAGATATCGACCAGATTCTGAAACTGGTAAGCCTGCAGGATCATGGCAGCGGCCAGGTAATTACAATCCAACGGATCAGTCGCACCTTTCACGATCTCGTCGATATTCTGACCATAGATGTAACTGTTGTTATAGAGAGCCTGATAACTGCTGTTCAACATATTGTATTGAACAAGGTTCGATGGTTGACTGTAACCTGAGCTGATAGACCACAAACCGTACCACAGATAAGCAAATTCGATGTTACCGGGTGTGTTCATGTTGGCGGCAACGTTATTTAACGCAGCGGGCAGCAAAAGTTTGGGTGGCACCGCGGAGGCATTGTTCGGATTTTTCTCGTTGACATTCAGAAAATCAGAACAGGAACTACCAAGGAGAACCAGCGAAACTAACAGTGTTAATATTTTCTTATTCATATTCATTTTCATTTTAATGTTAGAAAGTAAGTTTTACACTAAAACCATAGACTCTTGTGGGAGGGGTCTGGTCTTCTGTGGTATAACCAACGGCATTACTGGTAGTGGCAGAGTTGTTGAACTCAGGGTCTGTGTAGATGTTTGCCTTAGGACGAAGCATCAGCAAGTTCCTTCCAAGAAGGGCAATTTGCGCAGCCTGGATGCCATTGCCTCCAAACAGTTTCTTCACGGGAACATCATAGGTAAGGGCAACCTCTCTGAGTTTCCAGAAAGCGGCGCTGGTCGTGTAACCTCTGTTCGTTGTGTGGTAGGCTGAATTAACCCAGAATGCTCTTCCTGTGTTTGCAACCAAAGCAGTGGTATTCGGGGTATAAACGCCCGGAGATGTTTCGATCACTGATCCGGGGATAATGAATGACTGACGACCGTTCATTGCAGAGTGCTCTGAAACGCCGGTAAAGTCGAGTGCATTACCAACAGCGTTCACGATTACGTTTCCACCCCTGTATTCTGCAGTGGCAGAAAGTCGGAAACCTTTGTAGTTCAAATCAGATGAGATACCGAGGATATGGTTCGGGTTACCATGACCGGCATTAACCAAGGCAGTTGCTGCACTCGGAAGACCAGTAACTTTGTCGACAACGATATTACCGTTGGGATCCCTGACCACATCAGTAACTTTGATGGCGGGAAACTGCTGTCCAACAATTGCATAGGATGCACTGGTATTGGTACCGTCACTTACTCCCAGTTCGTTCAATGTCCCGGGTAATATGGAGATAACTTCCGATGTCATGTATGAATAGGCTACGGAAGCATTCCAGGTCACCTGGCCAAGATTCAGAAGCGGGGTGAATTTAAGGTCAAGTTCCAAACCCTTGTTGTCCATTTCACCGGCATTGATCAGCGCACTGTAGTAACCCGCAGAAGCGGCAAGACTTGCAGGAATTGTCTGGTCAAAAGTTTTGGATTGATATACGTTGGCTTCCAAATGGATCTTGTTTTTCAGGAAACTCAATTCAGTACCAATCTCCACCTCCTTGGTTGTTTCCGGTTTCAGCAGCGGATTGCTCAGGGTCGTGCTCAATGCAAAACCGGCATTAGATCCGTAAGGGAAACCTGCGGCAGTAGAGTAGGAAGGCAGAGTTCCATACCAGTTACTCAAGGATACCTGTCCTGTTTTTGACCAACCTCCGCGAAGTTTTGCGAAGGAGAGTACCTTGTTGTCAATAAGGGAAGGGAACATTTGAGAAAGAACCAAACTTACGTCTACCGCAGGATAGAAGAAAGAGCGGTTTGCTTTGACCAACCTGGAGTCCCAGTCATTACGGCCTGACATGTGAAGGAATGCGTAATCCTTGTATCCAAGAGTTGCATCACCAAAGACACCAATAGAGGTGCGTTTGTTTGCATTCTGGGTAAGTGTAGGATTACCTATCCGGTTGCTGATGTTGTACAATCCCGGAATCACAAGACCACCGTCGGCGGCATCGTAAATATATTCATTCTGGTTGGAGTAGATAGAGTTACCCAAAATTGCTTTCACCGTGAAATCATTGAATTTCTTGTCGGCTGTAATCAGGAAGTCGTTGGTAAGGATTATGGTATTACTCATCTGGTCGCTTGACCACGCCTTGTAAGGAGAAGAGGTACCCATGTGGCCCTGGCTCCATGGATCCGATTTAGAATAATCGTTGTATATGGCTTCGTCCCTATAGTTGTGGTAATTGGTCCCGTTGTAAACAATACCGGAACGATTACTCAACTCCAACCATTTAGTGGGTTTCAGGGAAAGATTTACAGATCCCAGCACATCATTCCGCATCGTATTGTTTCGGGCATGTTTAATCTGCCAGTAAGGATTCGGATAATAAGCATTGAAATAACCATCAAGGGTAGCAAAAGGATTGTTCACGATGTCCTTGTACGATGTTATAGGTACTTCAGGAGGTGTATTCAAAACATTCCAGTAAACGCCACGGTTCTGGTTCATGTCGCCACCTGAGGTGCTTGTTTTCGTGCGCGTGAAGCTTAGAGAATATTCAGCGCTGAAGATACCGTATTTGCGGCCGGCAGCCATACGGGCGCCAGTTCTCCTGTTGGTATCGTCAGGAATGGTTCCTGTACTTTTAACATCCTGTGCAGACAGGTAGAAATGGCCCTTGTCGTCACCTCCAGATACAGAAATGTCATTTTGCATGGTCATACCTGTATTGAAGAAATTTTTCTTCTGATTCGGCACTGCACTGTAAGGAATCATCTGGTAAGAACCATCCACCAGTTTACCTCCGAGAATCACCATCTGTCCGTTGAATTCAGGACCGAAAGTCTGGTTCTCATAGGAAGTATGAGGGTCTGTGTTCCTTCCGTCGCCTACAAAGAAAGTGTAGTTCGGATCAGAATTGCTTGTAGTTTCACTTGAACCACCACCGAAGCGGGTTTGTAGGTTTGGCAAATAGGAGATCGTTTCGAAGGTAGTGATGTTACTGATTTTGACAGTCAGTTTACCTTTGTCACCTTTTTTGGTTGTAACGATCATCACACCGTTCGAAGCGTCATTACCGTAAAGGGCAGCAGCTGATGCGCCTTTCAAAATATTAACATCAGCGATGTCGTTCGGGTTGATGGAGTTCAGATAAGTTGCACTTACTGGTACTCCGTCCAAAACGACAAGCGCCTGGTTGGTTGCCAGGAAGTGGCGGTTACCGCGGAGAGTAATCTTGGTATCAGGATTGACACCGTTGTTGATGGTATTGATTTGCAAACCTGATACTTTAGCCGCCATACCGTTCATTACGTTGGAGGCACCAGCCGAGGTTAGTTCCTGGTTGTCAACTTTAGCAGTAGCAACACCCATTTCTTTGGGTTTCCTCTTAATACCCATTGCAGTAACGATTACCTCGTCAACACTGACAGTCTCAGCCTGCAAAACTACTTTGTAATTGCTTGAGGAGGTCAGCGCCACTTCTGTGGAAGCCATACCTACGAAAGAAACCGTAAGTGCTTTAGCACCTTGTGGCACCTTAAGGGTAAACTTACCATCCATGTCGGTAATGGTCCCAAGTGTTGATCCCTTCACAACGACCGATACCCCCGGAATGGAGGTGCCATCATCGCCGGAAGTCACAATACCCGTTATCTGACGGGTTTGTGCGAAGACAACTTGTAATCCTATAAAGCCAAGGAATACAAGCAACAGCGAAATTTTTCTCATAGACAAATTTTTAGCGTTAAACAAAATTGAACTGTAATATAGTTTAGTAATACAAAAATTATCATTCGTTTTCGAACAATTTATCAAAATTGTCAATTTTTCAATTAAACAACCAATGAAATAATGCTTTTAAAGCAAAAAAACCGCCTTTTAAATGAGATTAGATGCTTACGAGGCGAATGTGTTAAAAATTGTTACACGATGCAAATATATTTAAAGAAAAGTATCTTGCAATAGATGTTGTAGATTCTTTTTACTGAATCACAGTCGTTTATATGACAAATGTCATGATATTGAACAATTTAACATTTCGGTTTAATTCTATGACCTTGTAAATCTGATTTTTAATTTTTGCTCATTAAAAAAAAATCCGTTCGGGTAGAATCAATTCAAATCCTGTATAAGTTTCGATTTTTTTCAATATTTCGTAACTACAAGGGGGCTGATTTAGATTGTAATCCAAATTTAGCCTGTTGATTGGTATAAATTATGGGGGGGGTGTATCGAATTTATCTAGTTTTACCAAGAGGGAAATTCTTTGATTTAACATGAAGTGCTTTCAGCAAATTAAGAGAAAGAGACATATTTCCCTAAATAAATGCGTAATTCACAATTTTATGTTCAGTACTCGCTTTATGAGACTATAGTATTTCCAACAACTGATGTAAATGTGTTATGAATGTTGTGGTGGTTTTATACCCCGAACTGCCGGGTGGCATTTCTACTGCGTATAAATTTTCAGGTTGAGTACAATAAAATACCTGATCCATTCCGAAAAGTTGCGCCCCAACAATATCTGCATCCCATGAATCACCTATCATCAGACTTTTCTTTCTGGGGGCATTCATTGATTTCACTGCATGTTCAAAAATTTTCCTGTGAGGCTTTTGGGCGCCTACTTCTTCCGAAATAAACACTTTATCGAAATATTTCATCAAACCGGTCTGTAAAAGCTTCTCTACCTGCACCTCCTTAAAGCCATTGGTAATGATAGCCATCTTGTATTTGTGATGAAGATAATCCAGTACCCTGATGGCTCCGGGAACCAATCTCAACTGCCTGGGCATTTCCGTCAGGTAGGCGTCGTTCAAAATATCGCCAATTCCCGGGATGGGAGTTTGATTTAACTCAAGTGATTCTTCAAACCTGAGGCCTCTCAATACATTTTTTGTGATCCTGTTGTCCCGGTATAAATCCCAGAGGCGCTCATTTACTTCATGATAGATTGGAAAATAGAGTTCAAAGGAT
>JANYKW010000124.1 GCA_025358025.1 Bacteroidia bacterium | reverse complement strand
CAGATGGGATTCTGTCTATATTGTCCATGGATTCGGGCATCACCATAAACCACTCACCTATGCCTTCGGACGAGGTGTAAACGATACAGAATTAGTAACCAATGTGATGACTGATCCGATCATGGGAGGAACCGGAATGCGCGGAAACTTCATCACCTTTTTGAAAGACGTACCTAAAAAGGAGGCTGTACTATGAGATATGCAATGGCAATTGATACCCGGAAATGCGTTGGCTGCAGCGACTGTGTAGTGGCTTGCCAGACCGAAAACAACGTACCGATAGGATTCTGCCGTGATTGGGTCGTTGAAGTTATTGACGGAACCTATCCAAATGTAAGCATCGAACTACGGACAGAACGTTGCAACCATTGTGACAACTCGCCCTGCGTGCGATGTTGCCCTACCGGAGCCAGCCATATCGAAGATGGTGGTATTGTTCTGGTAACTCCAGACAAGTGTATTGGCTGTGGCGCCTGTATTCAGGCTTGTCCATACGATGCCCGCTACTCCCATCCTGACGGGTATGTTGATAAATGTACATTCTGCATACACCGCGTGCGGCAGGGATCAGACCCGGCCTGCGTGAGTGTATGTCCAACCAAATGCATGTACTTTGGGAACCTTGAAGATTCTAATTCCAAACTTGTCAACGTGCTGAAGAATAGGAAATTCAAATCTCTTGCTCCTGAGGCAGGAACCAAACCACAGATATATTACCTCGTTTAAACCCCCGAAAAATACGGATTATGAGAGAAGAATTATTCGTAAGCGGCCGCAATATTCCAAATATTGACCCCTACCTGAACATCTGGCACTGGCAGATTCCCATCTATCTTTTTCTGGGCGGACTAGCTGCCGGAATCCTCTTTTTTGCCGGGGTGTTTTTCATCATGGGTAAAGAGCATAAGATGAGAGCAACAGTTAAAATTGCACCGATGATCGTGCCATTTGCACTCATCGTAGGCTTGTTCATGCTATTTCTGGACCTGAAACACAAACTCTACTTCTGGCAGCTCTATACCACCATACGCCTCGAATCTCCCATGGGATGGGGTTCCTGGGTATTAATGATCATGACACCGCTTTCCATGATATGGTCGGCAAGTTATGTCACAGAGATATTTCCAGGGTGGGATTGGAAATTTAAGTTTTTGAAGGATTTTGAATCGTGGGTGATCAAAAACAGAATCTTCTTCGCATGGCCTATTGCTATTTATGCTGTCATTCTCGGCATATATACCGGCATTCTTTTGTCGGCCTTCAATGCCAGGCCATTGTGGAACACCTCCATATTGGGACCACTTTTCCTGGTCTCAGGTATGTCCACTGGTGCAGCGGTTATCATGCTGTTCAGCAAAGACCACAAGGAACGAAAAATTATTGGACGCCTGGATATTCTCTTAATTATCATTGAGTTGTTCTTTATCACTCATTTGTTCATAGGCTTTCGGGCAGGATCTGAAGCCCAGATCAATGCAGCCAATCTGTTCCTGAACGGTGATTTTACCGCTCCATTTTTCACCTTTGTTGTGATATTGGGACTAATCTTCCCCGGATTGCTTGAAATCATGGAACTAAAAGGCTACAGGATACCGATATACATACCAGCTGCTCTGATTCTGCTGGGGGGACTGATCTTCAGATTTCTTGTCGTCGAAGCTGGTCAGCTTACCCGTTACCTCTATTAACGAATGATAAATCATTATAGGATGAAAAAAATAAACAACGACGGATCGTACTACCTCAACCCTTATTTGGGAGGAGTGATGCTGGGAACGGTTCTTTTGCTCTCATTTTACATCTCCGGTCGCGGACTCGGTGCCAGTGGCGCCGTGAAAAATAGTGTTGCAGCGACCGTCAATTTGGTTGCACCCCACCATGTTGAAAAATCAGCTTATTATAGTCAGTTTGCCGGCGGTGAAAAAAGACCAATGAGCAACTGGCTTGTTTACGAAGTACTTGGCGTATTGGCCGGTGCATTCCTGTCAGGAATTATTTTTAACCGCCTGAAGCTAAAGGTGGAACATTCACCAAAAATCACCTCGCGTCGCCGGCTGATATTTGCCTTAACCGGAGGAATTGTATTCGGTTTTGGAACCCAGCTGGCGAGAGGTTGTACCAGTGGCGCAGCACTGAGCGGGATGGCAGTATTGTCTTTGGGAGGCTATATTACGATGGTTGCAATTTTCGGAACTGCCTTCATCGCAGCCTGGATCCTTCGCAAAAACTGGATTTAACCCCCTTTAAAAACATTAAATTATGATCGGACCTATTATTTCATCCGGAATTGTTTCCCCGGCCTGGGACAGCATATTTGCCGTATTACTTGGCATGGGCTTTGGCTTCGCACTTGAATCCTCAGGATTCTCCTCGTCCCGCAAGATTATTGGAACATTCTTCGGCTACGATTTCGTCGTGGTGAAAGTGTTTTTCACCGCAGCTATCGTTGCTTCTGTGGGTTTGTTATACCTCAAATACTTCGGACTTGTCGACTTCTCTTTGCTTTACATCCAGCCAACCTTTTTGACAGCAGCCATCATCGGAGGCATCATCATGGGAATTGGTTTTGCCATGGGAGGATTTTGCCCGGGAACCAGCCTGTGCGCCACGGCTGTCGGTCGAATTGACGGTTTGGTATTTTTCGGCGGAATGTTCATTGGCGTATTTCTGTTTTCTGAATCTTTCTCCTTGTTCGAAAATATGCTCTATAGTGGTTCTCTTGGAGCAGTTATGATTAATTCTGTTCTTGGAATCTCACCCGAACTGTTTACTTTCTTACTGGTTCTGGTTGCTGTGGGGATGTTTTACGGTGCTGCATGGGTTCAGAAGAAAGTAAAGAAAATCGAATATTAAACATTAAATAGGATGGAAAGAAAATATACGATACTTGCTATTCTCCTGATAGTTCTATCCTTTGGCCTGGTTATTCTCCCTGAGGAGAAAGATCAAAAAGAGCTGGATCCGGGGGTGCTACTGGCAGCAATCTCTGAAAAATCACGCTATATTACTGCTGACCTGGTGACAGAGCGAATCATTGGGAACGACCCTACGCTGCTGTTGATTGACCTGCGACCTGCAGAACAGTTTAAACTCTTTGCCCTTCCGGGAGCTGTTAATATTCAGCCAGACTCGCTCTTAAGCGCATCATCCCTCGAAATTCTTAACCAGGCTGCAAAAGACAAGGTGTTGTATG
>JANYKW010000098.1 GCA_025358025.1 Bacteroidia bacterium | reverse complement strand
GGGAATCAGCTCCGATCTGGAAGGTCTGCAACTTACGTCTGGAATCATTCAAGGTCTTCCAACGGTCGATCAACAATGACAAATCTTCCACCCGCTGAATCCTTTCATCAAGGGTCAGCTTCCTTGGCGCTTCGACTTCGTCTTTCACGATGGTCATTACCGGAGCAACTTCTACTACTTCAACTACTTCAGCAACATTGGCTGTTTTTTCTGCAACATTTGATTTACCCATAACATTTTGCCCCTGCCCTGGGGTCGCATTTTGGCTTCTGGCTCGCCGGTTAAAATTAAATTATGGATAATCAACATTGAGCCAGCCGGATTCTTGTCAAGGCCCTATGTTTGTAATTGTATAATCATCAGCGGATTTATTAAATTAGAGTGAATACTTTAAACTTAAAAATCAGAAACTTATGCAAACACATGGTAAAACATTAGATTTTAGTGGTCAAAATATTTACGCTGGTTTTGACATACACTTAAAAAGTTGGTCAGTAACTATTATGACAGATGAAAGTACCCACAAAACATTCTCTCAGCCACCAGAACCAGAGGTGCTTCATCAGTATTTGCAGAGGAATTTCCCGGGAGGAACATACCATACAGCCTATGAAGCGGGGTTCTGTGGCTACTGGATTCACCATAGTTTGGTAACCCTTGGCATTCATTCAATTGTGGTAAATCCGGCAGATATACCGACAACCAACAAAGAAAAAGTACAAAAGGAAGATAAACGGGACAGTCGAAAGATAGCCAAAGCATTGAGAAGTGGAGATCTTGTTCCTATTTATGTGCCATCTTCAAAGACAATTGAAGATAGATGCCTTGTACGCACCAGAAGTATGTTGGTAAGAGACTCGACCAGAAATAAAAACAGGATCAAGTCATTTTTACATTTTCATGGCATCAAAATCCTTGTATCCTTTGAAAACTCCAGAACTCATTGGTCGAAGCGTTTTATTAATTGGCTTGAAGCAATAGAAATGAAAGAAGATAGTTCTAAATTGACCTTGTCACTTTTGATTTCCGAGTGTAAAAAATTACGAGGCACAATATTGACTGTTACCAGGAGCATTAGAGAATTATCTCAGACCGAGGCGTATATGAAGCAAGAAAAACTAATACGTAGCGTTCCAGGTATTGGCCCGATAACTGCAATAACCTTTTTAACTGAAGTTGAAACTATTACACGTTTTGGCAACAATGATCATTTGCATAGTTTCGTAGGAATAGTTCCGTCCACTAATTCCAGTGGAGAAGATGACAAGGTAGGAAATATTACTTCAAGGGGACACAGCATTCTTAGAAGTGCCATTATTGAAAGCGCATGGATAGCGATAAGACATGATCCTGCATTAATGAAAGCCTACCATGACTATTGTAAAAGAATGGAATCTAATAAGGCAATCATTCGGATCGCAAAAAAATTATTGAATCGGATAAGCTTTGTTTTAAAAAACCAACAACCGTATAGTTTGTCTGTGGTTAAATAGATAATAATATTCACTATAAGAACCTTTTTTAGCAGTGGGACTGCTACATTCGCCCTGCAATTCTAAAATAGAATTTGCTATGTCAAGGCTGCAGCCCACTATTTATAAAAATTGAAGCGGGGCAATGCAGCCCAATTTCCCATTGGGTCTGTTGATAGAAGGCTGTTTTTATAGGAATTTTACTTGTTATGTAATTTGGCGTGGGTTTTCCAAGCCATCGTGGGATTCCTGCAGCCCTACAAAAAAGAAGGGCATTTAAAGCCCTTCCCTGATGCAGTCCATCCATAAAGCTTATTGCTAGCAGGTTGCTCCCCAGCAGAGCCTGTTTCCTCTTAGACTTTACAGTTATAAAAGTACATTAAAATTAAAAAAAATGTAAAAAAAGCTCTGAAAAATTTGGATTACAACATAGAAGGGCAAATGTCAGGTTTTAACGAGTTTGAAGTCCGAAGTCCGAAGCTGGAAGTCAAAAGCTGACCGAGTGCAAAGCAAGCTTTTCATTTTCAAACAGAAAGGAGAAAAGCTCCCTTGACTTTTCCGGATGGCGATCAATAACTTTATCCCTGTGCGACACGATGTTGCGCAAGTAATTGTCTAACAATGATTAGACCTACTGTTCCGTCAGTAGTAGCCTATGGATATGTGCATTTGGAGTAATCTTTTTGTGCGAAGCTATCCAAAGAAAGTAGCCCTTTCGGAAGAAAA
>JANYKW010000081.1 GCA_025358025.1 Bacteroidia bacterium | reverse complement strand
CTCTTTGATGACAAAGCCTCCAGAATTTTTTGCCAGAACCAATGGCATAGGAACATTTGCATCTTTGTTAAGAAGTACTTTGGCTAAGATGCCATTGAAGATATATTCGTCATTACCGACTTTTATCGTGAAACTGCAGTTGCCGTCATAGGAACCTTCAGCTAATACGGAGGAGACAGTTCCAGTACCACCTGAGGTGACCAGAACAGATTCCCTTCCGGTCAGGGAATTGGTTAATTTCACCTGAGTTCCGTCTGGAATACTGGAAGAAAGATTGAAACCTGTTGGTAAGGTGAGCGGAACGGTCAACTTGTACGTCGGAGTCATCTCCCTCCTGCAACTTATTGCCAGAATTCCTAGCAGTAAGATTGATATGATTACTTGCTTTTTCACGGTTAAAATATCAATATTAAACGTTTTACAATACAAATTTTAATTCTGCCCCAAAATAAGCAGTCTGGTTACGCCTTAAATAATAATCGGTATTTGGATTTTTGAACAAAGGCTTGCTGTTGAGAATATTGTTGACAAAAAACGACAGTTTGGCACTTTTACCAATCTCTTTGGTGAGTTTTAGATTGATCTGGAAGGATACTGGATAACTTACCATATTGTAGTTGTTGCTCTTGTACTCTTTTACCATGAAAGTGTAAGGAGAATCGTACGTCATGTTATTTTGCCAGAGATGAAAAACCATGCTTTTGTCATAGTATCCAATCGGATCGACAAATATTTTTTCAACTCCTTCAGTTACTCCATAATTTTTCTGATTGTTTGCCCCTTTGGAAAAGTAAACTGGGTTACCACTATCATCAGCCCAATAACTGACTGCCTTGTCGAGCCAGATTACCTGGGTACTCAAAGAAGTTACCATTCTTAACTCCGGAATATGTGTAATAATCTGAAAGTTTGAATTGAGTCTCTGCAAAACATCCCCGTCACCACCTGGAAATACTGGCAAATATGGAAATTTCTGGCCCAGGTAGCTCATTAATTTTTCCTCTTCATAAGGTAATACCTGGGAAATTTTCTTGATATGGTAGTAAGCACCATCCACTGAAAACGTTGAACGCAGTGGTTTCACCCTTCCAAAATTAATCACGTATTCAATCCCTTGTTTGTCAATATTATATGAATTTTTTGGTAGATTGTACTTGGCATAATTCTGAGCCATGGTATAAGGCAGGCGCAATGTTTGCCCATTCTCTTTGTACGTGATCTCTCCGTTCGAAAAGGTGGGAGTTTTTCCGGCACCTGCCAAAGGGGACCATAATTTATTTTCCATTACATAATATTCGCTCTCCCATGTGAAGCCATTTTTGATCTTCTCCTTGAATCCCGTCAGCATGACCTTTACGCCAAAGAGGGTAAAGTCGACCCCGGTTTCCAACTTTGTATTCGTTGTGGGTTTAAGATTTGGATTGGTGACCCCTTCAATAACCTTGGTTGTAATCACGAGCAGATCAGGATAATAATTGAATCCAATCTCGTCATGATAGGCCTTGTCAGGATATAAGAAGATCATCGAAGGAGTTTTGGAAGTCTGTCCGTAGCCGAAACGAAGCGATAGATCATTGAAACTCCCGGCGTTCTTCCTCTGTAAAATGTCATAGGTCATATTGAGCCGGGGTTCAACAGAGGTGAAACCTTTGGTAGAGAAAAGACCTGTTGGCAGCATGTTGTTGTACCGCAGTCCAGCCTGGGCTTTTAGATTGGTTTGACCAATCGGGATATTGAATTTTTCCTCGAGGAATAGAGCCAGGTTCTTATTGGCAGGAATATCCTTGAAGGATCTTGGACGGGTAGTGGAAGCACCTGTCGGCGGACGTGTCGGATCATAAATACGCCCTGCACCATTGTTTCCTGTCGTTCTCCACTCCACTCCATACATCAGGTTACTACTCACTTTTCCGTATTTGCCTACCGCATTTCCCTTAACGGTAGCAAAAAAACTGTAAGGTTTACCCTCAATGTTTAGCTGACTGTCGTAGGATGAGGGAAGCAATGTGCCCACGGACACTCCCGAAACAGTGGCGGTAGGAAGAGGCACTGCTCCACTACTGGAAGTGACCTTGTATTCATAGTAATCCTGATTCTCAAAGTCACCGGCAAAATTATAGGTAAGACTGGTGAGCCAGGGCTTTTTCACGACCCAGGTGCCGAAAAGTTTGAATCCAATGCTCTTCTCCTTCGATTGATAAATTTCCCGCTGGAGCATGTCTGGATCGTTCTTGTTGTTATCTATCGTGCTGAAATAGGATATTTTAGCGTTTATGTTCAAAGGGTTGGACTTCCTAAAATAGGTATTGGAATAGCCTAATTGCCCGGTCACGCGGTTGTAGCTTTTAGTAGGTTGCCTCAAGTCATCGAATGCATTTGTATAGTCCAAATCCACATTCATTGCACCGTTGTTTTCACCGGGAAGCAAAAAACCTTTGGATATAGTAGCATTCTTGATCTTGGGATCCGCCTTCATTTTCACATTCAACTTGGTCTTGCCGGCTTTTGTCCTTACCAGGACGGCCCCAGTGGTCAATTCTCCATATTCAACCGAAGGAATCCCCCTGATTACCTCCACTGATTCGATGTTGTCGGTGGCAATTTGCCGAAGGTCAACGCCTTGTCCTGCTGTTGAATAACCTTGTGCCGTTCCGCCAGATACGGTATTGAGCGTTTGCATATTAGCGTCGTTGTTCACAGGTGTACCGTCCACAATGATGGCGGTTCCCATTGCGCTGGTGTTGTCGGGGTTACTCCTTGAGTCACCCATGGCAGAATTGATATCACGCAAAGTGATCTGGTTCGTCTTGGACATGTCTGGATTTAAGGTGATCTGCCCGGGTACCAGTTGCATAATGTCCGCAAGACTGTTGGGTTGGACATGATTCAAGGCAGCACTCTCGATCTTGGAAGAAGAGCTGAGGCTGGTTTTTTCCTTCGCAACAACCACAACCTCCTCCAGAGCCAGGGTAGATTCAACCATTTCGATGTTGAAATCAGCCATTTGAGTATTAATTTTCACCATTTTCTCGAATGGTTCATAACCCAGGCAAACGGCTTGAATGGTATAGTTCCCGGAAGGGATTTTGTCAAATGTAAAAAAGCCCTGTACATCGGATGTAGTCCATCTGTTAAGCTCTTTTATCTGAACTGCAACGAGTTCAATCTTTGCACCACTTTTCTTATCTGAGATCTTACCCGAGAACTTGACATTATTCTGGGCATAGGACAACTTAAAAGTGCAAAGGCACAGAAGAATAAACAAAAAATAGTTTTTCAGTTGACTCATTATTTTTTGAGTTAGCGTTCCAAATTTACATCAGAATTTGTACATATTGGGAATTTTCCCTTTTTCTCCGTCACCGTATGTTACTGAGAGAGAATCATTCTTGATGGCATTCAGGATATTTTCCGGTTTTGACATTGAATTAACATAAATAATCTGGAAATTAATCTGAAGTGTTGAATCAAGTTCGGATTGAAATCCCACTACACCGTCATCATTGGAAAGATGGCTGATCAGATAGGGAAGGGTCTTGGTATTGTATTTGTTAGCACCGAGGGCTATGTTTAGCGTATCCAATAATGCTACATCATATTTTGATTTACCGTTAAATTCCCTAACATACGGCTGGAACATTTTTTTTGCGTAATCCTTGGTTGCTATCGTGCTGAATTCTATATTGTTGATAACACTGTAGGCAAGGTCAATAGTCTTCTTTTTTCCGGATGCTTCCACCAAAATAGATTTTGATTCAAGTTGTTCCTTGAGTTGCGCTTCAGTCGTGGAGGAAGTCGACGGGAAATAGATTCTCACCCTGACCGGGCAGTTAAATTCTGTTTCCAAACCAACGGCGTCGGTTTTCTCCTGAAGCAATATGGTCAGATAGGTGAAATCCAAAGGATCAAAGAAGTGATCAAGTAATAAGGATGCCACCTTAACCTCCTTGATGCCTTTTTCAAGAATACGCACCGGAGTCTTGCTCGGAGTAAATAAAGCCGCCTGAATCTTCTCATTGGAAAGAACGGAAGGATCATACCAGACTTTCACGGTATGTGAAGTAACGAAAGTCGAAACTCCCAGAACACCTTTCATGTTCTTCATTTGCGCTGCGAAAGCCATGGAGCTTCCATAGCATTTTATGTTCTTTAGTCCGGATTGGGTAAAGACTTTGCTGTTGTCCATTTCTGTTTTGCCTGCCCAGATCTG
>JANYKW010000217.1 GCA_025358025.1 Bacteroidia bacterium | reverse complement strand
GTTCATGGAGGCACCATTTTTCTCCGAATTGTAGGGAGAAGGCTTAGTCCCAACTACAGTGACTTCACCAACTGTTGCATTACTCTCTTTCAGTGAGGTATTTAAAACAAATGACTCTCCCAAGGAAAGGGTGATATCAGTGAATGAGGCTTTGGCATAGCCAACAAAAGAGACGTCCACCTTGTAGGGACCTCCTGTGCGCATACCCTGCAAACTGAAACGGCCATCAGCATTGGTAACGGTTCCGTACTGTGTTCCCGAAGGAACGTGGACCGCAACTACAGCGGCGCCTGGAAGTGATTCATTGCCACTGGTAATCCTCCCGCTTATTCCGGAGGATGTAACCTGTGCAAAGACCGATGCAAACATACTTGCAAACAATACAAGTGTCAGGCAGAGTTTTAGAAAATTGTTTTTCATTAATGATAATTTAAATTACACATTGATAGGATGAACTTTAATATACAATATAATTTTTGATCTTTTTAACAATTTTTAGCAAAACTTAGTTGAGAAAAAACGGAAAGTCAGTGCTTTACGATATGAGTGGAATTCCACCAAATGTTCCCAAATATAGCTATAGGTGTTGATTAAATATTATGATGTAAGTTAGTTCGGGTTCTCTATTTATTAACATTTTTGGCTATTTTATTAACATTTTTTTACCATCTGGGGTAGTTGTTCAAAATATGGTTCGAATTTTTATTCGCAATTAGGAGTATGGTTCATTTTTGGGATGATTTTTTACTTTTGCATCTTAAATCAATCCGCAGAAAATGGAGTCATCCTATAGACAGATTATAGAAAAATGTGGTTTTGTAGATCAGCCGGTTAAAGCCGGGATTGATTATAAAACTGAAATTGACCGGCTCAAGAGGCAAAAGAATGCTGTAATTCTCGGTCATTACTATCTGTCTCCAGAACTACAGGACCTTTCAGATTTTCTGGGTGACTCTCTTGCCCTGGCTCAGCAAGCGGAGGCAACGACTGCTGATATTATATTGTTCGCAGGAGTCCATTTTATGGCTGAAACGGCAAAAATATTGAATCCGGCAAAAAAGGTGCTTGTTCCGGATATGCTTGCCGGCTGTTCATTGGCCGATTCAGCTACCGGAGTCGAATTTGAGCGTTTCATCCATCAGCATCCTGGTCATGTAGTTATTTCATACATCAATTGTTCAGCTGAGGTCAAAGCCTTATCTGATGTGATTGTGACCTCCTCCAATGCCAGACGGATTGTGGAGTCTTACCCGAAAGAACAAAAAATAATCTTTGCCCCGGATCGAAATTTGGGTAATTACCTCAATTCTGTTACAGGTAGAAAAATGGTATTATGGGATGGTGCCTGCATGGTTCATGAAAAATATTCCCTGGAAAAGATTCTTGATCTTAAACAAGAACATCCGGATTCAGAATTGATATCACATCCGGAGTGCGAGCGACCTGTGTTATTGGTTTCGGATTATATTGGTTCTACAACTGCTCTATTGAATTACGTCTCCATTAGCAATGCCGGAAAATTCATTGTTGCCACCGAAAGCGGAATCCTTCACCAGATGAAAGGCAAATGCCCGGATAAGATTTTTCTTCCTGCTCCTTCCATCGACGCTACATGCGGGTGCAATGATTGCAGTTTTATGAAATTAAATACCATGAAGAAAATATATCTTGCTTTGCTTTATGAGCAACCTGAGATCATTATGGATGAAGTGTTGATGATAAAGGCAAAGAAGCCGATTCAAAGAATGCTCGAACTATCTAAATAGTGTTAAACCTATGTTTTGAGCGGTATTAATTATCCGGTTCAAGGTAATCTCCTTAAAATTTCTTTTCTTTGTCGCGAGGATTTGAGTTAAACTTTGATCTTTATTAGTAATTGTAATTTGAATGAGAAAAATAAATTTTTTAGTCCCGGCTCTTTTTTTTGCTATGGTTTTATCCATTTTTTCATGCAAAAAAAGTAGTGATACCTCCACCACTACAACGGTGACGCCTCCAAATGTATACAATGGAAGTATTACCATTTATTCGAGTGGGAACGACACCACTCTTTTGCGTTTTCTAAATGGCAAATACAACACGATTAGTGGAAATGTTGTTTTGTCGTCATCCGATCCAATTGATTATAAAAAGTATTTTGTCAATCTTCAAATGATCAAAGGATCAGTGACCTTGTATAAAATCCCTAACAAAGATCTTTCATTTTTCTCAGCTCTCAGAAGTGTACTGGGTAATTTTCAGGTTTCTTCTTGTCCCGAACTTACCTCATTTAGAGGAGTTACAGCATTGGATTCAATCAGTTCAGGAGTTATTGTTGAGAGAAATCCTAAATTCTTGAATTTTAATGGTTTGGAAAATGTTATAAAACTTGGTTCTGTCACTGCTACCGCCAATCCAGCCCTTGTTTCTTTCTCAGGACTACAAAATGTGACTGTCCTGACCGGGAGCCTGGGAATTTATCAGAATCCGTTACTGTCATCACTCACCGGACTCACCGGATTAACCTCTATTGACGGTGATATGAATGTATCTGAAAATCCTTCTTTTACAAGTTTCGCCGGATTAACAAATTTGATATTGGTTAATGGCACCATTTCATTAACTACTTTGCCACTGCTTAAAAATTTATCCAATCTTATAACAGTCAATGATACAATTACTTCTCTTTCCCTGGTTGATTGTAATGGATTGACAAACCTGAAGGGGCTAGACAGTATCCCTTGTATCAAAAACAATTTGAACATAGTTTCATGTAATAATCTGTTGAATTTAAGCGGACTAACGAAGATCGATACCATAAGAGGTGTTATTGTACTGAATAAACTTGAAAACCTTAACTCCTTTTCCGGATTAGGCAAGGTCAAATACATTAAGAAGGATTTTCGGATTTCTCAGTGCAATAATCTGATAAACTTGACAGGTTTGGCTCTATTGGATAGTATTGGAGGTGGACTTGTCGTACAGGATAATGCGAAATTATTGAATTTCAATGGCTTGGTAAAAGTAAAAACGATAAGGGGCAAAGTAGAAATTCTTGAAAACAATTCATTGTTTTCACTTGACGGATTGGAAAATTTGAAGAATTTGAGAAATTCGATTGATATTTATTACAATCCTAACTTATCGAGCTATTGTGCCATAAAATTGCTGACCTTAACAGGTACTGCCTACATCAGTCTGAATAAATATTCGCCCTCCTGGGCACAGATTAAAGCAGGTAGCTGTTCTAAATAAAAAAACACCCGGAAGGGTGTTTTTTTATTTGTGATTATTCGATGATGTCTGTCCATCCATAATTGTCAGCTTCCGTTCCGTACTGAATGCCTCTCAGCATTTCAAATAACCTTAAACTAATTTTCCCCGGTTCAGTACCATAGAGGTATTCTTTATCCAAATCGGCATCATACACCCTTTTGATTGGTGAAATTACCGCTGCCGTGCCACATGCTCCAATTTCATCAAATTCGGCAAGTTCTTCAACGGGAATAGGACGTACTTCGACTTCCAATCCCATATCTCTGGCCAGTTCTCTCAAGCTCATGTTAGTAATTGAAGGCAATATGGAAGACGATTTGGGTGTAATGTATTTGTTCCCCTTGATTCCGAAGAAATTGGCTGGTCCACATTCATCAAGATATTTTTTCTCTTTTGCATCAAGGTATAGAACGGCAGAAAATCCATTCGAATGCGCCCTGTTTCCGGATACCAGACTGGCAGCATAATTACCGCCAACCTTGATTTTGCCGGTTCCCAGTGGTGCAGCACGGTCATATTCGCGGTAGATAACCAGATCTGTGGGTTTAAAACCTTCCTTGAAATA
>JANYKW010000197.1 GCA_025358025.1 Bacteroidia bacterium | reverse complement strand
AAATATAAATTGTAAATTCGACAAGACTGCCCAATCCTCAATATTAATGTGAAGAATTAAAGTACCGAACCTAACTGAGATAAGATTACAAGAAGAAAATGGAAAATATTTTCGATCTACACAAAGAGATTCTTGACGAGTACAAACTTTATATCGACAGCTTCATCCATATTGCAGATCAGCGTATACTTGAAACCGTTCGAAAAGAATTTGCTAAAGGGAACCTCTATCCTGAACCTTTGGTACAATTCAATCCCTCTTTTGAGTCAGGAGGAAAAGTCGGAGATCTGGTAAACAGCGGAGTCTTGGTGAAGGAGTTCAATGATATCTTTTACGATGAATCAGGAGGGTCCTGGTCAATTTATAAACACCAGACTGAGTCAATCATCAAGGGGAATGAAGGAGAAGGATTTGTCGTTACATCAGGGACAGGTTCAGGAAAGAGTTTGACCTATATTTCCACCATTTTCAATTACCTTTTTAAAAATCCCAATAAACCGGGCATCAAAGCCATAGTGGTATATCCTTTAAATGCCCTGACAAATTCTCAGGAAGCTGCACTCAGGGGATTTGGGGAAAATTACAAAAATAGAACAGGGAATAGTCTACCCTTTACTTTTGCCAAATATACCGGACAGGAAAATCAGGATGACAGAGAAAAAATAATTTCAAATCCTCCAGATATATTGTTGACCAACTACATGATGCTGGAACTTTTAATGGTCAGAAAAGCTGACGAAAGTTTAAGAAACTCTTTCCTGGAGAATCTTCAATTTTTGGTTTATGATGAATTGCATGTGTACAAAGGCCGGCAAGGGGCGGATGTGTCATTACTTAACAGAAGAATAAAAGCAGCAGCAACCAACAAAAAGATCATCTGCATTGGAACCTCGGCAACAATGGCAACAGGAACCATCGATGAACAAAAAAGAGAAGTAGCAAAAGTCGCAACAAGGTTCTTTAACGCAGATTTCAAGCCTGAGAATGTAATTGTTGAATCCCTTACCTATTCAACAATGGAACTTATTCCAACAAAAAATGAATTGGTGTCTTCCTTGGCAAATGAAATAATTGAAAAGTCAAAGGAAGCAATTCTTAAAAATCCGCTGGCTATTTGGTTGGAGAGAACCATTGCGGTCAGAAATGAAGGTGACCACAAAAGAAGGAATAATCCAAAATCCTTAAAGGCAATTGCCACGGACCTCTCAAGTGAAACTGGCATTGATGAGAAAAATTGTGAGAAGAAAATCATTGAAATTCTAATTTGGGCGGAATCAATTAATATTGAAAGTTCGAAAGAGAAGAAGAAAGATACCGTTCTGCCATTTAAGTTGCATCAATTTATCTCACAGACCGGCTATGTCTACGTAACCCTCGAGAACGAGCACACAAGGCATGTTACTCTAGACCCAAACCCTTTTATCAAACTTTCTGAAGAAGAGCCTGAAACTCCTGTGTTCCAAACAGTTTTTAGCAGGATCAGCGGAGAGGAGTTTATTTGTGTGCGAAAGGATATTCAAAATGTGGATGGATCGAGACTGGTGTTTAGAGATTTTGATAAAAATCTAAACCCGCGTAACGAAGAAGATCTGAAAACCAATGATGGCACAGGTAGCAAGAAAACAAAAAGCAGGGGGCAGGATGATTATTTAGATGGCTATATTCTTTTGGATAAGAGTTATTTCACTGATATAAATGAATTTAAGGACTTATTACCCTCCTCATGGATCAGCAAATCAGGAAAAATTGAACCCTCCAAAGACTTTCTCCTTCCAAAAGTGATTTATGTTAAAAGGGATGGTTCTTATTCCGAAATTCCAAATGGTGGAGAAAAGGCTTGGTTTATCCCAGCTCCTATGGTATGTGACCCTACCTGCGGATTGATCTATCAGGAGACAAAACTCAGCGAAAAATCCAAACTTATTTCCCTGGGAAATGAAGGCCGTTCAACATCAACAACCTTACTTACACTTCAAACACTTCTTGCCTTGTACAAAATGCACGGGAACAAGAATTTGAAGGAGCAGAAGTTAATGAGTTTTACTGACAACCGGCAAGATGCATCCCTGCAGGCAGGGCATTTTAATGACTTTATTCAGGTGGTACACCTTCGTTCTGCCATTGAAAAAGTCCTTAGAAATAGTAATCAATCTTTACCAATTTCCGAACTAATATTCAAAGTACAGCAATCCTTAAATTTGCCGGAAGGAGAATATGCAGCAAATCCGACCTCAAACCCTGCCCGTCCTGACGAAGATAACCTGGAGGCACTGAGAAACTACATTGCCTACCGGATCATCCAGGACTTAAAGAGAGGTTGGCGCTATATCCTTCCCAATCTGGAGCAGACTGCCCTGTTGGATATTTCCTATAAAAATATCGACAAAGAAGCAGCTGACGATACACTTTGGGTGAATATCGACTTGTTGGAGGACTGGACTGCAGATAAAAGGAAAGAGTTTATGCTTCAAGTTCTGAATTTCTTTCGAAATATGTATGCTGTCGATTTTGACATGCTTCGGTATGAAAATAGAATTCGGATTCAGGGCGAATTAAATCAGCAATTAAATAAGGAGAAACTTTGGTCCCTCGACAAAGGGGAAAAATTAGAGGCTCCGAACTTTCTTTCGGTTATGGGGGCTGATAAAGCAACCAGAGAGGTTTTCATTCAAAGTATTGGCCCAATGAGTCGCCTTGCCCGCTATGTAAAACATGAATTTAGGAAAGCGGGTAAAACACCACCAACTGGTGATAAATACAATGAATTTATGACCAAAGTGCTGGATGCTTTGACAGAAGTCCATTTTTTGAAAAAGGTCAAAAATATTAAAGCCGAAAAAGGGGAGAAAGATGTCTATCAATTAATTCTCTCCAAGGTATTATGGGAGAAAGGGGATTTGAAAAATGTCGCCCTTGATAAAACCTCCTATATTTCATTGAATGAGGAAATTAATATAAAGCCTCATCTCTATTTCCAGCATTTGTACCAGGAAGATTTCTCTAAGTTGCCGAAATCATATATTGCAGCTGAACATACTGGTCAGATATCCAATGAGGATAAAATTAAACGTGAGATGCAATTTAATGAGGCCATAGAATTGAGTGCGCTGTATTGTTCTCCAACCATGGAGTTGGGGATAGATATTTCATCTCTCAATATTGTGCACATGCGGAATGTGCCTCCAAGTCCGGCAAATTACGTGCAGCGTAGCGGAAGAGCAGGACGAAATGGTCAATCGGCATTGGTGTTCACCTATTCATCTAAAGTTTCTCCACACGATAAGCACTATTTTGCCGATCCGGTGAAGATGGTTGCTGGGGTGGTTCAGGCACCTAGAATAGACTTAAGTAACGAAGAACTGATCCGGTCCCATATCAATGCAACTGTCTTGTCTTTTCTGAACGCAGAAGAATTTAAACCCTCTCTGATCGAATTAATTGACATTGCCGGTGGTACTTATAAATTGAAGAAGGATATCAAGGCCAAGTACCAGGATGTAATTGATTCAAGATTTGCCGAAATTAAACAATTGGTTGCGAACGTTGTTTCATCCATTGATTTTGATGGAATCAGGTGGTTTAACAATGCATGGCTTGAGACACAAATTAAAACTGTTCCCCAAAAGCTGGAAAATGCGTTACTCCGTTGGCGTACCATGTATCTGGATGCCTTGCGCCAAATGAACGAAGCGCATGAGAAACAGATTAGCCCAATTTTAAAGGATGCTGAGGAAAAGAAACTGGCAGGTCTCTCGTATTCAAGAGCAAAGGATCGGAAAAGCCTCTTGGAGAATCAACAAGATAATAAGAAGAATACCACCTTGTCAGAATTTTATACTTTCCGGTATTTAGCCTCTGAAGGTTTCTTGCCAGGATATAATTTTACCCGATTGCCAATTCGGGTCTTTCTGGGAGGGAAAGATAGAAATGAATCGATCTCCAGGGCACGGTTTGTCGGGTTAAAAGAATTTGGTCCGAACAACCTTATCTATCACAACGGCGGTAAATACAAAATTACACGGATCACACCGAATGATGTATCACTTGAGTTAACTGAGATTAAAATTTCCAGGGATACCAATTATGCTTTCCTGGGAAAGGCAGAAATTACTGGTAAAAATCAGGATCCAATCACTGGGGCTCATTTTACCGCAAGTAACATGGAGTTACATCAGAATTTACTGGAACTCGAAGAGGCACAATCTGAAAATACCGAACGCATTTCGTGTATGGAAGAGGTGAGATCCACCGAGGGTTATGATATTCAGATGTACCTCAATGCAGCCGATGGATTGGTTGATGCCACGAAAATTAAACTAACGGTGGATGGTGATGAGTTAATGAAACTCTTCTATTCCCCTTCTGCTAAACTCATTCTGGTTAATAAGAAATGGAACCGTGGCAAAGAGGAAGGATTTGATATTGGATCCAAATCAGGTTTTTTTAAAACTAAAAAACAACTGGAAAAACCTTATCCGGACGATCCTAGTGCCAATGTTATGCTTTATACTTATGACACTTCTGATGTTTTGTATGTACAACCCATAAAGTCCTTGGGACTTTCGGATGAGAGCGTGATGACACTGCAATATGCCTTGCAAAAGGCAATTGAACAATATTACAATGTGGAACCGGTGGAAATTGCCGCCCGGCTAATGGGAAGCAATGAGAACAAAAATATCATGTTGTATGAATCGGCTGAGGGCAGCATAGGAGTATTGAAGGACATTTCCCGGAACCCGATAAAGCTTCGGAAAATTTTCTTAAAAGCCTATGAAATTTGTGGCTACGATTTTGCCACGAAAGAAGATAAATATCCGATGCGCCCTAAAGCTAGTTATGATGATTTACTCTCCTATTACAACCAACGGGATCACATCAAAATGGACCGTCACTCCATTATCAAAGCTTTGGAATTATTGATTGCTTCCAATCCCGATGATACGGTGGGTGGCAACTATGAAGGTAAATATGAGGAACTGGGGAAAGGGTTGCATCACAAAAGTCCAGGAGAGAGAGTATTGCTTGACTACCTTTTCGAAAACGGATATCGTTTGCCGGATTTTACCAACCACAACATGGAGAAATACTTTGTCCAGCCGGATTTTGTTTATGAGAAGGATAAGGCCTTGATCTTTGTAGACGGTGGTATCCATAAAAAAGCTGATCTTAAGGCTGATGATGACAAGAAACGTAAGGTTCTTGAACTGGCCGGTTTTGATGTTCTCACCTGGGATGATACATCCGAGCCGGTTGCATCGTTTGTTTCACATCGGCAGGATATTTTCAGAAAAGTACGGTAACCATGATAGACAGTAAATTAGTCGGTGCTGGCAAATTGGTCAAATTCAGGGGAAGAAGATGTGTGGTTCAGCCTTCTGCCGATCCTGAAATTATCCTGCTAAAGCCTCTGGGTGGTTCCGATGATGAAATGATTACCATATTTTCTCCGGTCTTACAGTCCTTCGACAAGCTTGAAGATGACCAGTTCGAGTTGCCTGACAAATCAGACCTGGATAGCTTTCTGACCGCCAAACTACTTTATGATGCTGCCCGGCTCTCCTTTCGGCAAGTTAGCGGACCATTCCGCTGCATGGGAAAACTCTCTTTCAGGCCTCGTGCCTACCAGCTAGTTCCACTGATTATGGCCTTAAAACAGTCGGTTACAAGGTTGTTGATTGCTGATGATGTGGGTGTCGGAAAAACCATCGAAGCACTTTTAATTTTACGGGAACTCATCGAACGCGGAACAATCAGGACTTTTGCAATTCTATGTCCCCCGCATTTGTGCGAGCAGTGGCAAAATGAACTGGCATCCAAACTAGATATCGATGCCGTAATTATCCGGTCGAGTACCGTTGCCGGATTAGAAAGGAAAATCATCGGGGATGATACCCTCAATGCCTTCAACTATTATCCTTTTCAGGTGGTCTCTATCGATTATGTGAAAAATGGTTCCCAGAAAATGCCTGCATTCTTAAAAGATGTTCCTGATTTGGTTATTGTTGACGAGGCGCACACCTGTACCAAGAATCTCGATTTTAAAAAGATAAGTCAAAGCCAGCAGCGTTATGAGCTGCTGGAAAAAATCTCAAAAAAAGAGGCGCAACATCTGATTCTGCTCACAGCTACCCCTCACAGTGGTAAAGATGGAGAGTTTAAATCACTGTTGGGGTTGGTCAATCCGGAATTTGAGCATTACGATTTTTCGGATCTTTCAACAAGCGAAAAAAGAAAGGTGGCGGCCCATTTCATTCAACGGAAAAGGAGCAATATCGAAAAGTGGCTTGACGAAGAGAATCCCTTTCCCAAAAGGACCACCGAAGAGTTGCCATACACTTTATCGTCCTCTTCTGATTATTTCAAACTGTATCAGGATGTCTTGAAATTTGCCAGAGGCATAAGCACGGAAGGCGTTTCTGAAAACAAAGCACGTATTAAATACTTTGCGGCTCTCTCTTTGCTTCGGGGTGTGATGAGCAGCCCTTTGACCGGTTACGAGATGCTTCAAAGGAGGAAATCTAAAATTGCTGACAGTGGTGAGATCACCGATGAGGAGGTAATCGACAATCCGATCGTGGAAAAATGGGATGAACAAGGGGATTCCGAACAAATTGAAATTATCGAACAGGCCGGACTTTCCGATAGTGAATGGAATACCTTGAGTCGACTGGCACAAAAAGCAGCAGAACTAATTAATATAGAGAAGGATTTCAAGGTTAAAAGAGGACTGGAACAGATCAAACTTTGGATCAACAAGGGACAAAGTCCGATTGTATTCTGCCGGTTTATTGCCACAGCAGAATATGTTGCAAAAATCCTTAAAGACCATTTGCCCAAAGAGGTGGATGTCCGCGCAATAACCAGTGTTCTTAGCGATGAGGAGCGCAGGGAAAAGATTGACGAAATGGCCAAAAGTCCAAAACGTGTTCTGGTAGCTACCGACTGTCTGAGCGAGGGGATCAACCTTCAGGATAAATTCAATGCCATACTGCATTACGATTTGCCATGGAACCCCAACCGGCTGGAGCAACGGGAAGGCCGGGTCGATCGTTTTGGTCAACCGGGTTGGATAGATAAAAGTGGCATTTATCAAAATACCATCGATGTAAAGGTGCTGTTTGGGGAAGACAACCCAATGGATGTGGTCGTTTTGAAGATTATCATCGCCAAAATTCAACGCATCAAAAATAGTTCCGGTGTAAGCATTGCCCTGGCCGATGATAATCGTTCGGTCATGGACAAGGTATTGAAAGAGGTGCTTTTGAATCCTGAAAAGGCACAGAACCGTTTCGCCAAACAAATGCGGATTGATTTTGGTCCTAGTCCGGAATTGGATGAGCTGGATGTGGAGATCACCAATGAAATTGAGGCAGCCCGTATTAAAGCAGAAAAGATCCACTCCATTTTCGCCCACGACAACATCATGCCTGAGGAGGTAAAAAAAGATCTGCATGAAGTAGATGAAGCCATTGGCGATGTGGCTACACTGGAAGCATTCGTTTTGGCTGCCTGTCAGTTACTGGGAGCCAGTTTCGAGCTTGTAAAAGGTGGTTATATTTTCAAGAAGCAGAACATGGATGAATGGATGGCCGCTGCCCTTGGCCAGGGCGATAAAATCCATATTTCATTTCAATCACCCACACCACTCGGTTTCCGGTACATCGGGCGTAACCATCGCTTCGTCGAGCAGTTGTGTCACCGTTTGATTGCCAATTCGCTCGACAAGGATCGGAAAGGACAGAAGGCCGCTAGATCCTCTGTGTTCCGTACCGATGCGGTGGAAGTTCAAACTACCTTGATTCAGTTCAGGGTTCGCAATGTAATCCGGGAAGTGAGCAAAGCCCATGAGATGGTCTCTGAAGAGATGTTTTTGTGGGGTTATCAACAAACGCCGGATGGCATCATTACCCTACCGGTGGAAGATTGCAAACGGCTTTTGCACACTTCCAGTGCTTTGGATATCAGCAGGGAGAGACAGGAGCTTGTTTTTGAAAAAGAGCTGAACCATTTTGAAGAGCTGCATCCTGATTTTATCAAGGTGGTGGAAGCACGCTCGGAAGAGTTGGTGAATGCCCATACCCGTTTTGCGAAATACCTGGGAGCCAAAAGATACGAAGCAGTCACACCGGTTTTGCCACCTGATATTTTAGGGGTATATGTATTAATTCCAAATCCTAAAATGAATTGACAATATGAATCTTTCACAATTATTAACTGCGATACAGTCTACCCACGAACAAGCTCAACGTTATGCTTACCAACAAGTTAATAATTCACTGACCACACGAAACCGGGTAACTGGATTTTACTTGTTCCAGTTTGAACAAAACGGTGAAGATCGGGCTGTTTATGGAGCAAAACTTTATAAAACCATCGCGGAGAATTTAAAAACGAAAGGATTAAAAGGCTTTTCATATACTGCGCTTCATCAATACAAGCAGTTTTACCAGACATATCCCGGCTTTATTCAGACAGTGTCTGAATTATTTACTGATATGAATTCTTCAATTGTTCAGACAGTGTCTGAACAATCACAGAATACAGATAATGAAAGCATTGCAAAACAGGGGACTGTGTCTGCCGTGTTAAAATTCCTGACACTGTCGGGAAAATTGGAAACCGAATCTTTAAGCCAAACTGAAGCTGAACTTTCGTTCCCTTCTGAAGTCTTGCTTTCGCGGCTTAGTTTTTCACACTTTATTGAACTCTTAAATGCTGAAACGCCCTTAAAAAGAGCATTTTATGAGGTACAGGCTGTTAAAAATAATTGGAGCGTCAGGGAATTAAACCGGGCATTGGTCGAATATGCAACTGCCGGATTGCCTCAAGAGGTTTTTGTTAGCAAATACCTGGTACAATTGCCTACAGTCGAAGAGTTAAAAATGCTGATTGTCAACGATCGAAGAAAGTACAATGAAAAATGAAAAATGAACAATGAATGAAAGAAAGCATTTTAAGAAATAAGTCTTACTCTTTTGCCCTTTCAATAATTGAAGTTTACAAACATTTAACTTCAGAACAAAGAGAATTTGTATTGTCGAAACAATTACTTCGCTCTGGCACTTCTATTGGTGCGAACATAGAAGAAGCTGATGGCGCTCAATCCATGAAAGATTTTTTGAATAAAGTTTCCATTGCATATAAAGAAGCAAGAGAAACAAAATATTGGTTAAGACTACTAAAAGACAGCCAATATCTTAATGAATCCAATGCTAACCAATTACTTATTGATATTGAAGAGCTGTGTAGAATTATGACAGCTATCATAAAAACTACAAAATCAAATCTATCGTGAAACTTCATTCTTCATTTTTCATTTTTCATTCTTCATTCTCTTAAAATGAATTTCCCCTCCATCGACATACAAGGCTCCATACTTTCGTCCGATCTTTTTGGCAAGATCCGGTCGGAACAGGCCGGTTTTCAACAGGGTAAAGATTTCAGTCCGGCACTGACGACTGCTAAACTGAAGGACGAGATCAGCCTGGCCTGGCAGGATGCCAAAGGGCAATGGACCATCTTTCAAAACAAACTCAAACGACTGAATCCTGGTGAATCGGCTGCTACAGAAACCCGAAGCTTTTGGATCCTTCCGCTGCTTTCGAATCTGGGGTACGATTTTCAATACCTCAAATCGGCCGAGGAGCTGAATGGCAAATCGTTCTGGATCAACAACCGCGACAACAACATCGGCGGGTTTCCGCTTTTCATAGCCGGCTGCAACGAGAGCCTCGATCGCCGCTCCGAAAGCAAATCCCTGCGCGTATCGCCCCACGCGCTGGTGCAGGAGTACCTGAATTACAGCGAACATCTCTATGGGTTGGTAACCAATGGCAAACTTTTACGGTTGCTACGTGATGCCAGCCGGCTGACCCGTCTGAGTTACCTCGAGTTCAACCTCGAAAAGATCATGGAGGAAGATCTTTACTCCGATTTTGTAATTCTTTACCGCCTGCTTCACGTAAGCCGCATGCCGCAACAGCAGGATGGCGGTGCCGAAAGCATCATCGAAAAATACCACCAGGAGGGTTTGGAAGCCGGGGCCACCATCCGCAGCAAACTGGGTGATGCAGTGAATGAGTCCATTCTGGCATTGGCCAAAGGCTTTGTGAACCATCCCGACAATTCAAAGCTTCGGCAGGCCATTGCCAATGGACAGTTCGAACCCGATGAATTCTACAAGCAGCAACTGCGCATGGTCTACCGTTTGCTATTCCTCTTCGTGATCGAAGAGCGCAACCTGGTCTATTCGGAAAGCAAGGATCCAGATATTCGCCGCTTCAGCCGGATCTATTACAAATATTTCAGTTTGCAGCGGATGCGGAAACTGGCAAAGAACTTTCCACCGCCTGATTCGGCCCGCCATTACGATTTGTGGATGGGACTGGTCAATACTTTCGCACTGTTCGAAGAGCAACAGATTGGTGAAAAAATGGGAATCATGGCGCTACAGGGCGATCTTTTTAGTTACGACGCCCTCAAAGATACCGGATATGATCTGCACCAGTGCAGGTTGGGCAACGATGTGCTGCTACGGGTAATAAGAGCCCTCGGCTATTTCGAAAACGACCAAAAACTTTTAATTGCAGTGAACTACGGCGGACTCGATGTAGAGGAGTTTGGCTCCATCTACGAAGGGTTGCTGGAGCTGAAACTAAAGATAGAACCCGTACCCGGAAGCGAACTATTCTCTTGCACCTTCGACAAAAGCAGCGAACGCAGCTCATCCGGATCACATTATACTCCCGAAGAGCTGGTCCAACCCCTCATCAAACACTCTCTAGACTATATCATCGCAGATCGCTTGATGGCACCCACCGTCATTGCGAGCGGAGCGAAGCAATCTGTTCAATTGACGCAAATCTCCCCGGCAAATGAACGCGTTTGGGAGAAGCAACCTGTCCCGGCGAAGCCAACGTTTTCGGAGATCCAATCCCTTCAAAAGCAACAACTACTCTCCATCCGTGTCTGCGATGTTGCCTGCGGCTCCGGCCATATCCTATTAAGCGCCGCCCGAAAGATTGCCCTGGCACTGGCCCGGGCTGAAACAGGCGAAGAACAGCCCAATCCGAAGGCCATCCGGCAGGCCATGCGCGAGGTGATCCGGCACTGCATTTACGGAGTAGACAAGAACCCGCTGGCGGTAGAGCTGTGCAAGGTCGCTTTCTGGCTCGAAAGTTACAATCCCGGCGAACCGCTGGGCTTCCTGGATCACCATATAAAATGCGGTGACTCCATTGTGGGACTGGCCCACCGCGAGGAGCTCGAAAACGGCATTCCCGACGAAGCATTTAAAACTTTGCCCGGCGATGAAAAGGAGATCGCACAGACATTTGCCAAAAGGAACCGGAATGAGCGCAAGGAACGGGAAGACAAGCAGAAAGCACAACAGCTCAAAACATCCTTCGAGACCAACATAGCCGGTGAAGTAAACGAAGCGATGGTCGAATACAAAACCTTTAACCGGTTGCCCGAAACCACTCCCGAAGAGATTGAGCGCAAAGCAAAAGCCTACCACCGGTTTATGGGGGGCAAAGGGTATGGATTTCTGAAAGCGATGGCCGATGTCCAGGTGGCCCAGTTCTTTATCCCGAAAACCACCGCCAACAAGGAGGCACTGCTTACCGATGCCGACTTCCGGATGATGCTGACTGGTTACCAGGGATGGCAGGGCCGGAAAACAGGCAAGGCGACATCCATATCCTCCAGCAACCGTTTCTTCCATTGGTTTCTGGAGTTCCCGGAGGTTATGAACGAGGGTGGATTTGATTGCATTTTGGGGAATCCACCTTTTCTGGGTGACCGGAGATTAAAGGAAGCTTATGGTGAAGAGTTTCTGGAGTGGATTCGTTTCCATTATACTGAAGGTGCTACAGTGGATTTGGTGGTATATTTCTTTTTGAGGATAAATTCATTATTAAAACCAAAGGGATTTCAATCCTTGATCTCTACAAACACTGTTACTCAAGGAAAAGCGAGAGAATTTGGAATTGAGAAAATATTGGCATCAGGTTCAGTTTTAAATCATGCGGTTAAGGGAATGAAATGGCCTGGTTTAGCTGCGGTTGAGATATCTCTAATTTCAATATATAAAGGCAAATGGCTAGGAAAGTACTTTTTGAATGGGAAAGAAGCAATTCAAATTTCTCCTTTCTTAGATGAAGCTGATAATACTGGAACGCCATTCCCGTTATTTGCTAATGATGGCAAAAGCTACCAGGGCAGCATTGTCCTTGGTATGGGATTTATTTTGGAACCAAATGAGGCAAAAAAACTAATCGATATAGATCGAAAAAATCAAGAAGTAATTTTTTCGTATCTAAACGGTGATGACTTGAACAGTAATCCCGATCAAACTCCAAGTAGATTTGTAATAAATTTCTCTGACTATTCTGAGCAAAAGGCTAGAGAATATTCTGAAGTATTCGAAATCATTGAAGAAAAGATTAAACCTGAAAGATGGAAAAATGAGGAGGATAGAAATTATCCCTATTGGTTTCATTGGAGGCCACGATTCGAAATGTACAGAAAAGTAAACGAATGTAGAAGAGTACTAATTTCAAGCAGGGTTTCGAAATATGTTAATCAGTCATTTGTTGATGTTGGACCAATTTTTGATGTAGCAACTTCAGTTGTTATCCGAAGTGAATATTGGGAATACTCATTTCTACAATCAACTATTCATGATTGTTGGGCTTGGAAATATGCTTCTACATTAGAAAGTAGAATTAGATATGTTAATGTCGATTGTATAGATACCTTCCCAATTCTTCAAAACTTAATGTTTCAACAAACACAGCGGTTAGAAACAATCGGTAATTTATATCACGAGCACCGCCGCCAACTAATGCTCTCCCTGCAATTAGGCCTCACAAAGACCTACAATGCCTTCCATGCCAGGGAGATTACCGCCAACCTGTCAGAGTCGGCAGACCTGTCAGGTTTAGACAAAAAAGCCATCGAAAAGCAGTACGGAAAAGATGTTTGGAACCTTTGGAACCACCTGCAAAAGACACCGGGCACCTGTACTTTTAAGGAAGCCGTTGCCGGCATTATCAAACTAAGGGAGTTGCATGTGGAGATGGATGAGGCGGTGCTGGAGGCATACGGCTGGGGTTCTTCAAACACGTCAAATTCTTCGACCCCTTCGACCCCTTCGACAAGCTCAGGGACCGGATTGGTTCATTCAATTGGTGGAGGCCCCCCTTCGACAGGCTCAGTGGGTCAGGCACCGATATCGCTACGGCATGATTTTTACGAAGTCGATTACCTGCCCGAGAATGACCGGGTACGGTATACCATCCACCCCGAAGCCCGCAAGGAGATTCTCAAAAGATTGTTGGAGCTGAACCACCAGATTCATGAGGAGGAGGTGAAAGGTGGGTTGTGGGATAAGAAGAAGGCAGGTGGAAAAGAATATAAAAAGGCGACAGATAAAGGGAATATTGTGGAAGAACCGGAAGAGGGGTTTGGGCAGGGGAGGTTGTTTTAGTGCCTAAGCAGACCCGACAAATTGTATCTGAATTAATCTTGAATTACAATGGAATACAAGGAAACGATTGCAGTATTTGAAAGCAAACACATTCGGCGGTATTATGACGACGTCAATGAAGTATGGTATTTTTCTTTGGTCGATATTGTAGCGGCACTTACTGATTCAGTCAATGCAACAGACTACCTGAAGAAGATCAGGAAGAGGGATGAAGAATTAAACTTCTACCTGGGGACAAATTGTCCCCAGGTAGCTATGCAAACTGCATCCGGAATGATGCGAAAAACCCTTGCCGGTAGTGCGCAACACATATTCCGGTTAATTCAATCAATTCCCTCACCCAAAGCTGAACCATTCAAACAATGGCTGGCTAAAGTAGGCTACGAACGCATGAAAGAGATTGCCGATCCTGAGCAAAGTATTGAAAGGGCAAGGGATAACTGGCAAAAACATGGCCGCAGCGAAAAGTGGATTCAACAACGCATGACCGGCCAGGAGACCCGAAATAAACTCACTGATTATTGGAAGGAAAGCGGAGTCAAAAAGTCGGACGAGTTTGCCATGCTTACCAACATTATCCATCAGGAGTGGACCGGGTTGACAGTGAAAGGACACAAAAGTCTGAAAGGGTTGAAGTCTCAAAACCTTCGCGACCACATGACGGAGGCAGAATTGATCTTTACCGCACTTGCTGAACTTTCAACCCGTCAAATTGCTGAAACCGATGAAGCAAAAGGTTTATCCGAAAATGCAAAAGCCGGCAAAAAGGGGGGCAAAATTGCCAAAGATGCAAGGTTGGCACTTGAAGAGAAAACCGGGAAAAAAATAGTAACAGGAGAGAATTTTCTACCACCTTCAAAAGAAAATGAAATATTAGAATAGGCTAAATCAAACGAATGATCAAAAAGCAGTACGGTAAAGAAGTTTTGAATCCCTGGAACCACTGGAACCACTTGCAAAAAACACCAGGCACTTGCACCTTTGTAGAAGCGGTTACCGGCATTGTAAAACTGCGGGAATTGCATGTGGAGATGGATCAAGCCGTCCTGGAAGCTTATGGCTGGCAGGATATAAAGTTAAGTCACGATTTTTACGAAGTCGATTACCTGCCCGAGAATGACCGGGTACGGTATACCATCCACCCCGAAGCCCGCAAGGAGATACTAAAAAGGTTGTTGGAGCTGAACCATCAGATTCATGAGGAGGAGGTGAAGAAGGGGTTGTGGGATAAGAAGAAGGCTTCAACAAAATACATTGATAGACCCGGCAAAGGCAACGTAGCCGAAGAACCTGGTGAGGAGTATGGACAAGGGAAACTATTTTAAAACTTTACAACTATGGCAGCACCGATTAAAGAATTTTTCAACTTGTATGTTGAATATGACAGTTCGACGGTATCATATAATGAGGTTTTTGAAACGGGAGCATATACATTGCTTTCCGAAGTTGAGATTTATAAATACATTGATTATATCAAAGAAAAAAAGTGGGGTTACCAACCGATTGGCACAAGAAAGATGGATGTCGTTCAACCTAATAAAATTCAAATCTTCGACTTGTCAAAAATTGTAAAAGATGAAAAAATACAAGACTTTGGCAAATTAGAACAAGTTGTTCAATTGAAGTCTGACACAGAAGTACCAGTTCTTGAACAATTAAGAGCATTTGGGAAAGATGTTACTGCTACTTTTAATATTAATCTTGAAGAAATATTAGATAATGAAAAACCTCCTGTAGGCACAACAGAAACAAAAACGACTACCACCATTGAAGAAGATAGGGATCGGGAAAATTCTGTTACACTTAATATTGATTCCAACATACATAAATCATCTTCTGATAATGTTGAATTGGAAGTCAATATTAAACAAATCTTCCCAAACGAATATTCTGAAGGTATTAAAGACAGTTCTATTGAACCAGCATTTGAAGTTAAAAAAGTTGCCAAAGTTTTTGCCGATCACATTAAAAATCTCAAAGATGAAAGCGGCCAAATGGCTGGTGTCTTTGGACAGTGGGGGCGCGGGAAAAGTTATTTTATAAATGAAGTTTTTAAAATATACGGTTCTGGAGAAAGTTCTCCTTTTATGATGATAAAATTTCAGGCATGGAAATATCAGAATACTCAATCAATTTGGGCCTACCTTTATGAAACATTTATTGAAGAATATCTTAATGTAAAATGGTGGAATAAGTGGACAAGGATTTTTCACCTTTCAATCAATCGAAATGGACACTGGAAAAGCTGGATTTTGCCTGCGATTGGGATATGCATAGGTATATTTGCTTTTTCATTTACGTCAACATTAACTGAAGATAGCGAAAGACAACTTATAATTAAGATCGCAGGATTTGTCGCAACACTTGCTATTTCAATTGACAAGGGTTCTTCAATTTTGAAAAAAATTAAAAACCCCGCGACATCTATTTTTAATTCTTTTTCGAAAGCTCCATCCTTTAAAGAAGTATTGGGTGTTCAGGCTGAAATACAAAAGGAACTAAAATATTTGATAAAAGCGTGGAGTAAGAAATTTAAAAAAAGGAGAATTCTGCTTTTTGTTGATGATCTCGATCGTTGCCCGGAAAATCAGATAATAGAAATTATAGATTCACTCCGAGTGATACTTGACGATGAATTGATAATCAAACATATTTTAATTTTTGTGGCTCTGGACGAAAATAAATTAGAAAAAGC
>JANYKW010000107.1 GCA_025358025.1 Bacteroidia bacterium | reverse complement strand
TTTGGCCGGAATCGGGGCTCTTCTTCTGAGCATTTTCCCTATCAAAATTAGTTGAAATTTATCTCGGATGAATCGATACCGAAAATTATTCAGCCTTGCTTCTCAATAAATTTTAAAAAATGAATTTTTAGAACCTCCCTTTATTTATAAGCTGATTTGAATAGATATTTTCCGGAAGCCACTTCAAATATAGCATTTCCATTTTCAAAATTGATAAACTTAACACCTTCTGCTTTAAAAGCGGTAGTATCACCTTCCCGAATAGATTGAAGATCTGTTGTTGGTATAACAATCGTTGCTGTTGTGTTGGCAGGTATTATTACATCCATTGCAAGTTGGTTTCCGAGTATTTTCCAATCGCTTTCGATCGTTCCATAAATACTTTTATAACTGGCATTAACCCATGAAAGACCTTCGTTTAATGCAGGCGCTATCCGTATTCGTTTATATCCGGGAGCTTCTTCGCTGATACCAGCGACAGTTCTATACAAATATTCCACTACCGAACCGAAAGCATAATGATTAAGTGAATTCATTCCACCGGCAGGTGTTTTTCCATCGTAACCATCCCACCTTTCCCAGATTGTTGTGGCACCCAATGTTACGGGATATAACCACGACGGATACGTATTGGTTAAAAGCAATTTATAAGCGATATCATCACGTTCTGCAGCATGCAAACCCGGCAATAAGCGTGGAGTTCCGATAAAGCCAGTAGCCAGGTGGTCATCAAATTTTGCAATTTCTGCTACATATTGATTTGCCATCCGTTTTTTTAGTGTATCGGGTACGAGCCCCATCGTAAATGCGAGGGCAAATCCGGTCTGGCTACTTTCGAGTATTGACCCATCAGGCTTAACGAAAGTACGCACAAAAGCATCGCGTGCCTGTTTTGCAATTTGGTTAAAACGAACTGCGTCGTCTTGTTTACCAAGAACATTTGCCATTTCGGACATCAACATGGCCATATATGCATAATAAGCTGTAGCAATTACTTCTGATTTTGTAGGACAATTAAGGTTCAGCCAGTCGAGTGGGCCCCCAGAGTTCTTGATGGAACTGCCATTGTTCCGGTCAATCCAGAACTGCATATGGTTTCGCATTGGCGTATAATGCTCACGGAGTAGGGTTGTATCGGCATAGGTCCGGTAATAAAAATAGGGCAGTATAATTCCAGCATCGCCCCATCCAACATTACCCCATCCGCCTGCATCGAAAGAGGGCATATGGTCGCCAAAGGCTCCATTTTCAGGACTATATGAATCCTGACACAAGTCGACAAGACATTTGTTGAAAAACGAAGCCACATCCATGTTATACAAGGCAGTCGGCATAAAGAACTGTGCATCGCCGGGATAACCACATCGTTCATCGCGTTGCGGGCAATCGGTCGGAACACCCATGAAATTGGCTCTTTGCGACCACATACAATTCTCAACCAGTTTGTTTATTAGTGTATTCGAACATGTGAACTTTCCAGTCTCGGGGCAATCATTCCCAAAAACCACACCCGTAAGATCGTTTATATCTGGTTTGTAAGTAAGACCGCGTACCTCAACATATTGAAAGCCATGATAGGTAAAATGGGGTTCGAATGTTATTTCTGAAGTGTCTTTACAGGTAATAAAATCAAGCTGACGATCGGCCTTGTCAAACAAGTGTAGGTTATCGATAAACACGGTTCCATTGGTATTCAGCATTTCAGCATGTTGAAGACTGATGATCGCACGGGCAGTGCCTTTAAACCTGAACCGGGACCACCCGGCAAGGTTTTGATTAAAGGCATAAACATATACTCCCGGTTTGGGTTCTGTAATTTTCACAGGCTTCAGTTCGAGCTTTTTGCGAATCGGATCACTGCGTTGCCATACTAGTTTTCCTGAGGCAGGTTTTTCGACTATTTTAACAGATTTCCATTCCGATGCATTAAAACCGGGAGTATCCCAACCAGGCATCTCTTTGCGGGAATCATAGTACTCACCTTCGTAAATACCCGAAAACCGGATGGGCCCATCGACTGTTCCAAGCCAGCTGTTATCAGTTACGACAATTTGCTTCGAGCCATCGGCAAATTCAATCTCGAGTTGTGCCAAAAGCAAGGGCTCGTCACCGTACATTCTGACTTCCAGGGGCCAGTGTTGCCACAAACCGCAGTACCAGCCATTGCCAAGAGTTGCTGCAAGCGTGTTTCGCTTCGACTTTAGCATTGAGGTTACATCATATGGCTGGTATTGAATTCGTTTGGCATAGTTTGTCCATTCCGGTGAAAGCAATTGGTCGCCTACACGCTGCCCGTTCATCCGGAGTTCATAAACCCCAAGAGAAGTGGCATAAACAATAGCTCTCTTGATGTGTTTTTCAACAAGAAAATCTTTGCGGAGATAGCGTGGTGTTGCCAGTAATTTAAGCGAATCGCCGGGTTTAAACGCTAAATGTTCCGATCGGGGCGGCTTAGGTGCCAGGGTTTCCTCAACACCAATCCATTTTGCCTTCCAGTTGGTTGCCTGAAGCATTCCCATGCTCCAAAAGGCGGTTTCACTCCATTTTGAAGGTATCCCATCCTTATCCCAAACGCGCACTTTCCAAAAACAAAATTGCAAAGACGATATTGGCTTGCCTGAATACACGATTTGAATGGATTGGTCGGAACTTACTTTCCCTGTAGCCCAAAGATCACCCTTATTTTCAGCTAAGTTTCTAGCCGAAGTTGCAATAAGTAACTCATAAGCGGTTTGCCTGTCGCCCCGCTTGTCTGAATTTACGATCCAGCCAAGCCGGGGTTTAACGGCATCAATTCCTATCGGATTTGATCGATATTCACATCTGAGATATGATGGATTTATAGCATTAACACTACTTATAAGAGATATGAAAATAATAAAGAAGGATAAACCGTGTTTATTCCTCCCATTCATAAAATGTAACAATGTACTCATGATTAATATTTAATTGTCTCAAAGAACTTTATTTTGAAGTAAGACAGTTGTTTATTTTGTTTGAGAAAATGACAATAGTTCGGTAAATTTTAATATAAGGGAGGTTCTATAATTTAATATTTTGATATTCAGATATTTAATGTTATCTTAGTATCGTGAATACAAAGTTATAAATTCTATGGGCAGCATGTATAAGTCACAAGGTAAAAAAGGTTTGTTCGATGAACATTTTTCCACCACTCATCTTTCCACGATGGGAAATCCATTAGAGTCGGTTAGTAAAGTAATAGATTTTGA
>JANYKW010000188.1 GCA_025358025.1 Bacteroidia bacterium | reverse complement strand
TTCGACAAACAAATATTCCTGGACTATCAAAGTGTTGGCGATTTAGGGAAAGTACACTACATCAATCCTGGGAATCCTGTATTCGACAGTTTGGTTAAAGTAGTACGGAATCAATTCCGTGAAGATATGTTGAAAGGAACTGTTCTTATCTCGCCGGATGATAACGAAGATTTCTTCGCATTTTTCGTGAAATCTCAAATCGTTGACAATCGATTAAGCAAAAAGGATGACAACATTGCCGATGAACGGCTCTTGATGGTTTGTCAGAATAAAAATGGGAAATTTAGTCTCACTTCTCCCGCAAAGTTTATTGATCTTCATGCTCCTGCGGTATTTACCAAACCAATCGTGCCCCCAACAATTGTCAGTCAGGATGAAGTGGTTCAGTGGAGTTTTGAAAACATAACGATGCAACAATTCGAAGACACCAAAATTCATGTAAAGAATGATACTGATGCCAGAGTGAATTATTTGGAATCGGCATTTACGCAGGTAATTTTGGATTTGCAGGTTTCAATACAGGAGTTACAAACGAAGGTTTTGTTGGGAGACTTACGAGTTCAGGAAAAAATCATCAAGAAACAGGATCGCATTTCCGAACTTATCCTGAAAAAGCAATCCCGCCTTCAGAATATGGAATTGATGTCCCAATTAAATCCAAAGGCTCCGGAGGTACTGGGTTGTGCCTACGTGATACCCTTAACTCAGGTTGAATACCATGGGCATTATGGCATGAGCCGCGACGATGAAGCTGAAGCAATTGCCATGGCTACTGCAATGAATTTCGAAAAGTCTGTTGGATGGTCTCCCGTTGATGTTTCTTCAAACAACGAAGGATACGACATCCGTAGCATCAGCCCGGAAGAGTTAAAACGGTATATTGAGGTAAAAGGTCGAAGTGGTGACGATGGAAGTGTGATGCTGAGTGAAAATGAGATGAACCGACTGGCTCAATTGGGGGATGCTGCCTGGTTATATATCGTAATAAATTGTAAAAGCAAACCGGAACTCCATCATATTCAAAATCCGGCCAAGGCATTACAGTTTGAGTTAAAGAACAAAGGAATTCAGTATTTTTTACCAATGAGTGAGTGGAAGAATAAATTAACCAAATAGGAAGAAATGAATGATAAAATTTTCATTTCTTGTTTGCAATAAACCCCGAAAAAAGGGGTATATTGCAAACAATTTATAGTGATCAAACAATGGTCGATAACATCAGACATACCAGTGATTTTCTTAGATATCTTCGTAGTAAAGGTAGATATGCCTTTAGCACAGATGATTTGACAGAGGCGGTACCTAAATCAATAAGGAATTTAAGGAAGGATATTGATCGCCTAAGGGATAAAGGTGAAATTTTAAATATACGAAGGGATTTTTACACAATTATTCCTGATGAATACCGCAACATGGGTGCATTGCCTGTCGAGTTCTATATAAATGAACTTATGTTGTATCTTAACAAAAAATACTATGTGGGATTGTATAGTGCCGCAATGTTTTTGGGAGCTGCACACCAACAACCCCAGGAATTCTTTGTGATCTCACAGTTCCCAAAACCAAGAATGGTCCAAGGCAGTAACCTGCGGATTAACTTTATTACAAAAAGAAAATTCCCTGTTTATGGGATCGAGAATCGAAAAACAGATACTGGTTATTTCATGATTTCCGGTCCGGAACTGACCTTTCTTGACCTGATCTATTTTGAACAGACGATGGGAGGCTTTAACAGGATTATTACCATACTTCAGGAATTATCTGAGAATATTAGTCAAAGCAGGATGAAGGAGGTCTTGCAGAATGATTTCCCATTAAGTACGATTCAACGGGCAGGATATATTTCAGAACAAGTCCTCACAAATAATAAATTGGCAAGCCTGTTTGAAAACAAATTGATAAAGAAAAATACCCAACCAATTTATCTGAAACCATCAGGAGTAAAGAATGGCTTACTGAATCAAAAATGGAAAATAATGGTGAATAACCAAATTGAAGGTGATCTATGATACCACGGGCTTACATTTATGAATGGCAGGAATCTGCACCTTGGCAATCAAATGCTCAGGTTGAGCAAGATCTGGTTATCGAACGGGCATTGATTGAGTTATTTTCAAACGATTTGATCAGGGAAAACCTGGCATTCAGAGGAGGAACGGCTTTGCACAAGATATTTATGAAACCTCAGGTACGATATTCAGAGGATATTGATCTGGTGCAAATTAAACCCGGTCGAATTCATCCGGTGATGCAGGAAATAAAAAAAGCACTATCCTTTCTGGGTACGAAGCGTAATACCAAACAAAACCTCAGGATGAACACAATGGTTTATCGTTTCGACACTGAGATTGCCCCTGTCATCAACTCCCGACTGAAAATTGAAATTAATTGCCGTGAACACGACTCCGTTTTAGGATTAAAAACCGTAAATCATGAGCTAAATAATTCCTGGTTCAGAGGAAGCGCAGAAATCAAATCATATGAACTTGAAGAATTACTTGGAACCAAAATAAGGGCACTTTACCAACGAAGCAAAGGCAGGGATTTATTTGATCTTTATTACTCCCTGACCAATCAAAGTCCGAATTGTGACAAAATTATTTATTGTTTCAATAAGTACATGGAATCATACAATAATGGGGCACTGACAGGGAGAGAGATGTTGATGAATCTGGATGAAAAAATGCAGGACACTGATTTTCTTGGAGATATTAGAGCCTTGCTTCGACCTGGAACAGATTATGATGTACACCATGCCTACGAATTGGTGAAAACCGAAATCATTGAACGACTTTAAAATGACTGCAACCTGTAAAAAACTCATCGAAGTGGCCATGCCGATCAAAGAGATTTCGGCAGAAAGTGTAAGGGATAAATCCATCCGCCATGGGCATATTTCAACGCTCCATCTGTGGTGGGCAAGGCGTCCGTTACCAGTTTGTCGTGCGGTAGTCTTTGCCAGTCTGGTTCCGGATCCTCTTGATGAGAATTGTCCTCCACAATTTCGTGATGCGGTTGAAATTTTATTGGGCAAAGAAAATAACCCTGGCGATCCTTATCGCCCCTATGATGATATCCCCTATACAGCTGCCATCGATAAAATGGAAGACAATCCACGTAATAGGTTGCTGATGTTTATCGGCAAATTTTCTCCTGTATATTCAAAAATGGGAGAGAAAACCCCAGCCAAAGAGATGTTAACCGATTCCAGTCTGATAAAATGGGACAACAAAAATAACGAGACAATCATCAATAAAGCCCGAAAACTCATTTGGGTAGCTCACAACCATTATGGTAGCGGTGGAAAACAATCCGCCCATCAATTATTAACTGATTTTGACACCCATTTTTCTGCAATCAAATCCGCAGAGCAAGATCTCTACAACTTTCAAGACCGTCATATTTCCTCTCCTCAAAGCCAGGCGTTGGAAGCCAAACTTCATCAAGCCATTGAAGCTTTTTTGGATAAAATGCCAAAGGTGTTTGACCCATTTGCAGGAGGTGGTGCAATCCCATTAGAAGCTGCCCGTTTGGGATGCCGAAGTTTTGGAAATGACATTAACCCTGTAGCACATATTATTCAAAAAGGGAGTCTGGAATTTCCACAGAAATTTGGAAAACCAATTACATACAGTAGGCAGGAATTTATCAATCTGTATGGCGAAGAACTTTGGAATATTCAACCACAGCAAAATAAAGTGGTCGAAAATGGCGATGCAATCGCTGTAAATATTGCCAATCGTCTTTCTTTTGACGTGGAATTCTATGCAAAAAATATACTTTCTGAAACTGAGAAAAAGATTGGCCATTTGTATCCAGCTGATGAAAAGGGGGACAAACCCATTGCCTATTATTGGTCCAGGGTCGGCATTTGTAGTAATCCAACCTGCAAAGCTGAAATCCCTTTACTAAGACAGTTTTACTTAGCTAATACCAAAACAAAACAGATCTATTTAAACCCGATAATTAAAGGTAACCAGATTGATTTTGAAATTAGACTTGGAAAGTGTGATCTTGAAGGATGGAACAATCGTGGCAATTTGAAATGTCCCGTATGTCATAGCGTTACTGATGTTAAGCATATTAAACAGCAAAATATCGATTATGGTCTGTCTGAAAGATTGATTGCAGTTATTTTTGATGGCGTAAATAGTAAAGAATATAGAATACCAAATGACAAAGATATAGAGTCAACGAAACTTCATTTTGCTAACATTGAACGTCCAAATGAAAAAATGCAGCGAAACTCCGCTGGAGGCGATACATTCAGTTGGGGAGTAACGGAATGGGGTCAAATGTTCTCTCTCCGCCAACTTAATTCCATACAGTTAATAATAAATGAACTCGGGAAACTTAAAAAAGGATTGAATGCAAATCGCAGTGAATACTCAACTGCCATTATTACGTATTTGGGAATCTTATTGGACAGAATTGCGATAGCAAACACATCGTTTGGCGTTTGGCATGTTGGCCGAGAAACTTTAGAAAGGCCAATGGGTCGACAAGCAATCCCCATGGTTTTTGATTATCCTGAATCTAATCTATTTTGTCATTCAACGGGTAGTGCATTAAATCAGCTTGATTGGTTGACAAGGTACATTGAATCTGAATGTAATCATCCTTTTGCTACAATATTACAAAATGCTTCAAGTGGTGATAAATCACAATTTTCGGACAAATATCTAACTGCTGTAGTAACTGATCCTCCATATTATGATGCCATTGCATATGCTGATATTTCCGATTTCTTTTATGTCTGGCTTAAACGTACTTTAGGTGATGTCTATCCTCTCAATTTTGCTACACCTCAGACACCTAAAAGCGAAGAATGTACAGCCTTAAAACATCATCATCATGGAAGCTTGGAAACAGCAAAAGAACATTTTGAGAATAAATTACTGCAAATATTTAGTGCTATTGAACATCAAACATCTGATCTGGTAAGCATCATGTTTGCTCATCAAAGTACTGAAGCTTGGACAACTTTGTGTAATTCTATTCTTGGTGCAAACATGAATATCACGGGTAGTTGGGCTACAGATACAGAAATGACTGGTGCATTAAAAACTGATAAATCTTATCTTTCATCTTCTGTGACAGTCTCATGCAGACCCGCTCAACATCTGGGTTGTGGTAACTATAAGGATGTAAAGGACGCCATTGAAACAAGAGTTGAAAAAGAGGTAAAAGAACTTTATTCACTTGGTTTTCGTGGAGCCGATTTGCTTACGGCTTGTTTTGGTCAGGCAGTAAGTGAGTTCGGTAAATACGAGAAAGTGGAGAAAGCAGATGGTAGTGAAGTTACGGTGGCCGAATTGCTTGAAATGGCTCGTGAAAGTGCCTTCAACGCACTTCTTAAAGGTTTTGATGGAGATGATTTTACCAAATTTTATATCGGCTGGCTTCAACTTTATGGTTTCATTGAAAGTGATTTTGACGATGCTGCCAAGTTCAGCCGTGTTGGATTAAGCATCAACGTACAGGAATTATTTACCGAACACATCCTCATCAAAAACGGGAATAAGCAAACTTTAGGGACTTTCGAACAACGAAATAATGCAAGACCTCACTTAGGTGAAAAAGCTGATAGCTTCTTAATAGATCAAGTTCATCGTGCAATGGCATTGTACAAAGGGACCAACAGAAGTCAATTATTACAATTCATTGGGCAAAAAGCATCCAGTTCAGATAGCAGTTTTTGGCGGGTCATAACTTCCCTTTGCGAGATCCTTCCTTCCGGATGTGACGATCACAAACAAGCCACCGGGCTACTTACAAACAAAGAAAGTTTGATACGAGAAAGTAAAAATACAACTGTACCAATTTCAGCACAGACTACAATCGATTTCTAAACTTAACCAACATGAATATTAATCAACAAGAGAGAGATAACCTCTCTAAAGCTTTGGGTCTTTTCATTGAAGCATTTCGACCTTATGTAGTTTCCTTGTTAATGAAAGAGAATGGGGAACATTGGCCGGCCGAGTTTTACAAATGTCTGGGTTTCGATCAGCAAAAATATTGGAACGAAAGCTTAAAGAATCAAAAAAACCCAATGGAAATGATTGATTATCATCACTTCAAATCATTTGCCATAAAAAATAAAGAGTTATTAAAGTCCGATTTCGGGAAGAAATTTGGAGATGTTCCAAATTGGCTGGGTGAGATAACCGAAGTTCGGCACAAAATGGCTCACTACGACAGCAGTCTGGATGAAGACGAAGTGACAAAAGCATGGATTCACATGAAAACGATTGCCCGGTACATCAAAATGGACGAGCTCGAAAGTGAATTAAAGCAGCTTCAGGAGGTTAAACAAGTGTCTGTAATTGCCGAACCTAAAGCCCATTACAACGAATTACTTCCTTGGTTTCGGGTTGTTACTCCTCACATGGATATCAAACAAGGGCGACTGGATGAATCGATTTTTGCGGCAAATCTTGCAGAAGTAGCCATGGGCAATGGTCGCGAAATTTACAGTAATCCTGTTGTATTTTTCTCGAAAACCTTTTATACGGCTGGTTTAAAAAACGTTGCTAAAACGGTTATTAAAGGACTTAACGGGAAAGAGGATGCTGAGAATAGGGTCATCTCATTGCAGACCGGTTTCGGGGGTGGTAAAACCCATACTTTGATTTCACTTTATCATTTGTGTAAATGGGGAAACCGGGCGTCTCAATCAGAGTCTGCCCGAGAGTTATTGGAATATACTGGAATGCCCGAATTTAGTTCAGCCAATATTGCTGTATTTACCAATACGACAAATGATGCAGCCAATGGACGAATGACTGCGGACGGAATCCACATTCAAACAATTTGGGGAGAGTTGGCCTATCAATTAGGTGGAAAAGATGCTTATGAGATCGTTCGTAAAAACGATGAACAGCTGATTGCACCTGCCGGATTATTTAAAAAAGTACTGGAGTCGTGTAAACCAGCTCTCATTTTGATTGATGAATTGGCAGACTATTGTGTGAAAGCGTCCGCACGCAAAGCTGTAAACAGTAGTCTCACGGATCAGACCATCAGCTTTATGCAAGAACTGACTGAAGCTGTGGCATCCACCAATCATTGCGTTGCTGTTATTACTCTTCCTGCGAGCCCTCAGGAAGTAGGTAACACTGCCGAAGCACAATCCATACTGAATAGCCTACAAAAGAGGGTCAGTCGGGTTGGTGCGGATACACAACCGGTGGCAGAAGATGAAATATACGAAGTAATTCGCCGCCGTCTGTTCGAAAATATGGGTGACGAATTTCAGATTGAGGCTTGTGCAACCAAATACATTGAACTTTACAGTCAGCACAAAGGAGAGCTACCTTCAAATGTTACCAAATTAGAGTACAAACAAAAAATACTTAAATCCTACCCATTTCATCCGGAGTTAATAGATGTTTTCCGTATCCGCTGGGCGAGTCATCATGATTTTCAGCGGACCAGAGGTGTTTTAAGATTACTCGCTTCTCTGGTAAGTGACCTGTGGCGCAGACAAATGTCCTTACCGGGAAATAACTTGTTAATCCACCCCGGGCTCATCAATTTTGCCCACCTCGACGCAATGTCAGGACAATTAAAAAAGCTTTATGGGAATGGTTATGATGCTGTAATTACCGCTGATGTTGCAGGGGGATCCTCTAATGCCGCGAAGATTGACAGAAACAAACCTGAATATGGGCATTGGAATCTTACTCAGTCTATTGCTTCAATTATTCTTCTGAACTCTTTCGGAAGTGATGGAGCCAACAGAGGGGTAGGTGTTCCTGAAATAAAACTACAAATGCTGGAACCCAATGCATTTAACCATAACAACATCAATGGGGCTCTCGATGAGTTGGAGGGTTCGGCCTATTACTTGTATTATGCTCAAATGGGAGGAGCTGGAAAAAGATATTGGTTTCACACCAAAACCAATATCAACATATTGATCAATCAGGCAAAAAGTGAGATTAAAGATCAGGACATTGAAGCCGAAATCCTCAAACGATTAACCGATCGCACCCGAAACACCCAACTATTTAATACCCTTGTCGCTCCAACTTCAGATATCCCAGAACAGTTAAGGCCAACTTTAATCATCTTAAGCCCAAAATATCTTGCAAATCCAAATCAGGTAAACGGAAATACAAAGCCAATTATTGAAAAGTTGGCAACAAAAAAAGGGAACAGTGAAAGGATCTATCGTAACACTATGCTATTTTTGGTCTGCTCCGAGATAGGCATTGGAAGACTTAATTCAGACATAAGCGAATACCTTTCCTGTCAGAAGATAAGTCTGGAATACAATTCACAACTCGAAAAAGATCAAAGAGACGAAATAAGAAAGCGATTGGAAGATGCCTCCAAACAGAGTGAATCATCCATTGTAAATGCATATTCCATTATTGTTAAGTATTCTATCAGAAATGGAGTTGACAAACTTCCAATCAAGCAATTCAAGGAATCTATCGACAGCCAAATAAACAACACAATAATACCTATGCTCAAACAAGAGGAATGGCTGTTGGATAATGTTGGGTTAAATACATTAAACACCAACAACCTACTACCTAATATTAATCAAACCGTAAAGGTGAAGGATATCTACGAAGCTTTCCTCCGGTTTGATGATAAGCCCATGATATCCGGAGTTGACTCTGTTTCAAGAAGTTTGCTGAGATATTGTTTAAACGGTGAGTTTTG
>JANYKW010000164.1 GCA_025358025.1 Bacteroidia bacterium | reverse complement strand
CAAATAGCTATATTTAAATGAAAAAGCCGGGGTTCGCCCCGGCTTTTTCATTTAAATATAGCTATTTGCTTCTCCCCATTCGATTTAATATATCCCCTGAACATGCCTGAAGTATTGAACTCCATGGCTACATTTCCTGCTTTGTCAAGACCGATCACCCCGCCGGTTCCACCCAGTTTAGTCAGTTTCTCAATTTCAGCCTGACAGGCCTTTTGAACGTCCAGCTGCTTGTATTCCATCATAGCTGAAATATCCCTTGAAAATCCCAGCCTGATGTAATACTCCCCATGACCTGTGCAGGAGAATCCGCCGGTTGAATTGTTGGCATAGGTGCCCGCACCGATCACAGGGGCATCACCGATCCTGCCGTATTTCTTGTTGGTCATGCCTCCTGTTGATGTGCCGGCAGCGATGTTCCCTAAATGATCTAGTGCGACACAGCCAACGGTGCCGTGTTTATCATTTATACCTGCTTCGCGCTCTTTTTTGAGCAATTCCTGCAATTGCTGGTATCTTTTCTCTGTTTGGAAATAACTATTAGGCACCAGCTTAAATCCTTGCTCAACGGCAAATTGAGAGGCTCCTTTCCCAGTTAGAAAAACATGTTCCGATTTTTCCATGACGGTTCTGGCCAGCATGATGGGATTCCGCACATCTGTAATTCCGGCAACGGCTCCGGCACCGAGTGTTTTCCCGTCCATAACGGAAGCATCCAGTTCAACAGTACCATCGTGGGTAAAAACGGCTCCTTTGCCCGCATTAAAGAGGGGCGAATCTTCCATGACACGGATGGTATTCACTACAGCATCCATACTGGTACCACCGGCTGAAAGAACCGAATCACCCACGAATAAAGCACGGTTTAAAACGGCAATATACGCTGACTGAATTTCTGGAGTCATTGATTTTTCAGACATTACACCGGCTCCACCATGCAGGACCAGGGCATATTTTTTTGGTGTCTGGGAAAAGAGTGCAGAAGAAAACAGCAGAATATTGAAAAACAGGATTAATTTTTTCATTGACCGATACTTTTGTTTGGTATGATAATTGATATAAAAATAAGAATAAAAGTTATCAAACATGAAAGTCCCTTGCCTGCTTCTTGTTCTGTTTTTATTTTCCAACGCGTGTACTGATCAGATAATAGGGCCGTCTGCAGATTATATTCCCGTGACCGATTTAAGTAAGTACAACATGAAAATTATACCGGTACCCCCGACTTCTGCCGACAATGTAAGGCTGGTCATTTATGACGACTGTCAATACAATATATTAAGTGGAGTCACAAAAAACGGGTATACCATCAGCATCGAAAAACATTTCAACAGCATGATGAAACTGCCTTGCATGCTGAGGAACGACACCATAGTAATGGGCAAATTGCCGGTTGGAACCTATTCAGTCAATTACAAACTCCTCGATTTATCCACCCAGGTGAAAGATCCGGTTGCCCTGGCCATTTCGTTTAATTTGCTAATATCCAAGTAATAAACACACATTGGTTTATAGCAAACGGCTAACTACAATTTCTTTTCAACCAGCAAATGTGTGACAGAATATTTTGGCAGACTCAGTTTGATGTTGCCATTGATGACTGTTGACTTTGGTTTGATTGATTCGTAATTTTCCGGACCTCCGGCAATCTCTGTTGTTGTTACTCCATTGACAAAAACTTTGCGCGAAAAGTTGCCATTGTCGCTGCCTCCCGTTAAAGTATGGTAATAGAACCGGTTTCCTGGTTTGAAGTTTTTCAGGTTCAGTTCAACAACCTGGTCATAACTGTTTTTATTTACCAGAATGATCCCTGCTTCTCCTGAGGAAAAGATGGAAGCGTATGCTGCTACATTGCTGCTGTTTGTAGTGGCATCAACCATGATATCTCCAAAATATTTCTGAAAGTAATACAGGTAGAAAAAGGAGGGACGGGGAGCATATTTTGTAACACCAGGTTCATCCCCCGTAGAAAAAAGTCCGTGGTCATTCCCATTGTTATAGCCGTTTGCCAGATCCCAGCGAACGGCTGAAACATATCCGTTTTTCATCAATTCACCCAGAATCAGCGATGCGTGCATCCCGTTGATAAAGGAAACCTGTTGTTGAGATCCCTCGGTGAAAATATTCCATTCGGTTAAAAATACAGGAGCTGATGGTTTGCCCTGCATCACCAGTTCTGTCTGTACAAAGGATTTGTATCCTGCCACTTTGGATGGTGAATTGAGTATTACTTCAGGAGTCGAATTTTCCTTGTATGGGGTAAAATAGGAGTGGACAATGTAAAAGTCTACTTTGCCTCCTACCTTGCTGATCAGCTCATTGTTCCAGTTGGGCATATCCTTGTTGATCTCCTGGTCGCATACGACTCCGATGAGAATTTCTTTGCCATTTTGTTTGGCTGCCAGTCGCATGGAATCAATAAAAACGAGGGCATGGTTGCCGTAAAGATCTCCGGTTATCCTTTTTGGCTGGCCGTCCTTGTTGAGTGACTGGTCGATTTCATAGCCAGCTTCCCAGGATCCGGACACCTCATTCCCTATTTCCCAAAATTTACTTTTGCCGTTGTCATACCTGACCCAATCGGCTGCGAGGTGGGCGGCTTGTGCCACAGGATTGCTTCCCGTACCATATCTGGCATAGCCATAATTCACGGTAACCATCCCGGTAGATTCGGTCATCTGCATCATTTGGTAATATTGGTCAATTCCCATGGCCCAATTTTCAAAACTCTGGACTCTCTTACCTACCCAGGGAGAGATCGTAGAGGGAATATCGGTTAATGGCGGATCATAGGATTTTATAGAATAATCTTCATATACCCCTTTTCTGTTCCAAAAGAAAACATCCGAAATACTGCCTCCGGGAATACGCATCACCCCCATTTTCAGATTGTTGATATTTTTCATCAGGCCAGCTTCATTTTGCATCCACCCGGTGTAACAATTGGCATTGTTCCCGTAAACATACCTGGACACCTTACTGATACGTTTTGAAAAATTAATACTGATATCCACAGCTTTTAATCCGGTTGATGGTAATACTTCCTCGTAGCTTGCCGGGAGGCTTGCAGTTTTAGGAAGCCAGGCTCCAAAAGGAAGTTCCGGGACTTCATTTGGCGTATCGATCACATTGCCAACAGGTGGTTCCGGAATGGAATCCACTGATTTTTTTTGGCAGGAGGTGCCGACCAATGCCGCGGCGAGGAAGAAAGTACCAAGGATATTTTTTGGTAAATGCATTGACAGGAAATTATTTAACGGAGTTGAAGATATAAAATCATCCGGGAAATTGAAATCTTTTAGACTCATCTTTAAAAGAGAAAGGCTGCCACGATGGAGCGGCGGCCTTTCATTGTTGTAATTGTAATCTAATCAACTATTTATGGTAACGGTGTACAGATTCTGAAATTGTCAATATATGTTTGGAATTTGCTATAAACCTGCTTGTTGGTTTTAAATACCAACTGGAAGTCATTGATGGACGCTACACCAATCCCAAAGGCACTCATTGGTACAGTCACTGTCATCCATCCGTTGGTCGAAAATCCAGTGTTCCGGTATGCCAACGACTCTTGCGGGCGGAAAGAATACGTTTTGCCTCCATTGATGGTTATCAATAGTTCTGCATGATCGGCTGACCCGATAGCATCGCTCCATACCCAGGGTACCTTCGCATTTACTTCAAACTTTAATACTTTCTTTGTGAAATCTATATTGCTGTAACCCCAATCAAACCAGCAGGTTGAGGCGACCCAATCATTGTTCCAGCTGCTTGGTGGAAGATCTGTTCCTTCAATGTAACCATATTGGTTACTGAGTGATTCGCTGTCAGATCTGTATTTCATACCTCCCCAGCAATAGAGAGATCCCCAACCTGTTGTATTCTGGTCAAAATCAAACAACCACATTCCCTGGTCTTTGTATTTGAATTTTGAGACCACTGTTCCGCCTTCTCCAGTAACCGTGATGAGCGCTCCGGCTGCAGCACCGGCCGGGACAGTCACCGTAATTGCATTGGCAGTCGCTTCACGGATGGTGGCAGCCAGGTTGCCAAATTTTACCTCTTTGATAAAATACAAGGCATTACCCAGAACCTTTGTAACAGTGCCGGGTGCTGCCATTTCATTGTAAAGTCCCAATAGAACTGGCGGTGGCAATATCACCTTAAAATCGGTCGAGTACACCAGGCCGCTTTTGGTTACCAGTTTTACCTTGTTGGTAATTTCGCCCGGTAAAGTATTCGGAATGGCACAAATAATGTTGGATGAAGTTACAAAATTTGGGTTTAAGGCTGCTTTCAGGTCATTGAACCAAACCTCCTGTACATCCTGCATATCCAGTCCCATTATCGCGATGGTCTGCCCAAAAGAGCCTGCCGTGATGGCAGAATCCTTTTCGGTAACCCTGAAAGAGGTAACAGCCGGCATTGCATCGCTGGTTGATTTTTTACAGGAGTTCATGGAAAAGGCTCCCATCATAACAATAAGCGCAACAACGGCTGTTGCCAAATATGTATTGAAATTTCTATTTTTCATATTCTTTCGTTTTAGTATAATCCTATTTATCCATTATTGAGAAGTCGAACGGAACCGGATCCTTCAGCAGATTTGGATTGATGGAGATATCGACTTCAGGAAAAGGTAACTTAAAGGTAGCATCGACAGGGATATAATTCTTGCTGTTGAGGGTGATTTTCTGGGTAGGATCCCTGTAGAAAGCACCCAGTCCGTTGTATGATCCCCGCTCTTGCTTAGCTAACAAGCTGATGGCCAGTTGAGGCTCAAAATAGTGCAAGCGTACATAGTCATACCAGTTATCACCTTCATAGGCCAATTCAAGACGTCTTTCCTTGAAAACATCCATAAAAGTAATTGATTTTGCGGCAACCCAATCTTTGATTGATCTTGCACGTACTTTATTGTAGGCTGCCAATGCCGACGCATCGGCAGTGGTGGAATTTACTGTTACAAGGAATGATTCGGCATAAATAAGATATACATCGGCCAATCGCAGGAGGTGTGTGCTGAGGCTGGTTTTCATGAAATCTGAAGGTATTCCTCCTGTTTCTGCCATATGGTCTTCTTTGCTGCCAACAATGTGTTTGACTGCAAATGCTCCTGTCGGACTTGCGAATACGCCATCGGTTGACCAGTCACAAAGAAATCCTCCCTTATTTCTCCACCAGTTCAGGTAACGGTCGCCATACATCATCATGGTGGCTTTTCTACGGACATCAATGTTGTTTCGGATCCGGCTGTTGGCATCTTCCCCAAAGGCCGTCATCAGGTCGATGGATGGCCCTGACCATGTACCCCAACCATCCCCATGGCCAGTGAAGTTTTGAACTGCAAGGTCAGCCTGGAAGGCATTTTGAGGACCCCAGTCAGAAGCGATGACCCAGTGCCAGGAGAGTAAATTTTCGGAATTTCTGTTTCCTTTCGAGATAGAGAAGAGGTCGAAATAGTTTTCTGTCAGTTTAAGACCACTTTCATTGATAACTTTACCTGCATAGAGTTTGGCATTATCCAGATCGGCCTGGTTGCGGGTACCGCTTTTCCCTAATCCTGATCTGCTGAGGTAAACTTTTGCAAGCAAACCATAGGCTGTCCATTTGTTGATTCTACCCGGCAATCCCTGTGCAGGCAAGAGTTCAGCTGCTTTAACAAGCGTACGTACAGTGTATTCATATACATCGGCAGCCGGATTTTTCATAACAGAAGAAGCCGTTCCGTCGGCAATCAATTTGGAATTGCTGTGAATAATCGGCACATCATGAAACATTCTGACCAGATAGAAATAGGCCATTGCTTTCCAAACCATTGCCTCTCCTATGACGGCATTTTTTACATCCGGACTACAATTGGGTCCACTTTTTGTTTCAACATTTTCAATTACACTGTTGCAGTAAGCTACTGCTGTCCAAACAGAATTAGATGCATTCAGAAGATCCGTAGTCGAACCTGTTACTGAAAAACTGAAGAACGGATCAGTTCCCCCTTTGTTTGCATTGCCGGACATGGCATCGCCTACAGCCAAAAATGCACGCTGATAGTCGAACCAGACCCCACCATACAGCGGATTGGCAACCTGGTATAATTGGTCATTCGTATTGTAAAAACTGTCGGTTGTATAGGCATCTTCCGGTGGACGGTTTAAAAAATCCTTGCTGCATGCAATAACGAGGAGCAATAAGGCTGCGAAGGTAATCGCCCTGGTAGTTTTATATAAGTTTCTCATATTGTTTTGTTGTTACGATTAAAATGTGATGTTCAAACCAAAGGAGACCAATCTGGGTGCGGGATATCGTCCGTTGTCAAGTCCAAATACATAGGGATCCAGTGTATCCTGACCAATTTCAGGGTCAAATCCGGTATATTTCGTAAAAGTAATGAGGTTCTGAATATTGGTATAAACCTTCAAATTCTGAATACCATACTTTTTACTGAAGGAGGGAGGAACCGTATAACCGAAACTAATATTCTTGATCCGGAGAAATGAGCCATCCTCCAGGTACCTGTCAGACATCCGGGTGTTCTGATTCGGATCAGCCCAATGTGCACGTGGAATTGTCGTTTCCGGATTCATTACCCTGACATTGTTAATGTCTTCAAACCAATTGTTGTATCCATTGGATGGATAGGTTATAGCCGGATTTATCGCCTCAAGTTTGGCCCGGTCTGTAACAATCTTTAGTTGATTGTCCCATTGACTCTGCATGTTGCTTATGTTGCGGCCAAAGTAGTTAAATAGCTTGTTGCCATACTGACCCATGATAAAGATGGTCAGATCGAAGTTTTTATAGCTAAAAGTATTGTTAAAGCCAAAGGAGAATTTTGGGGAAGGTGAACCAATCGTTGTTCTGTCTTTCTCATCAATTTTACCATCCGGGACGCCATCCGGCCCGCTAATGTCCTTGAACTTGATGTCACCTGGAAATACCGTGTTATCGCGATTAAAAACAGGATTTCCATTGGCATCGGTTTTATATCCTGCCGGCTTTGGACTGTCCAAAATATCCTGCTTGTCTTTGTAGATACCATTGGTAACATATCCATAGAAATTGCCAATCGGCTGACCTGCTTCTGTTACGGTAACCAGGTCGAACCATTGCGCGTAACCGTACAGTTTGGCATCTGAAGTTCCGATGTTGACCAGTTTGTTTCGGTTAAGGGTGATCGATAAATCTGTATTCCATTTGAACTCTTCAATGAAATTTTGGGTAGTAAGGGTGATTTCAAGACCCTTGTTCTGTATTTCGCCAAAGTTGCCCCATGGAGCTTTCATGTTAAATGCAGGGTTGCCGCTCGTTCCCATGTAGGAAGGAAGTTGCATTGGCATCAGCATATTCTTCGATTTCTTCAGGTAAGTGTCGACGATTAAGTCAATTCTGTTGTTGAGGAAGGATAAGTCCAGTCCAAGATTGGTCTGCTCTGAAGTTTCCCATTTAAGGTCAGGGTTTGCAAAGTTATTGACACGGAATCCTGCCCCCAGGTTGGTTGGAAGTTTAGCAAGCGATGAACCCCAGCGGTATCCCCCGATATTTTGATTTCCGGTTTGTCCCCAGCCAATTCTAAGTTTGGCATTGTTGATGGTCTTTTTCAATGAAGTAAAAAATTGTTCATCGGAGAATCTCCATGACCCGGCAGCAGATGGGAAGTAGGCCCAACGGTTGTTCGGACCGAAATTGGCAGATCCGTCACCACGATAGGTAAAAGTGACGAAATATTTCTCTTTGAAGTTGTAATTGATACGTGTGTAATAGGAGTTCATGGCACCCGAACCTGCACCCGATCCAACGGACATACTTTTGATATCGCCCAGGCCCGGCTCATGAATATCATTGGTCGGCAAGGATTTTGATTCACCGCTCAGGTTTTCATATCTCCACTCTGAGGCTTCCTGACCCAACATGGCTGTAACATTGTTGTTTTCCAGAAATTTGAAATTGTAAGTGAAGTAATTTTTGAATTGCCAGAACGTATTTTGATTGTATCTTTTACTTGATTTATTTTGATCATTCTTTTGTGTACCATAGGCATAGGTAGGGGCGAAACTATAGCCGTTTGTGTAACCAACGTCACCGCCAAATTCGGTTCTGAAGGTTAATCCTTTCATGATATTCAACTGCCCATAAAGATTTCCTATTAACCTGGCACGGGTCATCCTGTTCTCTTCATCCAGCGCTTTGGCAATAGGGTTTACCCTGCTGGTAGCCCCTTCACCCACTGCAGTGGCATAGGTACCGTCAAAATTACGAACCGGTACATCAGGAGTCTGTTTGGCGGCAGTCTGGATGATACCGCCTGTCTGGTCAAACAACCCTACATTGTCTTCTGTAGAGGATAGCATCAGGCTGGTGCCAACCTTGAGCCATGTTTTCATCTCGGTATCGATGTTCGACCTGAAGGAGTACCGTTTGAAATCCGATCCGATTACGGTTCCATCTTGTTTGTAATAACCGCCGCTGATCGAGTATTGTGTGGCTGCAGAGCCACCGGTTGCAGTAATATTGTGACTCTGCATTGGGGCAGTTCTGAATATTTCATTCTGCCAATCGGTTCCTGTTCCCAATAGAGATGGATCCGCAAAGTCGGCGCGGGGTACTTTCCCGTTAGTTTCTGCAGCAAGGTTATTCTGATACTCTGCAAACTCGCGAAGATTCATCAGATCAAGCCTTTGTATTTGCTCCTGAATACCATAAATACCCTCATAGGTAAATTTTGCTTCATTGGCTTTGCCCCTCCTGGTGGTAATTAAAACAACTCCATTGGCTCCTCTTGACCCATAAATAGCAGTTGCTGAGGCATCTTTCAAAATTTCCATGCTTGTAATGTCCGCCGGGTTTATACTGGCCAATGCTGAAAAAGCGGTCTTTCCACCACCTCCTGCGGCTCCCAGGCCTACATCATAGACCGAACCCAGAGAAGAGGATACGGGTATTCCGTCAATTACATAAAGAGGTTCCGCATCAGAGTTTAGGGTAGAAGTACCCCTGATCCTGATAGATGTTGAAGATCCAGGTTGTCCCGAGGTTTGAATGGCGGTTACCCCGGCAGCACGACCTTGCAGTGCCTGGTCAAGCCCGGCATTGATGGATCCTCTGACTTTTTCCTGAGATACAGTGACAGTAGATCCGGATAAGTCGCTTTTTTTCATGGTTCCGTATCCAACAACCACGACCTCTTCGAGCCCTAATACCATCGTTTTTAGTTGGACATTGACCACATTTTGTTTGCCAACTACTATCTCCTGGGAGTTAAAACCAATAAATGAAAAGGTTAAAACGCTCTTTTCACTGGGAACAGTTATGGTAAAACGACCCTCTATATCAGTTACAGTTCCGGTATTAACATCCCCTTTTACCAGAACGTTAACCCCTGGTAAGGTTTCTGAAGTGCCGGAGTCAGTAACTTTACCGGTTATCTTTTTCTGCGCCCATGCACCCATGGACAAGAAAATGAATAAATAGAGAAGAATTTGTTTACTTTTCATAGAGTTTAGATAAATTGTTAATACTTCGTCTTTGTAAATTCAGTCTTTTGTTAGTCATAAATCAATTTTTATTCATAAGTTACTGATTAATATTAGTATAACCACAATTAAAAGTAGATAGATGAATCCTTCAATAATCAGATAGGTGTGGTTTTTGATTTTCATGAAGCAGGTATGGTTTTTGCAATGGAAGAAACAGAACATGTTAAATTATGTATCTAAAATTACATTTTCGTTAAAAAAGAGTGGGGTAAGGTTTGTTATTTTAGGTACCTTGAATGTTCAGTTTGGTAGGTCATTTGTTACCGAAACCGTACACATTTGTTAATACATCTATTTTTTGATCGTATTACTACTCATTTTTATATCTTTACTCTATTCTCTTTATTCAGATAGTTTCATCGGATGAATACAGGAAAGTAATAAATTTTTCTACCAGACCGACCAGTGAGAAAATCAGTTTCAGTGAAATTTAACATGTGCCTTTCACCAGCAAAATTTTCCTGGTTTCTTGTCATTGCTGTATTCAATTTATTTTTCGGATTTACTTCCGATGAAAATCAACTTTACGGTCAGGAAAATCGTTACATATTTTCACATCTGAGTGTAAATGATGGATTGTCTCAAAATCAGATTATTTGCATCTACCGTGATTCCAAAGGATTTGTGTGGTTTGGTACAAATGCAGGCCTGAATCGTTTTGATGGTTCCTATATTGAGGTATTTTCAAGTAAAAAACTAGCCGCCACTTCGATAAAAAACAATACAATTAATGCAATTGCAGAAGACAGGAATGGCAATCTTTGGATTGGAACAGGCAATGGAGTAAGTATACTAAATGGCCAGACCTATCAATTCCAAGATTTCGAATACAGCAATACTTTAACTCCGCAATGTGGAGATATACGTTTTGTCAATACGCTTACTGCCGATAAAGAAGGAAATATCTGGATGGGCACCAATAATGGAGTTTTTTACCATGACATTGCAAAGGGTACGACAGCAAGAATATTAATTGATGATACTAACTGTACATCTTTTTTGAACAGCATAAACTCGATAGTCCAGGATCAGCATGGAAACATGTGGCTCAGTTCAAAAAATGGCTATATAATCAGATACAATCTCCATCAAAGAAATTTGCTGAAATTTAAAATTCCGGATGATTCTGATATGTTATCTGACTGTGTGACAAGGTTATTCGTAGACAGGGACAACGATCTTTGGGTGGGAAACCTGATGGGATTATATCTCTTTGACACATCAGGCAATGTTTGGAAAACTAATTTTAAAAACAAAGTTGACGAACCCGACAGATTAAAAAGGATTGGTGCAATTTCACAGAATGTTGACGGTTTGATTTGGGTGGCTACAGATGGGGGAGGTGCATTCAATTTCGACAAGAAGTCTTCGAAGATATTAAATATTAAATATCAACCATATGATAATCAAAAACTAAAATCTGACGGACTCTCCTATGTCTATTGTGACAAGGATGGAATAGTATGGTTTGGGACAACCAAAAAGGGTGTTAATTTCTATAAAAAAAATGTAAATAAGTTCAGGATCTACAAGAACATACCTGCAGATATTAATACTCTTAGCAGCAATGACGTGAATGCTCTTACCGAAGACAAGCAAGGCAATATCTGGATTGGAACAGATGGAGGCGGACTCAATTACCTGGACAGAAAATCACAAAAAATCACAAGAAAATTTCATAGTAATCAATCAAGCAATGCTTTAAGTAGCAATATTATTGTGTCCTTATACATGGATCAACAAAATAAATTGTGGATAGGCACCTATTTTGGCGGTTTGAACAGATATGATCCCAAAATGGACCGGTTCACGGTATTTAAAAATCGATCCCAGGACAGTACTTCAATCTCTGATGATAGAATCTATGGCATCTGCGAAGATGTCAGCAACAATATCTGGGCCGGAACGCTTGGGAGTGGAATAAATATTCTAAATCCAAATACCGGAAAGTTCAAAAACTTTACCACAAAAAACAGTGCACTTTGCTTTGACATGATTACCTCTGTTTATCATGACAAACAAGATATTTTGTGGCTGGCAACAGAATATGGTTTGTCGGCTTACGACTACACCACCAGGTCATTCAAAACCTTCCAATACCAGGAGAATAATAATCATTCGATCAGCGACAACAATGTAGTGAGTTGTTTGGAGGATAGCAGGGGCTTTTTCTGGATTTGCACCAAAAATGGTCTCAATCTGCTCGACAGGCGAACCAATTCCTTTAGACGTTTCACAGTCGGTGATGGTCTCCCTTCCAACAATTTGCGTGGTATTGTTGAAGATAAGAACAAAAATTTGTGGATCAGTTCAAATAGCGGAATATCAAGATTGGAATTGAAAAATATTCAGAATGAAAATAATTTTGCTTTCAAATTCAGAAACTATGATGTAATGGATGGGCTTCAGGGGAAAGAGTTTAACCGTTCATCGGCTCTTTGTACTTCGGATGGCGAGATTTTCTTCGGTGGACCGGATGGCCTGAATGCCTTTTTTCCTGATGAAATCAAAAATGATACCACTGTTGCCAAAATGATTTTCAGGGATTTCAGAATTTTCAACAAAAGCATTGTTTGTGGTCAAATTTTCAACCACAGGATTCTGCTTGAGAAGCCGATATTTAATACGGAGAAAATTGAATTGAAATACAAGGAGAATTCTTTTACCATCGAATTTACTGCACTTAATTATTTTTTTCCGGATAATAATATATATGCCTATAAGCTTGACGGATTTGATAACCAATGGTTTACTGCCGGCGGCAAAAATAATTCAGCAACGTATACAAATTTAAATAACGGAATATATAAATTCAGGGTCAGAGAGCTTCGTGAAAATACTGAAGGAAAAGAAATCTCCCTGCTTATCGTAGTACTTCCTCCATTCTGGAAAAGTTTGTTCGCTTACCTGATTTATGCTATTGTAATTTTGTTGATTTTTCTGCTGCTCAGACATTTGATTCTGAGCAGGGAAAGAAACAATGCCCGAATGGAGCAGGAGAGGGTAGAAGCACAGCATATCCATGAAATTGACTCGTTGAAAATAAAATTTTTTACCAATATTTCTCATGAATTCCGAACTCCCTTGACTTTAATTCTTGGTCCCGTAGAAAAACTTCAGTTGACATTTCAGGATAAACCGGAGGGGAAATATTTAACCCTTATAGAACAAAACGCCAGACGATTGTTGCAAATGGTTAATCAATTGCTTGATTTCAGAAAAATGGAAGTTCAGGGTTTTGACTACAATCAATTTTACGGGGATATTGTGGGATTTCTGAGAGAGGCCGTATTTTCATTCAATTATCTAAGCGAGCAGAAGAATATTAAATTGGTTTTCAAGTCAAAAATCAGCGAGTTAAATACTTATTTTGATAAAGACAAACTTGAAAAGCTCATCTTTAATCTTCTCTCCAATTCTTTTAAATTCACCCCCGGCAATGGACAAGTTTCTGTTAATCTGTATGTTGAATCCGGAACAATAAATTCCGGGGAAAGCGAGACAGAAACCCATCTTTTCATTGAAGTTTCAGACACTGGGATTGGTATTCCAGAAGATAAGCTGGATAAAATCTTCTCACGTTTTTTTCAGGTTGATACAACAGGTCAGGTTGAAAAAGGTACAGGGATTGGTCTATCCCTTGTTGCCGAATTTGTCAAACTGCATGGAGGTGAGATATTTGTTAAGAGTGAAATGGGAAAGGGCAGCTGTTTCACGGTAAAATTGCCGGTAATTCAGGACGGATTACACATTGAATCAACGGAATTGCCATTGAATGAGGTTGGTAATCATTCCATGATCCCATTTGAAAATGAGCAGAAGACGGTTCTGTCCGGAAGGCCGGTTTTGTTAATCGCTGAAGACAATGATGACCTGCGGTTTTACCTGAAAGATAATTTGTTGCAACAATTTGAAATTCTTGAGGCATCAGACGGAGATACTGCATTATCGATGGTTCAGAAATTTGTTCCTGATCTGATTATCAGTGATATTATGATGCCAGGAATTGATGGGGTGGAACTATGCAGAAGAATTAAAACAGACAGGACCATTTGCCATATCCCCCTAATTCTTTTGACTGCCAAATCCTCAGAACAGCAACAGCTGTTGGGCATTGAAATGGGTGCCGATGATTATATTACTAAACCATTTAATTTTCAGATACTTGAAGCTAAGATTAACAATATTCTTTCATCCAGACATACCATGCGCCAGGTATTCAAAAATAAGCTTCAGATCGAACCCAGGGAAATTACAGTAACCACGCTTGACGAACAATTTATGCACAAAGTGCTCGATTTGGTAGAAAAGAATATTGCCAGCACGGAATATACAATTGAAATGATGAGTCATGATATGGGGATGAGCCGGACTTTGTTGTATAAAAAAATTGTTGCATTGACGGGAAAACCTCCCCTGGAGTTCCTGCGTTCACTCAGGTTAAAAAGAGCTGCAGTGCTTCTATCACGGAGTCAGATGAATGTATCCGAGATTGCTTTTCAGGTAGGATTCAATGATCCCAAGTATTTCAGCAAACATTTTAAAACTGAATTCGGCGTAATTCCTTCCAAATACATCAAAAAGTAATCAAGATTTATACAGTCTCTTCTTTTAAAAAATAAATCATTGGAATGAAAATATCAATACTGGCATTTGCAATTATTGTTCAAAGTTTTTGTCTGGTGGCTCAGATACAAAAAAGTCCCGTCAATCTGCATGGGTCACTCAGAGTCGAAGGAAATCAGATGGTTGACAAAACCGGCTTGCCTCCTCAATTGCGTGGGATTTCATTGTCCTGGAGTCTCTGGGGCGGGAAGAAATACTACAATCCGGAAGTGGTTGCCTGGTTGGTCCGGGATTTCCATATCAACCTGCTACGTGCCTCCATGGGGGTGCAGCCCAAAGGTGGCTATCTGACCAACCGGGAGGAGCAGATGAATCTCGTTACCACTGTCGTTGATAAAGCCATTAGTGAAGGAATATACGTACTGATCGACTGGCATGACCACAATGCGGAGCTGCACCTGGAAGAGTCAAAAGCATTCTTCGCGATAATGGCTCAGAAGTATGCGGGAGTGCCCAACGTGATTTACGAAATTTACAATGAACCAGCCAGGCAGAGTTGGGAATTGGTAAAGAGCTATTCGGTAGAGGTGATCAAAGTAATCCGGCAATATGACCTTGCCAATGTCATCGTGGTTGGATCTCCCCACTGGGACCAGGATGTGGATGTGGCAGCTGCTGATCCCATCACCGGATTTGAAAATCTGGTCTATTCCTTTCATTTCTATGCATCCGATCCCAACCACCAGGAGAAACTTCGTGCCAAGGCAGCGCTGGCCATGGAGCGGGGAATCGCGCTGTTTGTGACCGAATGGGGAGTGGGCGAATCCAATGGCAATGGTGAGTTTAACCTGGAAAAAACGGAAAGATGGATGGATTGGATGGAGAAAAACCGGCTTAGCTGGGCTGTTTGGAATGTGACGGACAAAAATGAAACCACTGCACTGATGCTTCCCGGTGCTCCGGCAAACGGTGGTTGGAAGTCAGAACAGCTGTCGCCTGGAGGAAGATACATGCGCGATAAACTTGGTAAACTGAATAAATAAAAAAATCCGGTAAAAGCCGGATTTTTTTATTTATTCAGTTTACTTGTAATTCGCCGGATTCTCATCCTGCCACTCGTTTACGCCATCTCGTACCCTGTTGCGGAAGGTAAGCGTATCTTGTGCAAAACAAGTGTTACCTGCTGCATTGACATACTTGTAGTTCAGCAGAATTTTTCTGTTTTGCAGTAATTTGGCCCTGTTGTAAGTGCTTGCGCCATTGGGTTGCACTGGAAAGGTAGACCCTGTCATGGTACTGACGATGATATTGGCACCGTCCAACGTCAGCAACATCTCTTGTTTGGCAGTTGTGTTGTCACTGATTCCATTGGAAACCAATGCATTGGGAGCTACGGTCGTTAATTTCCAGGTTTTGTTCTCCGGTTGGTTGATGGCAGTGTAATAAACAATAGTCGAAATAGTTGCTCCTGTTGCATCTTTCACGGTAGTTACACCACCATGCCAGTAATTGCCGAACAACATGTTCTCATAGTGCAATCCGATAACGGCTGTTCTTTTGGTAGACAGAATGGTGTCGGCATCGGCGGTAAGCATGTTGAAGGGAATCGCATAATTGGCAAATAGCGCATTTGGATCGGCACAAAATTTGGCAGAATCAATTTTCATTACCACCGAACCCATGTGCTGACCTGTTTTAATCACCATTTTGCTGTTGTCGCTCAGGGTGTAATAATTGGCAGGAATTGGCAACAGCGTGGTAACAGGTGCCACAGCGTCTTTGATGTACTGGGCACCATTCTTCATGGCAGTGAGGGCTGCTGCATTCACCAGACTATTGTCAATTGCGAAGGTGACGACACGATCTCTCGTGTTTTCACGAACGCCGCCCAGGGCAGCACCCACTTCGATTTTCATCCCTTCTCCTACAACAAATGTGCGAACATCCGTCTGGTATGGGAAGTAGATGCCATCGTAATCAAAATCGGTGACATAATCATTGTAGCAGGATCCCATAGCCGCTGCCAGCAGTAAAACAATCAATATTTTTTTCATATCTGTCTGTTTTTTAAATTTTTTCCATCCTGCTTATTTCCAGCCATCCCAGCCTTCATTCTGCTCCAGCTTGCTCATCCTTAATATCTCGACATAAGGAATAGGCAAATAGGCAGATTTGAAAGCACGACTTTCTGCTACTTTGGTGAGATCGTAGGTAAAGGTCCCATCCGCATTTTTGGTGATTTCCGCTTTGTGAACCGCCTGATTAAAACTCGAAAGATTGGTCGACCAGCGTTGGACATCATAGAAGCGCATTCCCTCAAAACAGGTTTCGATTCTTCTCTCATCCCTGACAAAGGTATCAAATTTTGCAGCATCGCCGGCAACCTCATTTAGATAGAGGTCATTGGTGGCAGTATACAGCGCTGCACCGTCATAGGTTTTCCTGGTGCGAAGGTATTGCATGGCTGCCTTGGCAGAAATGCCGTACTTTGTTGCATCATTGGGTCCGACAACTTTGTTGGCTGCTTCTGAAAAATTGAGCACCATGTGCGTCCAGCGGATATACACCTTGGTGTGTGAGGCCCGGGAAACAGTAGCATCCGACCAGTTCAATCCCATATATACATTCTTCTTGATGTGGTAGTTGGTCAGACTGTTGGTTGGAATCACTCCGGGGGCATCTTTTCCGCCGTTGACCCATGTCTCGAAGGTGTACATCAGCACACCGGTGTTGTTCTTCTTGGCCTGAACATTGTTGTAGAAGATATTGCTGTAAAACCTCGGGTCACGATTTGCGTAAGGATTGGCAGGATTGTAAAGACTTCTGGAATCCGTAATAGGATAACCATTAGCCATCGGGAAGGTATTCACCAGTTCCTGTGATGCACCGATCACCCCATTGCCCTGGAAACCTCCGGGATAAAACATTCTTTCCATGGCATCGTTGCTACCCTGGAAGCGGGCAGAAATAACAATTTCAGGTGAGTTGGGATCGAACCAATTGATTGCATTAACAGGATTAAAGCCGTTGGCAACGTTGTCAACCTTTAATTTGAAATCCATCACTTTTTTGGCATTGGATGCCGCGCTGTCCCAGCGGGAAACATCGTTGGAAGGATTAAATCTTGGACTTGCCCAGGTAAGGTAAACATTTGATTTAAGTGCTTTCATGGTAATGCCATCCATTTTCCCCCAGTAACGGCCTCCCGCATAGACCCTGTCGGCTGTGTTGGGAACAAGAAAATCGCGGTGGGCAATGGGGAGATATTTATAGGCAGAATCACAATCCGCAAGTATCTGTTTCACACATTCATCATAGGTATTGCGCGCCAGGTTCACCTCTTTGGAGATATCGATTGGTTCCAGAACCAGGGGAATTCCCATCATCTTGCCGCTGGTTATACCTTTTCCTGCAAATTTCTGAAGCAGGTCCCAGTGGTTCCATGCACGAAGGGCAAATGCCTCTCCCTGTAAACGGTTACGAACCAGATTATCCCAAACCGGATTGACAATAAACTTGGTGTTGTAGCCACGGCGGTCTTTTAAGAACATGTTCACCAGCCTGATGGAGTTGTAATCCCGGGTCCAGTAAGTAGAGAAAGGGTCACTGCCTGTTGTCAGGGATCCTACTGCCAACCTGCGGGTTGCCTGTGTAGGACTGGTGGCTACGGCATCATCTGTAGCCACGTCCAAATAGGCTCCTTCGTTATCGTTGTAGTTTCTTGTCATATTGTCGTAGCACTGGCCAACAAGTCCCTGAACCATATCCTGGTATTTGAAGATATCTTCGACCGTCTTGTCACCGTTAGGATAGGCATCCAGGTAATTGGTGCAATTGGTGAACAACGCCAGAATACCTCCTAATAGCAATATTATTTTTGTCTTCATGATCGTTTTCAATTAAAAGGTTAATTTAAATCCGGCCGAAAAGGTCGTAAACAGAGGGTAGGAATCGATTCCGGAGCTCAAGGATTCGGGATCAACATCCTTAATTTTAGAGATTGTAAGTAGGTTGGCTCCCCTGAGAAAGAAACGTGTTCCCCGTACACCGATCATGCCCAACGAGTTGGCAGGCAGGGTATAAGATAGTTCCACATTTTGTACCTTGAAGAATCCTCCCGGTACCAGCCAGAAACTGGATCCTATGAAGTTGTTGTTGACTTTGTTGTAAGTTAGCTGAGGGTAAGCACCTCCGATGTTGTCCTTTACAAAGTTTGAATAGTTGTTGTCACCCCAGCCATTCCAATAGTACTTATTGGACAGAGCAACGTCATAAAAAGCACGTCCGGTTCCCAGTGCATACAATTCGAAACCTTTATAATTAAGTTTAAAATTCACAGAATAATACAAGCGGGGAGTTGAATTGCCTATCGGACTCGCGTCGGTGTCATCCACATAACCGTCACCGTTCATGTCTTTGTATTTCAAATCCCCGGCATGAAGGGTCTGGTCGTAGAGTTGGGGAACTTCCAGTGTTTCTGCATCTGTGGCAAATTTGCCAATATAGGTCTGTCCCATAATGGTCCCGGTAGATTTTCCTGTATACTTTCTATATTCATCGCGGTAGGCATATTCATCAATTTTAACATAGATAGATTTTTGGACAGCGCCATTTCCTCCCACAGAATATTCAAATCTCTGGACCTTGTCGGTGTATTGCAATCCAAATTCGAGACCGGTGTACCTGATTTTATTGAAGTTAAACCTCGGAAGTGCGCTTGAGACTCCGGTAATGTTTGGCGTACGGCTGAATACATTTGAAATAATACCATCCCGAAGGTTGTTGTAGTAAGTCACCTCCATGAAAAGTTTTTCATTGAAAAACATTCCATCGATTCCGGTACTGAACTCTTTGCGTTTCTCCCAGGTAATATCCGGATTACCCGTGCGGTTGGATGAGGTTCTGTAGACCAGTGTTTCTGTCGAATTTCCAAACCACTGGTTGGTCGTGGCAGGGCCAAACAGGGTACCATTGTTGTTGTTGGTCCACCGGTCACGGTAGGTAAAGGGGGCAGCAAAACTTTCATAACCTATTACGCCACCTTCTGCACGCAGTTTCAGATAATCTATGAATTTGGCATTTTTCATAAATTTTTCTTCAGAGATCACCCAGGCACCACCCAAGGAAGGGAACAGGGCAAAACGATTGCCTTCATCAAATGCTGAGGTTCCGGCATAGTTCAGTACGCCGTTGACAATGTACTTGTTGTCGAAACTGTATTTCCCGGTTAAAACAACATTTTGTGTGCGCTGCGGCTCTTCCGTTTCGTTACGGGCAATCTTGTTGGCAAAATAGGTCAATGATCCCTGCACGTCATTCACTCCAAATTTTTTGGCGTATGAGAAGTTCTGGTAAAAGGACATCCTTTGGAAATAATAGTCATTCAAAAGAACCTGATCTGCCATCTGCGTTCCGTCGTGGGCTTTGGATAAACGAATGGTATCGGCTCCTCCTGCTGTTTTCCCGGGGGTAGCGATGTATGCATAATAATCCTCTGCTTTCCCAACACGAATCTGGTTGAACGCGTTGAACCCGAGGAAGGTTTTGGATTTTAATCCATCCAGAACACTTTTCATATCAAATTCGAGTGCAGTATTGGCTGTTCCTGTACGACCCGATTCATTGTAATAACCATTGTCGGTCAGGTTCCCGATCGGATTTTGTGGCCAGGTGGTGGTTACCCCGTAATAGGGAGGATTGCCTGATGCAGGGTCATAAGGTGCCGCATAAATTGGGAAGGCAATCGGCGGAGTATTTGTAATATCGCCCAGAATACTGTTTACCTCCAATCCTGAAAGCGCAGTATTTGTACCGGCATCCTGGTTGGTGTAGTTGACGTTGTAACCATAGTTGGCAGAACGACGGTAGGTAAGTCCGCCAAAGAAGTCGAACTGAACCTTGACAAACTCATTGATTTTGATGTCGATATTCGACCGGGCATTCAGGCGGTTGTAGTCGGCAGTTGCACCGATTTTTGTAATATCACCCTCTCCGCTATATCCCAGGTAGGCAAAGTACTGCACCCTGTCGTTTCCTCCTGAAGACGAGAGGTTGATCCTGGTAAAATGCATCGAATTTTTCAGCATCTCATCCTTGAAATTGATACTCGGATGATAGTAATCATAAGGATCGTTTTTGGCATACGCATCGATATCAGTCTGGGTGAAACGCGGAAGCAGCCCATCGTTGGTACGTGCCTGGTTGTTGAGGGCGGCATATTCTGCTCCATTGGTAAAACCGGGCATACGGTCAATGACGGAAGATCCAACTTCCACATTGGCATTGAGGATCCGTTCGTTCTTTTTGCCTCTTTTCGTCTTGATGAATATCACGCCGTTGGCTGCCGATGGGCCGAACATAGCCTTTCCTGCGATATCCTTGACGAATGTAACAGATTCGACTTCGTTGGGATCAAGCGGCATCTCGGTGATGTCGGTCGGTACATCATCGATGATGTACACCATATTCATTCCGCGTGCTGATACATTTAATTTGGAAGAGAATCCGAAGCGTCCGGAGTTCTCTTCTGCACTCATACCGGGTTGTCCGTTCAGTTCTCTCACTTCTACTCCGGTTGCCAATCCTGTAAAGGAGTTGCGAAGGTCTGTAGAGGGGTATCTGTCGAGTTGTGAACTGCGCAGTACACCAGGTGCACCGGTGAGTTCCCTCCTTTTGATCCACATGAAAGGAAGCGGAACGAGGTCCTCTTCGGTCATATACAGTTTTGCCTTTACCATTTTAATGACAGGCTGGCTCTGCAATTCATCAATGGGTACTGAACTTCTCTCGTAGCCTTTCGCTGTTACAGCAACAAAATCATTCAGAAATCCGTCAAATGAAAGAAGTCCCTGTTCGTTCGTCTCGGCATGGATAAGCCCTTCACCAACAACAACCTGAGCTTTTGGTATTGGATTTCCGTTTTCGTCTGTAACTTTCAGGTTCAAATTGATCTTTTTCACCTTTTTCTCTGCTTTTTCCTGGGCAGATAGTGTTCCGGCCAATACCATACAGAGCAGTATCATCCCGATCGTTCTGTATTTTAATAATATATGATGAAATCTCATAATTCTCATTTTTTTAGGATTTACTTACCAAACTTCGTTTGATACAAAATTTTTCATCTTATAGGTATCCTCCGTATTGAAAGGCAGGTAATACATGGCGTCCTTCCAGTTGCTCTGACGATCGGAAGATAGTGCATAACGATCGTATTTAAATCCTGTGGGATAGGTGGTACTTACCGGAACTTTCTCGATGGTTACACCCATGAGTGGACCCTGATAGCATACAGGTGCATCTTTCCATCGACGAATGTCAAAATAGTAATGACCCTCAAAGCAAAGTTCGATGTTGCGTTCGTTTTTGACACGTGGCCTGAATTCATCCTTGGATGCAGTATACTTCGCCAGGACATCGGGTTGTCCGATCCGGGCCCGGATCAGGTTGACGGCCTGCAAAGCTGTCATGGATGCGCCCGGAGCTGAACCGTTTGGACCGTAGGCCTCATTGGCAGCTTCGGCATAATTCAGGTATAGTTCACCCAAACGGATGATCGGATCAGTAACGTTTTTGGAAGTCTGGTTTTTTACACTGTTTTCGGGCCATCTTTTCCTGGAGTAGTAACCCGTTCTGGTAATACCCAGATAAGACTGATCGACCAGTTCTCCGTATTGTGCTACACCATTGACCATCTGGAACCAGATCTGCGCCTTGGCCCCCGACCAGCCGATGATGTTGGCAGCCTGGTTGTGTATGATGTCGATGTAAAAACGCGGATCGCGGTTGGCATAGGGATCCTGATCCTTGTATTTGCCGGCTGCAATAGCTATATCCCTTTCGGCCTGGGTGTTCAATGGATAACCATCTTTGGTTTCGAATTTATCGACAAAATTTTGCGTGGGGCACTCACCCGACCAGCTGGATTTACTGTTACCGAAAACACCGTTGGTCATTCCTTGCATATTTCCGTTGTTGTAGGCCCAGTTACCCCAGTTATAACCCCAGAGTTGTTCGTTTGTATATGCGACTCCCACATAATTATCTTTGTATTTGGCAGCTGTCATCAGATCATAGCCATATTGTTTGGCCACTGTGATGGCTTCCCAACTGGCGATGGCAGCATTTTCCCAATCTTTCACACCCAGTTCATTGTTTTGCGGACTTGCAGCATAAAGCAGGGCACGTGATTTAAAGGCTTTGGCAGTAACTCCGTTCGGAAGTTGCTGTAATTCAGCAGGTAATGTCAAGTGACCCGGTGCACCTGGTATTGGATTGTCGCGCCTCATCAAACCTGCCTTGGCAAAGAATGTAGCGGCAGAATCCATGTCTGCTGCAACGCGAATCATGGTCTCGTGCTTGGAAAGTCTGGGGATATCCCATTGATCTTCCGGACCTAAAACTTTGGTAATGTATGGCATCGGCCCCCAGATTCTGAAGAGTTCGAAATGGGCGAATGCCCTGACAAAATGCGCCTGGGCCGTATAATCGTCGATGATTACCTGATCAGCATCCAGCATCTTGATGTTTTGCAATGTCATGTTGCAAATGCGGATGGCGGTGAACATCGAACCCAGGATAGGTCGGCGGGACCTGTCGTAGGTGAATTTATTGACAAAGGCAGAAACCTGGCCACTTTTCAGGGTCTGACCTTCCATGTAACGCCCCATATCGGCACAATCTGTAATGCCTTCCCAGGTATATTTCTGGTCCCACATGTCGAAATAGAAGGGCATTCCACATTTGATGTTCCATTCTCTCCAGGTTCCGGCATCATTTTGACGTCCTTCGTAGACATCCCGGAAGAATTTCTTGAAGTTGTCCACTTTCTTAAAGACATCCTCTGTAGTCAGGCCGGATTCGGGCGACTTATCCAGGTAGCTCTCCAGACATGAGGAGAAGAATACCGGGGAGAAGAGGATCATTGCAAGGGTAATAATATATTTTTTCATGATTTATCAGTTTTAGCGTTTAGAAATTAACTTTTACACCAAATTTGACAGTAGTCATCTGAGGATAAAAACCCTGCTGGAAATCTTTTCTTTCAGGATCCCCTTCGATCAGGTTGGTTAAGGTCCACAGGTTATTTCCGGTCGCGTAGATGGTCAGATTGGAAACACCCGCGATTTTGGTCAGCGTTTTGGAATTGATGTTGTAACCCAGATATACCTCTTTCAGCCTCAGGTAATCCGCTTTGCGCCAGAACCTGTTTTCGACTGCAATCTGGTACCCTCTGTCGGCTTCACCACCACCCCAGAAGAGAATGTCGGCACTCGAGCTGCCGCTATAGTGCAGGGTAGAGTGATTGACATTCTGATTGGCAGGAGTCCAGTAGTCTAGCTGTGATTCGTGCACACGCCAGTCACCCTTGATGAACTCTACTTCGTAGGTCTGGTTGTATTCTACGTATTTTCCGGCATTTCCCTGCCACATGAAATTGAATTCAAATTTTTTGTACGCCAATCCACCGGAAAAGGAGTAGGTGATTGGGGGAAAGGTTGATCCCGGGATTGGATATTTGTCCAGACTTGTAATCTTTCCGTCAACTCTGTAATCCAGAAATTTATAATCGCCAACATTCAATTTGTATAAATCGATGGGGGAGGTGTTGTTGTGGATGTCATCGACAGAGGTATAGTACCCTGTGCCGGTCAGTTCAACCCCGTTTAGCTGCGCACCAAGTGGTTTTCCTGCATCTTTTGTATAATCGGGTGCATACGGTGGGTCGTCTTTGAAGATGATCCTGTTTTCGTTGAATCCGAATATTCCTTTTACCCAATAGTTAAGTTGGGTGGCTGTTGTTTTATTGAATTCAACTTCCACTTCCAGTCCGTGTTTCTTCATCTCTCCGAGGTTCAGGTCTTTGAATGAATTACCAACCAACATGGTGACGCTTCGGGGGGGTAATAACATTTTACTCCTGTATTCGTCAAACAAATCTACATTGAAAGTCAGGGTATTTTTGAAGAATCCCATTTCAAAGCCTAAGTCTCTCTTGCGTGCCTCTTCCCACTGGGCGGTGGTATTTGCACCCAGATCTTCGTGGATATAGGGTCCGGGAGCACCGGCATTGTCGGTATAGTATCCGCTGTTGTATAGCCAGCGGTTGGCTGCCTTGTCACTTCCGGTTAAACCGTCTGAGTACCGTAGTTTCAATTTACTCATCCATGGAACTGCGCTTTTGAAAAATTTCTCTTCAGAAACGACCCATCCGATGGCACCTGAAGGGAAAAACCCGAAGCGGTTTCCCGGAGCAAAACGCTCGGAACCGGTGTAACCCACATTGACCTCAAAAAGGTATTTGTGGTTGTAATCGTAGGTACCCCTCCCAACGAGTGCCTCGTTGTAATAGGCGAAATCGGTTCCGCTGTTTTTCTGCTGACGGTTCATCAGTGCCAGACCGGTTACGGAATGTTTTCCGAAGGAATTGGCATAATTGAATCCAAATTCATAGTACAGGTCACGGTAATAACCACCCTGCATGGCACCTACGTTGATATCCAGGGGTTGCTGCTGGTAATATTCGTTACCGGCAGAGGTGGATCTGAACCAAGGGTTCACACCGGGCTTGCCGATATCCCAGTAATTGAGCTGGTATTGCGGAAAGGTCCAGTTGGCAGTGAGGATCCTGTTTACATAATAGGTACTCAGTGCGGCTTTTCCTGCAAAGGAAAGCCCTTTGGTGATAAAATCCAGTTTCTGGTCAAAGATTAGGTCAGTGAACAGTTTGGTATCCAGATCCTGGTTGAACTGACCTGTATTCAGACTGGTGTAGGGGTTACCCGTATATTCCCCGAAGTTTGATGCCAGACGGGAAGCGGTATCATTCGGATAGTCGGGGTCAGGAACCTCCTGCAATACCCATTCCGGGAAATAGGCAGGATAACGTGCAGGGCCTGTTGCGTAAAGGTTCCTCCATGGTGAATCGTTAGGAGAATTCTTGATGCCAGTTACACCACCCAGGTTGAAGGAGAGGGTAGTGGTTTTGGTCAAATTAAAATCGACATTGGTTCGGTAGTTAAAACGGTTGTAACGGTAGCTCAGGTCGTAGAAACCATCCTGTTTGGCATTGAAAAAGTCACCTTCGTAAAGGTAGCCCAGTGAACAAAAATATTTGACGAATTCGGTTCCGCCCGATACATTGAAGTTGCCATTGATGACCGGAGCATAAGGCCTTGTCACTTCATCAAACCAGTTTACGTTCGGATACTGAAGTGCGTTACGACGAGTGGTAGGGTTTTGATATTGATCCAGAACAGATTTTGGCAGCAGATCCTGAAATTTCGCTCCGTTCATCAGGCCTACATTATACATCGACATGGTGGTATATGAATCGATGTGGTCTGGAATCCTGGTAGCTTTCTGGATACCGTATGAGGCGCTGAAGTCCAGCAAAGGCTTTCCGATCTTACCACGCTTGGTGGTAACGATGATAACACCGTTGGCACCCCTGGCACCGAATACAGCGGTGGCCGAAGCATCCTTGAGTACAGATATCGTATTTATTTCATTGGGATCCAATGTGTTAAAATCACGTTCGACACCATCAACAAGGATGAGAGGAGCAGAGCCGTTCCAGCTCGACAAACCCCGGATCACAATCTCGGAGTTGCTTGCTCCCGGCTCACCGGTCTGCTGGATTGTTAATACGCCTGAAAGCTTACCTGTGATGGCATTGGTAACATTCGAGGACCCAGAACGCATCAGCGACTGGTTGTTCACCTGGGTGATTGCGCCAACCACTGATTCTTTCTTCTGGGTACCATAACCTACGATAACTACCTCTTCCACCCCGATGGAGGATTCG
>JANYKW010000132.1 GCA_025358025.1 Bacteroidia bacterium | reverse complement strand
TACAACTCCTGGTGATCTCCTTTTGAATAGAAGTCAGCCGAGGCAGCCAGCGGCTTGTGGGGCATGGCATGGGCCAGGTACAGAAAAAATGGGGAGTACTGGTTTCGGTCGATAAAATCAAGAGCTTTGGCTGTATATTTTTTAGTCAGCAACCGTTGATCAACAGGATATTCCACCGTATCCATATTTTCTATCAGCTGTACCGGACGCATGTCGTTGGAATAGAGGATTCCGTAGTATTCATCGAAGCCATGTTTGACAGGGAAATATTCCGGTTTATGACCCAGATGCCATTTGCCGATTCCCATCGTATGAAAGCCGGCCTTTTGAAACAGTTCTCCCATCGTCACTTCGGAGGCATTGATTCCAATGTTATTAATGCCAGCATCGGGAGCCGGATTTTGCACCATGCCATGCCGAAGCGGGAAACGGCCCGTCAGCAAAGTCGCCCTCGAAGGCGCGCAATAGGGTGTTGGTACATAAAAATCGGTGAAGCGAACCCCTTCAGCAGCCAGACGGTCGATGTTTGGTGTTTTTATCTGGTTTTGATTGTAGCAGGATATATCGCCGTATCCCATATCATCTGTGAGGATGATCACCACATTTGGCTTTTTAGAAAGTACTGGTTTTCCTTCACTCACGAAAGGAAAGCAATAAGTTGATGAAAAAATTCCTATTGTGATCAGGATTTGAGGTGGATTCATTTCTGTCGGTTTTTATTTGAAAACTATTATCATTCAATAACCTGTGCTGATTTTTGTTTCAGTTTTTGATAAATACTGTATTGGTTTTCTTCCTTTTCCTCTTGAATTATTATTGGATAGTAAATTGCAGATGTTATTTTATTTTTTTAAGGTCAGATGAAATACCCATCTGCCAGTTGGCGGATTCAATTGGAGTGAAAATGGCTTCCTGGGCATTTCTTTTATTTTGATAAAGCTATTAATTTTTTGTTTCTATCTTTACACACGATTCAATAAATTCGTAACACCATGCCGGTTTCCCGTTTTAGTGTATCATTGGAAGAAAAGCTGCTGGAAGTGCTTGATGATTATGTGAAGGAAAATCAATTTTCCAACAGGTCACAAGCTATCCGTGCACTGATCGAAAAAACTACTGTCGAAAAAAAATGGCAATGCAACAATCTGGTGGCCGGAGCCATTGTACTGGTTCATCCCAACAGCAAAAAAGAGGTATGGAACCGCTCCTTTGAGCTTCAGACGCAATACGCAGCAGTGGTGCTTTCTTCTCAGCGCTTTTTTATAGAAAACGATCATACCATGGAAGTCATCACCGTAAAAGGTTCTGCCCATACTTTAACTGAATTGTCTGATCAGCTTATTGGAATCAAAGGAATTGAACATGGTAAACTGATTATGAGCAAGGTAAAGTAAAAAAATTTGACCACGTCGTAATACTTTAATAGAAATTCGTAACACTAAATATGAAAAATTCGATCCTGATATTAGCACTTTTGAGTACTTTTTATACCTCTCCGGCTCAGGAAAAATCCTTTTCAGTGAAGGATACCATTCCCATCCGGGAGGTCATCGTTACCGGTACACTGGCACAAATAAACCGCAACAATACTCCATTGGCAGTCTCTGTGCTGGACCGCAGGCAAATTGCAGACGGGAATGAATCTGCCATCCTGCCACTTTTAAGTGGTCGTGTTCCCGGATTGTTCGTTACTGAAAGGGGTGTAACAGGCTTTGGCGTAGCAACTGGTTCGGCTGGTCAGATTTCGATCAGGGGTGTTGGTGGAAATCCTACCACAGGGGTATTGATGCTGATTGATGGTCATCCGCAATTCATGGGGCTGATGGGGCATCCACTTCCCGACACCTATGTGACATCGGATGTTGAAAGAGTTGAAGTCATCAGGGGTCCGGCATCTATTCTATATGGTTCCAATGCCATGGGTGGTGTTATCAACATTATTACCAAAAAGGAAGTATCCGAAGGAATTGGAGGAAGCGTCCGCCTTTCTTACGGTTCGTTTAACACCCGCAAAGAAGCTGCATCTGTCGGATTGAAAAAGAAAAAATTCAGTTCTTACGCCTCATTTAACCATGACAAAACCGATGGTCACCGAGCCAACTCCGATTTTGAGATCGTAAATGGATACCTGAAATTTGGCTACCAAATCAATGAACACCTAAAAGCCGATGCAGATCTCTCCCTGGCTAAGTTCAATGCGCAGGATCCCGGTCCGGATACCCTGAATGCCAAACCAGGAAACAGGATTGACATTATACGTGGTTACTGGGCAATGTCTGTAACTGACAATTACGAAAAACTGTCCGGTGCAATGAAATTCTACAACAATTTTGGGGAGCACACCATTTCGGATGGTTTCCATTCAACCGACCAAAATAACGGGATCAACCTCTACCAGACGCTTAAAATTTTTGATGGGAGCAACCTCTCCTTTGGTGCAGACCTGGCTCAATACGGTGGGAAAGCGGAAAATATCAAAGCGATGAATGGCAAAGGAATAACTTTTGCAGACACGACGGTACGCGAAGCAGGAGTATATGGATTTATGCAACAAACAATTTTACAGCATATTACACTGACAGGTGGCATCAGGTTGCAAAACCACAGTAAATATGGCAGTGAATGGATTCCTTCTGCAGGGTTTGCCTGGCAAATCACACCACAGACCACCTGGAGGGCGAATTTCTCCAAGGGATTTCGTAGTCCGACCATCCGGGAGCTTTACATGTTCAACCACAATCCAAATCTGCAACCCGAAAGGATTTACAGTTACGAAACAGGTCTTGCACATAACTTTCTGGAAGACAAATTCAAAATTGAACTGACCGGATACTTGCTCAATGGTGATAATCTGATTGTCACGGGAGCGATGGGAAATCTTTACAACACCGGTCAGATACATAACAAGGGATTGGAGATGGCATTCAACGCCATACCCGTTAAAAATCTGGAATTCATGCTCTCCTTCAGTTATATTCACATGGAAAAACCCTTGTTTGCCACACCAAAAAACAATCTTTTCCTGAGTGGAACCTACCGGTGGGAGAAGTTGAGATTCAATGCATCGTTTCAGAATATTTCAGATCTTAACAATGATGCTACAGGTAAAATCAACCTCGTAAGTTACAGTTTACTGAATGCAAAAGCAGCCTGGAGTGTAAACAGGCATCTTGAATTCACGCTAAGCGGGGAAAATCTTCTGGGACAAAAATATGAACCAAACCGATACTACCCAATGCCACTGACCACGATTTTTGCGGGAGTAAACCTGCAATTAGGTCGTATGTAATCATCCTTCCGGATCAAAAAAAATATATCGTTCAGAATCTTATCTTGACAATGAAATTTTCAGGATCGTCCATGTTAACAATCTGTTAAGTATGTGATTAATTTTCAGATTCGTCCATTGAAGATACAGAATCCACTTTAATTGTATATTTTTGTTAAAAATTTTTACTGCGCATGAAATTGCCATGATTTGTCAATCAACAACAGAATTGAAAATAATATTCATCCGCCAGCCGGCGGATTCCATTTGGCCATTAAAAAACAAATTATTATCAAATGAAACTCGACTCAATTTTTAGTTTTCTTGTACCAAAAGACCGCAAATTCTTCCCATTGTTTAATGATGCAGCCGACAATATGGTACTGGCTTCTGAGCTATTGATCAAACTTGTCAGGGAAAGGGATTTAGCTCAAAGACATGAGTACATGAAACAGATCAAGGATGTCGAACATATTGGTGACGACATTACAAGGAATCTTCTTAATGAACTCAATGGAACATTCATCACGCCATTTGACCGTGAAGATATTCACAATCTGATCAACAACATGGATGATGTTGTTGACTACATACACGCTGCATCAAAGAGAATTCACTTTTATAAATTATCCACTTTCCCTGAGGAATTCGTTTGGATAGCCGACCGCATCCACTCTGCCAACAAAGAGATTCAGAATGTCTTGCGCAGTGTCCGTTCAGTGAATGATTTTAAAAAGCATGTTTTATCCTGCGAAAAGATCAGCGATTACGAAAGTCAGGTGGATGATATTTACCAGGAATATCTCTCCATCCTTTTTGAACAGGAAGTTAATGCAATTGATCTGATCAAGAAAAGGGACATTTTAACCACCCTTGAGAAAGCCATCGACAAATGTGATGATGTAGGTAACATCTTTTCGTCCCTGATTGTCAAAATGGGATAAAGGCCCGCTGCTATTTTGAATTTAACAAAAACTAATCGAATAAACATCTGATAATGAGCTTTACGTTACTGATTATCATCATCGTTCTCGCATTTCTTTTCGATTTTATCAATGGGTTTCATGATGCCGCGAATTCTATCGCAACCATCGTGTCCACCAAGGTATTGTCTCCGTTACAAGCTGTTCTTTGGGCTGCATTTTTCAACTTCCTGGCCTATGCCATTTTTGAACTAAAAATTGCTGATACCATCGCAAAAACTGTTGATACCAACGCCATCAATCTCCAGGTTATCTTAGCGGGAATTGTTGCAGCCATTCTTTGGAATCTTTTGACCTGGTATCTCGGAATACCTTCCAGCTCTTCACACACGCTGATCGGTGGATTTGCCGGAGCGGCGGTTGCCCATGCAGGCTGGGGAGTTGTTCATCACGCGGTCATTCTCAAAGTTGCTTCATTCATTTTTCTTGCTCCGATATTGGGTATGACCATTTCCTACTTTTACTCGGTCATCTTGCTGAATCTTTTCCGAAAGGCCAATCCGCATATTGTAAACAAGTATTTTAGAAAATTTCAGCTTCTTTCATCTGCCTTGCTGAGTCTTGGACATGGCGGAAACGATGCACAAAAAGTCATGGGCCTTATTGCCGCTACCCTTATGGTGTATTTCAAAAGTGTAGATCCTGCATCGATACCCGATTGGGCTAACATTGTACTTGTCGATGGAAAAATTCACGCCATTCCACATTGGATTGTTCTCGGTTGTTATTTGGCAATCAGTGCCGGTACTATATCGGGCGGATGGAAAATTGTGAAAACCATGGGAACGAAGATTACCAAACTTACCTCTTTCGAAGCTATAGCAGCTGATTCAGCAGGAGCGACACTTTTGTTTGGTACAGATGCTTTCGGAATTCCCGTGAGTACCACACATACCATTACCGGAGCAATCATGGGTACCGGTTTGCCCCGGAGAGTTACAGCCGTCAAATGGGGTGTAACTATCAACCTGTTGTATGCCTGGATTCTGACAATTCCGGTTTCCATGGCAGTTGCAGCTTTGGTTTATTACCTTTTCAAATTTTTCGGGTTGTGATAATTAAGCATGCGAATTCTCAGATCTTATACACCCAGTAAACTATCCCTGGTATCCTCTTTGGTTACAACGTTTTTTACAGCGTTTCTGGTTGCTATAAACCATTTCTACGGTAATGCTTATTTGCTGATTGTTCTGATACCCGTCATCTTTCTGCTATCCTTTCTAACCACCAGCTATATTTTAAATTATCTGATCAGCGACAAGATCACACCAATTTATAAAACCATCAGCGGGGTTCGCAGCAAAGATAAAAAGAAAAGAAAGGACCAAAAAAAGGATATCCTGGCTGAAGTCGAGCACGATGTAAAGATCTGGGCAGACGATAAAATGGCTGAAATCGAACGGCTTCGCGATCTCGAAAAATACCGCAAAGATTTTGTAGGAAATGTATCTCACGAACTAAAGACTCCTATTTTCAATATTCAGGGATATATTCTAACCCTCCTCGATGGCGGACTGGAAGATCCGGAAATTAACAGACTCTACCTCGAACGCACAGAAAAAAGCATCGACCGGATGATCAATGTGGTAGAGGATCTGGAATCTATTACCAAACTTGAGTCGGGGGAGCTGAAATTAAATCCCGAGATTTTCGATATCAGTAAACTGGTGGAAGAGGTTTTTGAACTTGAGCTGAGGGAAGCCACGGAAAGAGGTATCTCCATGCACCTGAACCTCTCGACCGGAAAACCATTTCTTGTAAATGCAGACAAAAAACGCATTTTCGAAGCCATGCGCAACCTGATCGGTAATGCAATCAAATACGGCCGGCGGGACGGGCATGTAAATGTGGGCTTTTACGATATGAACAACCTGTTGCTCACAGAGGTTAATGACGATGGAATAGGTATCGACAAAAAAGACCTGCCACGCATCTTTGAAAGGTTTTACAGGGTAGATAAAAGTCGTTCCAGGATGCAGGGTGGGACAGGATTGGGCCTGTCTATTGTCAAGCACATCATTGAAGCTCACAAACAGAAAATACATGTAAAAAGTGTTCCTGAAAACGGAACAACCTTCACTTTTGCACTGGAAAAAGGAAGGCTGACAAAATAATATTGATCAGGACTACCTGTTGATCAAAAAATTAACCTAGTTTTATGATGTAGTAGGGACAGCCGCATGCTGGCCCTTCAACCAAATTTGATGTATTATGACAGAAAAGGACAATGCCCCACGTATTCTTTTGGTGGATGATGAGGAAGATATTCTAGAGTTTGTAAGCTATAATCTTGAAAGAGAAGGTTTTAAGGTTTTTACTGGCAGGAATGGGAAAGAGGCAATCCAGATGGTTACCAAAATAAAACCCGATCTGGTGATTCTGGACGTGATGATGCCCGAGATGGACGGTATTGCTGCCTGCGAAGAGATCCGCAAACTTCCTGGTTTCAAGGATGTTGTGATAGCTTTCCTGACCGCCAGAGGCGAGGATTATTCACAGATTGCAGGATTTGATGCAGGTGCGGACGATTATATTACCAAACCAATACGTCCAAAAGTGCTTATCAGCAGAGTAAAAGCACTGTTGAAAAGAAGCGGTGGCGTATCAGCAGAAAATAATGTGAACGAGAAAATAATCCACATCGGCAACCTGATTATTGATAAGGAAAAATTCACCCTTCAGGTCGACGACAGGGAGATGATGCTTCCCCGGAAGGAATTTGAGTTGCTTTCACTGCTGGTTTCCAAACCTGACAAGGTCTTTCTGCGTGATGAAATATATAAAGCTGTTTGGGGTGACAACGTCATTGTCGGTGACCGGACCATTGATGTTCACATCCGCAAGCTTCGCGAAAAGATCGGGAACGACCATATTCGTACCCTCAAGGGAATCGGATACAAATTTGTTGTTTGATTGCTCAGAGCTCCTTTCTCATCCTGGCAACCGGAATATCAAGCTGTTCGCGATATTTGGCAACTGTACGCCGGGCTATGTTGTATCCTTTGTCTTTTAGAATATTGGCCAGTTCATCATCGGTGACTGGCTTTTGTTTGTTTTCGTTTCCGATGCACTCTTTCAGGATTGATTTAATTTCCCGTGTAGATACCTCTTCGCCATCTTCTTTTTGCATGGACTCTGAGAAGAAGTATTTCAGCGGGTATATCCCAAAATGCGTCTGGATGTATTTACTGTTCGATACGCGTGAAATGGTTGATATATCCAATCCGGTAAAATCGGCTATATCCTTCAAAATCATGGGTTTCAACCGGGTATCATCCCCCTCGGCAAAAAATTCCTTTTGAAACTGCAGCAATGCATTCATTACCATCATCAGGGTCTCCTGCCGTTGTTTGATCGCATCAATAAACCACTTGGCTGAATCTATTTTTTGTTTGACAAATAGCAAGGCATCCTTTTGATCGTTTGTCATACCTTTTCCGTGGTCGCGAAAACTTTTCAGCATATTTGCGTAATAGTTGCTGATGGTCAGCTCCGGAACATTGCGCTGATTCAGGCTGAGGATCATTTCGTCATCAACAATTTCCAGGATAAAATCCGGAATAATCGTCTGGTTGCCCTTGTTGAGGTTGTTGCTGAAAGAGCTGCCTGGTTTGGGATTGAGCTTTAAAATTTCATCGAGGGCATCCCGAAGCTCTTCCTCCCTGATATTAAATTTGCGTTGAATCTTATCGTAATGCTTTTTGGTAAACTCCTCAAACATTTCATCCAGAATCCGGTATGCAATCCTGATCTCCTCCCGGCCAAAATCTTTGCGTGAAAGCTGTATCATCAGCGATTCTCTTAAATCCCTGGCACCGACACCGGCAGGATCCAGCTCCTGAATCATCTTCAATATTCTGCCAAGGCTCATCTCATCGGTTAAAATATTGTGCGCGAAGGCAACATCATCCACCATGGCTTCCAACTCACGGCGAAGATATCCGTCCTCATCGATATTCCCAATGATCTGTTCTGCCAGAATGGTATCCTGCTCGTCCAGCATAGCCATTACTACCTGTTCCTGCAGATATTCATGAAATGAGTTGGATTCCGAATAGGGAATATCTGCTATCTTATCATCTTTTGAGTAATTATTGGTTTCGAACCGGTAGGACGGATAGTCCTCGTCGTTGAGATAATCATCTACAGAAAACTCATCGTTTTCACTGTCCTCCTTCGTCTTCAGATCATCGGAGAACTCCTCATCTGCCGCAGCATTTTCATTCTCCTCCAGCTCAAGAACAGGATTCTCTTCAAGTTCTTTCTTAATACGTTGCTCCAGCTGAAGCATAGGCAACTCGAGCAGCTTGATTACCTGAATCTGCTGTGGGGAGAGCTTTTGAAGGAGCTTTTGCTGAAGAGAGAGATGTTGCATTTCTCAATTTAAAACTCACAGTTTTTTGGCGTTCTGGCAAAAGGGATAACGTCTCGGATATTTCCCATACCTGTAACGAAAAGCATCAGCCGTTCGAAACCGAGTCCGAATCCTGCATGGGGGCAACCTCCATAACGTCTGGTATCAAGGTACCAATCCAGGTCTTCCTTCGGAATGTGCATCTCATCCATTCTCCGCTCCAGCATTTCAAGACGTTCTTCACGCTGTGAACCACCAATAATTTCACCAATCTGCGGAAATAGTACATCCATTGCTGCCACCGTCTGACCATTATCATCCAGCCGCATGTAAAAAGCTTTGATCTCTTTAGGGTAATTGGTGAGAATAACAGGTTTTTTGAACTCCTGCTCAACGAGAAAACGCTCGTGCTCACTCTGGAGATCGGTTCCATATCCAGTTATCGGATATTGGAATTTCCCCTTTTTGTTGGGTTTCGAATTTTTCAGGATTTCAATGGCTTCAGTATAAGTCAATCGGATAAAGTCATTGTCGGCTACAAACCGAAGCTTTTCAATCAGCTCCATGGAACGCTGATCCGCCGGTTTGACCTTCTCCTCTTCTGTGAGCCGGCTGCTGAGGAACATCAAATCGTCCATGCAGTGTTCCAGGGCATAGTTGATAAGATATTTCAGGAAGTCTTCAGCCAGATCCATGTTATCTGTCAGATCACAGAATGCTACTTCAGGTTCAATCATCCAGAACTCTGCCAGATGCCGGGAAGTATTGGAATTTTCGGCACGGAATGTCGGACCAAAAGTATAGATTTTCGAGAGTGCCATAGCAAAAAGTTCGCCTTCCAACTGTCCGGAAACCGTCAGATTCGCTGCCTTTCCAAAGAAATCCTGCGTGAAATCGACTTTACCCTCCTCATTCAATGGCGGATTTGTGGCAGGATGTGTGGTAACCCTGAACATCTCGCCGGCACCTTCTGCATCTGAGCTGGTGATTATCGGTGTATGCACATTAAAAAAACCCCGATCGTTAAAAAACGAATGGATCGCAAAAATCATGGCATGCCTTATCCTGAAAACAGCACTAAAAGTAGCTGTTCTGGGACGAAGATGAGCCATTTCCCGCAAAAATTCGAGTGTATGCCGTTTGGGTTGGATGGGATATTTGTCAGGATCAGAAAGTCCAATGAGTTCAATTTTCTCTGCCTTTAATTCAACAGACTGCCCTGAACCTGAAGAAGCAACCAGTATTCCGGTTGCTCCAATTGCCGCACCTGTATTAATGCTTTTGAAAATCTCTTCTCCAAAAATTTCTATTTCAGCAACTACTTGCAGGTTGTTGATCGTTGAACCGTCGTTCAGGGCAATAAAATTCACATTTTTACTCCCGCGGCGGGTGCGAACCCAACCTTTGACCGTTATTTCAGTACCTACCTTACCTGACCTTAATATTTCTGCAATCTGAATTTTTTCCATTTTATTATCCTTCCGGTGAAACAGCTGTAATTTTCTCTAATTTGAGATAAAAAGACAAAATTACACATTTTGCCGTCTATACAGCACGCATGAATGATAAACTACTGGCAATTTCTAAATAGATTTGCTAAAAATATAAAATCATGTCCTTTTCAAACTGGAATGAATTGTGTGATCACCTTGGAAAACAATTCGGAATAGATATTGATCTGAATGGGGTGCTGTTCCTGATTGGAATCCGCGAACGCGGACTTTCTTTTCAGCCCTTTTCAAAAGAAGAAAAGATGAGCCTGATCAACCTGGGGAGTTGTACATTGTACCAGGAGATGGGTCTTACAACGAAAACTGGAACTGACAAGGATGGATGGCCCATGTTTACACAAAAAGCACTGGCTCCGGTTATCCCGGAAGAACGCAAGCACAAGGTGCTGCAAGATTGTGCCTTGCGCTACTTTCAAAAAATCTACACAGAAAGCTAGGCTTACAATAGGAAGCGAAAGGAACCCATCGAAAATTTTATCTGGTTTGTAGTATTGCTTCAATCGCCTTCAATTCTTCGCCCGTAAAATAGAGATTCTTCTGCGATTGAAGATTGTCATTGAGCTGTTGAACCGAGCTGGCACCAATAAGAACCGAGGAAACCCTTGGATCTTTTAACAACCAGGCTATGGCCATTTGTGCAAGTGTTTGTCCGCGTTGCAAAGCAATTTCATTCAGCTTCCTGGCCTTTTCGATGGCAGGAGCTACCTGCTCGGGCCTGAGATAACCCCATGCCTTGGAAGCTCTCGATCCTTCAGGAATATTTTTCAGATAACGGTCTGTCAGCAATCCCTGGGCAAGCGGAGAAAAGGCAATTACACCGATCCCCTCTTTTTCAACAGTATCCAGCAACTCTTTTTCGACCCACCGTTCGAACATCGAATACTTGGGTTGATGAATAAGGCAAGGAGTACCCAGACTGCGCAGGATACCGGCAGCTTCACGCGTCATATCAGCCGGATAGTTGGAAATGCCTGCGTAGAGCGCCCTCCCCGACCTGACCGCCTGGTCCAGGGCCATCATCGTCTCTTCCAGCGGGGTATTTGGATCTGGACGATGGGAATAGAAAATATCGACATAATCTACCTGCATCCTTTTCAAACTTTGATCGAGACTGGATAGCAAGTATTTACGGGATCCCCATTCGCCGTATGGGCCCGGCCACATCAGGTAGCCTGCCTTCGTGGAGAGGATCAGTTCATCCCGGTAGGGTTTGAAATCTTTTTGATAGATGCTGCCAAAATTTTCTTCAGCTGACCCCGGGGGCGGACCATAATTATTTGCCAGGTCAAAATGGGTAATTCCGCTGTCAAAAGCAGCGCGCAACATGCTTCTGCCGGTTTCATAGGTGTCTACGCCGCCAAAATTATGCCACAAGCCCAGAGAAAGCACCGGCAGTTTCAATCCACTGCGACCGCATCGACGGTATTCGCAAAGGTTATCATAACGATCAGGAGAAGCTGAATAATCCATAATTTTAGTGTTTGATTTGATGTAAAATTAGTAAAATAGATTCTGCCAAATAGAAAAATCTGCTATTCTTAGGGTCATAATTATTTTTATATTTGTTTACTCGATTTTTAAGAGTGACTATGCCAAATTAATAAACACAAAAAATTTAATCAATGGAACAGAAGCAGACCAACTACAAATTAGGAATGACCTTCATCGCTGCGATATTTTTTATCTTCGGCTTTGCAACTACCTTCATCATTACCCTCAGTGCCAAAGTTAAAGGTATCTTTGGATTATCCGAATTTATGGCACAATTTCTGACCGGTGCTTTTTTCTTCACTTATCCCATTCTCTCTATCCCCAGTGGTCTGATTATCCGTAAAATCGGGTATAAAATGGCGGTGATTGTTGGTTTATTACTCATGGCACTTGGAAGTTTTCTCTTCTATCCGGCTGCAGCTATTCCAAATTTTCCACTCTTCCTGACTGCTACTTTTGTACTTGCAGCGGGTGTTGTCTTTTTACAGACAGCGGCCAATCCTTATGCTGCTGCACTCGGTTCTGAAGAATCAGCTTCGGGCAGACTGAACCTGGTTCAGGCATTAAACTCGATAGCTACCATGATTGCTCCATGGCTGATCTCTGTTGTTATATTCAAAGGTACAGCTGAAATGCTGGATGCTGCAGCATCGGCAAAAACAGTACAGATGCCGTTCCTCTTTATTGGCGCCATCGTTTTGATCATCGCGCTGGCACTCTACGGCATGAAACTACCTGAAATAAGTGGTTCTGCACAAGGTGGAAAGAGCGTATGGAAATATCCTCACGTTTTGCTTGGATCACTGGGTATCTTCTTTTATGTAGGTGCTGAAGTTGGTATTGCGGCCCTTCTTGTCAACTACCTCAAATCCATTGATGTTTCGCTGACAGACAATGTCGCCGCAAAATATGCAGCTATCTATTGGGGTGGTGCAATGATTGGCAGGCTTTTCGGTTCAATTATGCTCTCTGATATCAAAGATGCCTCCAGAAAATACCTCTATTTTGGTATTGTACTGGTTTTGGCTGTAATTTCCGGATCCTTCGTTACAGGATGGGACTGGACCATCGGATTCACCTTTATGGGCATCGCTTTTGCAAACTTCCTGCTGATGCAGCTCGGAAGAGGAAAGGCCAGCCGATCACTTGCTGCATTCGCACTGGCGGCAGCAGCCTTAACACTTATCTCCTCATTTACGTCAGGACCCGTTGCGCTCTGGACCATCGTTTCTATCGGAATGTTCAACTCCATCATGTTTCCCAATATCTTTACCCTTGCAGTGAAAGACCTCGATCAGAGTGAACTTTCTACCGCTTCCGGAATTATCAATACGCTCATTTGCGGCGGTGCGGTTGTTCCGCTTGTCATGGGAAAAATTGCTGATGTATCCGGTTACTCTATTGCATTTATCGTTCCGGCACTTTGTTACCTGTATATCTTCTTCTTTGCCGTTAAAGGGAGCAAATTAAGATAATATAAAGATTATGTCATGTTGAGGGGCGCAAAGTAACGCGGGGAACAGATATCCTTCGCGTTGCTTTGCGCCCTTTGCAAGAGATATTAAAGTATAATACGAGTTAATAAATCAAATATCCAGTGAAACAAGTAGTCGTTGGTATTGACATAGGCGGCACCAATACTGCAATCGGTATAGTCGACAGGGAGGGGAATGTGCTTTACGAAAAAAAGCCCCAATTGCCTACTCCGCAGAAAAAGGAGAATCCGGATTCCAGACCGGATGTGTCGGAGAAATTGGTCGCTAATTTTATTTCACTTATCACATTTGAGATCCGTGATGCCATTGAAAATGTCAAAAAGATCCTCCCCAATATAGAGGTGATGGGAATCGGTATCGGAGCTCCGTTTGCAAACTATCACGACGGCACGATCGGAATCACAGCCAATCTGCCTTTTGTAAATGTGGTCCATCTTACTGATCTCATTCAGGAAAAATTACCGGAATTCACGATCATCAAAGCGACCAACGATGCCAATGCAGCTGCATTGGGAGAACTGATGTATGGTGGGGGTATCGGCATGAACAACTTCATCATGATCACCCTTGGCACCGGATTGGGAAGCGGAATTATCGTCAACGGGGATATCGTTTACGGACATGATGGCCTTGCAGGCGAGCTGGGACATGTAACTGCGGTACCAGACGGCAGGCTGTGCGGATGCGGATCGAAAGGTCATCTTGAAACATATTGCTCGGCAACAGGTATAAAAAGAACTGTTTTCGAGCTTCTGGCCAAAACCATGAACAGCGGAAGCGCACTGGCAAATGTCAATTACAACGATCTGACATCCAAAATGGTATATGAAGCAGCTTTGCAAAATGATTCAATTGCTATGGAAGCCTTTGGATACACGGGGGAAATCCTTGGCCGCTGTTTGGCTGATGCCGTACATTATCTCAGTCCGGAAGCCATATTCCTTTTCGGCGGACCAACAGCAGCAGGCGAACTTCTTTTCAAACCTACCAGAGAAAGCATGGAACACTATCTGCTCCCTTTCTACAGAAACAAAATTAAACTTCTTCCCTCCAGACTGAAAGCAGGTTCAGTAGCCATCGTCGGTGCCAGCGCTTTGGTATGGAAAGAGATAGATAAATGCAAATGAAACAATTAATTCTCGTTCGTCATGCCAAAACTATCCAGCATGGATATGATCAGGATTACGACCGGACTTTAACAGATCGCGGGGTAGAGAATGCCGAAAGAATCAGCCTGGAACTGGTTAAAAGCCGGATTAATCCGGATCTGATTATTTCCAGTCCTGCGGTCAGAACCACCCAGACCACCCGAATCTTTGCAGCTTCCTGTGGCTATCATGCCGGAAGTGTCAGGTATGAAAAGAAGCTGTACTCCGGCATGCAAACCTCCAACTTCATCAGGATGCTGAACGAGGTCGATGACAAACACACTACCGTGATGGTTGTCGGTCACAACCCCACCGTATACAACTTCCTGGATGCTCTATTGCCTGATTTTTCGCTGGATGTACCAACCTGCTCAACGGTCGTGATAGAATTTGATATTGAACAATGGGCTTTCCTGGGTGATCATTCGGGGAGGATAACACACAGGTGGATTCCTGATTTGCTTTAGTTCTGAAAGACAACTATATTTGTTATGTTCTTTTGGATTAATTTACAAAACAGACAAAAAGTATGAATGAAATAATCGAAAAACTCCTTGAAGCTGTTGAATTTGGTAAGATTGATCAGAAATCACCTTATCCACCTCAACTGAGAGGGATGGATGGTTCCCACGAACTGACGCAGCAAGCGCTCGCTGCCGGTGTCGATCCACAACGGATTCTTGAAGATGCCTTGATCCCTGCCATGGGAAATGTGGGTAAGAAGTTTGCTGAGAATAAAATATTTGTACCCCAGATGCTTATGTCTGCCAAAGCTATGGGTGCTTCCATGGTGCAACTAAAACCATTCTTCGCATCAGGCGCGATTAAATCCAAAGGAACTTTTATCATCGGCACCGTCAAAGGAGATCTCCACGACATCGGCAAAAATCTTGTGGCCATGATGGTTGAAGGAGGAGGATGGACGATCGTTGACCTGGGTGTAGATGTTGGTTCAGAGCGGTTTATCGAAGCTTTGAAAAGCAATCCTGGTGCGGTAGTAGGGTTGTCGGCCTTGCTTACTACAACCATGGTCAACATGGGAGATATCGTAGCAGGTATCAAAGCATGTGATCCGGCTACCAAAGTTCTGATTGGCGGTGCCCCTGTCAATGCCGATTTCTGCCGGAGTATCGGGGCTGATTTTTATGCACCGGATCCTCAAAATGCTGTTGAGTACCTAAACAAACTGGCATCCTAAATAGCTGGATTTATATCGGATTACTTTAACATTCCTGCACGACTTCCGTAGCAAACAGGAAAATTGTGGCCTGATCCAAAACAATATTGTTTTTATAACTAGTTGATTTTTAGTTGTTTATAGAATTGTCAGTAACATTTCAAATTTAACAGACATGAGATACAAAAATTTGGTCATCAACGACCCGGAAGAACTGATGTTCGGGTTGGCCCCCAAACCGGTTACCACCCCTCGCGGACTGGTTATCGGAGGCGGACAAGTTTATGCAGAACTCAATTTTACACTGCCCATGATGAGCATCAATCACAATACCCTGGGCGAAGTATATTCTCATTACCGCGAAATTGCAGAAGGTGCGCTGGAAAGGGCCGTCCATCTGAATTCCAAAGGGGTTGTACTCGAGTTTGAAACACTTCTGGAGATGACCAAGACACCTGATATCGGGGTTGAGATCGTGAAAATCATGAACGAAATTTGCGAAAGGTACTACCATAAGTACGGCCTTGCATCTGAAATACGTTTGACACCCAACGATCTTCGTGAATTTGAACGCCCGGCCAAGCAACGTAGTTCTGCCTGGCTCGAACCAATGATGGAATTGTTTGAACGCGGCATGATGGCGGGTGGAGATTTGCTGTCAATCGAAAGTACAGGAGGGAAGGAGGTTTCTGACGATGCACTGATGATGTGCGACGTGAAGGGAGTGATGTTTGCCCTCTCTGTACTGGGAGTCAGGGATATGCAGTTTCTTTGGCATAAAATTGTCACACTCGCCAATCGTCACGGAAAAATTGCAGCTGGTGACTCTGCATGTGGATTTGCCAATACGGCCATGGTGCTCGCCGAGAAAAAATATATTCCAAAAGTTTTTGCTGCATTGGTCAGGGTAATCTCTGTGGTTCGCTCCATCGTTGCGATGGAAGAAGGAGCTGTAGGCCCAGACAAGGATTGTGGATATGAAGGCCCATTCCTGAAAGCAATTACAGGTATTCCCATCTCGATGGAAGGAAAAACCGCAGCATGCGCTCATCTAAGTCCCATCGGCAACATTGCCTCTGCTTGTGCTGATTTATGGAGCAACGAATCAGTCCAAAATATTAAACTCCTCTCGGGAATGGCTCCGACAGCCTATTTCGAGCAACTGGAATATGATGCCAGATTGATGAACGAAGCACTGCGCATGGGAAAAATGCACTGTCAGGTCTTGCAACAACTGCTGGTAGGTTCAGATGTATATACTGATCCGCAAGCCCTGATACTCTCTCCTGAAAATGTTATCCGCATTTCAAAAGAGCTGATCAAAGGTGATTCCTATGTCGCCAATGCACGGAATGGCGCCCTGGTTGCACTTGATATCATCGAAGAGGCACTTCAATCCGGAAAACTTAACCTTTCTGAGATGGAAACCAATTATCTTCCGATTTTTCGCGATGATTTAAACAGCATCCCAGATCTTGAGAGCGATTTCATTGAAATGATGCTCCCTGTCCTGGATCCGGGAAAATTTATCTTGTCAGAATACGGGTTGTAAGTAATGAAGCAACATAATATCCGGCTACATCCCCTGGGAAAGGAGCTGGTCGTTAACGATCAAACTCCCTTGATTGATCTTCTGCACGAATTTGGAGTTGAATTTCCTTGCGGAGGAAGAGGAACGTGTGGCAAATGTCAGGTCAGCTTGCTGAAAGGAAAGATCACTGTAAGTGAAATTCACCGGCGAAAACTGGACCATTTGCATCTTCCCTCCAACGTACGCCTGGCTTGTATGAGTCTTTGCACTGAATCCATCACGCTGCAGGTTGAGCAGTATGATCATCTGATTCTGGCAGATGAAACCAATTTCGAATTTATGCCGGAAAGAGGGTTCGGCGTCGCCGTTGATTTGGGAACGACAACCCTGGTCACACAATTGGTAGAATTAAACAGTGCAAGAATTTTAGCGGTCGAGACCATGCTCAATCCGCAGGTGAAATATGGAGCGGATTTGATTTCAAGAATTCAGGCAGGACTGGACGGCCATTCTACGGAAATGACCTTATTGATCAGATCTGCAGTGGGTAATATGATCAGGCTGATGATGGAAGGAGCGAAGCAGATTCCGGATAAAGTAATTCTGGTAGGAAATACGGTGATGCAGATGATATTCAGTGGATGTGATCTCACACCGCTCTCCTGCTATCCCTTTCAGTTGGAAAATCCGGGTACAAAAACATTCACAGCATCTGAGTTGGACTGGGACTTTCCTGATGGAACAAAAATTGAATTCTATCCTTCCATCGGGAGTTTCGTCGGCAGTGATATTCTGGCAGGAATTGCCGCTACCGGTTTGCACCGGAAAGAGCAATATACAGCATTGATTGATCTGGGTACCAACGGAGAGATTGTATTGGGCAACAGGGACCATATCATTTGCGCCTCCACAGCTGCAGGACCTGCCTTCGAAGGTGCCAACCTCTCTATGGGGATGCGGGCTGTTACAGGAGCAATATCTTCACTCAGGCACGACGGGAAGACCATTCAATCTTCAGTCATAGGAAATACCAAACCCCGTGGAATATGTGGCAGTGCATTGATTGATGCGGCAGCCATCCTTCTGGAAATGGGGTTAATCGGTGATTTCGGAGAAATACAATCAGGTGAAAATAGTATTCTGATTGATGATCCGGTTAGGTTAACTCAAAAAGATATCTATGAATTTCTGCTTGCCAAGGCTGCCATCGCAACAGGAGTAACTATCCTGGCAAAAAATCTGGGAATAGAGACATCCGGAATATCCGAAATATACATTGCAGGCGGATTCGGCAATTACATCAATTTGAAACATCTTCTTTCAACAGGAATGGTTGAAACAACGGGGGATAAAATTCACAAAATGGGAAATACCGCGCTGATCGGAGCCAAGATGTTTCTCTTTGGAAAGGGAGAGTTGGCAGACGAAATTCTAGGTAAAACAAGTCATATCAACCTCGAAGCCTTTCCAGATTTTCAGGATATCTATATCAGCAAGATGATCCTGGGATAAGCATCACGCATCCAGGGTGAAAAGGGTAAAATTAAATTTTAATGAACGTTTTATTCCGATACATATACCTCATCAGCAAGAAAATAATCATAAATCCAAGGAAATAGGATAGTGATTCATACCAGTCATTTATCCCTGGTTTTAATCCTTCCAGGAAAACTCCTGCCATGGTGATAAATCCATTTTCCAAAAGATTCCATACAACATATCCGAAGATGGCATTAGATCCCAGAATAATCAGCCATCTACTGCCATTCCGTACTTCCCACACATCAATAATCAGATAAAAAAAGGCCAGCAACAAAATACTGAGACCCCCGGCAAACAAAACAAAAGACCCTGTCCATACTTTCTTGATAATCGGATGCCAATGGTCCCATAGGAGGGCCAGAACAACCAGTAAAATCCCCAAAATCAGAAAGTTCCTGAATTTTTTCATCTGATCTGCATCCGATTGCAGCAGGTATCCGCATAAGACACCCAACATTACCGTAGCTGAAAAACCCAAACTGGTCAGAATCCAGGTATACTGCAGACCATCATGGAAACTGCCCAGTACCCAATGGTCAAAACTAAGTGCAGCGTTGCTCTCCATGGTAAAGGTTCCCAACGCATTACCTCCAACAGGAACAAGAACCATGATTCCCCAGTAGAACAGCATCAGACCGGCTGTAGCAAAAAGTTGATAGAGGACAGGAAGGTAAAGTACAAAAATAGTTGCAACCAGATAACCGCTTGCAATAGCCTGGAGCGTATTGGAATAAAGTTTGATATGGTCTATGTCATAGGAAAGCAGATTCCCTTGAACAGCCATCCCCAAAATCCAGAGAATCACAACTCTTTTTATGGTATGAATCCAGATGGATCTGTCAGTATCCCCTTTGCTAATCCGTTTACGGGTTGAGAAAACCAGGGAAACACCAACCAGAAAAAGGAAAAGAGGCATAATGATGTCATAAAAATGAAATCCAAGCCACTCTACATGTTCCGTTTGCACCTTAAGAAATTCAGTAATCCTGTTGTGAAAAACGTTGTCCAGTCCCTGGATTATTCGCTCACCTCCCATGATCCAGAACATGTCGAATCCCCTGAGAGCATCCACTGAGACCACTCTTTCGTTTGATAGTGTGGTTTGATTGCGCACCTGAAAAACTTTGAGCGAATTTAAAAATTCAGCGATTGAATTGTCTTTAGTTAAAGTAGTTTGGCTCATTTTAAAAATCCTCCGGTTTAAATTGTTTAAATATAATCTTTTTAGGGTGAGATCATTCTATGGTCTATTCTGAAGTAAAAAATTCAATTGAAATCGCCATGATTTGTCAATCACGAATAGAAATGAAAATCCACCAGCTGGCGGATGGCTATTCCAACTTACCTTTAAAAACAAATTATGAACAGAGGAACCATTTCTCATAGTTCATATCATTTTTTGAGCCTAATAGCTAATATTTAGCTAAATTTGAACATCGAATCAATCCAATTCACTTAATCCTTCCATTATGAAAAGAGTAAGTCAGATAATCGTTCTAATCGTTGCAGCACTGTTAGCCGTGTACACACAAATGCCGGTGATAGCATTCGGATTCACGGGATTTCCGGTTCTGATCGTAGCGCTTACTTTCCTGTGGATCATACTGAATATCCGCATGCTTCCACAGGTGACCAACGAGACGCAGGCACTTCAGCTATTGACAAAAATGACAATCCCAAAATGGATTTTCATCACAATATTGTTATATATGACAGTCATACCTTTGGCTACCTCCTGGTCGCTTTTCAGATGGAACGATTACCGCACGCTGATTGGAAATGTTGAGATTGGCGAAAATCTTTCCACCCACATGGCACCTATCTCCATGGACAAGATACGCGTGGTTGACGAATCACTTGCCAATCTCCTGGGAGATAAGGTATTAGGTGCTCAGCCTGCTTTAGGAAGTCAGGTGAGACTGGGTTCGTTTCATATTCAAAAAGTACGCAATGACCTTTATTGGGTCGCACCACTTTTACATTCAGGATTTTTCAAATGGAATAAAAATAAGGAGGGAACCAATGGCTATGTTATGGTTAATGCCTGCAACGAAAGGGATGTAAAACTGGTACAGGAGGTGAACGGCCACAAGGCAATGATCAAATACCAGCCAGAAGCTTTCTTCGGAGACTTCCTCGAACGGCATCTATATTTCAGTGGATATTTCAATACCGGATTAACAGATTACAGTTTTGAAATTGACGACGATGGAGTCCCTTATTGGGTGGTTACCAAATTCAGGAAATCAATCGGTTTCTATGGGGATAATGCTGTTGGCGTCGTGATTGTCAACACGGAAACAGGTAAATGCACCGAGTATGCCATCGATAAGGCACCTGCCTGGATTGACAGGATCCAGCCAGATAAATTTATTGAGGAGCAGCTCAATGACTGGGGTAATTTTGTAAAGGGATTCTGGAACTTCTCGAATGAGAACAAACTGCAGATTACACAGAGACTCTCCCTGGTTTATGGCGAAGACAACAGGGCTTACTGGTACACAGGTCTCACTTCAGTAGGTGCTGACGAAGCTACTGTAGGCTTTGTTTTGGTAGACACGCGAACCAAGAAAGCGGTATGGTACAAGCAAAGTGGTGCTACGGAACGCGCTGCTCAAAATTCTGCAATGGGCAAGGTTCAGGAGAAACGCTACTCCTCCTCACTACCCATCCCGTACAACATCAACAATATCCCGACTTATATGATGACTCTGAAAGACAATGGCGGACTTGTTAAAATGTTTGCCATGGTGGCCATAGAAGATTATACCATTGTTGGGGTAGGAAACACCCTTGTTGAAACCCTGATGGCTTATAAAAATGCCTATAACATGGCCGGAAACAAAATCAATCCGAAAAACGTTACCAAAAAATTACTTTTGAACACAGTCGTCAACCGCATACAGTCAGACATTAAAAATGGCAACAGTTTCTATTATTTCACTGTCAACGGCATGAATAACATCTTTATAGGGTCCTCTCAAATCTCCAATGAAATGCCTGTCACCATGGCAGGAGACAGCATCCAGATCAGTTTTGATAACGACACTAGCGGATTAATTGACATTTCCGCATTTAAGAATACAAGTTTGGGAAGGAAGTAAAATGGAAAGAAAGCTAACTCATGCCACGCTACTCGGATTAAAGCGCTGGAATACACCAACCATTTATAACGGATGGGAGCAGATTACCCAGCACAACAGTGCCCGTGACGGATTTAACCTGGAGCCTGTCAATGACTATATGCCGCAAATGGGACCCATGGTCGGGTATGCTGTAACTGTTGTGATTGAACCGGGTAATCCGGATCATCCGCGGTCGAACCCGGAAGGCTGGGCCCAATACAGGGAATACATGGCATCTGTTCCCGGTCCTAAGATAGTAGTGGTTCAAGATCTTGACAAACCAATCATGTACGGTGCCTTTTGGGGTGAAGTAAACAGCAACATACACAAATCTCTGGGTTGTGTAGGCACCATCACCGATGGTGGTATCCGGGATACGGATGAGATGAACAATGCTGGCTTTAAAGCGCTGGCACGCGGACTTTGCGTTGGTCATGCGCACAGTTTTCCGGTTCGCTGGAATTGTCCCGTTACAGTTTTTGGCAGGCAAGTCCTGCCCGGACAACTTATTCATGCCGATAAACATGGATTTCTGGCGATCCCTGAAGAAGACCAGGAACAGTTGCTCGATGCTGCCATGTTTATGGATGCCAACGAATGTAATACGATGATTCAGTCTGCACGCAGCTCATGGGGCAAAAATGCGGCTTCGGTATTGTCAGAATTCAACCAGGCTATCAAAGCCTTTGGAATAGCTTCCAAAGAAAAATTTGGAAAAAAAGGAGAATTTTAAAGGTGACTTTAATCAAAATCAATCATGGCCTTCATCACCCCATCCTTGTAGGCTGTTACCAAATCAAAAGCCTCCCTGGTACGCGCAAAAGGGAAGCGGTGGGTGGGCATTTTGCCGGCATCGACCTTCCCGCTTTCCAGGAGTTCCAGAGTCTCTTCTAAAGAGTGGTTCTGTCTCCTGACATTTTGGACACAGATCTCCTTGTGCCGCATCTGATCGACAGGAAAACTCCAGCGATCGAATTCCGGGATGCCTATTATCATGAGTTTACCTCCTGGCTTAAGAAGTTCAACAGCCTGATCAATAGCTTCCTGTTTCCCACAACATTCAAATACCACATCGAGCAGAAGCGGTTCAATTGCCTTAACTTCAGCGACAACATTCGTTTTTTCAGGATTCCCGGTATAGACAACGCCACACTCTTTAGCAATTTGAAGTCTTTCGGGCACCAGATCAGTCACAAAAAAATTATTGCCACCCTTCGCTTTTGCACTCAGCAGCACGCTCATACCGATTGGTCCAAAACCAAGGATGCCAATGGTAGCACCTTCCAATGGGATGGACTGGTTAACTGCATAAAGGCCAATGGCAAGTGGTTCGCTGATGGCCGCTTCGGTATATGTAAGGATATCAGACACCGGGAAACAACTCTCTTCCGGCATCACAATGTATTCTGTAAGGCAACCATCTGCCTGGTTGGGACAGCCTAAAAAGCGAAGTTTCCGGCAGGTATGCGGTCGATCAGCTTTACATTGGTCGCATTCTCCGCATGGCATAGCCGGTTCAATGGCAATCCTGTCACCTTTTTTAACACGCGTTACTGCCGAACCAACTTCCATTACTTCACCGGCCCCTTCATGCCCTACCGGGAAAGGATACAGTACGACCTGGCTCCCAATTTTTCCATTGATATAGTAATGAACATCTGATCCGCAAACTCCTACTACCTTCATTTTGATCAATACATCGGTAGACTCTACAATCTTTGGAGCGGGAAATTCTGCCATCTCTATTCGCCTGATACCAGTCAAGACCATTGCTTTCATCTGATTTGAATTAGTTGAGTTTTTCTGCGATCTTTTTATCTCTTGTTCAATATTGATACTTTGATTGTCCACGCATAATCGCAGGCAAATTTTTCCTGAGATTTTCGGGAATGGAGGCGACAATGTTTATAAGTGTTAGAATTCCTTGTAATGAGGAAATTCTATTTTTTCTGAAGGGTAAGCCTTACATATACCGGCCTATGATCAGAAGCAATATTCTCAGCGACTACCTTTGAATCCAGAACCTCCGTACGCCAATTTTCAGCCTTTCTGGCCAGCACAAAATCAATACATACATGGGGATTATTGGCGGGAAAAGTAAAATCCTGCCGGTTATTTAGTATCGTCCATTCTTCCTCAAAGCTTGTCAACTCTGCCGAACCGGGTTCTGTGTTCAGATCTCCGGCAAGGAAAACAGGTTTGGAGAATTTCCTGGTTGCCTCGTTAATTATATTGACTGAAGCCAGGCGATCTTCCCTGGTTAATGACAAATGGGTACAGCAAATAACAAAATCTTTTAATTCAACGATCAACAAACTTCGTTTCTCTTCCTTACCCGGTAAGGAGACCTGACTGGTTGAAACAGGTTTCTCTCTTGTCAGAATGCCGATACCATATTTTCCTCCCCTATATTCAATGGAGGCACTGTACGATGCTTGCATATTGACCCTTTCGGCAAGTTCATTCAATACCACCACTCTTTTGCTTCGGGTCGTAGCACTGTCTAGTTCCTGCATGGCCACAACATCCGCATTGATGCGCCTTAGCACATCCGCAACCCGGTTATAATCAGTGACATTGTCAAGCCCCACACAATTTTTTACATTGTAGGTAACTATTTTCAGGGTCAATGGTTGCATGTCGACAGGTAGATCCTTGTTCGAATATTTTGAGCCGACGCTAACCAAGGAAGAAAGTATGATGACCAAAGAAAAAAAACTGTTTTTCGTTGTCATAGCTAATTAATTTTTCCAGGGTTTCTCCGGTTTTTCCCGGGATTTTCGGTAAGGTCATCACCCAGATCCTCCCTGGCTTCTGCCGCGATCTTTTTAAGATCTGCTACGACTTCGGGGTAAGATTCTTTCACGTCATACTGCTCTCCCGGATCACGGCGCATATCGTACAACCCCTCTTCAAAATTGAAGTTTTCGTTGGTACTACCCGGAAATCCATCTTTGCCAGGCTGAAAACCGTGATAGGTTCTGCCCGGATGCGCCAGGACCAGTTTCCAGTTCCCTTTTCTGACTGCTTCGAGACTGTTTTTCCGGTAGTAATAGAGAAAAGATTCACGTGGATTTGTATTGGGATCCCCTTTCAACAAAGGAAGAATACTCACTCCATCGATCTTTCTTTTGGGAAGATCAGCCTGGGTGATCTCGGCAAATGTAGGAAGCAGGTCAATGGTAGAGGCCAGCTGGTTGCAAATAGTACCGGCGGGAATCTGATCTGGCCATCTCATGATGCAGGGTTCCCGTTGTCCCCCTTCAAAGCTGCCTCCCTTCCCTTCACGCAATCCGCCCGCGGATCCCGCATGGTTACCGAAGTTAAGCCAGGGGCCGTTGTCGGATGTGAAAACGATGAGTGTATTTTTGTCCATTCCGTTTCTTTCCAGGGTATTCATGATTTCTCCAACAGACCAGTCGATCTCCATGATGACATCCCCAAAAAGACCCTGCTGGCTTTTCCCCTTGAACTTTCCGGATACGGCAAGCGGGACGTGGCACATGGAATGAGCCAGGTATAGAAAGAAGGGATTTTTTTTGTTTTCATTAATGAAACGAATGGCCCTCTCTGTATACATTGTGGTGAGTTCTGATTGATCTTCGAGTGTTTTCAGTTCCCTGATTTTCTCATTCCCTTCAATCAGTGGCAGTGGCGGATAATTTGATTTCCTTGCATTTCCGGTAGCAGGTGTTCCGTCAAAGTTTACAGGCCACATGTCGTTTGAATAGGGAATCCCGAGGTATTCATCAAACCCTTGTTGCAACGGAAGAAATTCCCTGAGGCAACCCAGGTGCCATTTCCCGATAGCAGCAGTCTTGTAGTTCTGCTGTTTTAAAACTTCGGCGATCGTCTCTTCGTCGGGATTCAATCCGATTTTGCTGTCGGGCATCAAGGCTCCTGATATTCCGACCCTATTGGGATAACAACCCGTCATGATTCCCGCACGGGAGGCACTGCAAACCCCCTGGGCCGAAACAAAATTGGTGAATCGCACTCCCTGGACAGCCAGCCTGTCAAGATTGGGCGTTTTGTATCCGACAGCACCGTAACACCCCAGATCGCCATAACCCATATCATCGATAAAAACGACGATGATGTTGACGGGTTTGGGTTTTGGGGCACCCTTCAGCGCAGAAGTACCAAGTAATGCAGCCATTGCAGATGCAGCCAGAACAATCTTTTGCATGAGTTTGGAGTTTTGAATGTAGAGGTAAAACTAAGCAAATTAAAGCAAATAAGCCACCCGAACTTTCCGGATGGCTTATTAAATATTCGTGTAAAGATTGTTTTTACCTGATCTTTGAACCTTTTTGTGCAAAGAATACCATGTAGGCATAATAGAAGAACAAACTGCCCACTGCAATGATGACAGAACCTGTAATGGTCTGAACAGCACCCATGATTGGCGTCAGAATGGCAGCACCGATTACTGAAGTCGCGATGACACCGGAAGCAACTTTGGCATGTGGACCAAGATCTTCGAGCGCGAGATTGTAAATTACCGGCCACATGATGGAGTGGAACAGACCGGTACCAAGGAAGAGCCACATAGCGATAACAGGTGCTCCGGTACCAAGGATAAAGGAAGCAGCCAGTAGTGCAGCGCCACCTATTGCACACAGGGTAAGAATCTGACCCGCTTTGTATTTCTGCAGAATGAAAATGCCAATGACACGGCCAACCATCAGGCCACCCCAATAAAATTTCAGCATGTCGATAGACTTGATATTCTGCAAACCCAATTGTTTGACATAGTCGGCAAAAAAGCTTGGAATACCAATCTCAATCCCCATGTAAAAGAAGATGGCCAATGAGCCCAGCCAAACGTGAGTATATTTGAAAGCACTCGATTTATACGATTTTGTATCAGAGGCACCATCTCCTTCACCTGCTTTAATTTCAGGCAATTTCAGAAAGAACATGATGGCCAGAATGGCCAGTGTAACCACGCCGATCATCAAAAACGGTCCCTGAACGATCTTCTGAATAACAGAATTTTCCAGCTTTGCGCCGGCTTCAATTTTGGGTGTCACCAGCAGGAAGGAGACAAAAATTGGAGCAATTACTGTAGCGACTGAATTAAGGGCATTGGTTAGGGTAAGCCGGCTGGCAGCTGTTTCGGGACTACCCAGAGCATTAACATACGGTCCTGCAACAACCTGCAGAATCACCACGCCGATTGCAAATACAGAGACTGTGCTCAAAAAGCCGTAATAGCCCATGCCGACGCCGGGAATACAAAGGAAGAATCCCAGAGCTATCAAAGCCAGGCCGAGTAATACCCCGTTTTTATAGCCAATCCGCATCAGCAGCAGACCGACCGGCACGGACAGGACATAAGCTCCATAGAAGAAGGTGTTGGGAAGCTGTTTCTGTACTTCATCCAAACCAAAGGCATTTTTCAAAAATTCGATGGTCGAATTGTTCATGGTCGTGATGAATCCAAAGAGGAAGAAGAGGGAAGCCATCACGATCAAAGGGAACAAATACTTGTTATTTGAATCAGTTTTTGTCATTGTTAATGGTTTAATTATTGTTTGATTTAAAATAATTTTTTGCCTCCGTCGCCAATTTCAGCCACATAGAAAACAGGTTTCAAACCCGTTTTTGCCTGGTAGTTCTTACCTACCTGGGCAATAAAAGTATCGACTGCTTCGTCTTTTACAAGGCTCACTGTGCAACCTCCGAATCCTCCACCTGTCATTCGGGTACCAATCACACCCTGAATCTTACGACCTTCTTCGACCATGGTATCCAGTTCAAATCCGGTAACTTCATAATCATCGCGTAAAGAATCGTGGGAGCTGTTCATTAATTTTCCAAAGTTTTCCAGATCACCGGCTTTCAAAGCTTTTACGGCATCTTCCGTCCTTTTGATTTCACTTACAACGTGGCGGGCCCTTTTGCGAACCGTTACCTGCTCAATTTTGTCTTCCACTTTCAGGAAATCTTCCCAGGATATCTCACCAAGGGCAGCAATATGCTTGTAAGGTTGAATCGCCTTCACCGCAGCCTGACATTCGGCCACTCTTTCATTATACTTTCCTGAATCGAGTTTATGTGGACTGTTGGTATTACTGATCACTATTTTAACTCCTTCCAGTTTAACAGGTACCAACTCATAAGAAAGTGTATCGCAATTGAGGAAGACGGCATAATCCTTTTTCCCCATGGCAGAAACAAACTGATCCATGATACCGCAATTAACCAGGGCAAATTCATGCTCGGCTTTTTGTCCCATCAGGGCCAGTTCAACCTTGTCTATCCCAAAACCATACTGGTCGTTGATCACAACCCCTGTCACCACTTCAAGCGCTGCTGAGGATGATAGTCCTGCTCCCGTGGGAACATCCCCGTAAAACAGCATATCGGCTCCTGAATCAAAGGTGAGGCCCTTTTTCATAAATTGGGCAAAAACACCGATGGGATAGTTAACCCATTCTTTGCCGATTGCTTTGTTCAGATCTTCGGCCTTCACCTCAGCCTCAAACTCCATATTTGTAGAGGCGAAACGGACCGTCATGCGCTTTGTTTTGCGTATGAGGCAGTAAATTCCAAAACTAAGTGCACAAGGGAAAACGAAGCCACCATTGTAATCGGTATGTTCACCAATCAGGTTGACACGGCCCGGGGAGAAATAGCCACTTATTTCGCCTTCTCCATACTTCTCAATAAACTTTGCTTTAAGCTGTTCGATTGTCATATTTTAAACAATTAAAATGGTTTTTGTCTATTTGGAAAAGCAAATATAAACTAAAAGAAGGATAAAGGATAAAGGATAAAGGATAAAGTACGCCACAATCCGGATTTTGCGATTCACTCAATTCTCCGAGTCTGCTGCGCTAGTCCCGGGAGTCCCATCCTTTATCCTTTATCCTTTATTTTTTATCCTTTATCCTTTCCCCTTT
>JANYKW010000105.1 GCA_025358025.1 Bacteroidia bacterium | reverse complement strand
AGTGATGAATAATTTTTTGCTTGTCTACCATGCTTATCATTTTTAGTGCCTTGTTTGTGTACAAGGCAAGTTAATTTTATTTGATAAGCTGTGCAGTTTTCAACCGAAATGCTGTGCAGTTTTCAAACGGTAGTTACAGTTTGCAGTGCTTTATACATTCTAAAATATATTCCTGACCAAGAACGCTTGTCTAATGGGTCATCTTTAGTTAGGAATGCAATTTTTCTTATTTCTTTCATTTTATAAAATTTAGTAACAATAGTACTGCTTTAGGCAAAAATCACTCTTCATATATTTATGCGAATCAAGGGTTGAAAGGAATTTAGCTTGATAATGCCGAAGGCATGACAAGATTATAGCAATCTAGGATAAAAAGAGGCGAAAAATGCCGAAGGCATAGCAGGATTATATCACCATTTCGTGGTTTAAAGGTGCTTTTTTCGACTTTTTCTATAATCATTTCAACCTTTCAGGTTTAAAAAATCAACCCTGCTAATGGGAATATGTAATTCCCATTTATTAACTCAGGATTTAAAATCCTGGTTTACTGAAATGCTGATTGCCAAATCAGCATTAGCTGGTTAAAGGACTGATTCAATCGTCAGCAGATTGTTATATCCTCCTTCATCGTCCTCGCCCGCCCGACAAGCCTTGGCGGACAGGCAATGATGCTGGTAAAGAAATCAAAGAAAATATATCCCGGCGTAACAATTAAAAGCCTAATCCGAAGGTCCTTGAATTAAGAGTTTCCGGTTTGTGAGATCATAATCAGTCGTGTGGAGTTTTCAGGCTCCGCAGCAATTCCTTTTACAAGCCTTGTGTAGGTAATAAAATATCTTGCCACCGCTTCTAAACACCTTGCAATTATTATTAAATAGTTTGCAGAAGCTATTAACCATCTTGCATCACTTATTTAATTATCTGCAGGAGCTACTTAATGTTTTGCAATAGCTATTCAATACTTCCTATTTGTTAGATAACAGTTTGCAAAGCAAACTAAGCAACTTGCTGGAGTTACTATAAATCTTGCAGGGGTTACTTAGTGTCTTGCAACGGGTATTTATTTTTTTGCGCTAAAGTGCATACAAAACCCCACTGGTCTTTCGGTTTTGCTTCCTCCGGTTTTTCGGTGCGCCGAACCTTCTTCAGTTTAATACGAATTGCACGAATTAACGCGGACTATACGAATGGCGAAGGTTTAGCCATTTCTATAATAGTATGGTTCACACCTAATGAGTTTGGCTTGCCCCAAAGAAAATCATCAGCAATATGATCGAGAATTTTCCGGGTTATATTGAGATCAACTGGGTTGTTTAGCCAATTTACGTTTTCGAGCCATTCAACCGGAAAAGAGGCTAAGCGTTGTTCGATATCCAACTCATTAATTACCGCTTTTTGTTTTGCAAGTTCAAAAATATCGAGCCAGTTAAATGAATAGTTCATCGCAAGATGAATGATGTCGAAAATATCTTTGGGTTCGTCGCGGCCAACAAGAGCAGTAAGTTTATTTGCCAGGATATTCAAGGGTGTGTCAATTTTTCCAAACGGGTAATCAGTAGGGCTTCCGGGATAATAAACCACATCATTAACCAATTCAATTTTCAGAAATACGTCGTCTTCGGTGATAAAAAAACGGGTAAAATCATCGGCAAAAAGCGATTGTTGTAAGTTGATTGTAAACTGTGATGTAATTTTGTTTTTTAATTCTGCAATATAATGCGGATACTGTGGGTCGGCATAGCTGAAAAAATCGAGGTCTTCGCTGAACCGATGGTTAAGATAAAAGCGTCCGAGGGCTGTTCCTCCGGTGAGATAGAACGGAAAATTAAGAGAAGCCCACCACAAAAGAAATTTATCTTGTAGTTGGTATAATTTGTGATAATCTCTTTTGAACGAATTCATATTTTTGACGCAACGAGGGAGACCTCAGTTTATTAATTACTTGGTTAGTAAGTAAATTCTTTATTTCGTTTGGCCCAAGAAGTTGAACGACGGTGAACCAGGAATAAGATTCAAGCATTTTTTGGAAAAGCATCTCGCTGGTATAATGCCCTACACGTTTTTTTTCACCTTTTAGTACAGCTTCAATATCTTCGGTAGCAATGTTATAGTCCCAAAGCATTTGGCTAAGTAATTTATCTTTCGCTATTGTTTCCATGCTTTGTTATTTTTAATGATAGAAGCAAATATACTGAACTAAAATACGAATTACAATAAAATACGGATTACACGAATTAAGACGGATTACATTAAAATACGAATTGCACGAATTAAAACGAATTAAGTGAGATTTTAAGAGGCTGGTTTTACCTGCCATTTGGGGAAATTGGTGTTCCAAGACGCAAGGTTAAGTACCTGGCAACTTTCGGCTAACTTTTGCTGCCATCTTTTAACAGGTTTACCAACCGGGAGTTCGTTTCGAAGATTTTTTTTTAACCAGGTGTTCAGTGCGTTATCGAAATTAACAAGGCAAAGATAATGAACAGGTTTGTCGGTTTTGCCTTCGGCATACCGGTATAAAAAGGTATCTCTGAATTTGTATTTCAGGTAATTTTTTAACCATTTCTGATGATCATTCTTTTGTTGTTGTGTTTCAGTGTTATCATTGTCAGATACAGCGAATTCTTCTGGCCGGTCGTAGTGCTTAATTTCGATAAACAGGTAACTATTTTCGAGTTCAACGATCATATCAACTGCTTTCATAGGTGCACCGTGGAACATATCTTTTGCCGGATCTTTTTCGTCGAAAACAAAAGCAGCCAGAGCATCTTGAAACTCAAAAGCGTACCCATCGGCAATTACTTTCATTTTCCAAGTCCTCCCATTTCTTTAGATATTTGACGATGGATTAATGACCCAAAAGTGTCGTCGATTGCGTTTGGAGCTACATTCATCAAATTATTGGACTGAAGACAGGCAATTTTGTTGTCTGATTTTTTACGGTATAATGCATGATAACTGACCTGGTCGCTCTCATTAGTGGCCAGATCAAATTCTTTGAGCAAGACATAGTCGTGTGTAGTAATAAAAATCTGAACACCCAACCGTTGAAGTTCCATTAATATTTTCACAACTGTTTCGAGCAGCCTGGGATTTAAATTCGTTTCGGGTTCGTCCCAAAAGAGCACACTCCCATTAAGCAGCGATCCATTTTGAATAAGTAACCAAAGTAAGCCAAGTTTTCGATGTCCCTCGGCTAGTAAAGTAAATTCCAATTCGCCTTGTTTATTTTTCAGGAAAAACTCTTCTTTTTTCTCAATCACTTTGCCTTCCATGGCCTTTTGCAATATTTCAAGAAGATTAGCTCTGTCACTGTCTATAGGTCCTCTGATTGATGGAAGAAAGGCATGATCAATAATATCGAGATAAACTTCTTCGAAGTGAAGGTTACGCAATGCAAACATTGAGCGAAACCCAGGTGCATTAGCCATCATATCTTTTACGGGGATAAAGACTGAGGCAAATGGCTCTTCCATCCAAAGTTTTGTGGATCCTGTAATTTTGGTCTGCTCGGGAGTAGTATTGTGGTTTGTAAGCGATAATTTTATGGTGGCTTCCTGACCAGTGCTCAATCTGCGTTTAACTTCGAGCCAACCACCAGTGCTTCCTTTAGTTCGTTTTACCAGCCGTCCGATTTGTTTTCCTGTCGGATAAAATACGTCATTTATCTTATGTGCCAGGCTTTTTTTACGGCATAAAATGCCTCGTCTTCTGATAATTGAGCATACTTTTTCGAGGGTTTGACAGCAAGGATTATTACCTTCATTTTATAGAGATTTCACGAATAATTACGAATTTCAGGAATTCAGACGAATTTCACGAATGTTTAC
>JANYKW010000102.1 GCA_025358025.1 Bacteroidia bacterium | reverse complement strand
TTTCTCATTTCATCCTTCACAATCTCCGCATACAAATCAGTAATTGAAAGGTCTTTCTCTTCTTTTTCCCACCATGCCGGAACTTTAAAAGATGTAAATCTTGGTATGATGTAATGTTCAAAAGGCCTCTTTTCCGCTTGTCTTTTTGCATCATCCCGATACCTTATCGGACCACATTGCATCAATATGATGGGATGATGACCATCTTTTCTGTAAGGAGTTGCCGTCAATCCATACACATATTTTGCATTCACACTTTTCAGTATCATCTCAAAACTAAAAGCCGAGACATGATGGCACTCATCAACGATAACCATTCCATAATTTTTTACAAACTCTTTAACTTCACCTTCCCTGCAAAGTGATTGCATCACAGCAATATCAATGATGCCTGACAATTCATTTTTCCCACCACCCAACTGGCCTATCATCCTGTCTGGTGTCTTCTTCTTTCCTCCATGAATCAATCCATCCGGCAAAGACCCATTTATGATCAGAAATTCAGAGAGTTTATCTTTCCACTGTGATACCAAACTGATCTTATTAACAAGAATCAATGTACTTACCTTTCGTTCTGCAATCAGCTTAATTGCCACAACCGTTTTACCGAAAGCAGTTGTACCACATAAGATGCCATTATCATGTTCCAATAATTTCGCAAAAGCAGTTGGTTGGTCATCCCTTAATACTCCATGGAATTCAACGTCAATTTTCCTGCCAGTATTAGTTTGGTCTTCCCATAAAACTTCCAACCCTATTTTCTCTATAAGCGCATTACAGTCTGCTTCACAGCCCCTAGGCAAGCATAAATATTCTGTCGTTTCCTCCGCACAACAAATAATCCTGGGTTTATTAAAAGTGGTCATTCTCATGGCCTGAGCTTTATAAAACTCCGGATTCTTGAAAGCTGCCAACCGTTTTAATTGATTCAATGCCCTTTGACTTATATTTGCTTTGGGTATTAACAAGCTATTGGACTTAATAATTTTCAAAGCCCTTGGAAAATCCCTTTCTGTCAATTTGATTTCTCTGGCATCCAGTAATTTTGGCTCTTCTTCCGGGTCTGTCTTAAGTTTTCCAAGTTCATTCCCATCGCATAATTTTGAAATCAAATCTTCGAGATACCTTTCTGATAATTTTCTGATGGTAGACAAAAATGACCATTGGTCTTCAAATGGAATAAATTTATCGTCAATGAAAACAGTGTTTTTATTCGCTCTAGCCTCCTTTTGTAACGGAAGGGCAATTAAATTTCCAAATCCGCCTTTGGGCAATAAGTCCTGGTTGGGGAATAGTCGGTCGTATGATTTAAAGGCAACTTCATGCCTTTCATTCATGGAATGGGTAAGCATCGAACTCCCAAATTTCCTTGCCAAAGAAGCTGCTACAGGTTGTTCAAAGAAAAACCAGACATGAGCACCTTCACCGGATCTTGACCGCTCAACGGCAATCGGAATGTCAAAACGGAGACAGATTTGCCTGAGCGTTGTAATGTCATTTTGCCAACCTTTATCATCAAAGTCGATGGCTAAGAAATAACAAGTATCGTTCAAAAGCATAGGATATATCCCGACAACCAGACCATTCCTCCCAGTTAAATGATACTCTATGACCTCATCAGTCAGCATCAAATAATCCTTATGCACGCAATCTGAACAGGACATTTTGGGTTTTAGGCAAATTCCATATTTCCATTCGTTCCCACAAGCGGGAGAATAGCCAGCTGTCCCTTTCTTTTTATTTTCCCACCTCCTGGCATATACATCATCCCGACCCCTGAAAAGGGATTTGAAAAGTTGTATCTTCTCGGAAGAATCAGAATTCTTGGTTATCTGGAAAATTGGTATTTCCATCTGCTGAAAGGCACTTTTAGGGACCTTAATCTCCATATCCGGAGCGAAAAGTTCATGTTTTCCCTTCGTCAATTCGCCTAAGCCAAGTTGGATTTGTAAGCTTCTTATTTCCTCCCTCAACTTATCGTTCTCACATTGAAGCGACTTTATTTTCTCAATCAGTTCTATAAATTCCATACAGTCAAGGTAATATTTGATATCTCCCTCATTAAAGATATTGATTATTTGGATCTGAACAAGATTGGAGGTTGAAGCCAATTCCCAATTGATTAACCGGGAGATTGTCAAATCATCGCCAGTCAGCACTTACCATGATTGCATTGATGCAGTAGGAGATAAGTGGCCATCGGAACAAATACTGACAATATTTACGACAGGTTATTTCACAAATATTTACTAAATTTGTGAAATAATAGCAACAATTGACACCATGCAAGGAGTTGAATATAAAATAGAAAGAGCGATAAAAGCAAGGGTGGCGGGGTCTTTGCTGTTCCCTGATGATTTCGCAGACAAGGGGTCGGCAGATTCCATCCGGAAAGCACTGCAATCGCTAAAGGACAAAGGCCTGATTAAAGCGGTTGCTCATGGAATTTACGTTCGCCCAAAAATGAATTCGTACATTGGTGAGGTATTGCCAACTGCAGAAGAAGTTGCACAAGCAATTGCTAAAAGAGATAAAATCCGATTGGTTCCCACAGGTGCCTATTCCTTACATGCACTGGGTTTAAGCACCCAGATTCCATTAAAGTTGGTCTTTTTGACCGATGGGGCAGCCCGTACAATCATAGTCGGTAAAAGAACAATAAAGCTGAAAAAGACTACACCCAAAAATTTGTTGGCTAAAGGTCGGATTAGTTCTTTGGTGATTCAGGCATTGCGGGAAATTGGGAAGGACAAAGTAAGTCCTGGTGAATTGAAGCAAATCATTCAGCTTTTAAAAAAGGAAGA
>JANYKW010000078.1 GCA_025358025.1 Bacteroidia bacterium | reverse complement strand
GTATCCACCCCATCAAGTACGACTTTATCTTTTATAAGAATCCAGATACATTTGTGGTTAAAAAAAATCATGGACAAGAAAGAGAAGATGTTTTCGTTAGTGGATCAGTGGAGAATATCGGGATTGACACGTAAATCTTTTGCTGACCAACACGGCCTTACCGACTCATCGTTCGAATACTGGTGCCGCAAGCACGATAATAAAGTAAAGCAACAACCCATCATCCAGCCGGATTTTGTTGAACTTATCCCTAAACATGGATTTAAATCTGTGGTACAAGAAAAAACCAATACTGCCAAGGTTGAGCTTGAACTTCCGGGAGGAATCCGGATAAAAATCTATTAGTCATGCTTGGGCTGAGCGCAAACCTGCGGTACTTTTTGTGTTGCAGCGCCATCGACATTCGAAACGGGTTCGATGGATTGGCGGGGATCGTGCGTAACCACCTAAAAAATGACCCCATTTCGGGCGACGTTTTCATTTTCCTGAACAAAAACCGCACGCACATCAAACTTTTGTATTGGGACGGCGATGGGTTTGCCCTGTTTTACAAGCGTCTGGAACGTGGACGGTATGCCTTATCAGTCCATAATGAGCCGTCGAAACAAATCCGCAGAGAAGAGCTTTCGATGCTTCTCGAAGGTCTTTCGTTTGATAAAATGAGCCGGAAGAAACGGTATAAATTTAGTTGAACTTCAGTATAAAATATACGCCAAAAGCCTTGAATTATAAGGGTTTTTAGAATATATTCGTGCATGAACAAACAGCAAGAAAGCGACTCTTTTTCGACCAATTCACTGATGACCAGGATTGCCATTTTGGAGCGCGACCTTGCTAAAAAAGATTCTGTAATTGCACAAAATATTTCCATCATTGCTGAACGTGATTCCATCATTGCTGAACGCGATTCTTCGATTTCGAAATTAGCGGACGACAATGCAGCATACAAGTTTCAGATAGAACAACTGCGGCGGATGATTTTCGGTTCCAAACGGGAACGTTTTGAGTCGGTACTTGATTCTCAGCAGCTGGCTCTTGAGTTTGAGCCCAAAGCCCTCGAAATTGAAGAATCGGTTCAGGCTGAACGCGAACAGATACGGGTAAGCTACTTGCGCCAGAAACCTAAAAAAGAACATCCCGGACGGATGGCACTTCCATCGCATTTGCCCGTTGTTGAAACCATAATAGAACCATTGGAAGATACCACCGGCATGATACATATTGGCCGTGAAATCACCGAAGAGTTGGATTACACCCCTGGCACGCTTCATATTAACCGCATCATCCGCCCAAAATACATCACCAAAGAGGACGAACGGGGCAATCAGAAACAAGTTATTGCCCCGTTAGACCGGCCAATCCCAAAGTGTATTGCCAGTGCGGCCTTGCTGACGATGATTTTTGTCAACAAGTACATTTATCACCTGCCACTTTACCGGACACTGGCACAAATCAGGCAGATGGGCGTTCCATTGCCCAGCTCCACCCTGGAGTCGTGGGTGAAGTTGGGCGCTGAACTCATACGTCCGCTCTACGCCGTCCACCGGCTTTATGTTTTCAGGGAAATTTACCAAATGATCGACGAATCGCCCATAAAAGTTCAGGATAAGGACAAGCCCGGGGCATGCCACCAGGGATACATGTGGGTAAGGTATGCGCCATTGTCGAAATCGGTACTTTTCGAATATTACAAAAGCCGCTCTACCAAAGGGCCGATCGACGATTTGTCGACATTCACCGGATATATCCAAACCGATGGTTACTCCGGATATACCTATCTGGCATCGCTGCAAGGCATCACGCACCTCTCGTGCTGGGCACATGCGCGCCGGTACTTCGACAAAGCGCTGGCAAACGACAGCCAAAGGGCATCGCATGTGATGAAACTGATTCAATTACTATATGCCATTGAATCCCTTGCCCGCGAGTCGGAAATGTCGCATCAGCAGCGGCACGCTTTGCGATTGGATAAATCGTTGCCCATCATCAACCAGATTGGTGGGTACATCCAGCAAGAGCGGAACAAAGTCACACCAAAAAGTCCGATAGGGCAAGCCTTTGAATATTGTGCCAATCGGTGGGTCAGCCTTCAAAACTATCTGACCAACGGAATGCTCGAAATTGATAGCAACCTTGTGGAGAACTCGATCCGCCCACTGGCGCTGGGACGAAAGAATTACCTGTTTGCCGGTTCGCACGATGCAGCCAAAGATATTGCCATGTTCTACAGTTTTTTTGCAACATGCACCAAAAACAACATCGACCCGCAAAAATGGCTTACCTATGTGATTCAAAACATAAATGATACCAAAACTTCCAAAGTCAAAGATCTGCTGCCGCAATTTATCGATAAAAATTTACTGACCTAGAATGTAAATGCTGGGGTGGATACTGCCCAACTGTCTTTCCTTACAAACTCAACGGCACATGGCAAGCGCATCCCCTGGACATCGACAAGGGCGGTGAGAAAGCTGACTCCTTTTACCGACCGGTTAAATACATGGTCCCAATGCCAGCATATCAGTTCACTTTCGTCCGTGTACGGCTTCTCTTGTATCGAATCATCAAAACTCAACACTACAGGCTCTCTGCTCCTTGTCAATTCATGCACGTAGGGCTTAACTTTCTTCCACAGATATTTGGAATCATAATCCCCACAGGACAATTTCCTCGTTATTTTATCATGACTTATCGACAATAAACCAGCCATACCTGTTGCCGTAGCATAGGATGTAGAGCTTATCAAATAATCGGTATATAGATCCGTAAAGTTTTCCACAATATTGTAATTTTATCTCGCTAATTTAAGCCTTTTGTTGCGTAACGTGAGTTAAATAAATCATATTGTTCTTTGAAATTTTGATTGACTTCTAATTCAGTAATTAGCTCCTTTACGGGTGCTTTGTCGAATACTGATATGCCTGTTTATTTCACTTTAGAAGTACCCCACCTTTCAATCGAAAAGTATACCACTTAGTCCTTATAGAATGAGAATATAATCTCATTTTTAACGCATGATAAGTATGTATACAAAACAAGAAATCATTATTCGTAGCCACCGGGAAGGTAAAAGTCACCGACAAATCTCACGAGAGTTACAGATCAACCGCAAGACAATAAGAAAGTACATTGACGATTATGAGCATCTTCAGGCGGGCTCGGCCCAACCAGAAACAGCCCTTTCAACCTATCTGTCGAGTCTTCCAATTTATCGTATTGGCACAAGGAGCAAAGTTCGTTTGACACAGGAAGTCCAGTCCTTTATAGATGCCCATCTTGAAGCAAACGGCAAGAAAGTTGAACAGGGCATGCGCAAGCAAATACTGAAGAGCATAGATATATTGCAATTGCTTCATGAACAAGGTTTCGGTATTGGCTACACCACCGTATGTAATTACATCAGGGAAAAGTTGGGAAAATCAGCCATTCCTCAGGAGACTTTTATCCGGCAGCAGTACCCGCCCGGATCAACCTGTGAGTTTGACTGGGGCGAGATAAAACTCAATATAGCCGGGCATCAGTTGCGTTTTCAACTTGCTGTATTTACCTCGGCTTACAGCAATTATCGCTACGCAATGATTTATAAGCGCCAGGACACCTTGGCTTTTATGGAATCACATGTTTCATTTTTTGAACATATCGGTGGTGTTTACCACCAGATGGTTTATGACAATATGCGCGTCGCCGTTGCAAAGTTTGTTGGGAAACACGAGAAAGAACCCACCAGGGCTTTGCTCCAGCTCAAGGGGCATTACCAGTTTAGCCATCGTTTTTGCAATGCCTGCAGCGGAAACGAAAAAGGGCATGTTGAGCGCAGTGTGGAATACATCCGCAGAAAAGCGTTTGGTTTTAAAAGCGACTTTGCCAGTTTTGAACAGGCCCAGCAATACCTCGAAACAATTGTCAGCAAATTAAATCAGGCCAAACAACAATTAACCGGTCGCACTGCAATGGAAATGTTTGCTGATGAAAAAGACCTTTTATGGCAACATACCGGGTCGTTGGCGTGCTCCGATTCAGTACAACTCAGGGTCGATAAATACGCCACGATCAGTTACTGCACCAACCGTTATTCAGTATCAGAGAAGCTGGTTGGGTGCTTTGTCGAGGTTAAAATATTTAGTAATACCGTTGAATCTTACTTTGAAAATAAACAAGTAGCATCGCACCAGCGCGATTACGGCAAGCACCAGTGGGTCATCGACATTGAACATTACCTGGAAACCCTGCGGCAAAAGCCCGGTGCATTGAACGGGAGTGTTGCCCTTGCCTGCCGACCCTATCTGAAACAACTCTATCAGCAATTTTACACCGATGCCCCCCGTGACTTTATTGACCTGCTCCATTATTGCCGTGAGCATAAAATCAGTGAGGAAAACCTGGAAGGTACTGTGTTGCGGTTGGTTGGTCTTTGTCCCCAAAGTATAACCACGGAAAAGCTAACGGCTCTTCTGGGCAATAAACCAAGGGAAGATGCCAAACCAGTTGCCGTAAATAACCAAACGGCTAATCTGGCCAAAGAACAGCTCAAACAGGTCACCGCATTATTAATGAATTAATCCAACCGAAAAATGAAATTGCAAAGCGAAATAAAATCAGAAATCACCCGGTACAGTAAAGAACTCAGACTGCCTGTTTTCCGCAACGAGTTTGAACAAGTAGCACAGGAGTCGGCCAAAGATAGGGCCGACTATGAAACGTTCCTTTTACGGTTAATGGAACGGGAATATGATACCCGCCTGGAGAACCGGAAGAAAGCACAAATCAGGCAGGCAGGTTTTCCGGCCAAACTATACCTGCACGATTTAAAGCGTGACTTGCTCCCGGTTGATGCGGCAGAAAAACTCATCCTGCTCGAGCGGCTTGACTTTGTGGCCTGCGGAAGAAACATCATACTGGCCGGAAATCCGGGAACAGGCAAGACCCACATTGCTACCGGACTCGGTCTGAAAGCCTGTCTGCAAGGGTACAAGGTTTATTTTACCACCGTACACGGCCTGCTTACTCAATTACGCGAATCACACGCACAGCGTACCCTGCGGCAGATGGAACTGCGTTTTGAAAAATATGATCTGGTAATTTGTGATGAGTTTGGTTATATCTCTTTTGACAAAGAAGGAGCCGAATTGCTCTTTAACCACCTCTCGCTTCGGGCAGGGCGAAAGGCAACCATTATCACAACAAACCTGGGGTTCGACCGGTGGGAGGAGATCTTTGGCGATGCGGTACTTACCGCTGCCTTGGTAGACCGGTTGACCCATAAGGCACATCTGGTAAACATGAACGGAGAATCGTACCGGTTAAGAGAAACAAAAGAAATGATGAAAAAATGAAAAACCAAAAACCAAAAATCCGGTCGCCAGTACTCTTCTGATCGGGGTACCCCGATCAGAAGAGTACTACCCTTTTTATTTAATTAAAATGGTATACTTTTGGACTGAACTACTGGTATACTTCTCGGTTGAAATAAGCATATGCCTAAAATTTGTATTATCTCATAAATAGACAGTGTGCTTTTGAGTGAATATTTGACGTATGCGACAATTAGGTATGTACAGATAGCCACCCAGATATGGAGGGCTACCGCATTTTCAGAGTGACCCCAGAGTGTCTTTATCGTCAGATTTTGTTTTATCCATTTAAAGAACACTTCTATTTGCCAACGGTTACGGTACAGATAAGCAATTTCCATTGCCGATACTTCGAAGTTATTAGTCAGGAAAACGAGCAATATTTTTTTCTCATCATCGTAATATTCAACCAGTCGAAGCTTTTCCGGATAAAGCTTTTTAGACTTATACCCATTAAGGTTTATAGTCTTATCGCTCCTTAATCCTGAACTTTCGTCAATATTGTAATTGCATTCAATAACCGAGTAATCTAATGTCACTTTTGCCCTTGTAACAAAAAATGCACCTGCTCTATGAATATTGTATAAAGCGGCAAAATCAACATACGCCTTATCCATTAGATATATTGCTTCAGGTACGGGAACCATAATATCCAACACATTGCTGTCATGGTATTTGCCATCTGTGATAAAGATAAAAGCCGGAATGCTTCCTCTTAAATCGAGTAATGTATGAATCTTTACAGCACCCCGGGAATACTTGCCTTTAGCCCAACTAAATAGCTTAATGCTTAAAGATATGGTCGTTGAATCAAGGGCAAATATGTCATTGTCAATATCAATATTGGGGATTGAACTGTTTGCATATAGTGGTCTGACCAGTTTTATCAGGTACTCACCAAAATCTGCAAAAATCCTCCAGTCTCTTCGCTCGTTTGCACGGGAGAGGGTAGACTGATTGACATTTTGCTTTATTCCCAAATGATAAAGTTTGTTTTTATGGGCTTTCAAGCAAGTACAAATATCTCTTAATGAATTCCGGGAAGTGAGTTGACCAAAGAAAAGTTGGACAAACTGGTTCCAGCAGTTCAAATCCCTAACATGGTAATCTCCTTGGTAACGCTCGACACACCTTTCAAACTCGTATTTGCTGACAAACTCTAATAGCTGAGCGAAAACATATTTTCCTGTATTCATAATCTTGCACCTTTAATGCGCAAAATTAGAGGTCAATTCAAATCAAAAAATCAAAGAACGCTTGTAATATTTTAATATATAGTTATTTACAGAGATCTATAAAATATTAACGCATCACTAGTATAAATAAATTACTTCTATAATCGCAAAAATAAATCCATTTAACAGTAAGTAAAATCAATAAGAAATTCACTCAAAAATTCTAAAAGGGCACTCAAGGGCACTCCAGATGGGCACTCCAGAAAATAAAAAAGACCTTACATTGCTGTAAAGTCTTGATTTTAAGAGTGGAGGATACCGGAATCGAACCGGTGACCTTTTGACTGCCAGGGAAAAGAACAGATTTATATAACATTGATTATTAGCGTTTTAAAAATCTATGAGTGCGCAAAATATAGCATTTTATAGCATTCTTAAGCATAAAAAGGGCACTCCAGTATTTTGTAGTTAATTTTTGCCAATGTTGACAAAATTATAGGGAATCAGATTAATCGTTGGATTGATTTTCTATAATCTCACAAAATGTAGTTTGCACTTTTATAGTGCGAATTTTATTAAATTATGCACTTGATTAGTGCATAATTAATTACCTTTGCTGAAAATAAACTGCTATGGACAAATTATTTGAACACTCAAAGAAACTTCTCAAAGAGACAGATAGTAGCTTTTTTCGCTACATTTATACCGAGATGAACTGGAAAAATCGAATGATTGGACTTGTTGGACCGCGTGGAGTAGGGAAAACTACTTTGGTTTTACAGCATATTAAAAAGAACCTGAATCCTTCAGAAACCCTTTATGTAACAGCTGAGGATTTTTACTTTGCCGATAACAAGCTGATTGATTTAGCTGGTACTTTTGTAAAACATGGTGGAAAATATCTATTTATTGATGAAATTCATAAATATAAAGATTGGGCAAAAGAGCTGAAGTTAATCTATGATTATCACTCG
>JANYKW010000041.1 GCA_025358025.1 Bacteroidia bacterium | reverse complement strand
AGGGGAATTGGGAAAGGCGATAGAGGTATATCAAACGATCGTCACCCGGTTTCCTGCCAACAAGGCAATCGCATCTAAGGCACTGCTGCACATTGGGTTGTGCTATGAGAAGCTGGGTGAGGCCCGGATACTTGAAGCACGAAAGGCCTACGAGCGGGTAGTACGTGATTATGCAGACCAAACTGAGACAGTAACCCTGGCGAAGGCAAAACTAACCCGTGGCGACAATCTTGCTGCCAAAGCTACTCCCGAAGCTGAGCAAAGTTTCAAACAGGCTTCCGAACTTTTCAAGCAGCTCAAATATGAGCAGGCTGCAGCCGAATACGGAAAAGTGATTAAGCTGGCGCCCAAATCCCGCTTGGCAGAAGAAGCCAGGCTCTGGGTCGGCCATTGCTACTTCAAACTGGGAAAAAATGACCTGGCATTGCAATCATTTATGGCAATTGCAAAAGAGTATCCCGGAAGTAATCTGGCGCCGGTAGCAGAAATGATGATTGGCCAGGTAAAGCAAGCAATAGGTAAAGCGCCCCAAAAGAGGTCTGCCGTTGTACTGGACGACAAGACTATTCTTGACACGGTCACAGGAATCAAGTACACCAAAATCAATTCCTGGGTCGGGAAATATGACGTTGTAAAAGAGGCATCTTCAATAACTGATATTGCTTTAAACCGAAAATTCTTGTTAACAGGCAGTACAGTTGTCCCTTTCGACAATTCTGATTCATTCACTTTGAATGACTCACTTTATGAACACAGCAAATTATCTCCAGATGGTACGAAGCTCGCTTTTTTCGGGAAAAATTCAATTTCAGTGATACCTGTCTCCCCGGTAAATGGCAGATCAACCGGATCTGCTCAAAAAATTCTGGAAATTCAATTTCAATTTAACGGTTATGATATCAACTGGTCGCCTGATGGCAAAAACCTTATTTTTTCAATGATGAAGGAGTCGAAGTACTGCATCTGGACCTATTCAACTGTTGATCATTCATTAAAACAAATTACTAACCCATATTCCTTTGATGCCGTTTATGCAAAGAATGGTTTAAATTTCCTTTACCAGCAAAGTGATCGTCAAGGAGCTTTTGATATCATAATGAAATCCCTTTCGGGGAAGTCGGTTCAAATTCTCGATTCATGTGTAGGCTATGGGAAGAGCTTTATTTTATCTCCAGACAATAATTGGATCATTTATTCAAAAATGAGCAATCCGATTAAGAGGATGCTTTATCGGATGTCGGACAAACAAGAGATGGAATTGTCAACTCCCGAAGAGGTCGGAGACTTTGTATCATGGTCGGATCAAGGGAATAAGGCCTTTTCCTTCTGTCCATCATCGGTGGATAAAAACACTGTTAAAGTTGTGTCTGTAATTGGCGGACCTGTATTTGAGTTAGAGACATCAAAAGAAGAGTATTCTGTGGGATGGGCAAAAAATAGTGGCAGTCTGTTGGTCCGTGAAAATGGAGCTAATGGTAATAGCCACCTGAAGATAGTTGATTTAACGAATCAGGATACCATATCACTTGATGGAATTGATAATCTTCATGGATATGCCTCTTTATCGCCAGATGGTTCCAAAGTAATTGCGAGGTTAAGTACAGAGGGAAGGAATGATCTTTCAATTATACCTGTATCATTAAAGGATCACAAAATTACAGGGAAGCCAATTCCAATATTTAAAAATTTCGCAGGGCAGTCATCCTATGATTTTGAGTTGTCACCGGATGGAAAGTCCGTTGTAGCGTGTAGCCAGGGGGAAGTCTTTATTTGCTCCGTGGAAGGAGGTACTCCAACCCAATTGACAAAAACGCCGGAACTTGAAGTCATACCGTCATGGTCACCTGACGGAAATGAAATTTCTGTATTCTTACGTTATTCAGATCATCAATTAAGAATAATAAAGGCAACCAATGGAGAGGTTCTGATGAACCAGAAAAACGTAGAAACTTATTGCTGGACGCCTGACGGGAAGGAGATCCTTGTCGCATTTAAGGATGGTCAAATGAATGCTATTTCCATTGTAAACGGAAAATCCCGCAAATTTGCGAACTGGAAAGAGATGTCTCCAAGTAGTGGATTGTTGACTGTAACTTACTCTCCTGATGGTAAAAAAATTGTTGTAAATGGTTACCTTTATGCCCCGAACTTAAAATCTCACATCTTTCTGATTAACGTGTCAGATGGAAAAAAAATTGAATTAGCTGCCAATTACGATGAATATATTGAAAGGACTACCTGGTCGCCTGATAGTAAGTGGATATCCTATGATTCGTCCAGCAAGAAAAGAGATCGCCTTGAAAGTACTTTGTGGGAGGCCGACCTCACCGATTATATGAAAAAAATAAAGCCTGGAACAGAGAAAGGCTATACGACAGATTTTGATTTCAAGGCCCTTGCGTTACCTGCAGGCGGTGTTCCTCCTGACGGCACCTTTACCGATAACCGGGATGGCCATGTTTACAAATACAAAAAAAT
>JANYKW010000034.1 GCA_025358025.1 Bacteroidia bacterium | reverse complement strand
ATGGATCAAACGTTTAAAGCAGCGAAAGAGATCATTTTCCGGTCCCCTTTCCATGAAAAAATGGAATTTGAAGTGGCACAATCTGATCGGTTACATTTTTGCGGCATTCCTGGTAATAAATACAACTGCCGGAATGTTTTTACGGCCGCCATTATTGATTCCGATATCTTCTTCAGAAACAGGTATCATACCTTTTACACACCTTGATACAGATAATCCATGGCACGATAAGCTACGCCGGATTACCTGGAATAGGGCATTGAACAAGTACCTGTTCTACACCTCTGATGGGTTTTTTATTGCTGACGAGAAGCTTTCCGCTGATCTTGTACCAGTTTCCGGTCAGCCTGAGGTAAGTATAATGGGTTGCAATGTATTTGAACCACTGGATGCAAATAGTTATGTTGTCGGGTCATTCAGTGGCCTGTTTGTCTGGAATCCTGCTTCTGGTGTAGTTTTGGATTATTTGTCTGGAATCCGTGCTGAAACCCCTCATGGGGTTGGTCGTCCGGTTGGTCAGAATATGGTTGCAGGTTTTATCAGTAATTGTAAAGGCAAAAATTATTGGATCGACTACAATAGGGGAGCTATTGCAACAGACGGAGGAATCCCTTTTCCTGCAATGCAAGATGTAATACTCAACCATACACCAATTTCCCTTTGGAATGCAGCTCTCGAAGTACATACAGGAAGGATATTTGAACATTTGGTTGGTCCATTTTATTTGCTGTATGTTCCGTTGATGGGTCTGACAATTCTTGTTGTTCTGATCAGCGGATTTTTAATATGGTGGTTCGGACACAGGAAGAGAAAAGGCTAAAGGCTAAAGGCTAAAGTAAAGAACGCTGCAATCAATTTTTTTCTATAATTTACCAATCTTCATTTTCTTATATTACCACGACGATAGTACGGTGCTCACTTTAGCCTTTAGCCTTTAGCCTTTAGCCTTTTTTATCCTCCAGCCTTTACCTGTAAAAGAAATCCCACTTTGGGAATATTTTCGATGATGATGGAAGGATCTTCCTGCAGGTATTTGCGCAGTTTTGAAATATAAACATCGAGGCTTCTGCCTGAAAAATAATCGTTGGTTCCCCAAATATTTTTAAGGATTACTTCCCTTCTCACGATTTGTCCTGCATTTTGGATTAAAAGATAAATGACTGCATTTTCCCGGGATGTTAATCTTTTGCAAAAATCATAAATCGTAAGTGATTGATTGTGAGAATCATAAATGTATTTGCCTATATTTATTTTTTCTTCTTCTCCAATGGATTTTGTATTATCCACACGGTTCAGTATGGCTTGAATGCGGCAAAACAGTTCATCTTCATCAAAAGGTTTTGTGATATAATCATCTACCCCAAGATTGAACCCTTTTATTTTATCCTCCTTCATGGAACGGGCTGTTACAAAGATGATTGGTATATCTGATTGCTTCTCCCTGATTTTCCTGGCTAATGTAAAGCCATCCATTCCCGGCAACATGACATCCAGTATAGCGAATTGAAAAACCTGTGCGGAGAAGGTTTTCAATCCGGATAATCCATCTTTACACAAAGTGATTTCAAAACCCTTGGAAGCCAGGAACTCCGTCATCAGAAACCCAAGACTTTGATCGTCTTCAACGAGTAGTAATTTTATTTTTGGCTCCATAATCTAGTTTTCTTTCGGGAAAAAGATGGTAAAACTGCTACCTTTACCCGGTTCACTTTCCACGCTAATTGAGGCCTGATGAGCCTTTAAAACCTCTCTTACATAATAAAGCCCAATTCCGAATCCTTTTGTATTATGCTGGTTGCCAGATGATATTCTATAGTATTTCTCAAAAATCTTCAGTTTTTCTCCGGGCGCCATTCCCATTCCCTTGTCAACTACATCAACGAATATTCCATTATCAGACTTCCTCAGGAATACCTGTATATCTATTGTTTCGGGAGAGTATTTACAAGCATTCACCAATAAATTGATCATTACATGAACCAGTTCGTGGTGATCTCCGTGAATAAAAAATGAACCATCTTCATAAATCCTTGTAACTTTTCCGCTTTTTTGTTCAACCAGAAATTCTACCGACCGTATCGATTCTTCGAGTATCACAGCCAGATCCAACAGCTCGAAGTGGTACTCCAAATTGTTCTGTTCCATGGCAGCCAACTGAAGAATGTAGTCCGAATGTCGCTGTAATCGCTTATTCTCTTCAATGATTGTATCTGCATACCGCATAATCTTCGGATTCATTGAAGCTTCGCTGGATTGTTGAATCATTTTAGAAGCCAGCGAAATACTTGAGATGGGTGTTCTGAATTCATGGGCCAGATTGTTAACCATCTCTTTAATATTTTTTGATAATTGAACTTCTTTCAAATAGTAGCGAATCACCAGTACAAAAGAGAAACCAATCAGTAAAATCAAAAGAACGGATCCCAGAAACATCAATCCCATGCTATGCAGGAAAAAATTGTAACGCGACGGGAAAACCACACCTATTTCGGTATCTGACATTTTGAGCACACTTTCTAAACTCATCCTATAGCAGGAGGAACCAACTATTTGATCCAGGTTGTTGATTTTCAGTGTGTCTTTCCCTTTATATATTGCCAGATCGTAATCCAGTTCGATGTCGTACCGTGCCAGTTCATCCCTGATCTGGCGGTCAAGATTCTGCCATACTCGTGGCGTGCTGCTCCTGCTTGCACGGAAAGAGCTGTCGCATGAGATGCTTTTCTGCATGGATTGACACATTCCTTCATTCTTGCTTAATGTAGCGATGGATTGATTGAGTGCAATCCTAACACTTTTGCTGAAAAGAGCTTCCTCAATCTTATACGAATATCGCAGCCAATACACCTGCAAACCCAATAGTATGAGGATTGAAAGTAGTGCAGTAAACACAAATAGGTATCTTTTCAGGGGGCTCATGGACACAAAATTAAGAACAAAATCATTGCATTTGTTTTTTTAACAAAGCATTAACAACAACGAATGTCGAAGGAATCATTTTTTTCACTTATTTTGAATTATTAAAATTTATTAAAAATAGATTGTTATGAAAAAATTAGCCCTTGTATTGACTTTCGTATTTGCCGCAGCCATGATAGCACCTGCATTTGCTCAAGATACACAAAAGAAAGCTGCTGACAAAGCTGTTGTTGCTAAAGGAACTGCTAAAGAAGGAAAAGGTTGTTCAAGCGAATGTGCCAAAGCTTGTGCTGCAAAAGAGACCAAAGCATGTTGCGCAAAAGAGGCAAAACCTGAAGCCAAGAAATAACCTATCTTCAGTTTTGAGACTACAAAAGGAGGCCATTGGCCTCCTTTTGTAGTCTCAATCAATTTGTGATCAATGGTTACTTGCAATCCTGTAATGTAGCCATGTTTTTATAACTGATCAGATTTTTTGCCATTCCGTTAAAAATGAAAAGATGAAATGGCAATTCAGCATACCAGTACAGCCTGCCGGCAACCCCAATCGGACGGAAAGTTGCTGTCTGCTGAAGGTACGGTTTCTTGTTTTTCTGAATGATTTTAAACTCGAGCCATGCTTCTCCCGGCAATTTCATCTCGGCATAAAGCAACAACCTTTTATTTTGCTTGTCGGCTGCCAATACCCTCCAAAAGTCTACAGTGTCACCGGTATGAAGGGTATTAATATTGGTTCTGCCTCTCCGCAATCCAACACCTCCCCATAATTTATCCAGAAATCCCCGTATATTCCAAAGCCAATTGCCATAATACCAACCTCGCTCACCTCCAATCGACCACATATTGCATAGCACCTGATCCAAACTGGTGGTAATTTCAATCTTACGTCTGTCCTTGTAGCATCCATTTGTCGGTATTTTCATGTGTTCAAGCAAGGTATTGTCATCATAGCTCGACACAAGTGAATCCTTCCAGCTTGATACCACATTATTCTGTTCAATGCGTTGAAAGGCGAGTTTAACGGCATCTTTGTAAGTGAGAAGCTGCATGTTTAAGATCTGATTCAGGTTATTTGCAGCTGGAATCACATCGGTTCTCATACTGTCAACCAGTCTTTTAGCCAGTTTAAACGATGTTGAGGTAATAATTGATAACCAGTAGGAAGAATATTTTGTTGCACCTACAGGTAAAGTATAAATATATCTTCTCATTCCCCTTACTTCTGCAAACTGATGGAGCATCTCCTTAAATGATAAGATATCTGGTCCGCCAATTTCATAGGTATGATTGAAAGTCTCCTTTTTTAAAAGTACTCCGCTCAGATAGTCAAGAATGTTTCGTATGGCAATCGGCTGGCTTTTTGTGTTGATCCATTTGGGCGCTATCATGATCGGTAGCAATTCAACCAAATCACGAATAATTTCAAAATTTGCACTCCCTGAACCAACGATGATTTCAGCTTTCAGTATGGTTACAGGGATACTGCAGTTCCCGAATCGCCTTTCAACGCAATTTTTAAAACCAAGAAAATCAGATGGATCATCTTTGGATAAGCTTCCAAGATAGATAATCTGTTTAGCTGAGGTCTGTTGAATTAGTTGGATAAAATTTACAACCGGCGTTTCATCCTGCATACCTGATTCCTCCGATTTACCGCTCATTGAGTTAATTAGATAATAGGCAGCATCAATATCAAGAATAGGATCTGCAGGTGTTATCTCATGGAGAAAATCAATTTCAAAAAGAGTGATATTAATGTGTTTGTATATTCCACCGGTCGGAAATCTGTTTTTATCCCTGACACAGCAGATAACTTTATGCCCTTGCTCCAGCAAAACCGGTAGTAATCTTTTTCCAATATAGCCTGTCGACCCAGTCAGTAATATTTTCATCTTTTGCTTAAATTGCATTGTATTCCAGATAGATAGCAATGCTTTTCCCAGGTTAAACTTTTGTAGATATTTTAATAGAGATTAAAAAAAGAATTTCCTTAAAAAGGAATCAGATCCAGGGTGAAATTTAACTAAAATAAATTGTCAATGCAGGAAGATTCATGTTCTAAATCGAAGTATTTGATGCATGAATAGCTGGATGAGCGATTCTTTGCAATAATTTCTGAAATAGACTCCTAATGAAATCATTATGTTGGGAATTTTTGTATATTGGGAAGAATCTAATGTTCCCTTTATCCCGGATGCATGAGTTTTTTTCAAATCTATCTTTTGAATTTTGCCTTTATCATCTGTTTGATGACAATCTTATGGTTGATAAGTATTTATATAAAGAATGTCAGCATCGTTGATCTATTCTGGGGTATTGGTTTTGTGCTCTCCGCATCAGTTTATTTTGTATTCACAGAGGAGACCGGACTCCGGGAAGTAATCTTGTTAACCATGGTAGCAATCTGGGGACTTCGACTTTCCATTTATCTGGCCTGGCGCAACATTGGCAAGGGTGAAGATTTCCGATACCGTGAATTCAGACGCCAATATGGGGAAAATCGTTATTGGTGGATCAGTTATCTTCAGACTTTCCTTTTGCAAGGTATTCTGATGTGGCTGATCTCCGCTCCCCTGCTGGGAGCGCAATATAAATCAATGGAACATTCTCTTTCGATTTTGGATTTTGCCGGAATTTTTGTCTGGGTCACCGGGATTATTTTTGAAGCAGGAGGCGATTGGCAGCTCGCAAGATTTAAAGCAAATACGTATAACAAAGGGAAAGTCTTATCGACTGGTTTGTGGCGTTATACCCGTCACCCCAATTATTTTGGCGATGCTGCAGTATGGTGGGGTTACGCCCTTTTCTCTGTCTCGGCCGGCGGTTATCTCCCTGTATTGGGTTCTCTTTTGATGACAGCTTTGATTGTAAAAGTTTCAGGCGTTGCACTACTTGAAAAAACATTGACAGCAGACAAATCTGCATATGCCACATATATTCAAAATACATCGGCTTTCATCCCCTGGTTCCCTAAAAAATTGTAAATCATGGACTTTCTGATTAATAATATCTGGCTGATTCTTTTCGTATTATGGGGCATTCCCCTTACCTGGTTCAGAAGTAAATTCAGAAAAATCGTTTATCAGACCGACAGTTGGATTATCAATATAAAACCCCTTTTCATGAAAGAAGTTAAAGCATTGTTTGGTAATAGTTTACCAGGTAATATGCAGTATATAAGGATAAGAAATTCTTACCGGATATACCTTACCGTTTATGTTTTATTGTTTCTGCTGTATTTTAATTTTCACGGTCTGGCTCAGACCTCAAATTCAGACAACATGGCAAAGATTTCGATTGGAAGCAACATCACAGGATTCGTTTTAAACGATCAGAATGGAAATTCATTTGATATTAATTCCGTTTTGGGTAAGAAAAACCTTGTCATCTATTTTTATCCCAAAGACGATAGTCCGGGATGCACCAAAGAGGCCTGCTCCTTTCGGGATCAGTTTGAGGTTTTCGCCCAGGCAAACGCTGTAATCATTGGTATCAGCTCACAATCTGTAGCGAGTCACAAGAAATTCGCCGAGAAATACAATCTCAATTACACTTTGCTGAGCGATCCTGAAGAGAAAGTCCGCAAACTCTTTGGTGTGCCGACTAATCTACTGGGTCTTATTCCGGGCAGGGTAACCTACATTGTGAATAAAGCAGGAATTGTTGTATACCTCTTTAATTCTCAGACTAAAGCAGAACAGCATGTCAGTGAGGCACTTAAAATATTGAATGGGCTGAATTAAGCAAGATGGGAAATGCCGGTTAAGAGGATATTTATTTTCAAGGTTTTTATATCCTTAAAGTTTAGTTTAACTGAATTTTAAATTGAAATCATTACAAATATCAGTTTCTGAGTTATTTGGATTAAGAATAAATAGTTTGCTGTTCAGCGGATTAAATTATCTCTTATAAAATGTTCATGTATCTATATATCAAATGATTATATCTGCCAATTGCGCAATATCTATTTTAAGAATTTGTAGAATCATGTTTGATTTTTTTGTTTTGTATTCATCGAAAATGCCACTGGCAAAGCAAGTTCACTGAAATTTTTCCCTGCAGTTGATTTATTCTTTTAGTTTTACATCAGGCAATTGGAAATCAAATTATTATCAAATGAATTAAGTTTTACACCCATGAGATTGAAAGACTCCGCCATTCATCAGATAATTATTTCACTATTGATTTTCATTGTTGTTGCTGTAATTTCCATCTTGTTGTATGCAGGTATTGATTATTATACTATTCCATTGGAAGAAAGGCATTTCCATGCGCTGAACAAATCATTCAAATCAAGCGGTTTGGTTGGGCATGGATTGGGAATTGCCGGTTCATTTTTAATAGTTTTCGGTGTGTTCTCTTATATGCTTAGAAAACGATTTAGAATATTCTCCAGAATAGGAATTCTTAAACATTGGCTGGAGTTTCATATTTTCCTTTGCACACTTGGCCCTTTTTTAATTTTATTTCATACAACTTTCAAATTTGGTGGAATTGTTGCAATAAGTTTCTGGAGTATGGTGGCTGTTTTTCTGAGCGGTATATTGGGGCGGTATATCTACCTTCAAATTCCTCATTCGATTGAAGGTAATGAGCTCACTTTAGCTGAGATTGAAGAGCAAAAGCTGGAAATGAACAAACAACTTAGGCAGACAGTTACCTTGGATGAAAGTATATATGAAATGATAGGCAATTTTCCTGCGCAATCTAAAAACCAACCCGGTTTTTGGGGAAGAAGAAGGAGCGAAAGAGCAGCAATCAAAAAGTTGAGATTCGAATTAAAGAGGCAGCAGATTCCAGTGAATAGTGCTGTTGACATAGTTCAAATATTTAAAGACCGGTTTATTTTGATAAAAAAAATTGAGCGATTGGTGACTATGCAAAAACTCTTTGCTTACTGGCATGTAGCCCATCTCCCGTTCGCCTTGATTATGCTGGTGGTAATGGTCATTCATGTAGTTGTGGCGGTCACTTTCGGTTATAAATGGATTTTTTAGGTATGGAAATTTTCTTTGAGAAGTTGATTATTTATTCATTGGTTGCAATTTTTATCCTTGCTATTATTCTGGTTTATATATTTAAACAGAAGAGGGAATCGAATATCGTTGCCGCTAAAATAGCCATTGCCAAAGAAGAGGGTTTGCATGAACCAGTTACATTGCATCCTGTGATTGATGTGAACAGTTGTATTAGAAGCGGTGCATGTATCGCCGCTTGTCCTGAAAAAGATATTATTGGCATTAAAGATGGAAAAGCCACGATCATCAATGCTTCTCACTGCATTGGACATGGAGCATGCTTTCATGCCTGTCCGGTTCAGGCTATCACGCTTTACATTGGAACTGAAAAAAGAGGTGTTGATCTGCCACATGTCGATCATACCTTTGAATCCAATATTTCAGGAGTATATATTGCCGGGGAAATGGGTGGAATGGGATTGATCAGAAATTCAGTAGAACAAGGTAAACAGGCAGTAGAGAATCTGACAAAGAAAATTGATAAAAATGTAGATGCCCAATACGATCTGATCATCGTCGGAGGTGGGCCTGCAGGTGTGTCGGCCTCGTTAACTGCCAAAAAAAATAACCTTCGTGCTTTGACTTTGGAACAGTATAGTTTGGGAGGAACTGTTTTTACTTTTCCCCGCTCCAAGATTGTAATGACTTCGGCCATGGATTTGCCCCTGCATGGAAAAGTGAAATTGTACGAAACCAGCAAACTGGAGCTGTTGAATCTTTGGACAGAAGTGCTCACAAAGAATAATATTGAATTGATAGAGAATTCAAAAGTAGATTCCATCACTCCTGTCGATAAATATTTTGTAACCAGAACTTTAAGTGGCGAGGAATATACTTCACGGAAGGTACTGCTTGCCATTGGAAGGAGAGGATCTCCCCGGAAGCTGCTTGTTGCCGGAGAGGAGAGCACCAAGGTGGCTTACCGTTTACTGGAACCTGAATTGATCATTGGCAAGAAGATCATTGTTGTGGGTGGAGGTGATTCAGCCATTGAATCGGCACTACTTCTTGCAGACGAGAATGATGTTACTTTATCATATAGGAGTGAAGTTTTCGGCAGGCTTAAACCAAAAAATAGTGAAAAAATAAAAGTTGCAATATCCGGTGATAAAGTTAAAGTGCTGTTTAACTCTAATTTAACCTCTATTGAGGACTTGCAGGTTAAAATATATATGAACGATGCCGGGAAGGAAATTGTTTTGGACAATGATCTGGTTTTCATTTTTGCCGGAGGAGAGTTACCAACCCAATTCCTGGAAAAGATAGGTATTCGAATCACCAAAAAATTTGGTGAGCCCATACTAAAACATGAAAAATAGCCTTTGGCAGAATTCATTGGAATGACAATTATGAATTTGATATATAAAATTGTTTTAATCTTTTCAATCCTGATTCTTACACTGAAGGGGATTGCTCAAATATCTCCCGGTGAATTGGCAAAAGTTCATGCACATCTGGAAGGAATGTCCAATTGTACACAGTGTCATACCCTTGGGGCAAAAGTATCCAATGATAAATGTCTGGAGTGTCACAAAGAGATCAAAAAGCGCCTGGATGAAGCCAAAGGATTTCACGCTTCTTCCAAAGTTAAAGGCAAAGATTGTATTATTTGCCACAGCGATCATTATGGAAGAAATTATGATATAGTTCACCTGCAGAAAGATAAGTTTAATCACGACGACACGGGTTACAAACTGGAAGGGAAACACGCGAAAAAAGAATGCAAGGATTGCCATAAGAAAGAGAATATTTCAGAATCCGGGTTAAAAATGAAGCAGGAAACCTATTTGGGCTTAAGTGATTTATGTCTGAGCTGTCACGAGGACTTTCACCAGAAAACTCTTTCAGCAAACTGCTTGAACTGCCACACCCCTGACGCTTTTAAACCGGCAACGAATTTCAATCATACAAAAGCAAAATACCAGTTGAGAGGAAAACATACTGAGGTCGGTTGCGAAAAATGCCATTTCAAAAGTGTCAGGAACGGTAAAGATTACCAGCAATTTTCAGGATTGCAATTTCAACAATGTGTGAATTGTCATAAGGATCCGCACGAAAAGAAATTTGGTCAGAATTGCACCCAGTGTCATATGGAGGAATCTTTTAAAACAGTTAAGCGTACCGGGCAGTTTGATCACAGTAAAACCGGATTCTTACTCGCGGGAAGACATGCCCAGGTCGCTTGCAAGGCATGTCATAAAATAAGTATCACAACACCGTTAAAGCATGATAAATGCGGTGACTGCCACAAAGACTACCATAAGGATCAGTTTAAGAAAGGAGAGATATCGCCTGATTGTTCCGAATGCCATGATGTTGCTGGATTTACACAATTTTCTTTTCCCATAGAAAAACATAATCTGTCTAGATTCAGGTTGGATGGCGCCCATCTGGCTACTCCATGTTTTGAATGTCATAAAAAGGGAAAAGATTGGAATTTTCGGGGTATTGGTGAAAAATGTGTGGATTGTCACAAAGACATTCACAAAAATTTGATTGATGTTAAATACTATCCGGCCGAACAATGCGAAAATTGTCATCAGGTTAAGTCATGGAATGAAATAAATTTCGATCACGTAAAGACCACTTTTGCACTCGAGGGAAAACATGCCGGGCTAAGTTGCAGAAAATGCCACTTCGAGGCCATAAATGGAGAAGCAATAGATCAGAACTTTAAAAAATTGGATGGGAATTGTGAGAACTGTCATAAGGATATTCATCATGCGCAGTTCAGTGAGAATAAGGAATACGTATGTTTGAAATGTCATGGATTTGAAAACTGGAAACCCGGAAAGTTTGACCACAATGCCACTCGTTTTAAATTAGACGGCGGCCACAAGGATGTGGCCTGCCTGAAGTGCCACAAAGAACTGACAGAAGGGAACATAAAATATATCAACTACAAAATTAAAGACATACTATGCGCTACTTGTCACTTACAGTAATTGCCCTGTTAATTGCATGTTATGTTCAGGGACAAACATCTCCACACGGGACTGCGTTCAAGATCGATTGTGCTCAATGCCATACTTCCAAAAACTGGAAGGTAAACCCGATTGAGGCTAAATTTAATCATGACAATACCAGCTTCAAGCTTGCCGGACAACATACCATTGTTAACTGCCTGGATTGTCATAAATCGCTAAACTTCAAGGATGGAAGAAGAAACTGTCTTGATTGTCATACAGATGTTCACAACCTGACATTGGGAAAAGTCTGCGAAAAATGTCATACACCTACGACCTGGATCGTTAGCGATGGCACCAAAATGCATCAACAAACACGCTTTCCACTTTTGGGCGCACACAGGACGGTGAGTTGCACTGACTGCCACAAGTCAGCAGCTGTATATCAGTTTGAAGTACTTGGTATTGAGTGTGTTAATTGTCACAGAGAAGATTTTTTGAATACAACCTCACCCAACCATGTCACTGGCAGATATTCTACAGATTGTCTGGAATGTCACAATGAAAATACAACAAGCTGGCAAACAAAATTAGTCAACCACGATCTTTTCCCTTTAACCGGTGGTCACAATGTGGGTTGCGGACTTTGTCACACAAGCACTCACTATGCGAAAATACCGGCTGAATGTATCGCTTGTCATCAGTCTCAGTATGATCGGGCCCCAAACCATAAAAAAGTTAATTTCCCGGTCGATTGCACGAAGTGTCATTCCCGTAACAACTGGATTGAGAATAGTTTTAACCACGCCAGTACAAGTTTCCCTTTAACAGGAAAACATGTGGCGGCAAAATGCACGGATTGTCACGTATCAACATTGGCAGGCACTCCCGCAGTTTGCAGTAGTTGTCACCTTCCTGTATACAATGCCTCACAGATTCCTGCTCACCTGACAGCTGGAATTCCCAAAGATTGTGCAGTCTGCCACACAACTGGTGCCTGGAAACCATCAACCTTTAATCACACGGCTTCAGGCTATGAATTAAAGGGATCGCACAAAACCCTTGTTCAATGCTCGCTGTGTCACAAGGGAAATGTCACTTCAGCACCACAAACATGTATCGGATGTCATCAAACCAAATATGATTCAGCGCCGGATCATAAATCTCAGGGATATCCTGTTGATTGTACAAATTGTCATACCCAGAACAATTGGCTTGAAAATAGTTTCAATCATGCTGCAACAAACTTCCCGCTTACAGGAGCTCATACTGCGGTATTGTGCTCAAAATGTCATACATCAGTGTACAAAGGAACATCCAGTGCCTGCCTAAGCTGCCATCTGCCAGTTTATACCAGCTCCCAGCTCCCTGGCCACGTTGCAGCAGGCATACCCAGAGAGTGTTCGACTTGCCATACAACCATTGTTTGGAAACCTTCTTCTTTCAATCACACCACAACGGGCTATGAATTACTGGGGGCACACAAAACCATTGTACAGTGTTCATTATGCCATAAGGGCAATGTTACCTCTGCCCCTCAGACCTGTATTGCTTGTCACCAGGTACAATACGATGGTGCACCTGGTCACAAACAGAATAATTATGCTACTGACTGCACAAAATGCCATACTCAGAACAACTGGCTGGCTACAAGTTTTGATCATTCAACCACATCATTTCCTTTAACAGGTGCTCATACCAATGTTTTGTGTTCAACATGCCATGTGAATGGATATGTCAACACGCCTACAGCTTGCCAAAGTTGCCATTTACCGGTCTATACCAGTTCACAGTTACCCGGACATGTCGCTGCAGGTATACCAAAAGAGTGTGCGACCTGCCATACTACTTCTGCCTGGAAACCTTCTTCTTTCAGCCATACCGCAACCGGATATGCGCTTCGGGGTGCACACAAGAATATTATTCAGTGCTCCGATTGTCACAAAGGCAGCGTTACGACAACGCTTCAGACTTGTATTAGTTGTCACCAGTCACGGTATGATACCGCGCCAAACCATAATTCGCAGGGATATCCTACCGATTGTACTGTTTGTCATACACAGAACAACTGGCTGGAAAATAGCTTTAATCATGCATCAACCAGCTTCCCTCTCACCGGTGCCCATACAACCGTGCTTTGTGCTAAATGTCATACTGCCGGATTTAAAGGAACGCCAACAGCCTGCTACAGTTGCCATGCAGCCAAATACAATGCATCAACGAATCCCAATCACGTTTCAATAAAGTTTCCAACAAATTGTGAGAGTTGTCACACGACGGGTGCATGGGTACCATCTACCTTCAATCACGATGCTCAGTATTTTCCTATTAACAGTGGAAAACACAGTGGAAAGTGGACACTCTGTTCTGAATGTCACTATGTAGCAACCAATTACGCTACATTTAGTTGCATCTTGTGTCATGAGCATAGCAGCAAAGCATCTGTTGATGGCCATCATACAGGAGTGAGTAATTATTCCTATACCGGTATATCTTGTTTTAAATGTCACCCTTCCGGAAGAGTCGGGTAGTCCAGGTTATTTTTAGCTGGAACTTGTGCCATCGGGTTTTGTTTTGAATAAATTAAATGGATTAATGAAAATTATTTTACTCATTATTTTTGGGATATTCCTCACCTCAATTTCCTCCGCCCAGGAGGGCAAAAATGAGATAGAAGGGGTTGTATCATACCAGACTGCTCAAAATATCTATGTTAAATTCTTATCAGCAAAAGGAATTAAGATTGGAGATAAAATTTATATTAAAAAAAATAATGTTTTGGTGCCAATCTTTACAGTAGAGAGTGCATCTTCGGTTTCTTGTGTTGGTAAAGTTGCAGATACGGAGAAATTGCAAATTGGAGACAAAGTGATTGCGCTGGTTTCGAAGGAAGATGCTGTTGCCATCAAAGAAATTCAAAGTGAACAGTCAGTTCAGCTTCTTCAGGACAGTTCAAAATCATTGAATAATAAACAGGATAATTTGCCACCTGCCCGGAAAGAACGAATAGATGGTCGTGTTCAGATATCATCTTATGCAAATATTTCGAATTTACCATCTGGCAACAACTTCCGAATGAGATATATCTGGTCTATGAATGCATCCAATATTTCCAATTCACGCATTTCGTTGGATACATATATCTCTTTTGCCCATAAACTGGACGATTGGGCAGCAATTAAGGAAAATATTTACAGTGGATTGAAAATTTATGACCTGAATCTTAAATATGAAGCAGGGGAGAAGACCACTTTTTGGTTGGGAAGAAAAACCAATCCAAAGATTTCCAGCATAGGGGCTATTGACGGATTGCAAGTTGAGGTAAACTATCAGCACTTTTACTGGGGGGCAGTTGCAGGATTCCGCCCGGATAATACTGACTACAGTTTTAATAAGGATCTGCTGGAGTATGGTGTCTTTATAGGGCACACTTTGAAAAGCAGCAATGGTATAATGCAAACTTCCCTGGCAGGATTTAACCAAACGAATTCCGGGAATACTGACAGGCGGTTCGTTTATATTCAGCATGACAACTCCCTTTTAAAGAATCTTAATCTATTCGTTTCTTCTGAAGTTGATCTCTTTAAAGTGGTTAATTTTATTCCTGTTAATGAATTGACCTTGACCAGTTTATACCTTATGTTGAATTACCGGGTGTCCAGAAAGTTGTCTGTTTCCACCTCTTATGATAACCGTAAAAATATCATCTATTACGAAACGTACAAAAATTACATCGATGTAATGCTGGCAGATGCTACAAGGCAGGGTGTACAGCTTAGGATCAATTACAGACCCATTAATTACATGAGTGTCGGAGTATCCTCCAGTTACTGGGATCGGGCCGGGGATAGCAAACCTACCACTAATATCAATGGTTTCCTAACTTATACACAATTACCTGTTCTGAATGTTTCAGCCTCATTAACTGTTAATTCACTGCATACCAGCTATGTTGATGGGCTAATTTATGGATTGAGGTTTGACAAGGACTTTCTGAATGGCAAGTTGAACTGGAGCCTGAATTACAGGTATGTGGATTACACTTACCTGACTTCGAAGGATAAATTACTTGAACATATTTTTGGCACCGATTTGTCTATGCAATTTAGCCGAAAATTCTCTCTATCTGTCAACTATGAAGGCACTTTTGAGAAAGTGAACAAGTACCATCAGATCTATTGCAGCCTGATTAAGAGGTTTTAAAAATCAGAGGGCTCCCATAATTGGAACCCTCTGATTTTTAGTAATTTTACATTGAAGTTCTCATCTTTTGAGGGCATTTATCTTCTTCAGATTTTTCCTTCTGCGGTTTTTGATGCGGATGATGTAGTCCATGTAATACAAAGCCGGAACGAAAAGTAAAGTAAGGAAAGTTGCAAAGCTTAATCCAAAAATAATTGTCCAGGAGAGCGGTCCCCAAAAGGCAACATTGTCTCCTCCAAAGTAAATATGCGGATTAAAATGGGTAAAGAGGGTTTCAAAGTTGATGTTCATACCCACTGCTAACGGAACCAAACCAAGGATGGTCGCAGACGCTGTCAGAACAACAGGAGTTATCCTCGTTCTGCCTGCCTGAACAATGGCATCCCTTGTTTTCATTCCGCGTTTCTTCATCTCATCACAGAATTCTACAATCAGGATCCCGTTTCGAACCACAATTCCACCTAGGGCAACGACTCCCAAACCTGTCATCATAATTACAAGATCCATGCGGAAGACAATAACTCCAAGCAATACCCCGACGATACTGAACATTACTTCACTCAGAATGATGATGGTCTTACTGACGGAGTTAAACTGGGTAATCAGGATAAAGAAAATCATTCCAAGAGCAATTATCATGGCTTTCAAAAGAAAGGCAGAAGTCTCGGCCTGGTTCTCTTGCTCGCCGGTGAGCTTAATTGAAGTACCTTCATGCAAAGGGAAATCTTTGGCCAATTCTTTGATTTTAGGCACGATATCATTTGGAGAAAATCCGGATATCACATTGGAATAAACTGTAATGATTCTTTTTTGATCTAACCTTTTGATACCGGCATAAGAGCTTGAATAATGGATCTTTGCCACAGTGGATAGCGGGATGGTTCTGATCTGACCTGAGTTCATGTCCCGGTAGGTAATAACCAGATTGATCAGTGAATTGATGTTGTCACGCGTTAATTTTGAATATCTGAGATTGATGGGGAATTCGTCTTCGTCTTGCTTGAATTTGGAAATTTCCTTACCAAATAATGCTGTTCTGAGTTCCATTCCAATCTGACCTGTTGATAAACCTGCCCTCTGTGCACGGTCACGGTCAATGTCGATCATGATTTCTGGTGAACTGATCTCAAAGTCAGTTTTCAATTCTTCCACACCGGGAATGTTCAGCGAATCCAGGTAACTACGGAAAGCAAATGCATCGGTAACCAAATCATCCATGTTCTCGCTGGTTACTTCAATGTTGATGGGTTGTCCGGTTGGAGGACCCATTTTTTGTTTCCCTACCGTGATCTCTGCTCCGGCAATATCGGCTACCGATTCGCGTATTTTCTCAAGGTATTTGGTTGTGGAAATCCCTGTTGTTCTGTATTTGAACTCCACGAAATTGATAGAAATCTTTCCCTTGTTGAAAGGTTTTCCGGCAGAGGCAAATCCCTCTTCTTCGGCTCCGATGGTGATGTTGGAAATCACAGATTCTACATCCGGATTATGCTGACCTATTGCCTGATAAACGCGTCGTTCTGCTATCCTTGTCACACTGTCTGTTACATTTTGATCGGTACCTCCCGGCATCCTGACATATACCATGATGCTGTTCGGATCGCTGTCAGGGAAAAATAGCACTTTGGGTTTGACAATCCCTGTTAGAACAATCGTGAAAATGAATAGTACTATCATCGCTCCAAGCATCCACAACGGACGGAATCCATGTAGGACCCAACGCAGTTGGCGCTCGTAGGCTTCCATCATTTTTGGCCAGAATCTTTCCTGAAAAGCTTTGATCCAGAATTGTATGGCATAGTGGTAGAGGAAGACCATCAGGATGGCAAACAGGATGAAATTTCCAATACCGAATGATTTGAAGAGATAGAATACTACCGCCAGTCCAAACATCCCCATTAAAATTTTCTTTGTTTGTTTCCATTCAGCTTTTGCATCCGAATCGTATTCATGTGCCATAAAGGATACTGCAAAAACAGGATTAAAGATGTAGGCGACAAACAAAGAGGCAAAGAGAGTAATTATCAGTGTAACAGGAAGATAATGCATGAATTGCCCTACTATTCCCGGCCAGAATGCCAAAGGAAAGAAAGGAGCCAGTGTCGTCATCGTACCCGAAAGAATGGGCAGGAACACTTCCCCTGCAGCGAGTTTGGCTGCCACCCGGATATCCGGATGGTTCCGGTGCATCCTGTGGGTATTTTCAATCACCACGATGGCATCGTCCACCACTATTCCCAGGGCAAAGATAAAGGCAAACATCACGATCATATTCATCGTAAATCCGATGTTGGGAATGATAAGATAGGCAATGGCCATTGAAAGTGGTACGGAGAGTCCAACGAAAAAAGCATTGGTGAAACCCATAAAGAACATCAGCACAAGGGTCACCAGGATAAAACCTATAATGATGGTATTGTTCAGCTCTTCAAGTGTATTACGTGTCATCCTGCTTTGATCACCTGAGATGGTCAGAATGATATCTTCAGGCAGTTCTTTCCCTTTGACAGTGGATACAATCTCTTTGATCTGATCGGATGCATCAAGAAGATTGGTGCCGCTTTTCTTTATCACATTCAGGCTAATGACATTTTTTCCGTCAAGACGGGAAAAACTCTCCTGATCTTTGAAATCATCTTTTACATCTGCCAGATCGCTCAGTTTGATGTATGAGCCTCCTGAAGAATGAACAACAATATCGCGTATCTCCTGAACATTTTCGAACTGACCCTTCAAACGAACGGTATTTTTGGTCCCGTTGTTGGTAATGGTCCCACCAGATATGGTTAAATTTTCACGGGATACGGCACTTTCAATGTCTGAAAAAGTAACACGACCGGCCTGCATCTTGAAGATATCAGCATTGATCTGAATTTCACGTTCCAGAGCTCCAACGATATCGACCCGGGTAATCTCTTTGACACCTTCAACTTTGTCCTGAATGATTTCGGCGTATTTTTTGAGTTTGTCGAGATCATAATTGCCTGAGATATTGATGTACATCACCGGAAATTCGGCCAGGTTTACATCCATAATCTGCGGTTGCGAAGGCAGATCGGTGGGCAGATCTTTTTTAGCCTTGTCTACGGCATCTCTAACCCGCTGTTTTGCAGCCTCTACTGCAACACTTGGATCAAATTCAACCACAATTGAGGAGAAATCCTGCACAGAATTGCTTGTGATCTTTTTAACGTCGGCTATTGATTTTAGCTGTTTTTCGATGGGACGCGTGATCAGATTTTCAATATCGACCGGGGAGGTTCCCGGATAGGGAGAATTGACAATGATATACGGAATGATTACCTCCGGAAATTGCTCCTTCGGAATTAAATAATAATTGAGCAGTCCCAGAACGGAGATTATAAAGGCAAGTACATAAACACTTGTCTTGTTATCTACAGCCCAGCTGGTTGCAAAAAATTCCTTGATAAAAAATTTATCTTTTGACATATTGATTTTGTTTGTCGATTAGAAAATGACAGATGAACCCTCTTTCAGATTTTGGTATCCGGCTATAACAACCTGGTCGCCGGCACTCAGACCGGAGGTGATTTCTACTTCTCCATTGTAATCCATTCCTGTTGTAATGGTTTTTCGAACGACGGATACCTTGTCTCCTTCCCTGGCAATAACATATACAAATTTACCCACTTGATTGCTTTGGATGATGTTAACCGGCAGTACCAGTGATGCTTCGTTGGTGTAATCCTTAATTTTCACGTAGGCAATCATGTTTGCACGTAATTCAAAATCTTTGGGGGCAATTCTGCATTCTACTTTGAAAGTCCGGTTGGAAGGATCAATGAAACGGCTGGTAAAACTCAGCTTCGTTTCAATCTCTTTACCCAGGTCAGGGAAGCGAACAAATGCCTGGTTTCCATTTTTGATCCTTAAGGCAAAATTTTCGGAGACTTCAGCCATTACTTTGGCTGAAGACATGTTGATCACCCGGATTGCAGAAGCAGGTAAACCAGGTGAAGCCATTTGTCCCACTTTTAGGGGTACATTCTCAACCGATCCGCTGATTGGAGAGACAATATTGGCCATAGATATCTGTTCCTGCAAAGTTTTGATGCGTCTTTCAAGCGACTCTTTGGTGCTTTTTGCCTGTAAAAATTGTACCTCGCTGCCAATTTTCTTATCCCATAGATTCTTCTGTTTCTCAAAGATTGTTGTGGCCATATCCAGTTGAGTCCTGACCTCCTCAACGGATTGTTTCAGCACCTGTGCATCAAGTGTGGCCAGTATTTCTCCTTTCTTAACCTGTGAACCTTCCCTTACATAGACATTGGTAACCACTCCGGCCATCTGGGGACTGACAGAAACATTCTGATCAGCATCCACAACACCTTGAATTTCAACGTAATGATAAAATGGTTTAGTCTCAAGTTTTGAAATCTTTACTGTAATAGCTTTTTCGTCTTTTTTCTGATTGGGATTAATCTCTGCTTCCAGTTTCGAAATCTTCGTATTGAGAAGTTCTTGCTCTGTTTTCAGTTTTTCCAATTCTCCTTTTTTGTTGTTGTTCTGATTACAAGCGACCAGTGTGGCAAGGATAGCCAGGGTAAACAATGTGTTTTTCATATTTTTTTTAATTTATTTCCTGATTGATGTTGAAGAGTTTTTCCAGTTTGGTTTTCGCGGTAGCCAGGTCATAGATACTTTGGTAATAATTGGTCAAACTGGTTAAATATTGATTTTGTGTGGTAGTAAGATCGGTGCTGGTTGAAACTCCGTTCGTGTATTTTACAACTGTACGCTGGTAGATTTCGTCCGATAGCTCCAGACTTTTCTTTTGTATAACATATTTCTCATATTTAATTTTAAGATCTGTCTGGTATTGATCAGCCTGCATCATCAGGTTGTTGTATACAAGTTTTTTGTTGTTGTCCATTTTAGCAACAGCCAGTTTCTTCTGGGATACGACAGCCATCCGTTGTCCACTGCTGAAGATGGGCAAGCTCAGATTAATGCCTAGAACATCCTTTACTGAAAAATCAAAAGCAGGTTTATTCATCTTTTCAGTATGCTGGTAGAACCCTGAGATAACAGGAACATAGGCCATGACTGAATTCTGATAATCGAGCTTTGAAAGGTCATAAGCGGTATTGATTAAACGGTAGTCTATGTTTTTATCGATGATAAATGGTTCATTTATAAGTGATTCTACCTTTTCCGGCAGAGAATATTTGGCTCCCAGCGGGTCTGTCAGTTTAACTTTGACGTTAACATCCAGTCCAAGTATGATTTTAAACAACCTGTTGGCAATATTCAGGTTTCCACTGACCTGGTTCATGGCATTCATCAGGTTGTTGGCAGTAAGTTCCAACTGGTCAACATCGGTTTTCTCCACAAAACCTTGTTTGTTCATCTCCTTGATTTCCGCCGCTGTTTTTTGCACATTTTCAAGGTTCAGCTGGAGGTTTTTTAGGCTCTCTTCTCCAATAAGTATCAAAAAGTAGGTATTGATGACTGATTCATTCACATCCTGAATAATCTTTTCATTGCTTTCATTGGATTGTTGATACAGTGTTTTGCTGGCTTTTAACCCTACCAGGTAGGATCCATTGAAAATAAGTTGAGATGCAGTCAAATCAAAAGTTATGTTATTCTTCACGCCCAGTTCAATTGCGGGACTATCCGGCCCCATGGAGCCCGGAGGCAAAGTCGGCAAGGTAGGCAGATACTGATAGTTCGCCTTGGAATCAGCATGAGGCAGCCCTATGGCCATGATTTCCCATATTTTTTTGTTGGCTATCTCCATATCAAGTGTTGAATTCCTGATGTTTGTATTGTTTTCCATCGCAATACGCCGGGCATCAGTTAATGAAAGGCGAAGTGAATCCTGCGCCTCACTTTTTCTTACGCCTAAAAGAAGTAAGAAAATTGTTATCAAGAATAGATAACGATTAGAAAATGACATAATTATTATTATTTAATGGTGTTAATATATGCTGTAATTTCATTCTTTCTCGATTCAAAATAGGCCAGTCCGGCAGGGGTAGAGATAGCCCTGATATGATTCTCAAACAGTACTTCAAAGAGTTGTAGAAAATTAATATCCAGTATCCTGCAAATCTCTGCATTGTGTAATTCAACAAAACTGTTGAGGTAAATGGTAGCCACAAGATCGGCATTGATATCATCCCGGTAAATCTTCTCAGCAATTCCCTGCAGAATGTTGATTTTCATTCCTTCAAATACAAACAACCTCTTTTTCTCCATAAAGGCATCAAAGATGTGGCTGTAATATTTTTTCATCTCAAATTGAATCATCGGATTGAACCGTTTTATCTCTTCGTGTATGTGTTGGCTGATTTTCAATAATCTTTCAATTGCATTAATTGGCTGTTTTTCAAAATCTTCAATAAGCTTGTTTACCTTAGACTCCTCATATAAGAAGATCTTCTCGATGAGTTCTTCTTTGTTTCTAACGAATGTATAAAGTGTTCTTTTAGAAATACCCAACTTGCTGCTTAGCTCATCCATGCTTAGGTTTTTTAACCCATAGGCATAAAACAACTCCCTGATTGGTTCAGCCAGTTCCTGAAATCGTTCATTTTGTGTGTCAGACTTTTCCATTTTTTCTTATTCCGTAAATATAATGACGGCACAAAAATAGGAAACAAATTTTGTGTAAAACGTTTCCATGTGTTAAATGTTTCTTAATTTGTATCAATTAATTGTCAACTATTACAAAATATTGATCTATTTTTTAAGATTTTGTAAACCATTATCTTTGTAGCGTAAATCGACAGTGTATATGGGAAGGATCATGGCCATAGATTACGGTAAAAAAAGGGTAGGAGTGGCTGTGACTGATCCTTTGCAAATTATTGCAACCAGACTGGAGACGGTGAATGCAGATCTTATCTGGCGATTTCTTGATGATTATTTCAAAAAGGAAACTGTGGAACTTGTTTTGATTGGTTATCCTGTACAATTGAATAACCAGCCATCTGAGGCTCTTCGATACATCAATCCTTTCGTGCAGAAATTTCAGCAAAAATATCCGATAGAAGTTCGGTTGGTTGATGAAAGATACAGTTCGAAGATGGCTTTTCAATCCATGATAGACGCAGGTTTACGAAAAATGCAAAGACAAGACAAGGGAACGATTGATGGGGTTAGTGCAACTATTTTACTGCAATCATTTTTGGAACAAAAAAAGTATATATAATTATGATATTGCCTATCACGTTGTATGGGGATACGGTTTTAAGGAAAATTGCCGGAAACATCGACCTTGAATATGAAGGTCTGCAGGAACTGATAGAGAACATGTTTGAAACCATGTACAATGCTGAGGGTGTTGGTTTGGCTGCCCCGCAGATTGGATTGCCTATCCGGATTTTCGTGGTTGACTTGTCTCCCCTGTCAAAGGATGAGCCTGGTCTGACGGGATTTAGAAAGGCGTTCATCAATGCAAAAATTATAGAGCGAAGCGGTGACGAAGCGTTGATGGAAGAGGGATGTCTTAGTATTCCCGGTATCCACGAAGAGGTTTATCGCAAAAACTATATCCGTATTCAGTACCTTGACAAGGATGGTGTTGCACATGATGAAGAATATACCGGATATACTGCCAGGGTACTTCAGCACGAATACGATCATCTGGATGGGATCATGTTTACAGATCACTGCTCTCCGTTGAAAAGAAGATTGCTGAAACGCAGACTGACAGAAATATCCAAAGGCATCACCTCGGCAACCTACAGGGTTAAGATACCTAAGATTTGATAATACTTTTCAGGATAAAAAGTTATACCAACCTTAATTCTCTATTTATTCAGTTCCTTTCCTTTTCTCACCGGAATGCTGTAACTTGATGTGAATACCTTTTTCGCATGCATCGCTCCGGTTTAAATCTTGCTGGTTTTCCCTTTTTCCGATTGCTTCTGCCACTCTGTATTGGCGTGAGTATTCACCAATTTGGTTTTCTTTCGCACCCGTTTTGGCTGCTTTTTCTTTTTTTTTCAGGATTTTTTGTCCTTGTTATTTTCAAAAGGGCATCATTTTATTATCAACCATATTGGGGGGCTTTGCTCATGCTTTTCCTCCTTTGTTTTGGTTATGTTCGGGCCAGGGAGCAAATATCAATCTTTCCGGTGCTTTCAAAGAAGCAATATTTTGCGGTATTGGATGATTATCCCAGGGGAAAGGCCAGGACTTATCAGGTTGTATGCAGGCTGATTAATACGGATCTGAAAATAGTAGCCTATCTGCCGAAGAACAATGCTGTCAGCAAGGCAAAACCAGGTGATATTCTTTGTTTCGACGGATTACCTGAATTGATTAAAAATGAAGGAAATCCATACGAGTTTAATTACAGTAACTATCTAAATAACAAAAAAATAGGATACAGAATATTTCTGAAAGAGAACAACTTTCATCTGTTGGCCGGTTTCAGGCAGTTGAATATTTCGCATCGCGCACTGATTCTGAGGGAAAATCTGATTGAAAAATTGCACGGTTCCGGAATTGCAGATGATCATGTACACCTGATTTCATCCATCTCTTTTGGCGCCAGGGATGAAGTTGACAAAGAGACTATTCAAAGTTTCACCAATACCGGAGTTATTCATGTTCTGGCTGTTTCAGGAATGAATGTCGGATTAATCTTTGTTATCCTTGATTTCCTTTTTCGTTTTCTGAAAAACGGATTTGGCGGTAATATTCTCCACACGTTAATTATTCTCCTTGGAATCTGGAGCTACGCACTATTAACCGGTATGTCAGCCTCCATTCTGAGAGCAGCCATGATGTTTTCATTCCTCATCATTGGAAAGGCACTGCACCGAAATTCAAATATATTCAATTCACTGGCTGTATCTGCCTTCTTACTGATTGCCTGGGATCCGTCTATGATATGGGATGTTGGGTTTCAGCTATCATACGCGGCAGTGCTTGCTATTGTTGTAATTCAACCATACATTTATAAGTGGCTCATTTTTAAATCAGTGCTGTTTGATAAAATCTGGTTGTTGCTTTCTGTCACATTTGCTGCTCAAATTGGAACACTTCCGTTCACATTATGCTATTTTCACCAGTTTCCGGTCTACTTCTGGTTGGCAAATCTGGCAGTAATACCCATGGTAACATGGATACTGTATCTGACCTTTGTGGTGGTTTTTCTCTCGTTTATCTCAGGACTATTAACTTCAATTTTTGCTTTTGTACTTGACTGGTCTGTTCGAATGGTACTTATTTCTGTCAATTTCACAGAACAATTGCCGCATGCGGTTCTGAAGGGATTGTATCCATCTGTTATTCAGATAATTCTGTTGGTTCTGATTGTAGTATTATCGTATGGATTTTTTCGGTTAAGAAAAGTTCGTATCCTTCAGGGAATTGTTCTCCTGGCAATCATGCTCTCCATTACAACAATCATCGGTTCATACAAAAGACTCACCAGGGCTGAAATAATATTTTTCAATATACCGGGTACGCGGGCAATGGCACTTACAAGTGGTAGTAAATCAATTGTATTGTATGATCATAGTTTGTTGGCATCCGAAAAGCTTAGCTATTATATGAAACCATATTTTGGGGAGAGACGGATCAGAAATGCAGAGATATTTTTATTATCTGATTCCCTGAGGTTGAGGGGAAAGGATATTTTTGTCAATGGAAATCTTATTTTTTTTAAGGGAGTCAGACTTTTTGTTCAACCAATTGATGATGTGGATAAAAGTCAGGTTAATCAGGTATTTTTTCCTGATATAATTTGGTTAAACGATATCAAAGCGGTAGGGATTGCTAATAATACTGTGCCGCTGGCAAAAGTCATTCTTTATCATTCAACTGTGCAGGTTGAGCAGGATATTCATGTGTTGGCCCACCAACAGCATTTTAATATCATTGAAGCTGTTCAACTGGAAATACAAAGCGGTTTTCACGTGGGCAACCAGAAGGTGTCTTGCAATTACTTCAACAAGTCTGATTAGCAGGCATACCTTTCTTAATTGAATACATGTAAATTACCAATTTGAATACCAGTTGATTATTCCAGCATATTGCCTTTGCCTTGCCTTACAATTTCTGCTTCCCCGGAAGTACAATCCACGATAGTTGATGGGCGATTGCCGCCATATCCTCCATCGATCACCAGATCTACCTGATTTCCGTACTTCTCTTCAATAAGTTCAGGATCTGTTATATAATCCAATACCACATCATCGTGGTGAACAGAAGTTGAAAGAACAGGATTGCCAAGTTCTTTTACAATCGTTCGGATGATGTTGTTATCGGGTATTCTTATTCCAATATTTTTCTTTGAATTCTTAAAGAGTTTGGGAACGTTGGAGTTTGCCTGCAAAAGAAAGGTGAAAGGACCCGGAAGATTTTTTTTCAGCAGTTTAAAAATACTGTTTGGAAAGGGTTTGCAGTAGTGAGAAATCTGACTAAGGTCGTGTAAAATGAAGGAAAAATCTGCCTTTTCAACTTTTACATTCTTGATTCTGGCGACCCGCTCCACTGCTTTTGATTTGGTGATATCGCAACCAATACCATAAATGGAGTCCGTAGGAAAAATAATGACAGCTCCATCCTTCAGCATGGCTACAATTCTGTCGATCTCTTTTTGGTTGGGATTTTCGTTGTAAAGCCTGACGAGCATAGGAGACCTTTTTGGAATTTTATCTTTTACATAGTAAAAATAACTTTTTTCAACATACTTTCGTTGACAGAAGTGCCTGGAGTGACTAAATTGAATTAAAGTGACTAAAGTTAGGAACCGCTGACTTTAAAATTCTTTTTCTCTGAAGTGCTCTTAGTCACTTTAGTCCAATTTAGTCAATTTGAATTCCAGGAATCTCACAGAAGGACCCATTACAAGTCAGATCGTACGATTGACTGTGCCAATTTTAGGCACTTCATTTGTACAGATGGCCTATAATCTGACAGATATGCTTTGGCTAGGCCGTGTTGGAAGCCATGCTGTTGCATCTGTTGGAATCGCTTCCTATTTTACCTGGTTGGGGATTTCTCTGATGCTGATCGGCAGGATTGGTGCAGAGGTAGGCGTTTCGCAGTCGTTGGGTGCGAGGGACAAATCCGGAGCCGAACACTATGCTGTCAATGCAGTGACCCTTGTCATGCTGCTATCCATTGTTTACGGGACGCTAACTTACCTTTTCGCCCCAAATCTGGTTGCATTATTTCATGTTCAAAACAGTGGGGTAGAAGCATCGGCAATCTCCTATATTCGTATCATTTCCATCGGATCATTGCTTTATTATTCCAATCCTACTTTTACCGGAATTATCAACGGAACGGGTAATTCGAAATTGCCTTTCCGAATTAATGCCGTTGGATTAATAGCCAATGTGGTTCTCAATCCGGTTCTTATTTTTGGCCTCGGTCCTTTTCCGAAACTGGGATCTGACGGTTCTGCCATCGCGACTGTAATTTCGCAGTCAATTGTTATGATTCTGTTTATTGTTACTATTGGCAAGGGTAAAAGTGCCCTGGGTAAAATTAGGTTGCGTCTTGAACTGGAGATTGAATTTGTAATAAAAATAATTAAGCTGGGTTCACCCGTAGCTCTTCACAGTATTCTTTTTGCCTCTTTTGCCATGGCCCTGGCCCGTATTATTGCACCCTGGGGAGCTATACCAATTGCAGTGCAAAGTGTTGGTGCTCAAATTGAAGCACTTAGCTGGATGACAGCCGGGGGATTTTCTACCGCACTGGGTGTATTTACCGGACAGAACTTTGGGGCAAACAGATGGGACAGGATCTTTAAAGGTTATTTTACAACAATCACTATCAGCGGTGTAATTGGAATCGTTGTGACCATTTGTTTCCTTTCTTTTGGAAAAGAAATCTACTCGCTTTTTTTAAGGGAACAGGAGGCGATCTCTCTGGGTGTCCGGTATCTTACAATTTTGGCTATATCCCAGTTTTTTATGTGCGTGGAAATAACTACTGGAGGTGTTTTCAACGGTATTGGTAAAAGCATTCCACCTTCTCTCGTTGGAATTACCCTTACCGGGCTTCGTATTCCAATAGCACTTTATTTTTCTCAACCGCAAATTTTCGGAGTGACAGGGGTTTGGTGGAGCATCACGCTGACTTCTGTTGCAAAAGGTGTAATTTTGTTCAGCTGGTTTTATTTCTGGATGAAGAGCCACCCTCATCTTGCCGTTCTTTCCGGAAGAAAAATTGAATTTGTCAGACTTTTGCCGACCCGCCTGCGACAAGATGTTTTTGATGCAAAAACAGAACAAACAGATGAAGATTGAATTAAAAAAGACCATGGATGGGTCTCATACACTGTATCTTGTGGAGGCAGACGAACATTACCACTCAACCTATGGTGCTGTTCAGGAATCACAGCATGTGTTTATTCAGGAAGGATTCGAACGATGTCATGGCAGAGAGATCAATGTTCTTGAAATTGGTTTTGGAACAGGTTTGAACTGTTACCTGACCCTGCTGGCATCCATAAAATCAGATCAGATTGTCAGATATTATGCTGTTGAGAAATTTCCGTTACCTGCCGAAATTTGGAATAAATTGAATTATAGCACCTTTTCTGCGGATGGTCATTCCAACCGTTTTGCAATTCTTCACAATGCTGAGTGGAATTGTTATACCGAAATTTATCCCAAATTTTCCCTTCATAAAATGGAAGCAGATATCTTACAAACCAATATATTTGACCTTCCATCTGTCGATCTGGTCTTTTTTGATGCCTTTTCGCCTGAAAAACAACCGGAACTCTGGAGCCGATCGGTTTTTGAACCAATCTATTCAATTATGAAAGAGGGTAGTATACTGGTTACATACTGTGCTAAGGGTTACGTCAGAAGAATGCTTCAGTCTATTGGATTCCAGGTAGAAAGGATTCCGGGTCCACCCGGTAAAAGAGAGATGTTAAGAGCCGAAAAATAACGATTAACAATTAAATATGAATGGTATATGTGGAACAAGGCTGCAACAATTAACCTGATAATCCTGGGAGTTATCCTACTATTTTTAACCTCTTGCCAAGAGAAAAAGGAGCTTAAGGTTTTTAAAATTTCGGGTGCTGCACAAGGTACATACTATGCCATTACTTACTGCTCGGAAAACAATGAGGATCTGCAGCCTTCCATTGACTCTCTTTTTAAGCAATTCGACAGGTCAGTATCCGCCTATGTGCCTGTTTCGATTCTTTCCAGGCTAAACAACAATGATTCGACGGTTGTTGCAGATACCATTTTTGAGACAATATTCAGGAAGGCGAAGGAGGTATCGGTAAGATCAGACGGAGCATTTGATATCACAGTTGGTCCTTTGGTCAATGCCTGGGGATTTGGATTTTCTAAAAAAGCAAAAGTTGATCAGGCGATGGTAGATTCTCTTCTTCAATTGGTTGGATATCAAAAAGTGCAGTTGATAAATGGAAGGCTGATCAAAATGGATCCCCGGATTCGTATAGATTTTGATGCAATTGCACAAGGTTATTCTTCCGACTGGATTGGGCAATTTTTTGAGAAAAGAGGAATAGTTAATTATTTGATTGATGTAGGAGGGGAGGTTTTGGGACACGGAACAAAGCCGGATGGACAAATTTGGAGTGTTGCCATTGAGATGCCTGCCAAAAACTCTGAAGATGAACGCAAGATCCAGGCGATACTATCATTGAAGAGCCAGGCTATTTCGACATCCGGAAATTACCGTAAGTATTACGAGGAGAACGGAGTACGGTATTCGCATACCATAGATCCATCCAACGGTTACCCAGTAAGGCACAATCTGCTGAGCGTTTCAGTTCTGGCTGACGATTGCATCACTGCGGATGCCTATGCTACTGCTTTTATGGTGATGGGACTTGAGAAGGCAAAAAAATTTCTATCAAATAACAGGGATATCGAAGCCTATTTTATCACCGACAACCAGCAAGGTGGTTTTGCCGTTTTTTATACTCCGGGTTTTGAAAAGTTATTAAAGAAAAATTAATTACCCAGTAAACAAGTAGTTACAGAGAAATATTTTAACATCCGAGCATGTTTATATATTGAAAAATAGTTATCTTCGCACCTTTTAGATACAAACTCAATTTTTTATAGAAAACAGTTATGCAAATTAGAAATTTACTGCTCTCAATGGTAGCCGGATCTATTGTTCTGGCATCGTGCAATCCATCAAACACCAAAGTTAACCTTAAGACAATGGCCGACTCTGCAGCATATGCCATTGGAGTGGATTTGGGTAACAACATCAAGAAAAATCTTCCTGAAGCACCAGGAGGAAAAGAACTTAATCCTGATATTATACTTCAGGCTTTTTCGACCATCATGAAAGGTGATTCGGGCCTTATCAGTTCATCCAAAGCAGGCGCAATTACCCAGGGATATTTTGTAAAATGCCAATCAGAGGAAGGTGGAAAGAATAAGGCAGCTGGTCAGAAATTCTTAGCTGAAAACGGAAAACGTTCTGGCGTAACAACTACTGCATCAGGTCTTCAGTATGAAATCCTGAAGGCTGGTACAGGTCCAAAGCCTTCTGCTGAAAATACCGTTAAAGTGCATTATCATGGAACAACCATCGATGGTACTGTTTTTGACAGTTCTGTTGATCGCGGCGAACCGGTTACATTTGGTTTGGGACAAGTGATCAAAGGCTGGACAGAAGCATTGCAACTGATGCCTGTAGGCTCAAAATGGAAGATTTATATTCCTTCAGAGCTTGGTTATGGAGAACAAGCTGCCGGTCCGAAAATTAAACCTAACTCAGTTTTGATTTTCGAAGTCGAGCTGATCGGGATTGAGCCAGCAGCTGCAGCAGCTCCCGCTCCAACAAAATAATTCCACAATATTATATACACAGAGGTAATTCCTCATAAACGAACCCGGAATGGATGAGCATCATCTTCCGGGTTTTGTTTCTTAAAAATCAAAAAAGCATGAGTTTTAAAGTTAAAGGAAGAGTAACAGACATACTACCACTGCAAACTGGCAGCAGTGCAAGAGGAGAGTGGAAAAAACTGGATTTTGTCCTTGAGGTTCCTGATGATCAGTTTCCCAAGAAAATTTGTTTTACACTTTTCAACGATAAAACAGAAATGATCAGGGAGAATGATAAAAACCATGAGGTAGAAGTGAGTTTTAGTTTGGAAGGTCGTGAGTACAATGGGAAATGGTACCACAATGTCAACGCCTTTAAAATCGACAGACTGGAGAAAGGTTCAACTGCAGGTGATCAGCCACCCCCACCACCCTACAATGAAGATGATTTTATGCCTGCGAAGGAGGGGGATAACGACGATTTACCATTTTAATTGCCAGCTGGAATGCCCATTTAGCAATTAAAATGGTAAATTATTATCAAATGCTTTTATTTTATCGGAATCTGACGTTTGAAGTCCTGCTCCAGCGAGATAAAGGTTTCGGTGCGGGCAATACCGTCAATGGCTTGAAGATCAGTATCGATGATCTTCATTAGATGCTTATTTGTCTTGGTTTGGATTTTAATAAAAATAGCATACTGCCCGGTCGTATGATGACATTCTACAACTTCAGGTATATCTTTCAGCTGCTTTAACACTTTTTTGTCGAAACTGGTTTTTTCAAGATAGATACCCATGAAAGCAGTGGTGTTATATCCCATCCTCGATGGACTGACAATAAATTCGGATCCTGTTACTACGCCCATTGAAATTAAGCGTTGCACTCTTTGGTGAATGGCAGCTCCTGAAACTCCACACTCTCTGGCTACTTCCAAAAATGGGACCCTGGCGTTGTTGGTGATTAATTTTAGAATTTTCCGGTCCAGATCGTCAATCTGGACAGCTTGTTCTTTGAAATCTTCTTCTGATTCAATGTTGTTCTTCTTCACGATTCTTTCAATTTGTTAGTAAATTGACTATTTTTCGACAAAACTATAATTATTTAACTGCTCTGGCAAATTAATTTCAAATATTTGCACCATACTTCTGAATTTGTAAATCATTCACAGGATATCACCCTTTCCTCTTATATAACATCTTTTTCCAATGTTATTTTAGATGGGGCTATATGTCACATACTGAGGGACTTTATCCTTTAACCTTTATCCTTTATCCTTTAACCTTTATCCTTTTATTTTATCCCTTATCCTTTATCCTGACTTCGCGCAATGTATCTGAAATCGCTTCCGCTAGGATTTTGAAAGACCTTCAAATCAAAGTCGGAGATTACAGCTAAAATATGATCGACAATTTCTGCTGAGATTGACTCGAAAAGATCGGACTGTTGTTCCTTGCTAAATACGATATATTCCATGGGTAAACCGCGTTCAGTAGATTGCAAAAATCTGACAATCAGTGTCATATTGTTATGAGTGTTTGGATTGGTCCAAAGGAAAGCCTCAATATATGAACGAAAAACGGCGAGATTGGTGGGTTGTTTTCCCATCCGCTCCTTCCAGTCGGGGAAGGCAGGATCAATAGCCCTCTTTTGTTCCATATAGCTTTTAATAACTGGTAGATTCGCGATACGGTCAACAAATTTTTCGTCGCAGAATTTTATTCGGGCCATGTCAATAAATACGGAACGCTGAATTCGTCTGCCGCCAGATTCCTGCATACCAATCCAGTTGGTAACAGATTCGGATACCAGCGAATATGTTGGAATAGAAGTGATCGTTTTATCCCAATTCTGAATTTTCACGGTAGTCAGGGAGATATCCACTACTGTTCCGTCAGCGCCAAATCTTGGGACTGTTATCCAGTCTCCAGGTTTTACCATCTTATTTGCAGCCAGTTGAATACTAGCTACAAAACCAAGAATGGGGTCTTTAAATACCAACATTAAGACGGCAGCCATTGCTCCAAGTCCAGTGAATAGTCTGGCTGGGTTTTGGTTTACAAGAATGGATACCAGGATGATAACGGCAATGGAATAAATTAAGATCTTGAGAAGCTGCAGATAACCTTTGATGGGGCGTTCCATTGCAAATGGATAAGTATTGTATATATCCATTGATGCGTCCAGAAAACGGACGAGAGTTAACACAACTGCAAAAGTGATATATATTTTGGCGATACCTGTAATTACTACAGGGAGAGAAACCAAATCTTCAGTCCCAAATCCAGCTGATCCATAAATAAAAATAGCAGGTATCAGGTGTGCAACTGCATGAAATACCTTGTGTTCAAAAAGAACATCATCCCACATAGTTTCTGATCTGACGGTAAGTCTTTCAACAATTATAATGAGCAGCTTTCTTAGCGGAAAGAAGAGTATCAGCGCGATCAGCGAAATGAACAGAAATGTTCCCAAGGCTGCCAAATAAATTGCAATTTTGGGATGCAATGGAGCATTAAGGAAAAGTTCTCTTAAATAGTCATAAAAAATTTGCATGGCTTATTGCTTTACAAACTGTTTGGAATTGATTATGTTTGAACTGTCTGCAAAAATAGTTAATAATAGTATATACAAATGATAACCAGATTAGTCTTTCTGTTTCTTTGCTTGTCGCCTATAATACTAACTGCTCAGGAGGCGTATAATGATTTTTTTACGGATGGTGTATTGCGATTTGATTACCTGCTTACCGGAACAAATAAAACGGTCAGGGTTACAGAGGTTCAGCTGAAGAAAGAACCGCTTTGGGGAGGCAAAACATACATTCAAATAACTGAGCAATTCCTTGGTAATTATCGTTTTAGGATAAAAGATCAGGCTTCACATGCCATCATTTACCAGCAGGGGTTTTCTCCACTTTTTCAGGAGTGGCAAGCGACGGCTGAGGCAAAAAAAATGGAAAAGTCTTTCTACCAGGTGCTTCGTTTTCCTTTTCCTAAGAAGAAAGTAGAATTGGAGATTTCTTGTCGCAACCGTAAAGGGCAATTTGAAATTATTTACCGAAACATTGTTGATCCTGCAAATTATTTTATTTCAAAGGAGATACCGGTAAAAATTGATTTTGAGATGCTGAAAAAATCTGGCAATCCTTCCGGTAATGTGGACATTGCTATTCTTGCCGAAGGTTATAGACCGGATGAGATGGGTAAATTTGTAAAAGATGCAGGTCGCCTGATTGATTCTCTTTTTTTGGGAGAGCCATTTGCTTCCAACAAAGAGAAATTTAATATTTACGCGTTAAAAACCCCTTCCCAGGAGTCAGGTACTGATATCCCCGGTAGAAATATTTATGTTAATACGCTATATAACAGTACTTTTTACACTTTCGATATTTCCCGTTACCTGACTACTACCGACTTGAAATCAGTCTATGATCAGGCAGCATCGGTTCCCTACGACTACCTGATTGTTCTGGTTAATTCGACAGAATATGGCGGAGGTGGATTTTACAACTATCTGTCAGTCTGTACTTCTGATCATTCATTGGCATCTCAGGTATTTATACATGAATTTGGGCATGAGTTTGCAGGTTTGGGCGACGAATATTATTCTTCACAAGTGGCATACCAAGATTACTACAATCTTAAAGTGGAGCCATGGGAACCCAATCTGACAACTTTGGTGGATTTTAAGTCCAAGTGGGGATATCTTATTGATCCTTCCACCCCTGTTCCAACTCCAAGAACCGCAGAATATGCAGGTAAGGTTGGAGTATTTGCAGGTGGGGGATATGTTGCAAAGGGTGTATACAGTCCTGTGGATGATTGCCGCATGAAATCAAACAAACCGAATAGTTTCTGTCCGGTTTGTCAAAAAGCCATTCTCAAAGCCATCATAAAATGTACTGAATAATTGCCTTACATCGGCTGAGCACCCTTAGACCTGACCATAATGGGGTGGTTTGAGGTAATATTTTTGAAGTTTTTTGAAATAAATGATAAATTTATGTTAAACATTCAATTTGCTTTATATTTTTGCAAAAAAACCTAACCATGCTTGAGATCATCTATAACCGCAGAAGTACCAGAAAGTTTAGTAACAGGAAGATTGACGAGGGTTTAATTCAACAGCTTCTTAAAGCTGCTTTATGTTCCCCTTCGTCTAAAAACTGTAAGCCATGGGAATTTGTAGTTGTTGATGATCCTGAATTATTGTCCCGGTTGTCACTTGCTAAGCCTCACGGAGCTTGTTTGTTAAAACATGCTCCTCTTGCCGTCGTTGTTTCAGGTGATAAGACCAAGAGTGACATATGGATCGAAGATTGTTCCATTGCCTCAATCATTCTTCAACTTGCTGCAGAAGGGTTGGAGTTGGGTTCCTGCTGGGTACAGATACACCGGCGTTTTCACAACGATGATCTTACTGCAGATGAATTCATTCGGGAATTGCTCCAAATTCCTGACCATCTGGAGGTGCTTTCGATCGTTGGAATAGGGTACAAGGCCAATGATCGTGCTGCCCTGACTGACAAGGAGACCGACTGGAAAAAAGTGATGAGGAACAAATACAGCAAGGTAGATTATTGATTACGAATTTCTTGATTTATTGCGTGTATCACCTTTGATTACTCCCTGCTGTGTTCATTTATATAAGATTCATCATGTTGGGTTATATCCAGTCCAAGCCTTTCTGATTTAGGGGAAACCCTCAGGGGAATGATCTTATTTGTTAAGATATAGAGCAAATAAGAACCTCCGAAAGCATAACCTCCAACGATCACCAGCGAAATCAGGTGGAAAAGAAATGTTTTGTATTCGCCATAGAACAGACCAACACCCTGGGCAAACACAGCGGTAAGTATCATTCCGATTATGCCACCCATACCATGGGCAGGGAAGACATCCAGCGTATCATCGAGTGAAGTTTTTGAACGGTAGGAAATTGCGATGTTGCAGACAAATGAGGCAATCAATCCGATGAAAATAGCGGCTCCCAGGTTGACGAATCCTGCCCCGGGTGTGATGGCAACCAGTCCGACGACCAGACCTATGGCAGCACCCATGGCAGAGGGTTTGCGTCCCATGGCTACATCAAAGAGGATAAATCCGATCATGGCAGCTGCCGATGCAATGTTGGTATTCATCAGGGCAACTGTGGCAATCGAATTTGCTGCAAGGGCTGACCCCGCGTTAAATCCAAACCAGCCAAACCAAAGCATGCTTGCTCCCAGCAAGACAAAAGGTATGTTGGCCGGATGAAACTGTTGCTGATAATCTCGTCTGGGTCCCAGGAACATCGCCCCTGCAAGCGCGGCGAATCCTGCCGACATATGAACTACAGTTCCGCCTGCAAAGTCCAAAACGCCCCAGTTGCGAAGAAATCCGTTCGGATGCCAGGTCCAGTGGGCTAAAGGAGCATAAATGAAAATGGTAAAAAGTGAGATAAAAAGGATGTAGGAACTGAATTTGACCCTACCGGCAAACGAACCCGTGATCAGGGCAGGGGTTATGATGGCAAATTTCATCTGAAAAATAGCAAATAGAGCCAGGGGAATCGTTGGTGCCAATGCTGCATTGATGTTTCCACCTACACCTTTAAACATGAAATAGGTGAATGGATTACCGATAAATCCATATTTTTCTGGTCCGATGCTGTCACCAAATGCCAGGCTAAATCCGATAAGAACCCATACAATACTGACAATTCCCATGGCCACAAAACTTTGCAGCATGGTAGAGATGATATTTTTTGGTTGTATCATTCCACCATAGAAAAAAGCCAGACCCGGGGTCATAAACAGGACAAGTGCTGTTGAGGTCAGCATCCATGCCACATCACCGGGAACCGTTTTAGGATCCAGTTCAAAAGGATTTGTTCCTGAAACGATCACTCCGATTAAAGAGAGAATCAAAAGAAGTACAAGCGATATTTGCCAGGATTTGTTCATGATAATATTCTATTTAGTTATCTTTTATACTATTACCTGTTATATTGTCTTTTTTTCATTAAAAAGAACGATTATAATTCATTTGTCTATAAAAATGACTGATTTATTGACAAATGAATAATTTAAGCTATTTTTGTAAATAATAATCATTTTATTGCCTGATCGCACATGGAACTTAAAATTTCGATGATAAGACCAGCTAACCTTCTTAATCTATTTTAACCATGACCCTTCGAAACCAACTGGATGATACAGATTTGCAAATCCTTGACATTGTTACTAAAAATGCCCGAATCCCTTTCAAGGATGTTGCCGAAGCCTGCGGAATCTCCAGGGCGGCTGTCCATCAGCGCGTCACGCGTATGACGGAAATGGGGGTCATTGTTGGTTCCGGATATACGGTAGATCCCAAAAAAATTGATTTCAAAACCTGCTCTTACATTGGTCTGTTTTTGGAGAAGGGCAGTCTGTATGCTGAAGTAGCCGAACAACTCCGATCAATCAGAGAGATCGTGGAATGTCACTACATTACAGGACAGTATGCCATATTTGCCAAAATATATGCCCGTGACAATGAACACTTGAAATCTGTGCTAAGTGAAAAAATTCAAAAGATACCGGGAATATCCAGTACCGAAACATTTATTTCTCTAGAAGAGACCTTTAAAAGGGAAGTTCCGATTTTCTAAATATTTTAAAAGCTGTCAGAATACAATTTTTTTGGTTCAGAAGAAATCGCCATCCACCAGCTGGCGGATGAAAATCAAATTTTTATCAAATGAAAAGAACGACTTATTTTAATTACAGCGAATAAACATATAATAATTAAAACAAACAATAAATAAATAAGGGTAGTGATGAAAATTCAATAATAAATTTAATTATACCCCTATTTTTTGGTAAGAAGTGTCTTGTAAATGTATTTTTATAAAATCCGGGTAACAATAAAAAAACTTTCCCCAAATGTTTTTCCATGTTACCCGGAATATTGCACATAAATGAATAAACGTTGTATAGGATTTTACTAAACAGATTTAGGTGCAATTTTCTGGATTTCGAAGTTTCAGCTGATCAATCATAATAAGCTTTAGAGCCGTGTTCGAATATATCGATCCCACCTTCACCTAATTCTCCTTTTGCTTCCACACGCAAGCTCCATGGTTGCGGTAATTTCATTACCAACCACATCAATAACATGGCAATAGCAAAGGTTACCACTGTCACAGTGAAGCTTCCAATGGCCTGAGCTTTCAAAACTTCGGTACCACCTCCATAAAAGAGTCCGGCTACGGGAGAGGAGTCGTCGGCGCCGGTAGGGCCTGTCGCACCATACATACCACAAGCAAACAAACCAATCGAAAGAGTTCCCCAGATTCCATTTAGGCCATGAACAGAGAAGGCGCCAACCGGGTCGTCAACACGAAGATATTCAAGAAGATAAACTCCTCCGAAAACTACAATGCCACCAATTAATCCAATTATTACTGCTCCAAATGGAGAAACCCAGTAACATGGAGCCGTAATTGCGACCAATCCTCCAAGCATTCCATTGAGTGTGAAACCTACATCAAATTTGCCCTTCGTTAAGCCAAAATAGAAGGCTAAAGCCATAGCACCCAAGGCTCCGGTGCAGGCTGCCAAAGTCGTATTTGCAGCAACCCTGCCGATTCCGGCGATGTCCATGCCTGAAAGGGTACTTCCGGGATTGAAGCCGTACCATCCGAACCATAACAGAAAGGCTCCAATCGTAGCAAGTGGCAAACTGTGTGGTGCCGGTAATCCACCTTTTTCCTTATCGTCACGCAGGAAGATACGTCCCAGGCGGGGGCCAAGTACAATAGCCCCTGCCAGTGAAACAACACCGCCAATCGTATGTACAACCGTTGATCCAGCAAAGTCTCTGAAAGGTTGTCCCAGAGAGGGCATAAAGTGCCCTGCACTGCCCATCGTTGCCAGGAATCCGTCCGGACCCCAGGCCCAGTGTCCAATAATTGGATAAATAAAACCAGTAACACCAATGCTGTACAAGATGTCGCCGCGGAAACTTGTTCGTCCAATCATTGCGCCGGAAGTGATGGTAGAAGCCGTATCTGCAAACGCAAACTGGAAAATCCAGTGCGCAAGGATAGATACCCCGGTTGCCTCATAGGTTAATGGGACACCTTGCAGGAAGAACCAGTTGTATCCGATAAAGCCATTACCATGACTAAACATGAATGCATATCCAATCGCCCAGAAGAAGACTCCGCAAATGGCTGTGTCCAGGGCACATTCTATCAATATATTAACAGTCTCTTTTTTTCGGGCGAATCCGGCTTCTAGCATTACAAAACCAGCCTGCATTCCAAATACCAGTGCTGCGGCAATAAGGGTCCACATGGTATTAATGGCATTGATGGTTGCAGTCTCGTGAGGTGTGTAAGATTCAGCTGCACTTGCTGATAATCCCAACAAGCCGGGAATCATCATCATGGCTGCAATTACCATTACCAAACCAATCATCTTACCTGCAAAAATGGCAAGGAACAGGTTCCATTTTTCGGGTCGGCTCATACTGACTTTTGAGGCAGTTGAGGATTTTCTGTTTAAAAGCCTTCGTAATATCATTGCTTTGTGTTTTTTAATGTTTAGTCTTTTACATACAAGGATTCGTCACCTTGTTCCTTTGTTCTAATCCTCCAGGATTCTTCAATTTGTGAAACGAAAATCTTCCCATCCCCGACTTCTCCGGTATAAGCTACATTTAAGAGACAGTCTACAGTTTTTCTTAGATTCTGATCCCTGACAACAATGGTTAATAACCTGCGCGGAATAAAGGAGGTACTTCCATGAACGCCTCTATATGTTCGCTGAGGTGATTTCATCTCATTGCCAACGCCGGTTGCTTCCCAGAAAGAGAAAAAATCTATGTCTATGGCATGCAAGGCTTCTTTAACCTCTTCAAACTTGGAGGTTCTGATAATGGCTTCAATTTTTTTCATTGTAATTATTTTTATATGTTAATACTTTATAGATCTACCTATTTGCTGTGATCTTTATCATGCCAGACCGACCAAACAGCACTTGAAGGAAGGATTTATGGTGTTAAAAATTTATATCTATTTGGGTGGTGAAAGTATTCATGCTGAGGTCTTTTGTGTTGTAGGCAACATGGTGGTTATTATATATGTCATAAGCAAAAATGACGGAAACTTTGGATGAAAATGCCCAGGAGAATCCCACATTCAAGGCACCTAAATAGTTTTTCCCACCCTGGTAATCAACTGCAAACCAAAGCTTATCAGAAATCTCTGTCATCGGACGATCCAGGGATAACAAAATTCCACTGTTGGCTTTTTCGCCTTTTTCATCCAAAAGAATTTTACTGTTCCCTACATAATAGCCGGCTGACAACCTTCCAAGTACTGGTATGGTTTTAGCAAGAAGTCCATACATTACGTTGTAATTGGTGAGATTCGATTTTGTCCCGAAATTTTGACCACCAAAAGCAATCGAAGGTGCTCCCTTGAATAATCCACCTTCCGGGGTGCCAAACTTAAAGTTGAAATAAATTGGATTTTTATCGTAAATGCCATCTCCCATGCCGAGATAGTCGATGCCTGCTTCTGCCTGAAATTTTTCCCATGGAAGAATTCCCATTGTAAGCCCCAAGTCATAAACTCCAGCTCCCCGGGTTCCATCTTCCTGATTTTTTACCCTTATATAATTGTCAATGCCGAGATGCAGCGTTTTAAATTTCTGGAAGTCGGTTGATGGGATCCAAATTTGGGTGGATCCGGTTCCGGAAGCAAGATTGCTAACCAAGACAAATATCAAGAAAAATGATGTGAACAGTTGGATTTTTTTAAATTTCAGTTTCATACGCTAAGAATTAAGAATTAATATTAATGGGCACTATGCACCAATGATGATGGGGGTATTTTCTAAAAAAACAATGATTTTATTTGATGCCCCCCTGTTTTTTTAATCTCTTCTGCAAGAATAGATGTTTAATTTTAAATAATCGTACAAAAAATAGGGGGTATGCTTCAAATTAATGTTAAATTAACAAACGAAACACAAAAAATATGGGGGGTGTAAAATAAAAAACGTATATATTTCAGGGTATATACGTTGAAATATGGGGGGGGGTGATGAAAAAACAAAAAAAAGGATGAAAGCCACCTTTCATCCTTTTTTAGTTTTTATAATTTAATGCATTAGCAGATTAATATCCTTTGTCTGACAGCCTCAAAGGTAATAATACCTGCAGCAACCGATACATTCAGAGACTGGATCGTTCCCAACTGGGGTATTTTGATCCATTCGTCAGCAATTTTTAAGAGTGAGGCATCGATACCTGTTTCTTCGGAACCCATCAAAATGACCAAAGGACCTGTCATGTCGCAACTGAAATAGTTTAGCTCCCCTTTTTCGGAGGCGGCAACTGCCTTCAGACCGGAATTCTGCAAAAAACGAACGGCGTTGATCAGATTTTTTTCTCTGCATACAGGGATGGTCAGTAAAGCCCCTGATGAGGTTTTGATGGCATCCGCGTTGATTTGGGCTGCTCCTTTTTCCGGAATAAGTATGGCGTCAACTCCGGCTACTTCGGCGGAGCGGGCAATGGCACCAAAATTCCGTACATCGGTAATCCGGTCTAAAACAAGAATGAGCGGATTTTTGCCCTGCTCAAAGAGCATGGGTATGATTTCTGTTATGGGCTGATAGGCAATCGGAGAGATAAAAGTTACAACTCCCTGGTGGTTCTTGCGTGTAACCCTGTCAATGCGTTCCACGGGGACCTGTTGAAAAGGAATTTCAAACTGTCTGATAAGTTTCATTAGTTCCATATACAATTCGCCCTGTAATCCCTTGCGGATCAGAATCCGGTCGATCTCTTTGCCAGCATTGATGGCTTCAATGGTGGAGTGCAGTCCGAATACAAAATTCTTATCTTCCATAATCTTTAATTATTCTGGTTTTTTTGTGTTCCACTTTTCCAGTCCACTGTTAAGATTGGCCCATTTTTCCAATTCCAGATCCAATTGCTTTTGGGTGGATTCATATTTGTTCAATAGATCGCTGTCCACCTTTTCGGGATGATCGCTCATATATATATCCGTGATGGTAATTTCATTCTCAAGTTTTGAAATATACGTTTCCACCTCTGAGATTTGTTTTTCAAGCTTACTGATCATTTTATTGATCTCTTTCCGCTCTTCGAATGAAACAATTGCCAACTCCTTAACCGGTTCTTTTTTCTCCCGTTTAACCGGCATGCTCATCTCAAGCTCCCGGAGCGAATCCATCTCTTTTTTCTGCAGGAATTCATATATACCACCCAGATGTTGTTTGATCTTTTTGTTTTTGAACTCATAAACGACATTGGCGAGTCCATCCAGAAATTCACGGTCGTGAGAGACCAGTAATAGGGTACCGTCAAAATCCAGCAATGCTTTTTTGAGTATGCCTTTGGAGTGGATATCCAGGTGGTTGGTAGGTTCGTCGAGTACCAGAAAGTTGACAGGTTCGAGCAATAGACGGATCATGGCAAGTCTTGATCTTTCTCCTCCCGATAATACCTTTACTTTTTTATCCACATCCTCGCCCGAGAACATAAATGCTCCCAGTATATCCCTGATTTTTGTCCTGATATCACCAACGGCAATCTGGTCGATGGTTTCAAGCGCAGTAATTTCCTCGTCGAGCAGTGAAGCCTGATTTTGAGCAAAGTATCCAATTTTTACATTGTGACCCAACAGTTGCTCTCCGGTGCATTCAAGTTGTTGCATCAGGATTCGGGCCATCGTGGTTTTTCCCTCTCCATTTTTTCCTACAAATGCTACTTTTTCGCCTCTTTCGATGGTCAGGTCTACATTGTTTAAAACCAAGAGTTTGTCAAAAGATTTGGATACTCCTGTAGCCTTAAAAACCACAGTTCCTGATCTTGGTGACGGGGGAAACCTGATGTTCATGGAGCGTGTATCTTCTTCGTCGACTTCGATCCTGTCAACTTTATCCAGTTGTTTGATTCTGGATTGTACCTGAACCGATTTGGTTGCCTTATAGCGAAATCGCTCGATGAAATCTTCAGTATCCTGAATCATCTTTTGTTGGTTGCGGAAAGATGCCATCTGTTGTTCGCGTCTTTCTATCCTCAATTCCAGATATTTACTGTAATTTACCTTGTAATCGTAAATCTTTCCCAGGCTTATTTCAACTGTTCTATTGGTAACATTGTCCAGGAAAGCACGGTCGTGCGAGACCAGCACAACGGCTCCAGGGTACTCTTTCAGAAATCGCTCAAGCCACTGAATTGATTCAATATCAAGGTGATTGGTTGGTTCATCCAGAAGAAATACGTGCGGTTTCTGCAATAAAATTTTGGCCAGCTCGATCCGCATACGCCAGCCGCCCGAAAATTCGGAGGTAGGCCTTATAAAATCATTGCGATCAAAACCAAGTCCAATCAATGTCTGTTCAATATTGGCATGGAAATTTCCTCCGCCCAGCAGGTGAAAACGGTCGTTTACCTCATGCAGCTCTTCCATAATCATATGATATTCAGCTGATTCGTAATCATTCCTTACGGAAAGCTCATTGCTAAGGAAGTTGATCCGGTTTTCCAGGATATGAATTTCCTCAAAAGCCCGGGCTGCCTCGTCTATTACGGTGCCGGAGTCGGTTGTGTCCATGTGCTGGGGAAGGTAACCGATCTTGACATCTTTGGGAGCGACTACACGTCCTGAGGTTGGGATCTGTTTGCCGGCAAAAATTTTCAGAAGCGTGGATTTTCCAGCCCCATTCCTGCCAGCCAGTCCGATACGGTCGCGTGGATTAACAATAAAGCTAACGTGTTTGAAGAGCTCAAAACCGCCAAATTCAACATATAATTCCTCGACAGATATCATAAAATGCTAATTGCACGAATTAAAGACGAATTACGCGAAGGTCACGAACCGGAGTTCATGCTTTCTTGTTTTTCGGTTGGCAAAGGTAGCACAAAAATAGGGTACATGAAAAGAATCGCCGGAAGTAAAAACTCCCGGCGATAGCAGACTGTTAAATCGTGTCAGCATCAAGCTGGCATATCAGGCAATGACCAACCATTACGGTAGTTGTGTTTGATCAGGTCGGCAGCAAAGCCTTTTGCGCTGATGGGTTCACTAAACTTCTTGTTGAAGGTTGGATTCCCGTCATTGATTACAAAGCCATCATCCAAACAGAATTTGAACGTTTCGTTGTCGTGAATGTTTGTGAAATTCATGTTAGGACCGTCCCACAAGAGCTCTTTGTTAAGGTCTTGCAGTCGAACGGCCAAAACACCCATTACCACCATTTCGTTGAATGGGCCGGCCTGGGAGAAGGGAGAAGCTGTTTCAATCCTGGATTCAGGACTTTCTTTACAGGCGCGGATCCAGTCCTGTTCGTGACTTGTTGTCACCCTTGGAATCGTTTTAGCCACTGTTGGCACCCTACCTGAAAGCAACCATGGATCTTTTCCATAGCAACCGCAAGCGATGCTGTCTTTGGTTCCGTGAAAGATCACGCCTCCGCCATCATCATTCATGTCGCGACCCTCAGGCCAGTTCGATGGTTTCATAGGCCTCATGCCACCGTCCATCCAGGTAACAGTAACTTCCGGAAAATTGATTTTAATGCCTTTTTCTTTTGGACGCGCCGGGAAAATCATTTGAACGACCTCAGAAGAAGGTGGAGTATCTGTCATCAAAAGTGTTGAGGAACCTTGCACTTTTGTAGGATAACCTAGTTTAAGTCCCATGAAAACAGGATGTAACAGGTGGCAGGCCATGTCTCCGAGTGCTCCTGTACCGAAGTCCCACCAGCCACGGAAAGTCCATGGAGTGTACATACGGTGATATGGACGGAATTTGGCAGGACCAATAAAAAAATCCCAGTTCATGGTATCCGGCGGCCACATACCATCTTTTGGACGGGCCAGTCCCTGGGGCCACAGAGGACGGTCAGTAAATGCTTCCACTTTTGTTACGTCACCGATCTCCCCGTTCCATAACCATTCCTGTATCAGTCTCACCCCTTCGCCCGAAGAACCCTGATTTCCCATTGAGGTGGCTACTTTGTGTTTAACAGCCAGTTTTGTTAAAAGGCGGGATTCATAAACAGAGTGTGTCAAAGGCTTTTGAACATAAACGTGTTTGTTGAGCGTCATGGCATGTGCACCAACGATTGCATGGTTGTGGTCGGCAGTTGCAACCAGAACTGCATCAATGTCCTTGTTCATTTCGTCATACATTTTGCGCCAATCCCAATATTTTTTAGCTTTTGGGAAAAAATCGAAACAGCGTTGACTGTGGTCCCAGTCAACATCGCATAGTGCCACGATGTTCTCTGTTTGCATGGCTTTCAGATTACCGAAACCCATTCCACCGATTCCGACTCCGGCAATATTGAGCTTGTCGCTGGGTGCCTTGTGTCCCAATCCGGCAATGGTATTCGAAGGAACAACAGTAATAGCTGCTGCAGCTGCTGCCGATGTTCCAATGAAACCTCTTCTTGAAAATTTGTTGGTTGGATTCATTTTTATTTGATTTTAATAGTTATTGACTGACCAGACATGGTAGGTCTGTGCATAGTCCGACCTTCAAATTTATGTTTAAATTTCTATATACGAAAGCACCCCGTTTATATTTTGATGAAGATCAACAAATTTGTAAATTGCCAATGATTCAAAGATGAAGACCCCTATTTGACTATTAACACACTAAACGAATCAAGCTACTCATGGAAAAGACTTTGCTTAAGAAAATTAAGGCAGGTAAAATTGTTTATGGCACTTGCATTACCTCAACTTCACCTACCTGGCCAGCCATAGCTTTACGGTCCCGGCTGGATTTTGTATTTCTGGATACAGAACATATTCCGCTGGAGCGGATGGAGATTGCCCGTATGTGCCAAACTTTCAGGGCCATGGGAATTGCCCCTGTCGTTCGGATTCCCTCTCCTGATCCATACAGGGCTTGTCAGATGATGGATGCCGGAGCCGAAGGCATTGTTGCTCCCTATCTGGAATCTGTTGATCAGATTAAAGCCTTGGTGGGTGCCTTGAAATACAGGCCACTGAAGGGAGAGTTACTGGAACGGGCATTGGATTCCCCGGAAGAGATGGATGATAAACTCAAACAATACTTCGATAAATGGAATGAAGGCAATGTCTGCATTGCCAATATCGAGAGCGTCCCGGCGCTGGATCATCTGGATGAAATGTTGTCAGTACCCGGCCTGGACGCTGTCTTTATTGGCCCCCACGATCTTTCCATCAGTCTGGGATTACCTGAACAATATGATCATCCGGTATTTGAGGATGCTGTGAAGAAGATTATTGGAGTCTGCCGGAAAAAAGGACTGGCTGTCGGTATTCATTTTTCAGAAGTTCCTGAAAGACAAATCAGGTGGATGCAGGAAGGGATCAATCTGATCATTCATAGTTCTGATCTTGCCATGTTTTCTCAACGATTGCAAGCCGATATGAACATTATCCGACAGTCAGATGGAGCGATATACGAAGACAGAGATGTTTCACAGGATGTTGTTTAATCCGCTAACTTTTAAAATCTGAATTTTGTAATTTAGCAGTTATATTTTTAATTCATCAATTTAATCACTACTCATGAAAAGCAAGTTAACCTTAGTCGTAATTGTATCTATGTTTCTCTTTGCCGGCAATGTTGCAGCAAAAAAGTGGACCTCCTTGTTTAATGGCAAAGATCTGACAGGCTGGACTGTTCGCGGGAAGGCAAAATGGAGTGTGGAAAACGGAGTTCTGGTAGGAACCGGGGGCATGGGTCATATTTATACCGATGCAGTTTGCACTGATTTGGAATTTAAGGGTAAGTTTCGTATCTCCTCCGACCCAGGGTCCAAGAGCAACAGTGGTGTTTATTTTCGCTGCAATGCTCCTGCTGACAACCTAAATGGTTTTCCACGCGGATATGAAGCGCAGATTTGTAACAACCAGGATGCCTATACCGGCTGGCTCTGGAAACCGGGAACTCCCACAGGGAAAGCGACTGAATTACTGACAAAAGACGGCGAATGGTTCGATTACCACATTAAAATGGTTGGTGAACACATTCAATTCTGGATTAATGGAAAGCTGGTGATGACCTATGATGATAAAGAATACAAGACGGGGCATTTTGCCATCCAGGGACACAATCCAGGTATGAAAATTGAAGCAAAAGATCTTTTCTATAAAGAGGTGAAAAAGTGAACTGAAGTGACTAAAGTGCCTAAAGTGAGCTAAAGTGCCTAAAGTACTTCATCCTTGATGGTGAGATCTTCGGAGTCCACAACTTCGGCACTTTAGTTCACTTTAGTCACTTGAAGTACTCGAAGTACTCGAAGTACTTATATCTTGGGTAACTCCCAGGGTGCGCGATAATTTGCCAATATTAGTTTGTCCGCTTCAGGATCATTTTTGAAGCTCTGCTTATCGCCATCCCAGTTTACCTGCCTGCCAAGACGGTAAGCTATGTTTCCAAGGGATGAAATTCTGGCGATATGGGCACCTGTTTCGATGTCGCAATTTGGTTTTTCCCTTGATTTAATGCAGTCAAGGAAGTTTTTGACGTGCAAATCCAGACCTTTGCCGGTAGCTGGCTGTAGTGGTACCGGTTGCATACCTGCCTGTGCAGATGTACTGTTGGTCTCGGGATATACTTGCCATCCTTTACGGTCAACAACCAGTGTCCCATATTCTCCAATGAATGCTACTCCATGGCCCCTGCCATAGTTCTGACCGTAAATGCCGATGGTGTGGTCCCAGACGATATTGAAATCTCCAAAATCATATATGGTCATCATCGTATCCGGTGTCTGCATGGCGTCGGTCGGGAAAGCATATTTACCGCCGGATGCCATAACAGACTTTGGCACATATTGATTCATCCCAAATAATGCATAGTCCAGCAAATGGACTCCCCAATCGGTCATCAGTCCGCCTGCATAATCCCAGTACCACCGAAAGGTAAAGTGAAAACGGTTGATGTTGAAGGGTCTTGCCGGGGCCGGACCCAGCCACATGTCGTAATTCACTCCTGCAGGTACAGGAGAGTCAGGTACTACAGGTATGGAACCTTTCCAGCCAACATAAGACCATGCGCGGGATGAACGAATCCTTCCCAGTTTCCCGCTATGAATATATTCAACCGCATTTTTCCAGTGAGGATCGCTCCTTTGCCACTGTCCAACCTGTACTACCCTGTTGTATTTATGCGTTGCTTTTACCATGAGGTTGCATTCTTCAATGGTTCTGCCCAATGGTTTTTCGCAATAGACATCTTTCCCTGACTGGCAGGCATATATCATCGGCAGGCAATGCCAGTGATCCGGTGTACCAATGATTACGGCATCTATATCTTTACGGTCTATAACTTTTCGGAAATCCTCATAGACATCCGGACGCTTTCCTGTCATCTTTTCAACTTCTGCAGCACGTTCATTCAAGATATTGCTGTCCACATCACATAAGGCCGCACATATCACACCAGGCTGTTGTAAAAAGGAGGTGAGATCGTTAAAGCCCATTCCTTTGCAACCTATCAGCGCGACAACAACTTTGTCGCTGGCTGAGACGCACGAACTCATGGCATTACCTAATACTGCAATTCCTGAAGCGGTTAAACCGGCATCGCGGATGAAATTTCTTCGACTGTTAGTCATGACGGACAGAATTAAACTTTTTAAAAAAATTATGGAACAGCAGTGATATGCTGTTCATTTTAAAACCGGCTAAATTTAAATAAAATGGATGAAGGAAATGATGGTTTGGATCTCTTTTCTTCGCATTCTGCTGAAATTTTAATTTGCGCAATATCTTCCCTCATCTGGTCTGGTTTTTCTTCCAAAGAGATTATATTTGAAAAAAAAATATGGATCAAATTGAATCATATCTATCTGCAAATGGAGATAGGATTTTGGAGGAATTATTTGGATTAATCAGGATTCCCTCTGTCAGTGCATTGGAAAAGCATAAACCTGATATGATAAAAGCGGCAACCTACTGGAAGATGATCCTGTTACAGGCAGGAGCTGACAGTGCTGCTATTTACCAGACGCCCGGTCACCCGGTCGTGTATGCCGAAAAAATCATCGATTTATCAAAACCTACTGTTTTAGTTTATGGACACATGGATGTTATGCCTGTTGATCCGATTGAAAAATGGCATTCAGATCCTTTTGAACCCATTGTCAGGGATGGGAAAATATGGGCAAGAGGAGCCAACGATGACAAAGGCCAGTCTTTTATACATGCCAAGGCATTTGAATGGCTCGTCAAAAGCAATACATTGAATTGCAACGTAAAATTCTTGATAGAGGGGGAGGAGGAGATCGGCTCCACCCATTTGGGTAAATTTTGTGAAGAGCACAAAGAGATGCTGAAAGCAGATGTAATCCTGGTCTCCGATACCGGGATGATTGCCAGGGATATCCCTTCCATTACCTCTGGTCTGCGGGGTTTGGCATATTGGGAAGTGGAGGTGACAGGTCCTGACAGGGATCTTCATTCCGGATTGTTTGGAGGAGCGGTGGCCAATCCGATCAACGAATTGTGTAAGCTGATTGCCAGAATGACAGACGGGCAAAACAGGATAACTATCCCGGGATTTTATGATGATGTCGTGGAAGTATCGGATGCTGAAAGAAAAATGCTCTCTCAGAATCCATTTGACGAAATGAAATATAGGGAGGCTTTGCAGCTAGAACAATTGCATGGTGAAGAAGGATATTCGACCACCGAACGCACAGGTATACGCCCAACTTTTGATGTTTGCGGTATCTGGGGTGGATATACAGGGGAAGGATCCAAAACAATTCTGCCTTCAAAGGCTTTTGCCAAAATTAGCACCAGATTGGTTCCCAACCAGGATCATAAGAAGATTGCTGCCCTGTTTAAAAACTACTTTGAATCCATTGCCCCCAAATCAATCAGGGTGGATGTGAAAATTCACCATGGCGGACAGGCTTATTTGTGTCCAATTGATCATCCTGCGTATCAGGCAGCTGAAAAGGCCTATCGTGCAGTATATGGAAAGTTGCCGGTGCCTGTAAGAAGCGGCGGTAGCATACCGATTGTTTCAACTTTTGAAAAAGCCCTGGGTATTAAAACTGTTTTGATGGGTTTTGGTCTGGAATCAGATGCCATCCATTCACCCAATGAAAATTTTCTTCTGGAGAATTTCTTTAATGGAATAAGGACAGTTGTTCAATTTTATCATTTTTATAGTCTATAGGTTGCAAAAATTATACCCCAATAGACAGATAGCCGGTTTTTTAAAATCGGCTATCTGTTTTAAGAAAAAGTATATAATATTTAGAAAAATGTATAATAATTTAAAAATACGCGTTAAAAACAGATATTAATGTTAAAAAAACGTGAATTATTGAATATATCATAAAAAATATGGGGGTGGTAACGAAAAAACTGTACTTTAGCAGAAAAATTCTGAAATTCTAAATTTTAAAAATTATAGCTATGGCAACATTTAGATTTAAAGCGCTGGAGATTTTGATGACGCGCAAGCCTGTTGAAGTCAAAAGGGAGGAGAATCTCACTTCAGACTATTATGGTATGCTGGTTTTTGATCGTCCCAAAATGAAAAAATACCTTTCCAAAGATTCATTCAAGGGTATTTGCGATGCAATTGACAACGGAACCACCATTGATCGCAGGATTGCGGATCAGGTTGCGATCGGGATGAAAGCATGGGCCATCGAAAACGGCGCGACACATTACACGCACTGGTTCCATCCTTTAACAGACGGTACCGCAGAAAAGCATGATGCTTTCATTGATCATTCCGAGTTGGGTGGTGTAGTTGAGAGTTTCCCCGGAAAATTATTGGCACAACAGGAGCCGGATGCATCTTCTTTCCCGAGTGGCGGAATAAGAAACACTTTTGAAGCAAGGGGATATACCGCATGGGATGTCTCTTCACCTGCTTTTATAGTTGGTACCACACTTTGTATCCCTACGATCTTTATTGCCTATACAGGAGAAGCACTCGACTACAAGGCACCATTGTTGAAGGTTATGAATGCTGTAGACAAAGCTGCCGTTGAAGTTTGTCAGTATTGGGATAAAAACGTAACCCATGTTACTGCAAATTTAGGATGGGAACAGGAATATTTTCTGGTTGACGAAGCTCTTTATATTGCCCGTCCGGACCTGGTACTTACGGGTCGCACCCTGATGGGACACTCTTCTGCGAAAGATCAGCAACTTGAGGATCACTATTTCGGATCAATTCCTGAGCGTGTAGCCATGTTTATGATGGATCTGGAAAATGAGGCCTACAAACTTGGTATTCCGGTGAAAACCCGGCACAATGAGGTTGCGCCTAACCAGTTTGAGCTGGCGCCTATCTTTGAAGAGGTCAACCTGGCCAACGACCACAACCAGATGATCATGGACCTGATGAACAAGATTGCACGTCACCATGGCTTCAGGGTTTTGTTGCACGAGAAACCTTTCTCCGGCATCAATGGTTCCGGTAAGCACAACAACTGGTCACTTTCCACCAATACCGGTGTTAACCTATATTCACCCGGAAAAAACCCGAAATCAAATACTCAATTTCTGGCATTTATCGTTAATACCATCAAAGCTGTATATGACCACCAGGATTTGCTCCGTGCCTCCATTGTTTCTGCAAGTAATTCCCACCGTCTTGGCGCCAATGAAGCCCCACCTGCAATTATTTCAACTTTTCTCGGTACTGAAGTAGGAGCTATGCTTGATCAGATTGAAAATGTTGTTGGTGAGAAAAAAATGACTCCGGATGAAAAAACGGAACTTAAATTGAATATTGGCCGTATTCCTGAAATATTACTGGACAATACCGATAGAAACCGGACTTCGCCTTTTGCATTTACCGGAAACAGATTTGAATTCCGCGCAGTAGGTTCTTCTGCCAATTGTGCTTCTGCAATGATTGCTTTGAACTCAGTGGTCGCCGCCCAATTAATTCAATTCAAGAAAGATGTCGATAAACTGATTGATGCCAACATCAAAAAAGATGAGGCAATTTTCCAGGTATTGAAAAGATACATCACGGAATGCAAACCGGTTCGTTTCGATGGCAATGGTTACAGCCAGGAGTGGGCTGTTGAGGCAGAACGTCGCGGATTGACGAACATCAAGAGCGTGCCGCTTGCACTGGACGCATATTTAAATAAAGGCTCAAGGAAAGTTTTCGAATCACTTGGAATCTTCAATGAGAAAGAGCTGGAAGCCCGTGTTGAGGTAGAATATGAGAAATACATCAAAAAAATCCAGATTGAGTCACGTGTACTGGGTGATTTGGCTATTAACCACATTGTTCCAACTGCCATTACCTATCAGACCATGTTGATTGAAAACGTCAAAGGATTGAAGATGATTTTCTCAGATGATGAATTCAATGAATTGGCCGGTGCACGAAAAGATGTGATTAAGGAGATATCCAGCCATATTTCCAATATCAAATCGAAAACGAAAGAGATGATCGATGCCAGGAAAGTTGCCAATGTTATTGAACACTCCAGAGAGAAGGCATTGGATTACGAACAGAACGTAAAACCATACCTGGAAGACATCCGTTACCACATAGATAAGCTTGAACTGGTTATTGACAATGAGTTGTGGCCTTTACCCAAATACCGCGAGCTGTTATTTACCCGCTAGAGTCGGTTCGAAATATTTAAAAACCGCCTTTGAGTTTGCTCAGAGGCGGTTTTTTTGGTGTTGTACCAATAGTGATATGAATTAACAAGAAAAATCAGGAGTGTTTGAAAGGATTATCCGCTATTTTAACTTTTCTTCTATTCATCTGGAAAAAATCAGAGAATTGGTCGGTATTATTTTCAATATCCCTGCAAATCAGGAGCAGTTCCATCCTTTTCAACTCTTTCCATTTTTTTGGAGAAATGGTAAAATCAGCGGTTGATGATATTTCCTGGATAATTTGAAAATATTTTTTATTGCCAATTTTCTTAAATGATACCAAGGCAAACCTTTCGGAGGAGGAGTTCCCGGTTTTTTTCCAACTAAGAAGTCTGTTCCCGTTGGTTTGTTTGAGGCTGGTAATTGCTCCGGATATGGAAACCAGGTTTTTACGCGCAAATATTGGATATTTATCCAGGGAGCCACGAAAATCAGCATTGATAAGTTCCTCACTTATGGCTATTTCTTCAGGTTTGGTTTCAGTTTTTTCAATAACAGCAGGGGATGCAATGATTGTATGTCGGTCGTCGTGTATTGCAGCCTCTGAATTAAGTTGATTATCACGCAGGGCAATTGCCTGTTGCGCTGATAAATCACCAATGCTGGAAGCGCTGTAAAAGGCAAAACCCTTAACTTTTTCATTTGTTCTTAAATAATTGAGCTGTTCATTTAATTCGTAGGGCTGCTTCCACCCCCTCATCCCCGCGTTTGATCTGTACAGCGCCTGACCAATATAAAGCGATTTTCCAAAGCTGTTATCGCTCCACCATTTCACAAGAGTGGTAAAGTCACCAAAACGATTCCCTTTTTCCCAGTATAGCTGCGGAATGACATAGTCGATCCATCCCTTCATCAGCCATTTGCGAACATCAGCATACAAATCGTCATATGAACTTAGGCCCTGAAGACCTGAAGAGCCAGCAGGATCGACTGATTTGTTGCGCCAGATTCCAAATGGACTGATCCCAAATTTTATCCTGGGATTAATATCCAGTAGCGTACCGTGAAGAGATGAGATAAATTGGTTGATATTTTCTCTTCTCCATTCTTTTAATCGCTTGGGATAATATGAACCTCCATATTTGGCAAAACTATTCTGATCACTGAATCCTTTGCCTTCGACCGGATAAGGATAGAAATAGTCATCCAGCAAAATTGCATCCACGGCGTAGTTTTGGGCAACTTCGGCAATAACAGCCACAAGATGAGAGATAACTTCGGGGTAGCCGGGATCCAAAAATAATTTTTTGTCAAACTCTTTAACATACTGAGGATGCCGGGCAGCAAAACTGTTTGGATCCAATGGATAATAGCCCGAATTTCGTACCCTGAACGGATTAAACCATGCATGCAACTCCATCCCACGCCGGTGGCACATTTCAATAGCCCATTCCAGAGGATCAAAGAAGGGACTGGGTGCCTTGCCTTGTTTTCCTGTTAAAAACATAGACCACGGTTCGGTTTTGGATTTGTAAAAAGCATCTGAGGCCGCTCTAACCTGTAAGATAACAACATTCAGGTTGAATTGCTGAAAGGTTTCCAAAAGTTTCAGGAACTCACTTTTTTGTTGTGCGACCGACAAATTTGGTTTGGAAGGCCAGTCAATGTTGTTGATTGTTGCGATCCACACTGCCCTGAATTCACTTGTCTTCGGCCCGGCAGATTGCTCTTTCGAAGTTTTATCAGTTGAAAGTAAACCATCACTTCTGCTGCTGCCTGCAAAAGGTATGAAGCAAAGCAAAATCAAAAGAAGTGAACAAGCCCTGAAGAATGGATTCATCTGTTTTTTTTATAGTAATCTGTAATTCAAAAAAATGACCAGTCATTTGATTGATCGGTCATTCCAATGCTTCCTGTAGTTCCATATCAGGGAAAGTATTTGACAAAAGCTTCCATTGCTTCATATTCTGCCATTCCCAGCGCATCATACAAATTAGCAGTTGCACGGTTTCTATCCTCGGCTCTTTGCCAGAATTCACGCTCATCTTCACCCATGAACATAGCTCCTTCTTTCTGGGATTGGTGACGAAGAATAGCCTCTCTTTTTCTGGAAAGTTCAATTGGACTGATTGGAACAGCCATTTCTATCTGGTCGGCATCCCATTCTGCCCAGGCACCCCTGTATAGCCACACCCAGCAATCATCCATCCAAGGCTGATTTTTAATATGTTCCAATGCAAGGAAGATGGCATCCAAACAGACCCTATGCGTTCCGTGCGGATCGGAGAGGTCGCCTGCTGCAAAAATCTGGTGAGGTTTAATCCGTTCAACCACATTAATTAGGATTTGAACATCTTCCACACCAATGGGTGCTTTTGATTTGAGTCCGGTTTCATAAAATGGCAGATCAAGAAAATGGATGTTCTCGTTTTTAAGTCCAAAATATCTCAATGCTGACCTTGCTTCCATTCTGCGTATAAATCCCTTCACTTTTCTCAGATCCGGAATATCAATGTCGTTGTCCTTTTTGTTTTTGATAAAGTTTAGGAGCTTGTCTTGCTGAATTTTAGAAATTGGGTTGCCTTTGTCATAAAAGTCTATATATTCCTGGTGGAAGTCCAGAAATCTGGTCACATATTCATCAGAAACTGCAAAATTCCCGGAAACCTGGTAACATACATGAACATCGTGACCTTGTTCAATCAAACGCAGCAGGGTACCGCCCATGGAGATGACATCGTCGTCAGGATGCGGGCTGAAAATAATGATACGTTTTTTTTCAGGTTTTGCTCTTTCCGGGCGAAATCTGTCATCTGTATCTGGTTTTCCTCCGGGCCATCCGGTAATGGTATGTTGTAAATCATTAAAAACTTTGATGTTGATCTTGTACGCTGAACCTACAGAAGCAAGCAAGTCGCTCAGTCCGTTGTCGTTGTAATCTTTCCCGGTGAGTTTAAGCAGAGGTTTACTGGTTTTGTAGCATAGCCAAAGTACCGCTTTTCTGATCAGACGATCTTCAGACCAATCCATACTATCAAGTAGCCACGGAGTCTTCATTCTTATCAGCTGCATTGCAGCACCTTTATCAATGATGACCTTGGCATTGGGGTGATACTGAATGTATGAGGCGGGGACGAGATTGTTTGGTTCGTCTTCCACCATTTGTTTGATAACTTTGGCTTTTGTTTCGCCAAATGCTGAAAGAATGATCTTTTTTGCGTTCAAAATGGTAGAAATACCAATTGTAATTGCACTTCGGGGAACATTGTTGAAACCCCTGAATTGTTTTGCTTCCTCCTGTCGTGTGTCAGGATCCAGCGTTATTATGCGGGTTCTTGTGCTTCGTCCGGATCCGGGTTCATTGAATCCAATGTGCCCGCTTCGTCCGATTCCCAACAATAAAAGGTCGAAACCACCTGCATTTTCGATCTTTCTTTCGTATTCACGACAATAATCATGTACCTCATCCAGCAGAATCGTACCATCCGGAATGTGAATGTTTTCAGGACGAATGTCGACATGGTTGAACAAATTCAACCGCATATAATGATGGTAACTGTGAATAGAATGAGAGGACAGCGGATAATACTCATCCAGATTAAACGTGATAACATTGCGAAAACTAAGACCCTCTTCGCGGTGTATCCTGACCAATTCTGCATAAATACCCAGCTGCGTGGATCCGGTTGGGAGACCTAAAACACAATTTTTGCCTTCCGTTTGTTTATTCTTGATCAGATGGGAAATTTCTTTGGCAACATCAAAGGAAGCATCAGAACTTTCCTGGTAAATGAAAGTAGGAATTTTTTCGTATTTGGTGAGTACATCACGATGGGTAAGATTGGTGGGCAGGTGATCCAATGAGTTGTCGAAAATTGGATTCTGGCTTTGTAATTTGTTGTTGAGATCTATCACTTTTTTGCATTTTAACTGAATCCGGTCATGTTACGATCACGAACAGATTTTACGATAAAATTAGATAAAAAGTAACGAAATCAGTAAAATTTTCTGATAATATCCTCAATCATTTCATCTTCCATCGGATCATAATCATTTTTAAGATTTAGCAACAAAGCATTGGCGGATAATTGCCAAAGGAAAGCATCCCATCCTCCCCGGTATTTTTTTATTAAATCATAAGGAGTACTCCCTGTTTCACGATCAATAAGTTTGATGAATAACCTTATCTGCCTGGTATTTAATGCCCTAAGCGTATCAATGTAAGTATTAAAGGTGTGTTTCTCATACCATTTCAGATACTCTTTTCTTTTGGTTTTGGTTTTGTAAATTGAATCAAGTGCAGCATTGACCAGTTCAATCTCACTTGAAACAATATGAGAAAGAGGGTAGACACGTTTAATATCTTCATACAAACGGTGGTATTTTTTCTTCTCATTTGTCTTTTTGTAGATATATTCAGCCTCAATTTCTATTGGAGGGAAGCTGAAATGTTGCATGGTGTCAGATGATTCGACGACTTTCCCTGGTGTGTCTATGACCGTTTTCTCCTGTTGAGATTGTTTGGTCAGACGCGACGTTTGTGCCTGGATGTGATTGCCCATAGTGATAATATAAAGGAAAGCCAGGATAAGAATACAGGAGTGAAAATGGAGCGGATCTGTTTTAGATGATATCATAGCTTATTGGGGTCTCTTCTTTGTTGCAGGAAAAGAGATATCATATGTAAAATATCCAGGGCAACATGAATACTTTGTACAGAATCTAATATAACTGCGAGTTTGCCTTTATTTTCCCTGACTTTACATCTCGAAGGATTTATGGCGATCCACTGCATCAATCCGGTAAATTCCCCCGAGTAGTAAAACTTTGAAGTTTGATCGGAAGGGAGATAGCAAATCATTTTCTTATCCCTGATGATTACTTTTTCCATATTGAGGGAAATGGCCTGCCATCTGATCCTTACTACATCCAGCAGTTCCTTGGCTGCCTTTGGAATCTGTCCGAAACGATCTGTCAATGTTTTTTCAAAAAGTGTAAGTGTTTCCTCAGATTTGAGATCATCTAATTCGCGGTATAAAAGTACCCTTTCAGAGATGCTGGCAACATAATCATCCGGGAATAAGAGTTCCAGATCTGTATCGATGGTGCAATCCTTTATGAAGGAGGTCTGAAGAAAGGCATTTTGCTGATTTTTGATCTCCTGGTCTTCAAACACACCTTGGAATTCGTCATTTCTTAACTCTTCCATGGCTTCATTCAGGATGCGTTGATATGCTTCAAAACCGATATCGGCAATAAATCCGCTCTGTTCTCCACCCAACAAATTGCCAGCTCCACGGATATCAAGATCTTGCATTGCCAGACTAAATCCGCTGCCGATATCTGAAAATTCCTCAATAGCCTGTAATCTGCGTCTGGCCTCCGGCGTCATCGATTCCAGGGGAGGTGTCAGTAAATAACAGTATGCTTTTTTGTTAGATCTGCCAACACGTCCCCTTAATTGATGAAGTTCACTTAGACCGAAATTCTGTGCATGGTTGATCAGAATTGTATTGGTGTTTGGAATATCCAATCCAGATTCGATGATGGTAGTGGCAATTAAAACATCGAAATCGCCGTTGATAAAATCGAACATAACCTTTTCCAGTTTATCTCCCTCCATTTGTCCATGGCCAACTATCGTTCTGACTCCCGGACAGAGCCTGCGTATCAAACGTTCCAGTTCATATATATTACTGATCCGGTTGTTGATAAAAAAAACCTGACCACCTCTGGATACCTCATAAGTAATTGCTTCCCTGATCACTTCTTCGTCGAACGAGTGAACTTCCGTAGAGATAGGGTAACGGTTGGGTGGAGGAGTACTGATGATTGAAAGGTCTCTGGCTCCCATCAGAGAAAACTGTAGGGTCCGTGGGATTGGTGTGGCAGTAAGGGTTAATGTGTCTACATTGACTTTCAACTGTTTCAATTTTTCTTTTACAGAAACACCAAATCGTTGTTCTTCATCTACAATCAGCAGGCCCAGGTCTTTAAATTTCACATCCTTTCCAATTAGTTTATGGGTTCCAATCAGTATATCAACTTTGCCGGATGCCAGATTCTGTAAAACCTTTTTTACATCGGATGCGTGCCTCAGTCTGCTAATATATTCGACATTACATGGAAAATCACGTAATCGTTCCCTGAATGTCTTGTAATGCTGCAAAGCGAGAATGGTCGTAGGAACCAGAATGGCCACCTGCTTGCTGTCGGTGACTGCTTTGAATGCTGCCCGAATGGCAATCTCTGTTTTTCCGAAACCGACATCGCCACAAATGAGCCGGTCCATTGGCATGAGCCGCTCCATATCTTCTTTTACTGAAATGGTCGCTTTAAGCTGGTCCGGGGTATCTTCATAAATAAAGCTGGCTTCCAACTCCTGCTGGAGATAGGTGTCCGGCATATAGGCATAGCCTTTTTCCATTTTTCTAGCAGCATACAGCGCGATAAGTTCACGGGCAATATCTTTTACCTTGCTCTTTGTTTTGTTCTTCATATTCTGCCAGGCAGCAGTGCCCAGCTTGTGAATGGAAGGCTCCTGACCCTCCTTCCCCTTGTATTTTGAGATTCGGTGCAAAGAGTGAATGCTTACCAGAAGTGAGTCATTATCCCGGTAGGAGAGTCTTACTGCTTCCTGTATGTTGCCGTTAACTTCCGTCCTGACAAGTCCGGCAAATTTTCCGATTCCATGATCGGTATGAACAACATAATCGCCTACCTGCAGTTTGCTCAGTTCTTTCAGGGTAATAGCCTGGCGGGATGGCTTTTTGGTTCGAAGCTTGTATCTGTGGTATCTTTCAAAGATCTGATGATCATTGTAACAGCAGATTTTCAGGTCATGATCAATAAATCCTTCCTGCAAGGCAAAAGGCAAAGAATCCAATTTCTGAGGATCTCCCTTATCATCGAAAATAGCATGCAATCTGTCAATCTGCTTGGAACTGGATGAAAGGATCAGGTTGTGATATCCTGTGTGCCTGTTTTCCTTCAGATTGGCACCAAGGAGATCAAAATTCTTATTGAAAACTGGTTGCGGTTTTGTGTGAAATTCAAATTGCAGTGCAGTTGCCTTCCTGTTCAATTTTAATTCGATAAGGGAGAATTTTCTAAGATAGCTTCTGAAAAGCTCTGCAGTCAGAAAATCACCATTTTCTTGTTCTTCACTCCTATTTTCTTGTTGGTGTCCTGAGAAACTTAATTCTCCGATGTGATCGGTCAAAAGGTCAAAATCTCTTGAAATGAGATAAGTCTGTTTATCGAGAAATTCAAAAAATGTGACCTTCTTCTCTTCAGAAAGTCCCTCCTGAATATTGGGTATTATGGATATTTTATTGTAAGGAACCTTTGAAATCTGGTCTTCGATGTCAAAAGAGCGGATCGAATCTATAACATCACCGAAGAAATCGATCCGGTATGGATCTTCGTTTGAATACGAAAAAATATCGACGATAGACCCACGGATGGAATACTGCCCTGGTTCAAAGACAAACTCAACTCTTTCAAAACCATATTCGAACAGCAGTTCGTTAATAAATGAAATGGAGAGTTTTTCACCCGTCTTAACATGAAGTGTATGTTTTTGAAGACCGCTTTCTGAAAGAACCATCTCCATGATCGCTTCCGGATAGGTCACAATCAGGTAGTTTTTATCTTTTACAGATAATTTATTTAAAACATCCGTCCGGAGTATGATGTTTTCGTTGTCGATGTGGTCATGCCAAATATTTCGTTTGAAGGAAGATGGGAAAAAAAGAAGTTCCTCTTCCCGCCCAAGTACCTGCAGATCGTCAAAGAAGAAGGCGGCCTCTTCCCGATCTCCTAGTATAAAAAGTGCCTGGAATGGAAACATCTCTCTCAAAACAGAAAAGGCAACAGTAGCAGATGATCCGGTCAAGCCTGAAACGGATATTTTTTTGGCTCCCGAAGATTTCAAAGTCTCCTTCAATCCGATTAGTGATGGATGGGAGCGGTATAGGTGCAGAAAATCTGTAAGTTCCAATTTATGCTATTCTGATGAAAGTGCGAAGTTACTAATTTTGGAGTTTAGGCCTAATCCTTAAGCGGGATGTCTCTCTTTTTTGTTCCTTTGTCATGAATTAACCGAACTTTTAGATCACAGAAAATTTATTGAAGATGAAGGTTTTTAAATTTGGAGGAGCATCTGTTAAGGATGCTGCCGGGGTCATTAATACCGCAGCAATTATTTGTGCTGAACCTGATCAGCTTATTGTTGTTGTTTCTGCCATGGGCAAAACAACAGATGCACTTGTAGCTGTAACAAGAAATTATTTTGATGGGAAAATAGATGAGGCACTTAAGGGGATAATCAGGTTAAAAGAAGAACATCTTCACATGGTCGGTAAGCTGTTCGTGTCAGGAAATGAGAAACTTGAAAGCACCTTGCTGGATGATTTCGAAGCGCTAATAAAGCGAATGAATATTCCTCCCTCTTTAAATTATGACTTTGAATATGATCAGATCGTCTCGACAGGAGAAATGGTTTCCACCGAGATACTGGCAACCTACTTAAATCACCTGGGCAGGGTTACGAAATGGATTGATGCAGGTCATTACATCCGTACCAATGATACCTGGCGTGAAGGCGAGATCGACTGGAGTCTGACCAGAAAGCTGTTGCCTCAGGCTTTTCAGTTCGACCAAAACAGTGTGTGTCTGACACAGGGATTTATAGGAGCCACAACATTTAACCTCACCACGACATTGGGACGGGAAGGATCGGACTATACAGCAGCTATTCTGGCTAATATTATGGATGCGGAGAGTGTAACTATCTGGAAAGACGTCCCGGGTATCATGAATGCAGACCCGCATAAATATTTAAATACCTGTAAACTAGAGAAACTATCCTACCGTGAAGCTGTTGAGATGACCTATTATGGTGCAAAAGTTATTCATCCGAAAACAATGAAACCTTTGGTTGAGAAGAAGATACCACTGTATGTCAAGTCATTCATTCATCCGGATGAGGTTGGTTCAATGATTTGCAACATTGATCACCCAATGGATTATATCCCAGTTTTCATTAACAAGGAGGATCAGGTATTGATAACTGTCTCTCCAAAGGATTTTTCTTTCATCGCAGAAGAGAGCATTGCCAATATCTACCGGTTATTTTCGAAATTCAGGATGAGAGTCAACCTGGTTCAACAATCTGCCATGAATTTTTCACTGGCAATCGATCGTCCTGAAAGAGATTTTGAACAGTTGATCCAGGAACTTTCAGAACATTTTGTGGTTCACTACAATGATGGTCTTGAGTTGCTTACTATCCGATATTTTACGCAGGAAGCTGTAACTGAGTGTACGGTTGGGAGAACCATTTATGTTGAACAGCGAACCAGAAAAATAGTGCGGTTTCTACTCAAATAATCAAATGACATCCCTGTTGAAAGTCAGTCTTTCACCTTTGGTTTCTTCGTGGAATATTCCTTTTTTTCCAGGATGACTATTCTCATAGACCAGTTTTCCGTTCACGAAAGTTTGTGTTATATAATAGTAGAAGGACTCGCCTTCAAAGGGTGACCAGTTGCATTTGGATTGAATATTTTCTTTGGAGACTGTCCATTTTCCTGCATCGACCAATACAAGATCGGCCTTATATCCTTTGCGGATATAACCCCGTTTTTCGATTCCAAAAAGATCGGCAGGTGCATGACACATCTTTTCGACCACTTTTTCCATGGTAATTTTACCATTTCTGCTCATTTCCAGCATGGCAGGTAAGGAATGTTCTACCAGTGGACCACCGGAAGGCATTTTCAGATAGCTCCGGTTCTTCTCCTCTTCAGTATGAGGTGCATGATCCGTAGCAATCACGTCTATTCTGTTCTCATTGACGGCCTTGATAAGACTGGCGCGGTCGCTGGCAGATTTGATTGCCGGATTCCATTTGATCCTGGCCCCGAGTTTTTCATAATCGGCATCAGAAAACCAAAGATGGTGAATGCAAACTTCAGCAGTTATTTTCTTGTTTTTTACAGGTGCAGAATCAAATAATGCAATTTCAGCTGCAGTCGAAAGATGCAAAATATGAAGCCTTGTGCCAAATTTCTTGGCAAGCTCAACAGCTTTGGATGAGGAGTTGAAACAGGCTCTTGCATCCCTTATTTTTGGATGCTCACTCATCGGAATTTCATCGCCGAATTTTTCAATGGATGCTGCGAGGTTTGCCTGGACAATATTTTCATCTTCACAATGTACTGCAATCAGCATTTTTGATTTCTGAAAGAGGGATGATAAAGTTTCGGGATTATCGACCAGCATATTGCCTGTGGAAGAACCCAAAAACACCTTGATGCCACATACTTTTGCCGGATCAGTTTTCAGCAGTTCTTCGAGATTGTCGTTGGTAGCACCGATATAAAATGAGTAGTTGGCCAATGAGACTTCTGATGCACGATCAAATTTTTGGTTTAAAAGTTCTTGTGTTGTGGCTTGAGGCACTGTATTGGGCATCTCCATAAAGGAGGTGATTCCGCCAGCTACCGCGGCTTTTGATTCTGTATAAATATCGCCTTTGTGGGTAAGTCCGGGTTCACGAAAGTGAACCTGGTCGTCAATGACACCCGGTAACAGAAATTTTCCGGATGCATCTATCACATCTGCATTAGCCATAATGGTTTCGGGAACTGAATCTCTGAAGATCTTTTCAATGATCCCATTCCTGATCAGCAGTGTTGTATCCCGCGAAATCTTGCCCTCGTTGACGACCTTGGCATCTTTGATAATAATGTCTCTCATTCCAGAATAGTACAATTAAACTATTAATTATTAAAGTCTTAAGAATAATTTACAAACGAGTTCTATTCGGTTATTGTAAATTATATTGTTATCCTTTATTAAGGAGAAAAGTACACTTTTTTTAATGCTTTTTTCCGGGATTTGTAAAATAGCTTGCAATTTTCATTTTGATCACCCCTTTAAATGCTTCGCCAAATATGCCGCCACTCATTTTGGATGAGCCTTCCTTGCGATCCGTGAAAATAATGGGGACTTCGGAAATTTTGAATCCAAGTCTCCAGGTTTTAAATTTCATTTCTATCTGAAATCCATAACCCTTCATTTTTATCCGGTGGAGGTCGAGACGGTCCAGTACAGTACTTTTGTAGCATTTAAATCCTGCAGTGGTGTCCATAATTCCCATTCCGGTAACCAGTCGCACATACATGGAGGCAAAATAGGACATCAATACTCTTTTCAGTGGCCAGTTGATGACATTAATTCCGGAAATGTACCTGGAACCGATGGCCAATTCGGCTCCATCTTCAGCACATGCCTGATACAAGCGCAGCAGATCATCCGGATTATGCGAAAAATCGGCATCCATTTCGAAGATATATGGATATTTATTTGAGAGTGCCCATTGGAAGCCCGTCAGGTAAGCCGTGCCCAATCCCAGTTTTCCCTTACGTTCTATCATGAAGAGATTTTCAGAAAATTCCTTCATCAGTTTTTTGATAATTTCCGCTGTACCATCCGGTGAATTATCATCTACAATCAGAATATGAAATTGTTTTGGAAGTTGGAAGATTGTACGGATCATCCGTTCAATGTTCTCTTTTTCGTTGTAGGTAGGAATGATTACGATACTGTCAGACACGATTCTTTTGTTTCAATGAGATGGTAAAAATAATATAAATGTGCTATTTCTGCGTCAAAAACATGCAACTGATTAATTTTTTGATTTTTTTTTAGTGTTTAACATTTCAGATATTCAAAAGGATAGCAGCTCAAATGAAGTATTTTGTAAACTATTTTATCGGGGAGGTTGTTTAGGATAAAAAAACGCTATACATTTGCACTCCGTTTCGGGCGTTAATCTGGGTTTAGGTTTAGGTTGGTGTCAGGGCGGGAAAGAAGGGAATAAAGAGTTCATTGAAAAATATTAAGGAAGGTAAGAAGAGAAGAATACTAGGTTCCTGGAATGATTTTATTTTGGGATATTGCGCAAGTTTTAAATCGGGCGGGATATTACCTGGATAAGAGAGGATGGAATGAATAAAGCCTGAGGTTCTGGATTATATTTAAAATTTTCTATACAACGGAGAGTTTGATCCTGGCTCAGGATGAACGCTAGCGGGAGGCTTAACACATGCAAGTCGAGGGGTATAATAGCAATATTAGAGACCGGCGCA